>JAYGGE010000128.1:0-3898 GCA_046581505.1 Verrucomicrobiales bacterium | reverse complement strand
ACGGTGCCAATCCTGAAATGTCCGTGCAAGGCAATCCAATACAGCAGCGGGATTCCTGATGCCACAAAAGAACGGGACCGGAATCATTTACCGGCTGCCGGATCATCCTCATGCCATGAAAACTTACAAATACAGTGATCCGGGCAGATCGTGAAGATTGTGGTAGGCTCTCCACCATGTGCAGATGCCGCTCCAGAACACTTGCCGTAATGACCCTTCTTGGCTGTGGCCTGATGCTCTGCACCGCCAATCCCGCAACAGCACAGCAATCCGGGGAAAAAACCGGATACCGCACCTTTACCAACAAGGCCGGGAAAACAATCCGCGCAAAAATTGTCGACAAGAAAAGCGGCACTGTTCACCTGCGAATGAGCAATGGCATCACCTACCGGGTGGCAACCGATACCCTGTCCCAACAGGACCAGGAATTAATCGACAGCTGGCATCCTGCCGGGGAACAAAAAGCGCGGCTGCAATCAGTCGACTTGAAAGAACTGTTTTCTGCCCGCGGTTTTAAGGGCGTGCCTCTCAAGTTGCAGCACAACCAGTCCCTGCTGGAAATCACCATTGCAGGTCAGCAACTCAGCTTCCTTCTGGATACCGGTGCGCAAAGCTCGGTAATTGATCGCGCCAGGGCCAGGGCCCTTAAACTGAACATCCAGGAAAATGCGGGATTCGCCGGGGGAATCGGTGGTCCAGCCGGTCCGATTGGCGTGACATTCCTGCCCTTGATCACAGTTGGAAGCATTAAAAAGAAGGATGTAACCCTCGCGGTATTCGACCTTTCCGGAATTGTTTCCGGACACGGGAAATCCGCAAAATTTGACGGCATCATAGGATTGGACCTGCTTGAGGATCTCGAGGCAGTAATCGACTACAAGGGAAGAGTGCTGTATTTAAGGGAAAACGGCTGACACAATGGCTATGGATCCTGTTCACGCTGGCGTGCGGTAAGCCACAGGACATCAGAAAGACGATTGAGATAAACCAGAACCGCCTCGCTGATGTCATCTCCAAGCATTACCGCATCCCGTTCAGCGCGGCGACAAACAGTACGCGCATAGTCCAGATGCGCGGCAAGCGGGTCTGATGCCGCCCCGGGGAAAACCCAGCCTTGAAAAGTCACTCCCTGCCCCTCAATAGACGCGCCCCGGGCATCAAGCTTATCAACGCGGCCGGCGCAAAACCGCTCGAATCCGCCAGCCTCATACCTGGCAAGGTCCTCCGGTAAAGTTGCAAGCTCCCCCATTAAAACAACAAGGTCCTCCTGCACCGCTGCTATAAACTCGCGTAAATAATTTTCCGTGTCCGCTGTCCGCACAAGGCCAAGCGCGGCATTGAGTTCATCGACTGCCCCGCCGGCAATCACGCGCGGATGATTCTTGGCAACCCGACGACCAAACATAAGCTCAGTCTCACCCCCATCGCCCCTGCGTGTACTGATACTCATTGCCTGTTGTTACCTTGGGCCATGTTGCCGGCCGTGTCTTCCCCGCCTCCCGCTGCCTCTGCATCTTCAATCATGGCATCAATTTGAACCACGTCATCCCACGGCAGGCGACGGCGCTGATATTTGTTGAAGAGCACTTCGCGCATCTTCTGCAGATCCTCCAGCCCGATCTTCTCATGTTCCGTCCATCCCTCCTCGGAACGCTGCAGGCGTGACATGAAAGCCCACTTGCCACCATGCTTGGTAGCACGCCAGAGTCGATTCTCGCCGGTTTTAGTGCGCACCCGCCAATCGTGGATTTTCACAGCAATATAATAATGGCTCATAAAGCATTTGTCATCGGGCTTCCTCTCGGCGTGAATTTCCCCTGCCCGACGGTATTCAATACCGGTAACCCCGACAAGCCGTGACCCGCCATATCAAATCCGACGCACTTAAACTGCTGAGCTGGCTGGGCTGTACCCTGATCCTTGGAGCAGCATTGGCGCCGGTGCTCTACAATATCGGCAAAAACATGGTCGATTCCCAGCTGTTGGACGGATATATCGCAAGGATCCTCAGGGAAAGTGACTTCAGCCGCTATTTTAACCGGGCCATGTTGCTGGCGGCACTGATCTGCATCATCCCGCTGATGCGCTCGCTGAAACTCAAGCGCGGAACCCTCACCTTGCAGAAAAATCCGTCCTGGAAATCGCATTTCCTTGCGGGTTTCGTTCTCGCTGGCGGGCTGTTGCTGATGCTTGGTTGGGCTTATCTCGTCTTCGGGCTATTCGAAAGCGAACAGCGATTCGATCTTCGCATGGCCGGAAAGTTTATGGCTACCGCACTGGTCGTGAGCCTGCTTGAGGAATGGCTCTTCCGCGGGTTGCTGCTCGACGCGGTATTGCGCAGTGCCCGGACCTGGGCAGCCCTGCTGTTTGTCACTTTCTTTTTTGCGCTGGTTCATTTTCTCAAGCCGCCCGGGTCAATCATGGTCAGTGATTCCGATGTCAACCTCACTACGGGATTCTGGATGATCGGGCAGATATTCATGCATTTCGGCAACCCGGTGTTCATCGCGGCGGAATTCACCACACTCTTTGCCGTTGGATGGGTGCTGGGATGGGCAAGACTGCGCACATCTTCCCTCTGGCTGGGCATCGGGCTTCACGCCGGGTGGGTATTTTCCTACGAAATCTACAAGTATCACACCTTCATGCCGAAACGTTACCAGGCAGACCTGTTCCTGCCTTATATCGGGCAAAGCCTGAAGAGCGGACTGATCCCGTTAACAACGGTCTGCCTGACCGGCGTAGTGACAGCAATCTGGCTGCATTTCCGGCATCGCAGGCACTGATTGGTTGCCAGTCCTGGTCGTTCCGGGGTAAAGAGAAATCATGATCATCGGCATCCCCCGTGAAATCAAGGCCAGTGAGCACCGCGTCGGGCTGTTGCCCTCCGGGGCCTATCAGCTGATCCAGCACGGCCACCGGGTGGTGGTGGAGAAAAGCGCCGGTATCGGCAGTTATTACCTGGATGAGGATTACGCCAAGGCAGGGGCGGAGCTGGTCGATTCGCCCGCCGCGGTCTTCGAGCAGGCGGATCTCATCGTCAAGGTGAAGGAACCCCAGCCCGGGGAAACCCCGCTGCTGCGACGGGGGCAGGTCCTGTTCACTTACCTGCACCTTGCCCCGGCCCGCGAGCTGACCCTGGAACTCATCGCCTCAGGGGCAACCGCCATAGCATTTGAAACCATCGACTTGAACGGGCGGCGGCCTCTGCTGGAGCCGATGAGTGAAATCGCCGGACGCATGTCCATGCTGGTGGGCGGATACTTTCTCGCCAAGCACCATGGCGGCAGCGGTATCCTCCTGGGGGGGGTCCCTGGTGTCCTGCCCGGCAAGGTGGTAGTACTGGGCGGGGGCGTGTCCGGCATCAATGCGGCCCGCATGGGCACCGGGCTCGGGGCCGACGTCACCATCCTGGAGGTGGACGTGGAGAGGATGCGCTTCCTCGACATCACCCTGCACACCGCACACACGCTCTACTCCGACCACGCCCACATCATGGAGCTGCTGCCGCGGGTGGACCTGCTCATCGGGGCGGTCCTGGTGCCCGGGGCCAAGGCCCCGAAACTGATCACCCGGGAAATGCTGCGCTGCATGCGTCCCGGCAGCGTCCTGGTGGACATCGCGATCGACCAGGGGGGATGCGCGGAGACCAGCCGCCCCACCACGCACCGGGACCCTGTCTACGTGGAGGAGGGAGTCACCCACTATTGCGTGGCCAACATGCCCGGGGCCTATGCCCGCACCGCCACTCAGGCCCTCGCCAACGTCACTTTCCCCTACGTCGAGCTGATCGCGGAGCGCGGTCTCACGGGGGCCTGTGAGGCCAAGCCCGAGCTGAAGAGTGGGATCAACGTGATGGACGGCCAGGTCACTTGCCAAGCTGTGGCCGAATCCCACG
>JAYGGE010000069.1:0-1746 GCA_046581505.1 Verrucomicrobiales bacterium | reverse complement strand
CAAACCCTATACGCGAAAAAAGACGATTCTTAAGGTGGGCAAGGAGGAGTTCCAAGTCGGATCCATAAATGGAATGACCCCCGAACAGTGCGAAACTATCCTCGGCTTGTTATTGAATGGAAAATACGAGCTTGGCCCCGCCGTTAATAAAAAGACAATCGACCAGGTGGGCTGGGACAAGCCCAGTAACTTCTCCAGGCGGGGTGAATCCATCTCGGTCGGGTTCCTGCACAAAGCCAAAGACGCCGGATTCTTTGATCTGCAAATCAAGATGGTTGACAAGAAGCTAACCATTGACCAGATGTTTCAGGCGATTCCCTAGGTTTACCCCTGGACATCGTAAAGTAGCGTTCAGCATACACCTGTAGGTGAGATGTAAGGGATCGAGGCCATGTATGCTATTAGGAAAAAAACAAGGCAGTAGGATACCGGACTGCCAACACGTCAATCCATTAAAACCATGAAACTTAAAACAAAACTCACTCAAACTCTTACTGCCGCGACCTTGATGGCGACCTTAACCCTTTCCGTTTCGGCCAAGGACAAAACTTTACCTGATCCGGATGGCAAATCGGCGGATATGACCAAGCCTGTTCAGGTCTATATCCTCTTGGGGCAATCCAATATGCTTAACTTCGGCAAGGTTGCCGGCGATAAGGACGGCACACTGGAACATGCGATCAAGGAGAAGAACCTGTATCCTTACCTCGTGGATGAGGCCGGCAACTGGACTGAGCGCAAGGATGTGCGCAACGTGCGCGTCATGGGTAGCGGCACCGGTGCCATGAGGGGTTTTAATAACGAGTGGATGACCATCAAGGGCAACATCGGCCCGGAGATCGGTATCGGGCATTACGTCGGGGAAGCCACTGATGCGCCCGTCATGATTCTCAAGAGTTGCATTGGCAACCGGGCCCTCGGTTGGGACCTTCTTCCTCCGGGGAGCGAAAGCTTCGAGTTCACCGACAGCAAGGGCGTCACCTGGGTGCATCCCGGCTACAAGGGCACACCGGAGAAATGGCAGAAAGGCACCGAGCCGAAAAAGATCGGCTGGTACGCCGGTATGCAGTATGACGGCGATATTGCCCGGGCGAAGAAGGTCCTTTCCGAACTCGACAAGTATTATCCCGGAGCCAAGGAATATGAGGTTGCCGGGTTTTTCTGGTGGCAGGGCGACCGGGACAGCCGCAGTGCCGCACTTTCCAGCCGGTATGAGAAGAACCTGGTTCATCTCATCAAGACGCTTCGTAAGGACTTCAATGCGCCCAAGGCAAATTTCGTCTGCGCCTCCCTTGGCCAGACCAAGAAGGGCGCCACTGACGGTGGCGGGAAAATCCTTGATGCCATTCTTGCGGTCGATGGCAAGTCCGGCAAATACCCGGAGTTTAAGGGTAACGTTGCTGCTGTTTACAGCCATCCGCTTTCCAAAGGGGGCAGTTCAGGCGGCCACTACAGTGGCAATGCCGAGACCTACATGAACATTGGCGAAGCCATGGGTAAAGCGATGACGGTGCTGTTATCCAATGACAAGAAATCCAAATGAACCGAATGCTTCGCGTAGTCTTGAGTCTGGCCCTCGGCGCTTTGGCCTGTTTCTCCATCTTTGGCTTCATGGCCACCTTTGAGCCCATCGACCCAACCACTCGAATGACCTGGCGGGTCATTTACGTGATTTTGTTTCTGGCATCCAACGTCGGCCTGATCATTTTCAATCTACCCCGGAAGAACAACCGCACTGATGACTAA
>JAYGGE010000026.1:0-77280 GCA_046581505.1 Verrucomicrobiales bacterium | reverse complement strand
TTCTTTCGTCGCCCGCCATCAATCATGAACGCCTCGTACTGATTCCAGCTGACTTCATATTTACCAATCCAGAACGGTGCTATTTTCACCACACGCTGGGGGCCTTCATGGGCCTTGCGTTTTGCCTCGGAACCAGGTGATCCCATGCTGAAGCTGCCACCCGGCACCGCTATCATGTGGTAGGGAGTCGCGGAGGCAGGCACCTTGGAGGAGTAGTGCTTCATTTCCCCGGGATTCTTTTCCTTTGAGCCGGCGAGGATTTTTGCGTGCATTCGCTCGACCAGCGCGAGCTCCAGTGCATTCCCCGTGGAGGGCCATTCTCCCCCGGACTTGATCCACAGCTTGAGCTTGTCACGTTCTTCGACGCTGAGCTTGTCGAGAATAGGCTTGATGTCACGCTTGAAATCGACTGCGGCGGGCATTTTCAGGATGATCCCATCCGGCCACACGGCTCCCTGCTGCACCCAGTCCCCGAGGATTTTTTTTTTGCCCGGTAGTCAACCGTTCCTCCTTGGCAGGCGGCATCACGTCATCATCGTCATCATCAAGGTTGAGCAACTCGATGAACGGGCTTTTACCGGGATCACCGGGTATAATGATGCCTTCAGTGAGTGCATCGGTCCGGGTTTCGAGCCTGTAGTCAGATTTTTTGTAGTCCTTGCGGTGGCATTTCAGGCAGTGGTTTACCAGGATCGGCTGGACCTCAACCGCAAAGTCCACCGCTGCGATGCTGCTGGATGCGGTAATTACCAGTATGAAGATCGCTCGCAGCATGACTGCTCGTGCCGTGGGCACCTGCATGGCTACATGAACTTGGTCTTGCCCGGCCGTGGCAGCCCGCCGGGGTCAAATTTATCGTTCCAGGCAAGGTTGTCCGGCGCAAGATCCTGCTTGGAGTTGATAGCATCCTGCCATTTGATCTGCTGTCCGGTATATGCCGCCATGCGGCCGATGATGGCGAGCATGGTGCTGTGAGCCATCCATTTGCCATCGTTCTTGGCTTCACCTTTACGAATAGAGGCGAAAAATTCATCGTGCTCGGTCTGGTACATGTCGTTATTGAGTTCTGCTCCGGCCCGCCAGTTCTCTTTGCCCTGGATCACGCACTGCCCGCGCTTGATGACCGCGGTGCCGGCAGTACCGTTGATGTAGTCGTGGTTCTCGCCATGACAACCACTCTGCTGACGTGAGCCCAGGTGGCAGCGGACATTGTTCGGGTATTCATAAACCACGTGGAAGTGATCGTAGATATTGCCTCCCTGGGCGGGGATTTGACGCCCCCCGGTCGCCACTGCGCTGATTGGGTCAATGTCCCTGGTTGCCCACGCGATTTTGTCGACACTATGAACTGCCTGCTCCGCCAGGCTGTCGCCGGAGAGCCAACTGAAGTTATACCAGTTCTGCACCTGCCATGCGACATCACTGACTCCAGCCGGTCGACGATCCGCTGCAGGCATTGGCTTGACCGGTCCCGTGTAGTAGGTGGCGAACATGTTGGTAACATCTCCGATTGCCCCGGCATGGATTTTTTCAAAGAAAGCCCGCCGGGCATTCTGGTAACGCCAGCAAAAACCACAGACCAGGGACAGGTTCTTTTCCTTTGCCATTTGTGCGGATTCAAGCACCGAGCGTATGCCGGGGGCATCAACAGCAACCGGCTTCTCGCAGAAGACATGCTTGCCTGCCTCGATTGCCGCGCGCAGCATCATCGGGCGGAAGCCGGGAGGAGTGGTCAGGATGACAACATCAGAACCTTCAATGACTTTCTTGTATGCATCGAAGCCAATCAGGCGCTGGGGCATTCCAACCTGATCAGGGTGACGTTTGCGCAGGTCATTGATTGCCCCGTCAGCTTTTTTCTCGAAGACATCCGCGACGCGGGTCAGGCTGACGTCCTTGTCGGCGGTGAGTGCCTGGTTGGCAGCTCCACGACCACGGCCGCCGCAACCGATCAACCCGAGTTTCAGCGGGCTCTTGTTGGCCTGGGCAGAGACAATGTGCGGGAAAGAGATTGAGGCGGCACCGGCGGCAATGCCTGAGTTACGGACAAAACGTCTCCTGGAGAGCGGGTTGCTGGCGGCAGGGAGGGCGGGCATGGATTGGTCAGGCAACAGGTTGTTTAATGGTGGGATACTATACGCAGAGTGTTCTCATGCCACCTGATTTTCAGGTGTCTTTGAGCCAGTTGCCTGCGAATTGTCCGGGGTAACAGGATTTTTACAGGCTGAAAAATCATAAATGCGGCTTTCCGGCATCATTGTGGCAGTGAAATGGATCAAAGTGTTTCCTTGAGCATTCATAATGTCCTGTTCGCATTGAATTCCCGTTGGCATTTTGTTCTTCCCGGTTATCAATGATCCTGTGTCTACATCATTTCTTGAGAGGGTTGGCGATACGCTTGAATTGATCAGGGAAAGCGGGCTGTACAAGAACGAGAGGGTAATCACCACCCCGCAGTCGGGGTGCATCAATGTGCCGGGGGGTGAAGGGGTGTTGAACCTTTGCGCTAATAATTATCTCGGCCTTGCCAATCATCCGGAAATGATCACTGCTGCAAAGCAGGCCCTTGAGAAGTGGGGCTACGGCATGGCTTCAGTCCGCTTCATCTGCGGAACCCAGGAGATCCACAAGCAGCTCGAGGAGAAGATTTCAGCTTTTCTCGGCACCGAGGACACCATCCTCTACAGCTCGTGCTTTGATGCCAACGGCGGGTTGTTTGAAACCCTGCTGGGAGAGGAGGACGCAGTAATCAGTGATCAGCTCAATCATGCCAGCGTCATCGATGGCATCAGGTTGTGTAAGGCAGCACGATATCGTTTTGCGAACAATGACCTTGTCAGTCTCGATGATAAGTTGTCCGAGGCACGCGAGGGGGGTGCACGGCAGGTGATGATTGCCACTGACGGGGTATTCTCCATGGACGGGACGATTGCGGACCTTGCCGGCATTTGTGAGCTTGCCGACAAATACGACGCGACTGTGATGGTTGATGATTCTCATGCGGTGGGTTTCCTCGGCGAGAACGGGCGGGGCTCTCACGAGCATTGCGGGGTAGCCGGCCGCATTGACATCATCACAGGAACCCTGGGCAAGGCGCTTGGCGGAGCCAGCGGCGGCTATACAAGCGGTCGCAGGGAGATCATTGAATTACTCAGACAACGTTCACGGCCTTACCTGTTTTCCAATACCCTTGCGCCTGCAATTGCGGCCGCTTCCGTGAAGGCTCTCGATTTGGTTGCCCAATCAGGTGAATTGCGTCGCCGGTTGTGGCAAAATACCGGTTATTTCCGGGCCGAGATTGAGGCGGCCGGATTTAATGTGGTGCCCGGTGAGCACCCGATTGTTCCGGTTATGCTTGGCGATGCCAGGTTGGCGGCACTCATGGCCGAACGCTTGCTTGAGGAGGGGATTTACGTGATTGCCTTCAGTTACCCTGTTGTCCCGGAGGGGATGGCGCGTATCCGGTGTCAGGTATCGGCGGCCCTGGAGAGAGCCGACCTTGAGCTTGCAGTTGAAAAATTTATCATGGTAAAAGAGGAGCTCGGAATATGATCTCGGAATTATTGAACCGGCACGAGGAGGCTACCATTGAATCCGGTGTTGATTTCTTTACCCCGGACGGCAAGGCGATGAGGGAGGCACTGGAAAGAACCACCCACCTGGCGATCGGGGCACATCCCGATGACCTTGAGATCATGGCCTATCACGGGATTGCCACATGCTACGGGGAGTCGGGGCAATGGTTCTCCGGAGTGACCTGTACTGACGGGGCGGGCAGTTCGCGTGTTGGCCCGTATGCAAAATATACCGACCTTGAGATGGTTGCCATTCGCAGGGAGGAACAGCGTCAGGCCGCCATGGTGGGCAAGTACGGGGCGATGGTCCAGTTGTGCCTGCCGAGCCCGTCGATCAAGGAATCTCCCGGTGCGGAAGTCCTCAAGGATGACCTGCTGCAAATTCTGCAGGCGGCCAGACCGGAAGTTGTCTATACGCATAACCCGGCTGACAAGCATTCAACTCATATCGCAGTTCTTCAGGGGGCGGTGCGGGCTATGCATGCCCTTGCCCCGGAATGCCGCCCGAAGCTGGTGTACGGCTGCGAGGTGTGGCGGGACCTGGACTGGCTGCCTGATGCGGACAAGGTGGTGCTCGATGTCAGTCAGCGGGAGAACCTGGCCAGTGCCCTGGTTGGAGTATACGACAGTCAAATTACCGGCGGCAAGCGTTACGACCGGGCAGCGGTCGGGCGTCGCTACGCCAACGCGACTTTCTTTTATGCCAAAGCGCGCGACAAGATCGAGCAGGTCACCTTTGCAATGGACCTTACTCCTCTGGTTGACGACGAGTCGCTTGATGTAACTGATTACGTGATGAATTATATCGATAAGTTCGGTGATGAGGTGCGCTCAAATCTTGCGCGTTATTTTTCCAGCTGACTTTTTCATGACAGCCCTTTAACCGATGGAAGTTATTATTCAACCGAGCGCAGGGGATTGCGCGGCGATGGGTGCGCGACTTATCGGCAAGTTGCTGGATAGCAAGGCTGACCCGGTGCTTGGCCTGGCCACCGGCAGCACTCCGCTGCCGCTTTACAGGGAGTTGGTGCGAATGAACCAAGGTGGGGAGATCGATTTTTCGGGAGTGACCAGTTTTAACCTCGATGAATACATCGGCTTGCCGGGGGATCATCCCTGTTCATACCGCTATTTCATGGAGCAGGAGTTGTTTAAGGATATTAACATCGTGGCCGGCCGGACCCACGTTCCCGATGGCCTGGCTGTTGATGTCAGGGAGCAGTGCAACGCTTACGAGGAGGCCATACGGGCTTGCGGGGGTATTGACCTGCAAATCCTGGGGCTCGGCTCTGACGGGCACATTGGCTTTAATGAACCCGGGTCATCACTGGGCTCCCGCACCCGGGTAAAGACCCTTACCGGCAAGACCCGTGAGGATAACGCGCGGTTTTTTGACAGCATTGAGGAGGTGCCACGCCATTGCATCACGATGGGGGTTGCAACGATCATGGAGTGTCGCCAGATCCTGCTTTTTGCCTTTGGTGAAGCCAAGGCTGAAATGCTAGCAAGTGCCGTTGAAGGGCCGATTACGGCGATGGTTCCGGCCAGTGCACTGCAAATGCACCAGGAGGTGAAAATTCTCATTGATGAGGCGGCGGCTTCGCGCCTGGAGCATGCGGATTATTACAAAGAGGTTTTTGCCGGGAAACCGGGGTGGCAATCTATCTGAAGAGCGCTTTAAGCGCTTTTTAAACAACGGGTTTCATGTGTTTTTACGAACTGTTTAGAGGTAAGTATCATTTTCTTTTTTTAGTGAACACTTATGTGCTATGGTGACGCTATATAGGAGGATATGAAGATGAAAGAGTTCACAATTAAGATGCAGGATGCGCTTGCCGATGCGCATCAACATGCCGGTACTGCAGGGCATCCGGAGATCGGTGCACTGCATCTGCTTTGTGCCCTCCTGCAGCAACCTGACGGAGTTGCCTGCTCAGTGCTTGATAAACTCAAAATGGGCGCGGAGCGGTTCACCGAAGAGAGCGAAAAGCTCTTGGATCAATTGCCCAGGAGGCAGGGCGGGATGTCCAGCCCAGCGGCAGGCCAGGAGCTTGGCAGCTTGCTTGATGAAGCAGACAGACAGCGCCTTCAACTCGGCGATGAATATGTCAGCGTGGAGCATGCATTGCTTGCACTGGCAGAGGTGGATTCACCGGTGAAGCGGATCTTTACGGAGGCGGGCCTCGACAGGGAGAAGATCCTGAGTGCACTGGGCGGGATTCGCGGCAGCCAGAAGGTTACAGACCGTGACCCGGAGGGAAAATACCAGGCACTGGAACGTTACGGGCATGACCTTACCGCCCTGGCAAAGAGCGGCAGGATTGATCCTGTGATCGGGCGTGACGGCGAGATCCGTAGAATCATGCAGGTGCTCTCGAGGCGCACCAAGAACAACCCGGTGCTTATCGGGGAGCCTGGAACCGGCAAGACGGCAATTGTCGAGGGGCTGGCCCGCCGCATCGTCAGCGGTGATGTCCCGAATTGCCTGAAGGACAAACGCCTTATTGCCATGGATCTTGGCAGCATGCTGGCCGGGGCAAAATACCGCGGGGAATTCGAGGAGCGTCTCAAGGCATTCCTCAAGGAGGTGACCGGTTCACAGGGTGAGGTTATCCTGTTCATTGATGAACTACACACCATTGTTGGAGCCGGGGGGGGAGAAGGGTCAGTTGATGCCTCAAACCTGTTAAAGCCACAATTAGCACGCGGTGAGCTGCGCGCGGTTGGAGCCACGACCCTGGAGGAATATCGTAATCACATTGAGAAGGATGCCGCACTTGAGCGTCGTTTTCAGCCATTAAGGGTTGATGAGCCGGGTATTGAGGACACCGTGGCGATACTCAGGGGTATCAAGGAGCGCTATGAGGTTCATCACGGGGTAAGGATACTGGACACGGCGCTGGTTGCGGCTGCAACATTGTCGGATCGCTATATCACGGAGCGTTTCCTGCCGGACAAGGCAGTTGACCTGGTTGATGAGGCGGCATCGCGCCTAAAGATTGAGCTTGATTCCATGCCTGAAGAAATTGACCACCTGCAACGTGCGGTCACACAGCTGGAAATGGAGCGTCAGGCGCTGGTCAGGGAAAAGGATGCGCTCAGCAGGGAAAGACTCAAGGGGGTTGAAGCGGAGATCGCTGGACTCAACGAGCAGAGTGACATCCTGCAGGTTCAGTGGCAGAAAGAGAAAGAGGTCATTGAGGAATCCCGTAGACTGCAGGGACAGATCGAGGAATACAGGAATATGCTAGAGCGCCTGCAGCGCGAGGGGAACCTTGGGCGGGCCAGTGAACTTCAGTATGGACTGCTGCCTGATGCCGAGGCTGCGCTGAATGCACACTCTGAAAAGCTTGCTGAATTGCAGGGGGAGGGTAGCCGGATGCTGAAGGAGGAGGTCACCGAGGAGGACATCGCGCAGGTGGTCGCGGCGTGGACCGGGATTCCCGTGGCCCGGTTGCAGGAAGGCGAGAGGGAGAAGCTGGTCAACATGGAAATGCGCATCGGAGAACGTGTTGTGGGGCAGAAGCGTGGCATTGAGGCTGTTGCCAATTGCGTCCGCCGTGCACGTGCCGGGCTCGGGGATGAGGGGAGACCGACAGGTTCATTCCTGTTTCTTGGCCCCACCGGCGTGGGCAAGACAGAACTCAGCAGGGCATTGGCGGAGTTTCTATTTGATGATGAAGGGGCGATGACCCGCATTGACATGAGTGAGTACATGGAGAAGCACAGTGTTGCCCGCCTGATCGGGGCGCCACCGGGGTATGTTGGCTACGGGGAGGGCGGACAACTCAGTGAGGCGGTGCGGCGCAAACCCTACTCGGTGGTATTGTTCGATGAGATTGAGAAGGCCCATCCGGATGTTTTCAATATACTCTTGCAGGTGCTCGATGATGGTCGCGTGACCGATGGCCAGGGAAGGACTGTTAATTTCCGCAACACGGTCATTATAATGACCAGTAACCTTGGCAGTGACGTGATACTGGACGAGGAGGATGCCGCTGTGCGTGAGGCTGAGATTCAGTCTATCCTGCGTCGACATTTCCGCCCGGAATTCCTCAACCGGGTCGATGAGCAGGTTATTTTTGACCGACTCTCCAAGGCTGACCTTGCCAGTATTGTCGAAATTCAACTTGGAATTGTTTCCCGGCGCCTGCAGAGGCAGGGCATCAGCATTGAGTTGGGATCCGGTGTGGTTAATTTCCTTGGGGTTGAGGGGTACGACCCGATGTTTGGTGCCCGCCCGTTGAAACGATTAATTCAACGTTCCATCCTCGATCCACTGAGCCTCAGGCTACTTGGCGGGGAATTCAACCCGGGTGACTGTATTCGTGGTTTCCTTGAAGAGGGGAAACTTGCCTTCCGCGTTATTGAGAGTGGTGATGTCGGGGATGAGGATACTGAGAAATGCGCCTGAGGGCAGCCGGGTAACGGCAAAAAGATCTGTTGATCGCGCAACAACCCGGTGATGCTTAACTGTGCTGTTAAGCTGGCATTTCTCAAGCAGCGGGGGCAATAGTCATTTCATGAGCGAGCCGAGACCATATTTGATTGCAGAAACAAACTGGGGACAGTTGCGTTCCCGGGAGTATGAACTCGCAGTGCTCCCCTGGGGTGCCACTGAGGCGCACAATTATCACCTGCCATACGCCACCGACAATATCCAGCTGGATGCCATCGCGGCCGGTGCGGCAGGGATTGCCTGGGAGCGCGGGGCAAAGGTTGGAGTTTTGCCCTGTGTGCCCTTCGGCGTTAACACCGGGCAACTCGACATTCCTTTCTGCATCAACATGAACCCTTCAACCCAGTCAGCAGTCCTGGCAGATGTCATTGGTTCACTGGCGGAGCAGGGGATCGCGAAACTGACGGTGCTTAACGGCCACGGAGGAAATAATTTCCGGCAACAACTGCGCGAACTGCAGGTGGAGTTTCCCGAGGTGTTCCTGTCCACCGTGGATTGGTTCAGTGCAATTGACTTCCATGATATTTTTGATGAGCCAGGTGATCATGCTGATGAAGTCGAGACAAGCCTGATGATGCATGTGGCTCCTGAACTTGTAATGCCCCTTGATCAGGCGGGTGACGGATCCACCAACGCTTCGCGCATCAGTGCCATGCGTGAGGGC
Organism: Verrucomicrobiales bacterium; assembly: GCA_046581505.1. Lineage (GTDB taxonomy): Bacteria > Verrucomicrobiota > Verrucomicrobiia > Verrucomicrobiales > DEV007 > CACIUL01. The sequence goes on along the minus strand of JAYGGE010000026.1, from coordinate 68,582 downwards.
TGGGCCTGGAGTCAACGTGATTGGTTAAAGGCAACCAATGATACCGGATCGGGAAATCCTGCTGCTGCCACTGCCGGGAAGGGCGAGCGCCTACTCGGGGAGCTAACCGTAAAACTTGCGGGATTCTTTGTAGAGCTCGCTGAAGCTGATCCCGGCAATCTCTATGAAGACCCCGGGAATTCCTGAGTAATCAAGTATGGGGTCTAGAGCCTTATTTTCTTTCCGTCTTTCTCGGCGGCAGGGACAGGAGCATCTTTTCCAGGAGGCTTCAGATCGGGAATTTTCAACTGCGGCATGCCGAGGCGAAAACCTTTCAAGCTAAGTCCATTACTGGATTTCTTGAACTCCTCAAGCTTGTTGCGGAGCCTTTCCGGCAGCTTGGCCCGTTCTTCGTCGGTATTCACGGGACCCTCAAAGATAATCTTGCCATCGGGATCCTTGGCGGTGAGGTCGGTTTTACCGTCTTTGCTGCGGATCTCAATACTGCCTTCATCATTGCTCAACATCATGCTGCTTGATCCCATCATGCGCGCGGCTCCGGGGAGGAGATTTCCGAATTCTTCAAGTTCAAACATGCCCTCAAGGTGCATTTCCATCTGCTTGCGCATTTTTTCCATCTGTTTCTCAATATTTCCGAATCCTGCGCCGTTTCCCCTGAAGGGGAGCATCTCGAACTTGAGCCCTCCAAGGTCTCCCAGGTCGATCCGTCCTCCAAAGGGCTTGGCGTGTGCCTCAGGTTCCTGCTGGAGGTGCGGCGGGCGCGTGCCGAGCGTGAGGGTGAGAGATTTTTTTTCTCCGCGCTGTATAACAGCCAGTTCCACCGAGTCGCCGTTTGATTTCCCGCGGATGAGTTCACCAAGGTGTTCCGGAGACTTTACAGGTTCTCCTTCAAGCTCGAAGAGGATGTCGTGTTTACTGATGCCGGCAGCTTCAGCAGGGCTGTCGGGGATGACCAGTTTTACTGCGGCTCCGATTCCTTCCGGAAGATCAAGTTGCGCTGCCACCACCTCATCGACAGGTGCTGTTGCCACGCCCAGCCATGCCGCTCCCTGTAATGTCCCTTCACCAGATGCCTGATCAGGTTTTGCATTGTCGGCAATGGCGCCAGAAAGGGAGATGATACCTGTGGCAGCAAGATAGCAGGGAAGAGTTGGGATTTTCATTATGTTAGCTCGGGTTTAATTAATGTGTGAATGATGTGATGGGAAAATGTCAGTCAGTCTGGACAGGGAGCAGGAAGAGGCGTTCGCTTGGAATTGTCATCTCGATGACTGAGCCGTCCTGCGGATTTCGCCACTTAAAGGAGTCTGAAAACCGATAGCGGACACCCTGTACGGGAACTTTGCCGCTGGTGAGGAACAAGCCCTCATCATGGACACCTTCAAAAATATTCTCTGCATGCACAGGAACAAACGGAGCCTTTTCCGGAACCATTGCCATCGCGTCGGGTTTGGTGGCGGGATTGGTTTCGATATTGTTAAGCACTGCAAAAAAAACGCCGGCGGCGCCAATCAGGATGGCAGCGGCAGTGGCGAAGGGGCTGAGGAAATGGAATTTGCGGATGTTTTCCGTGCCCGTGGCAGGATGTAGTCCTTTTTCAGGGTTTTTGTCGAGAATTTCCAGAATCCTCGATTGCAGCGCATCAGGAACCTTTGCGGGAGAGAATTCTCGCAGGCTGGACTCAAAATTATCAGCTTCGTGGTCCATTTTTCTATTAAAGCGTCAATCAGAGGGAATTTGGTTTAAGTGTTTTCCGCAATGCTTCAAGCGCGTAGCGATAGCGGGAGGCCGCTGTGTTTGCCGGGATTGCCAGGGCATCGGCAATTTCGGCAAAAGTCAGTTCTCCCCATATTTTAAGGACCAGCACATCACGGAAATTGCCGGGGAGCTGGCTGATTGCCTTTTGCAAAGCCGTTGCCCTCTCTTTTTCCTCCAGTTTAGCCGTTCCGAACCAGTCGCCGGCGGGATCATTCTCGGAGACCAGATACTCGGAACTTTGCTCCCGTCGCGTGCGTCGCGTGTTTTTCCTGGCCTGGTCAATTGCCGCGTGACGCAACACGGTATAGGCAAGGGGCAGTGGCGGAGGTTCCCAGTTGTCGTTGTTCTTGGACGAATAGGATTTCCACAGGCGGAGCATGGCATCCTGGAGGACATCCTGTGCATCGGCCGCACTACGGGTCTGTGTGCGCGCGAACAGGAATAGTTGCGTACCATTCTCGCCAAACCATTCTTTCCATGCTGCTGACAAGTCGTCGTCCATGAATCCGTTGCTATATTTATATATACCACGGTGAACGGGGTGTGCACACAGTGAACTGCCGGCAAGCGCGGCAGTTGCCGGGTGTTGTTGACTTAGCGGCACAAGTCCCTAGCGTTGCATGCTCCTGGCAGAAAACCGATGACAAAACCAACGCTCCTTGTTCTCGCGGCTGGAATGGGTAGCCGATACGGCGGCCTTAAACAGATGGATTCATTTGGACCGAATGGGGAGACGGTGGTCGACTATGCCGTATTTGACGCGATTCGTTCGGGGTTCGGTAAAGTTGTATTTGTAATCCGGAGGGATTTTGAGGAAGCATTCAGAGAGGGGGTGGCTACACGCTTTTCCGGCGAGATAGAAGTTGATTACGCTTTCCAGTCCCTTGATGCATTGCCGGAAGGCTTTGTTGTGCCTCCCGGGAGAGCGAAACCCTGGGGAACCGCGCATGCGATACTGATGGCATCCAACGTGGTGGAAGATCCGTTCGCCGTGATCAATGCGGATGATTTTTACGGCAGAGATGCCTATCGGCAAATGGCGGAGTTTCTGGTTAAAGTCCAGGAGGATGTGACGCCATCATCTTTTTGCATGGTAGGTTTCCCACTGGAAAATACCCTGTCAGAGTTTGGCACCGTTTCCCGCGGTGTATGTGATATTGGCGCTGACGGCGGGCTTCAATCAGTGACTGAACTCACAAGGATTGAAAAACTGGTGGCCGGTGCGCGTCATGTCGAGGCCGATGGTTCGGAGATCGTCCTGTCGGGTGAGGAGATCGTCTCCATGAATATGTGGGGGTTTACTCCGGCAGTGTTTGATTACCTTGAGAACCTGTTAAGGGAATTTTTGAGAGGACGGGGAGGGGAAATGCAGTCGGAGTTTTATATCCCCTTTGCTGTCGATGACATGGTAAGGCAGGGTGTAGCAACAGTTCAGGTATTACGCACGTCAGGTTCCTGGTTTGGCGTTACCTACAAGGAAGACCGCGACCATGTGGTACGCGCCATTGCTGCCCTTATTGACCGCGGGGATTATCCCGGCCGGCTCAAGGCGTGAGGAGTATTTGGGGGTATTTACGACTACCTGATACCCTGAGAGTGCCTGCAAGGGAGCCGGGGAATTTTCTTTCAGGGAAGATTCGTATTTCCTTAATATCTTGTAAATCAAACAGTTGCCTTGAAATCACAGAGAAAAACAGATCATATTTTTTTAAATTATAGAAACCATAAAAAATCCTTGCCATATCCCATAAAAACTATAATTTATGTATCAACCACAGGTGCGAGGAGCTTCACAAACAAAGAAACAGCACCAGAAAATGAGCACAAACAAAAAAAACCGAGCATTCACATTGCTCGAAGTCATGATTTGCATCGCTGCCTTGGCGCTTGTTGCAATCATATCCTTCTCCGGCGTCATGGAGATTAGAACGTCCGTTAAGTCGAAGAAACTTGAGCAGGATGTTGCCGTTGTTAACAGCGCTGTACGTATGTACCTCACTCATGGTGGGGAAATCGGAACGCTTAGTTCTCCGCAGGCAATTATCGACAAACTGAAAACGGTACCGACCGCGGATAACCGCAAGCAGATTTCCGGCTTGCGTGATTCCATGGTGGATTCCCGGCTGGAGGTTGTCATGCAATCTGCCAAAGCTGGCACCACCAGGGCGCCGCGTGCGTTGTGGAATGCGAAGAAGATGCGGTTTGTTGTTGCTCTTGGTGGTGAACGGGGGATAGCGGGCTTTCGCCTGAAAGAGGACGATGTCCCTGATGAGCCGGTAACTGAAAATCGTGAAGTTTCACTTAAACTTGCGAAGAACAGTACATGGGTCTGGGATTATTTTGATTCCAGCAATGGCCTGCCTGAGAGGTTTGGTCTGGCCAGTGCCAACCCGGCCACTCCGTCATCCTATGAATCGTCGAATGCCCCTCCTGGTCCGCTGGCCTTGAATCCGCCTTCGTTCTCAGTTGATGGGGGTGTCTATGAACTTGCCGATTTTAATAACTTTGGGGTTAAGTTGAGTAACCCGAATCCTTCCGGGTCGGCCCAGGTTTTTTATTCAGCAGACGGCAGCAACTGGCATGCTTACTCCGGGCAAACCTTCACCCTTAATCCCGGTGATGTCATGCAGGCATTCTCGGCATCTCTTGACTCATACTTGTGGGCTGACAGCCGTATACAGGCAAATACTTATAGTGCCAATCCGGTGCAGCTCATGATTGCTGCGGGGGCGTCCCGGTATCGGGTCAGCTATCCCGAGGTTGGCGGGTTCATGGTTGCCGATGATCAACTGGCAGTGGCGCAGGCCGATCCGATATCAGTGACGCTCATCAATTCCGATGAGATTCCAAACCGCTATCAGAATTCCGATTCGTTTAATATCCTGTGGTCTTATGAGGGAGGCGATCCCCTGGTTGCTTCGACCGGGGCGAGCGGCACATTCAGTAACGGGTTTCCGGGTGTCGGTGTTGATTATTCTCTGGACAAGTGGGCGGCAAAAAAATCTTTGCCAATCAAAATTGTCGCCAAGTCCCTGAATATTGATGCGCTTATTGATTCCGAACCGGTTTCCTCCACCATCGAGATCAACCGTATTAGCCTGCGGCAGCCGACGAGTGATGTCGTTGAGGACGGGCATTATGCTCCGAGTCAGCAAATCTCATTGATACCCGCAGGCAGTTCTACGGATTTGCCGGAGGGCTGGCGCATCTACTACACGATTGACGGCAGTGATCCGGGTTATGATGAGAGTGGAGAACCTGATCACGGAACGCTTTACACCGGGTCTTTCGATCTTTTCTCAGGTTCAAGCCTGCGGGCAGATATAAGCGCCCGGATTTACGGTCCGAGCGGCTATGGGCAGTGGTTTAATCCCAGTGCGCCTTACTCAATGAGCCTGTCCAGATGGCATGTGCCGAACTGGGACGGGTATATTGGGGGGGATTTCCGGAAGAATACCAACACCTCGTTCCAGAATCTTAAGCAGCACCTGGATGAAGGGCCGCTTGGAACGGATTTCAATCCCGGATCCGGGCTTGATTCCTGGGGCAAGAGCATTGCCTTTCAGCCGGACGGCAAGGCGGTTGTCGGCGGTGCATTCACTTCTATTGACGGAGTAAATCGCAATCGGATAGCCCGCTTCAATGTTGACGGATCCCTTGATGAATCATTCGATCCCGGTGTTGGATTTGACGATGACGTGTTGGCTGTTGCGATTCAACCGGACGGCAAGATTCTTGTCGGCGGTAAATTCAAGAAATTCAACAATATATGGCGCAAGGGTCTTACCCGCCTGAATAATGATGGCAGCCTCGATTGGAGCTTCAATGTTGGTCAGGCTGTCCACAGTGATGATACCGGCTGGGTTCACTCCATTCTTCTGCAGGATCAGCGCAGTCTCAGTGGCGGCAATGGTGGTGTCTCGCAACTCAGTGACCACAAGGTGGTCGTTTGCGGCTGTTTCTCACGCTACAACTACAATCCGGCTTACAGCATTGTCAGGCTCAACATGAATGGCCGTTATGACCCGACCTTCGATACCAGAGAGGGAGTTGCGGGTTTTGTACACGCTGCGGCTATCCAGGAGGATGGCAAGGTTGTGATTGCCGGAGCGTTTTCCAGATTTGACGGGGTTCAACGCCGCAACATAGCCCGGGTATTGGGCAACGGTAAAAACGATGCGAGCTTTGACCCGGGAACGGGAGCTGACAATGAGGTCAGGACCGTCAAGATGTTTGATGATGGAAAGATCTTTATTGGAGGGCTTTTCAACAGTGTGAATAACAAGCCGCGCAAAGGTGTTGCGCGGTTGGCTGCCAATGGATTGCCTGATCGGTCATTTAATCTGGGTGCAAAGCACGGAATTCGCTCGTGGGAGGTTTATTCCTCATCAATCACCGATGACGGCAAGATCCTCGTTGGTGGAAATTTAATATCAACGGGTTCAAACCCCATGGTTCGTTCACCGTTTTTGCGTTTGCAGAACAATGGTGATATCGATTTAAGCTACCAGCCGGAGGATTTGCCAGCTGATGCTTCGGTTTACGCCATCGAAACCCGTCCGGATGGACGCGCTCTTATAACAGGTGAGTTTCCTGCCGAGTTTGTCGTCAAGAGCGAGAATATCGCCCGAATTGACACTTTCAGCGGCCATCTGGATACTTCCTTCGATGTTGGAGAAGGTGCGGACAACGCTGTTCACGTTGTCTTGAAACTCTCAGATGGCGATGTCCTGATCGGTGGAGGATTTACCCGGATCAAGGGAGTTGGTCGCTCATGCCTGGCCAAGCTGGGTGCCGATGGAACTGTGCGACCCTTTAGTGTCAAGATTGACGGGGGGGAAGTGCTTGCCGCGGTAGAGAAGGAGGACGGCAGGATTGTTATCGGTGGTAGTTTTACCAGGGTTGATGGCAATCCATCCTGTCGGCGAATTGCGGTTCTCACCCCGGAGGGTTCGGTGGACCCTTCCTTCAGTCCGCCGGGAACTGTCAATACTCTCTGGGTGCAGACACATCCATTGAAGCCATGGCGAGGTCATTGGGAAACTGTCAGCACTTCCGGGTTTAACGGCACGGTGCATGCCGTGGGTTTGATGGCGGATGGAAATATCCTCGCCGGCGGTGAATTTGACAGCTATGGCGATATTCACCAGCCCTGCCTCGCTTTGCTCAATGGGGATGGCAGCGTGAATCCTCTCCTGTCACTGGCCAATGGCAACATTCCCCCGGTTGGCAGCGTCCACCATATAATGACCATGCCCGACGGGGGTATCCTTTACGCAGGCAGTTTCTCCGGGGAGATCAGGTATTTAAGGCAGGATGGCACTCGCGATTCCGGATTCACGTCGCCCGGGATTAATGGCCCGGTATATAGCGTTGCGATCAAAGAAGACGGACGACTGCTGATCGGCGGGGACTTCACCAGGATTGGAACTGCCGAGCGTCAGCGTGTGGCAGTGCTCAATGCGGATGGAACTTTTGATAGTGCCTTCAATTCCGGCAACGGTGCAGACGGTGCCGTGCGCAGGGTTATTCCGCTTGCTGACAGCAATGCTGTCATTCTGGGATCGTTTAAAACTTACGCCGGGCATCCCTGCAAGGGTGTTGCCCGGGTAATGCCGGATGGTTCGATTGACACGACTTTTGTCAACAGTTCGCTGGATGTCACAGCCATAAATTCAACCGACTAGTAACCAATCGCAATATAACGGGAGTGCACCGATCTCATAATTGGTGCACTCCCGCAATAAAACCAATACCGCAACCGTGCCACACACATGGAGGGAGTTTCAGAAAGCAGCCCGTTGGGGCAGAGAATTATTCAGTTAGCCGATGGGATCGGGATTTCCGATTTTTACATTACTTCCTGGGAGCCGCTCATATACCGCCGCAATGGCGAACTGGTATTTGATTCGTTTGTCTATCAACCGCCGGAAAACCTTGCCGTGCAACCGGGCTGTGCGGACTACGCGATGATGATAGGGGATTATCGCTTTCGCGTGAATCGTATGGTAAGCCGTGGACGTTACCGGTGGGTTATGCGCTTGTTGCCCGCCGATATACCTTCTTGTGAGGATCTCCGTGTTCCGCATGCTGCTGTAAAATCGTTCCTCCAGGCGAAGAACGGATTATTTCTTATTTGTGGTGCTACAGGTTCAGGCAAGACGACCACGATTGCTGCAATGAACCTTCATCGTGCTCTTCGACGGCGTGAACACTTCATTACCTTTGAGGATCCCATTGAATATCTTTACCCGACTTCCGGCGTTCCTTCGCTTATTTCACAAAGGGAGATAGGGCAGGATGATCACGATTTCAGCGAAGCGTTACGCTCATCATTGCGGCAGGATCCTGACGTTATCATGGTGGGGGAAATACGTGACGGGGAAACCGCGGAAATTGCGTTACAGGCAGCAGAGACCGGGCACGTGGTTGTTGCCACTCTTCATACCTCGAGCGCATCGCAGACCGTTCAGCGTTTCCTTAAATTAATTCCTGCCGAGCGTGTCGAGAGTGCCCAGAGCACCCTTGCCGACATACTCCGGATGATTCTCTGCCAGCGCTTGATAATGGATGAGGCAAAAGGCAAGAGGTTTGCCATTCACGAGATGCTGCTGCAATACGATTCCGTATCCAATCTTATCCGCCGCGGCGAATTCAAGAAACTTGATCAGGAGTTGGAGACCGGCAGCAAGCGCGGCATGTGCAGCTTTGAAGCAAGCCTTACCGGTCGCAGAGAGGAAGGCTGGAGGCCCGTGTTTAAAGAACCCACCGGGTTCACGTCTCAGGAGATTGCTGAATTTCTCCACTATGAGGAAGAACTTCAACCATCAGTGAATCGATGAAAGTCCAGGACATAAGAGATGTTCTTACCTTTGCATCATTCCGCTCCGAGCCGGATGACAGCACGGCTACCTGGGCGCAGCGCTTCCCGCGTCGACGTTCACTTCTGTTTAACTTGAATCGCGAAGGGCTTACCTGGCGTGGCGTAGATCGGGGTGGCGTGCTGGGAGAAGTTGGCTCACTTGACGGCGAGTTGAAAGATATCGTTGGCGAGATGGCGGAGGAATGGCAGGGATTAACCGATGACGGATGGTGTGCGGTTTCTGTGAACCATCGGTTCGTGATCAGTCTTGAGAGCAACCTGACACGTAAAAAGAGAGAGGAGGAACTGATTCGCGTTAATCCGAAAGCGGTACTCGGTTCAAAGGCGGAGCGCGGGAAATGTTATGCGGTAAAACACAACCCGGAAGCGAACAGCAGCGCGTTACTTGCTGTTGACGAGGATTACATCAAACAGGTCGAGACAATATTCAACGGTGCGAATCTGAAGGTGGGAAGAATCTGTTGTGGCATCTACGGGATATTCTGTGATGCCGTTGACCAGATGATTGAGGCACGAGCAGATTACCTGAAGAGTAAACCGGAGGATCCCCTCGGCAAGATTATCGTTATTGTGTGTTGTGAGGGATCGGTCTGTGTAATGACCACCGATGAGGAGCGCTGGCTGGAACTCCGTTCGCGCAGCGGGTTATATGTCGCCGATGATCTTGAGCCTGCCCTGAATATTATCATGACCTTGGTTGAGAACGCGGGATCCGGTGCGCAGATCGTATTTGCCTCGGATCAGGAAGGAGTTGCGCTGAAGAACTTGATTGCCTCGTCGTTGCCGGACACGCGTGTCAGTGACATTAGCAAGGCCGATGGGTTGTGGACTTTGCTCAAGGATAAATAAACCATGGAAAACCATCATCAAGTTTGTCATGACCTGAAGACTGACCGTCCTGACATTGGTCAACCTCTTCCAGGAATCCTGAGATTGTTGCCGAGTGTGTTCGTGCTGTCGGTGGTCGGGGCTATCTCTTTGAATGCCCTCTTTTTCTTTCAGCACAGAAATGCAGAGCAGGCCAAGGAGGAATGGAAACTGAAGGTGGCGGAGGAAACTGCCAAGCAGAAGGACATCACGGTTAAGATCGAGGCAATCAAGGATGAAGAGCGACGTGCGAATGATGTGCGGGACTGGGTTGAGGGTTCTCGACAATTACAGCCACTTGCTGTTGCCATAGCACGCAGCATGGACGTTAAAAGTTCAATTGCTGAACTCTCCCTGTTCAGGGAACCCAGTAACCCGAAGCAGGTCAAGATCGGCTTTAAATTTGATAACGGCGGGCAGAAGCAACTGGATGCAACGCTCGAGGCCATTAATCGACTTGGATACCGCTCCTACTCCGCCAACCAGACTGCTGGCAAGGAAGGTTCTCTTGATTATCAGGCCACGCTAATCTGGCAGAACAGCAACAAAGAACCAGTCAACCTTACTGCTACCGATGAATAACAAGCACATGGCATGCGTCACCCTGGGCATGGCCATTGTTGGCATGGCCTACGCAACGATGAGCTTCTATAACAAGCTGAAACTTGCCCAGGATGAGGAGCAGGCTGCCAATGCGGCATATGACAGTGCCGTATTTGGCTGCAGTGCCCAGCAGCGGAGCTTCATTATCCTGCGTGATAAGACAAAAGCTGTCCGTGAATATCTGGCACAATGGGAGCCGCATTTCAGACAGACGCGCAACCCGCAGTTTGGCGAGGCGCTGGTTAACCTGCGCATTAAGCAGGATGACATTATCACTTTATCGCAGGGTTTCGAGACTGTTAACATGGATAAGGGGGGAACTATACCGCGTACGCTCCAGGCGCGCCTGGTTTTTGAAGACGATTACATCAAGACACTCAATTGGCTTGCCAGGCTTGAGAGTTCAATGCCGGCTACCAGGGTTTCCAGTTGCCGATTGTCAAAAGGGCAGTCCGGGAATGATATCAAGATGGAGCTTACCATTGATGTTCCAATTCTTGAGGAAGATGAGGAGGAGAAATCAAAGACCTAATATACCGATATGAAGATCCACATCACAATCTTCGTGCTTGCCGGGATGGCAGTTGTGAGAAATTCAGCTGCCCAGGCTCCTGTTGTGCCTGGCAATAATGCTGTTGTGGCATCAGCTGAAGAGGTCGGGGTGCTTCCGCAGGAGAAGGAGGGCATGATAAAAGCCTTCATCCTCAAGCAAGAGGAGAGGAACCCATTTGCAGATCGAACCAAAGGGGATAATGGCCAGACTGCTGAAGACAGCCAGAGCGAGGACTCAAGGATTCGCCTGGCCCTTGAATCTTTTTCGGTGTCAGGGATCGCCAGGGGGCAGGACGGCTATAAGGCTCAACTCGGTGGCATTATCCTCAGTGAGGGGAACCTTATCCCACGCCTTATACCCGGGCAGGCGGATGATTTACGGGTCACAAAGATCACTCCTGAACTGGTTGAGATCACATGGGTTGCTGATGAGGAAGCTGACAAGCCTCGCAAGATCACACTGGAGATCGATCTTGTTCCCAGAGTCGGGGTGCTCTTGCCGACTGCGTCCAAAAACGGATCAAATGTTGCCGGGCAACTCGTCTATGCCGCGAAGGAGGAAGCCGACCCCGAATAACGGCACTTGTGCTCAAAACAGGGGAGATTTGAGCCGTGACAAATGAAATATTCAATCCACAATCAATCGATTCCGCAGCATTGCAGGGTGGTGGGGTTTTCTCTCGTCGAGGTAATGATTGCTTCTGCGGTTGCGGCATCGGTGATGGCCGCTGCGGCACTGGCATTCAGTGCCATTGGCATGAATCAGCGTCGTCTGAGCAGTTATGGTGCTGTTGAGATAGGCCGCGCTGCGGCGAATAATTATTACAATCTGGCAGGCAACAGTGTTGATTCATACGATGCACCGAATTATGGAAGGGCTGCGGTTGCTGACTTGCTTCGTGAGCATTTTTGGGAGGATATTGGCCATGGGTCGGCAGTTTATTGTCTGGCACGCAGCGGGTTGAATACCGTTCGACCGGTTTATATACCGGCTCCCGAGGATGGACGCTCGCTCGATTCTTCGGAAGCTTTCCGCATTCATCTTGCGGCTGTCTTTAGCCAGAGTTCGTCGGTCTATAAAGGCTGGCGGGGTTCCTCTCCTTATGACAACGGGTCGATATACATTCTGCAACCCAGCGGGTTTTCCGGGTTCCTTGCAGTGCGTGCCATCTACGACATCGATGTTCAGGCGACTACGGAACCAGGCGGCACCTACGTTAGCGTTAAACGCTATTCATGGAACGTGCTTACCGATTATTATGATGTCTTTTTTCCCAGTGGCTTAAACGGGGTGCCGTTTAAGCCGCTTTTTGTATTTCATGAGCGTCGCGCCCGCCTTGTGCACGATGAGGGGGAGATTGATCACTACAAGACGGCTGCAGATATGCCGTTCTACTTCATCTGGTGGCCGGATCCGGCTTCTCCAACTCTGGCAAATCAGGGTGCTACGGCGGATTCGGGCTATGCCTCATCAATTCCTCAGGGAGCCGCGAATCCGTTGCCGGGTTACGCCGCAATGGCGGGCAGGACCAATTACCTCTTCACCGTTCCGCTGTTTCCATCGATGTGATTCAGGACTTATGCATCATTCTCTTATCCATACACGCTCTGCTATTTCCGGAAGTGCCATACTGACGGGGTTGGTGGTGATGGCACTTGGCACATTTGGCGTGGCAGCATGGATCTCGCTGCTCAGCAGCAGGGCAGTTTATATCGAAAGCATGGAGATTAGCTCCAATCATCGTATTGCAAGAATTAACGCCAGGGCCGTTGCTGACGAATTTATTTATCGCAATGCCCTCACCAAGGTCACAGTGCCGGCAGCCAGGATAATTCTTCCTGACGGATCGGGGACGGTCGGCGTGACATCTGCTGATACAGCGCCGTTGGCTTCAGTGATCAGATCCCCCGGGGAAGTGAGCACCGGCATGGCGAACGGCTATGGATATCATGTTGAGTTGCCTGTGAGCGTTACTATCAATATTAATCATGATAATGATCCGGCCACTGCCGCGATCGCCAGTACCTATAACAGGGCTTATTTGCTGAAATCACGGGCGCCACAGCTTATCGGCGATCTGCTGGTGATGCACAAACCAACACTTACGCCCTTGGCAGGCAATGAATTAAGCGGCCAAATACGGGTTTATGGAAACACTGTCATCTGGTCATCCGGGTTGCCTGTTGTTGCCGATAGCGGTATTCGCAGTGAGCGGTATATCACATACACTCAGGGCGGTGCTCCTGCCGTAAGGAAAATCAGGAACCTTGAAGGGAACTGGATTCCGCCGACCAATTATCCGCTGGTGCCCAATACTGCAGGGGAAGTTGAAGGAAGTAATGCTTACGATGGCAGATTGGATGTGATTGATCCGAATCCTGATGTGCCATGGTCCATGAGGAATAAATTTCTTAATGGAAGCCATATAGTGCTTTCCGGCGATAATGAATTTGACAGCGGAAGGGGAGCAAGGAGTGACGGTGCTGGAAACATTGATATTACTCTTGGCGATTTTCACCTGACCAGCGTGATAATTGGCGATCATGTAAGGACGGTCAATCTTCATGGACAAAGTGATCCGTTATCCTTTGCCGATGCAGGGTCACAGGGAGCGGTCATGATCCTGATTCATCAGACGGCAACTTCAGGAAAATCACTGCGCAGAATCAATTTCAGAGGTGGCAATAATCGCCGGTTGCTGCTTGGGCTCAAGAGAGATGATGCCAATGCTGATGAAATTCTGTTGACCTTTCGTGATGCTGATGACAACCCGAGTTGGAGGTTAATGCTGATTGCCGAGAACTGGAGAATGACTGAGGCGAATTCTCCGAATGGGATTGTTACTGTATACGGCGGAATTCGAACCGACCGCGATTTCAAGTGGAGTGCTGGCAACGGTAAAATCCTGCAGATTCGCCGGGAAACTGATGCCGGCGTTCTTGAAAGATTAGTGCCCCGCACTGCCTGGATTGAAAGTTACGCTAACTGAGCATGAAACTTAACATTAAGCGGTCAATGAGAACATTCAACCCTCAGCGGCAACTGGACTGCAACGCATACAGCCTGGTTGAAGTCCTTGCTGCGTGCGGCATTATTGCTCTTGGTGTTGGCGCCGCACTCTCATTGAGTCTGGCAACTGTTTCTCAGGAGGAGACAGGACACCGCATTGCGCGTGCGGTTGCAATTGGTGAAAATGCCGCACGTCTTTATCGTCTTGGATTGAGTCCGGAGGAAATTGTCCGGATTCTCCCACCCGATCCCGTGTTATCAAGCATAACAATTACCGAGGATCAGCTACCGATTACTGGGGTTGGCCTGATGGACAGGGCGCAGGTTGACATTGTCTTCCACACCAGTCGTTCCAATGCGCTATGGGCTGAGGGCAAATGGTCCGGCGGACCTGGGGGTGAGGCATCCAAGCGCAATCTTCCAGTGATTAGCGCACTGCGTCCGAGTGTGCGCACAGGTTCCTAGAGGACGGGTTCATTCGTAGGTATTCCACCACCAACAAGAGAGAATATAATGCTGAAGAAGGTTGCACTTTGTAATGTTAATACCGGGCGAACCAGTCTCGTCATTGTTGATACGGATACTGATGACAAGGCTATTTCGGGTGCCGGTAAGGCTGCTAACGAACTTGCCAAGGTAACCAATATCAGCGGTGCAGACGAGACCGTGCACCGGCTGACCATGAAGAAGGGCAACATTGAAGATCGTGCTACGCTTTTTGCCGGAGTCGCGCGCTGTCTGGAGCGGAACATTTCAACGATCAAGAGTTTCGAACTGCAGGCCAACCGCGTGAAATCCCCCCTGTATCGCGGTATCATTGCAGAGGTTGCATACCAGATATCACTTGGCGATAAAATCAGTGATGCGCTGGCAAGATTTCCTGATGCCTTTGGCCCGGAAGTTATTGCCCTTATCAAGGCCGGTGAGGAGTCCGGGCGATTGCCCGAAATTTTTGCGCAAATCGGTAAATCCTCCAAGAAGACGCTGCGAATTGTCAACAAACTCAAGAAGGGGATGATTTATCCCGGGATAGTGCTGACGATGGGCGTGGTTGTGATTATCACCATGAGCTACACTCTGGTTCCTGCGGTTTCTAAGCTCTATGGTGATCTTGGCGCAAAACTTCCCGGGGCCACCAGGATGATGATGAAGTTATCTTCGATCCTCATTAATCAGCCATATATGCTGCTTATCCCAATGGTGGGCCTCTGGTTCTTGTTCAAGAACTGGGGAAAGATCATAAAGAACCCAAGGGTCCAGAAGGTATTTGCACATACGCCGACACTTGGTGGAATCGTTCGCAAGTCAGCTGCTGCGGTGAGTTTCAGATGCCTCGCCCTGTTGCTTGAATCGGGAGTGAGGATTAACACCGGATTGAAAATCACCGCAGAGAGTGCACCTCACATATACTACAAGGAATTTTTCGAGCGTGTGCGTGGGCACATTAACGATGGGTTGAGCATGTCGGAGAGTTTCCTGATGGAATCACACTGGCTGGGAGATGACGGCCGCACCGTTTGCGGGATTATGGAGATTGCTGCCGAAACCGGGTCTGCGACCGAGATGCTTGACGAGATTGCCGATGATTACGAAGAGGAACTCGATAATATTGCCAACCAAGTGGATAAGGTGCTTGAGCCGGTCACGATTCTCGTTCTCGGGACTCTCGTAGGCTTTCTTATTTACGCCATTTACTCACCGATTTTCGGTCTTGGTAAGGTCATGCTTCCCGGGTCCAGCGACAAGGGCAAGCCGCCTGTGGCCCGGCAGCAATAAGGGCCGGGTAATTCCTTTTGACAGCAGAGGTCAAAGGAGGGGAGTGAGTACTGGGTTTTCCTGAAGTGCTTGCTCCCCCTCAACAATGCTGAGGGATTTTTCACAGCACCCAGGATGGTAAAAGTTAGGCAATATTGGGGGATGATATTTGCAGGTCAAGCAAGAAAGTAAGTTATAAGTTACTCGTTATCAATGCATAATCGAAATATCTAAGGGGTTTGAATGTGAAAGTTCTCTAAATTATAAAAATTATAAATTTTATTTGAATAATTCCATATTTGTTATAATATCCATATATCCCGTGATAATCGGGAATAAAAACAACGTAATTAATTAAAAACAGCAATAATAAAATGAAGACGAACCTCGTCAAAAACGTGAAGGCTGGTTTCAGCCTTGTTGAAATGCTCGTGGTCATCGCGGTTATCGGCATCATTGCCGCTATCGCCGTTCCGACTATCGGGAACATCACCAGTCAAGCCAATGCCAGCAAAGCCAAGCGCAATGCTCAGAGCCTCGCCTCTGTGTGTGCCTCGGCGGTTGCCGCCGGCGCCACCTTTGAGTCATCTTCAGTTGCCGACATTGTCGACGACCTGGTGGACAGCGGTGTTTTCGGGAGTGCTGATTCCGGCTTTGATACCACGCTCTTTAAAGTGCCCAACGTAAGTGAAAACGAGAAGGTGAATGCAGCAGAGCACCTCTCGTATGATTCTTACGCAAAGATGATTATTTATGCTCCGAGTTCCTAGTAGCAGGAGTAAATTGTCAATTCACGCGAGGGTTCCCCGGGTTGACCGGGGAACCCTTTCTTACCAAATAGCTTTAAAGAATCCTAGGAATTGAGACCCGATGATCACGAAACTTTCATCATCGCGCGGCAATAGGGCTTTCTCTCTTGTTGAGCTTCTCCTTGTCCTGGCCATCATCTCGATCATGGCCGCGTTGGTTATTAATTCATTTTCAAATGCGGCGCAGGATTCGCGTAATGTCATGGCGCGGCAACAGCAGGCCACCCTACAGTCGGCGATTAATAACTGGATTTCTGGGCAAGTGGGGGGATTTGAGGTTCCTGATCCCAACAACCCGTCACGCCGATATGAACGAACTGTCGGCTATGTCCGTAATAAATACAATTATGCGAGCAATTACTGGACCAACAATCCAAGTAATCCCCGTGAATCACGCAGCAACGGCGAGGTCGTCGGGCGGCTTGAATTGATCAAGAATTACCTTGATGATGGTACTTACCGTCATTTTGCTGATTCCTCGCCGGTTTCGGATTTTACCAGGATACAGAGCGGAGCCATGGCCAAGACCGGCCAGTACATTGAGTTGTCAGCCTGGAGTTTACCGGGAGCAGGGAAGAGGACTCCGTATCCGAAAGTCGAGCTTTATCCCTAGAGTATTCAGCAGGAAATTTCCCTACAATAGAACCCAAACGGAGCAGAGACTAAAGATGAACAAGACAGAGCGTGCATTCTCACTAGTGGAAGTGTTGGCTGCAGTGGCAATCATTGGAGTGATTACTTTTCTGGCGCTGCCCAATATCATCGCAGTAAAGCAGGACAGTGAGACCAATCTCGCCATCTCCCGTGCTGAAGCCATGAACCTGGCGCTGGTCAGTTATATCCAGTCCTACGGCAGGAGGAACGCCACCAATACCTGGGCAACCCAGACCAGTGAGCAGACTCGATATTCGCTGTTGGCTTCATACCTTGCGTTTGCACCTGCGGCGATCAGTGACTACATGCCGAGTGGCTATTCAATTAGTCTCCCAAGCAGCATAGTAACCGTATCCAAAATGCCACTGAGTGGACCGGGAGGAATCATTTTTTACTAGAAAAAAATCAGGCAAAGGCAATCGGGAAAGAGGTTTCGAACGGTTGTTAAATGCTTGTTGAGAGGACAAAAGCGTGAGAATGCGCACCTTCAATAAAGAGCGTCGCGGGGATTGTGGTTTCAGCCTCGTTGAAATGATCGTTACCGTTGCCGTGTTGGCTATCATTACTTCCATTGCAATCACTTATTTTGGAGGAACTCTTGATGCTTCGAGATCTGTGGTGGCTGAAGATGTTGCAACGGTACTCAATAATGGCCTGAAGAAACATTCCCAGGTGAACTACGAGTTTAATCTTGCTGCTGATAACAGCGCAACTGATGACGAAATTGCGATTGTGCGCTCGCTACAGTGGCGCGATTCGTCAAACCTGATCCCCGGGGCTCCTTTTGTCCCGCAGAACTGGCGCCCTGTGGGCAATTCTGATGCTGGTGAGTATCGCCTGCGCTGGAATGGTAAAGTGTTCACTGTGCTGGAACCGGGCATCCCAGGAAGCGGGATCAAGGTTCAGTTTGATGCTTCTGACTATAGTTTAAATTACACATTTCCTGATGATTTTGTCCCGGTGGGAGCTTAGGGTGGCGTGCTGCCCGTTTAAATGCTTGATCCAGACCACACAGGAGCAACCGGCGAAAGCCGGCCGGCAGGAATTGTTCCTGCTGTGGATTCGTCGCAGAGATCGGTTCAAGCGGCGTCATCTCAGCAAGTAACCGCACCGGAATCACCGGAATCATTACCCGGGCAGGAGTTGTCTATTGAGCAGGTTGCCCGCCGTAGCGGGTTGCTTCCAGTCAAGTTGCCTCGGTCAGCCTGTCCGGTTGATGCCGAAGGCATGTTGCGCAAATTGGGCAGGATATCGATGGCTGAGGAACCGTGGATACCGGTAGCCACCTTGGGGCCACTGCTCATCCTTGGTCACTATAATCCCTCTTCCCCGGAGACCTGGGGCATCCCTGATTTCCTTTGCGTTCGTGTCGTGATTGAGAGGGAGGTGTATGCCTCAATCAGTGAGGATCTCAGGACGCGAATGGATTTCAAGCCACTCACGCACACCGGTGCCGTCGAAGGACTGGCTCCACCGCTTCCCAATTCGACACCACATTCAATTCTTGACTGGTTTGTGTGTAATTATCCTCTCAGCGAATCGGAAAAGGAGAAGTGGGAGATTCTGGTTTCCGAGAACCAGGCGATTGATATTCAGCGGCCAGGTGATTACAAAGGCTTGCCGCGTCACTATGGCATTGGCTTTGTCTATATGCTGACGCGGCAACCGTGTTTCAACCCGGACGAGACGCCTTCGCAAACCACCTTTCCCGACCAGTTACTCGAAAAGCACACGGTGTTCCCGATGTTTGAGGGCGAGGGGGTACTGTACCTGCTTTCGGAATCTCCTTCTGTCCATGCCTTTGAGGATGAGTGGTTGTCGGCGGGGCATGAATCCATTGAGATCATTCCCGTGCTTGCTGACAGCGATGCCGTTCGTGCGGCAATTTCCCGCAACCGGGGCAAGGGGATAAGCAACCAGGCAACGGTTGAGATCGGTGAACTTTATTATTCCGAGGATCAGAGCCTTATCGAGATTGATCCCGGGGATATGGCTGAGGTTAATCCCGCCAACCCGAACACGGCACCGGAAGATGTCCTTAAATGGATCCTCTACCGGGCGATTACCAGTCGCGGGAGTGACCTTCATGTCGAGAAATATTTCAACACGGCGCGCTTTCGTGCCCGTGTTGACGGGAGTTTGAAAGTCATTCACTCCTGTTCCGAGGAACAGCTGCCGCGATTCATTGCGCTGTTCAAGAATTACTCCAACATGGGGCATCAACATCAGGATCTTCAGGATGCCAGGTTTGGGTTAAAGATCGGGCAGAAAAGGATTGATGTCCGCGTTTCCGCTGTTCCCTGTCGCAAGGAGAACCAGAAACTTACGATGCGCTTCCTGGACAAACAGGACGGCATCAAGAAACTCAGTGAACTGAATCTCTCTGAGCGGCAACTGGGCATTGTGAACTCGGGGATGAAGCGTGATCAGGGCCTGGTATTGGTTACCGGCCCTACCGGTTCAGGAAAAACGACAACACTATACGCGTTTATTAACTCGATCAATGAGGTTGATTTGAATATTCACACGATTGAAGATCCCATTGAATACGAGATTGAGGGCATTAACCAGACACAGACCGATAAATTCCACGGGATTAATTTTGCCACTGGGTTGCGTGCACTTTTGCGCGCAGACCCGGATGTTATCCTGGTTGGTGAATCGCGGGACGAGGAGACCGCGACAGCGGCTATTAATTCCGCGCTGACCGGTCACCTTGTTCTCACGACATTACACGCTAATGACTCGTTACGCGCGGTTTCGCGCCTGATTTCAATGGGGGTGGAACCTTACCTTCTTGCTGATGCACTGGCATTGAGTCAGGCGCAACGCCTGGTCAAGCGTCTTTGCAATTATTGCAAACGTCCCGTTCCTGCACCCAGAAAAATCCAGGAATATTTTTACCATAACGGCATTATAACTGCACCAATGGAAGAGCCTATATTTGCTGCCCAGGGATGTGATGAGTGCAGCGGCAACGGTTATTTGGGAAGGGTGGCTTTGATGGAGATGTGTCCAGTGGGAGCGGATTTGGCCGAAATGATAGCAAGTGGCGCGCCGATGTCGGATATGCGCAAGGAGGCGGCGAAAATAGGAGTGTTGTCATTATACCAGGAAGGGATGATTCAAGTGATCGGAGGCAACACGACGATGGATGAAATCAGCAAACTTGCGCACTTTGGGGCAATGCAGTGAGGATTTCGGGACAGCGGCAATGATCCTGCTGTAGGCCTATTGTGGTTTGGCTGGACGATGGAGTTCAAAGGTGCCTTCGTCACCCTGTTCAGAATGGTATGTCGCCTGAATTTTATCCGGTGACGCGTTGCCACTGTGGGAGAACTTCCCGCCAAGGATCCCCAGGTTCTTTTTCCCGGAAAACCGCCACTTTTCATTATCCGTGGTTACAGTGCATTTAATCTTAAAGTTTCCGCTGATGATACGTGCCCAGGTTGCCCTGTAGTGAAAACTGTAGGAGTGCGGAGAGGCTTTCCGTACCACGCAGCGTAATTTTCCGCTATGCTTGGTTGTCGAACTCTCCCATGAACCGCTCCACAGGCCCTCAATGTCAGCGGGGCCGGATTGAGGAAAGCGCCCCTTGGAATGAAGCCACTGATAATGGAATCCTGTGCAGCCAGAAAGCAGGAGTAGTGCGCTAAAGGTGATGAAAATTCTCCCGGTGGGCATCTTTGAAAAATAAAAAAAGCGTGGCAGCGAGGCAAGCGGAAATATTACTTTCGGTGTTTTTTTTTAAAAGGGGTGATGTTGACGGATTGATTGCTTTTATTCTTTTACAAGGGTCAGGCTCTCGATGATTCTTGGCAGAGCAAATCGGATTTTGGTGATCCCGGGAGATCCCGGGTCACCATCGATTTTCATGGTTACGATTGCAGTGCCGAACCCGATGATGGCTGACCTTGGGAGCCGCCCGTTGGGAGCGAGAACGTAAGCCTTTTTCCCGGACAGGTTCAGGTTGCTGCTCTTTTCCGAGGCGATTCTTCGGATTTCGCTCCATGCATCAAGTCCGGAAGGTTCAAGTTTTTCTAGGTGTACTATCGTCCGGCATCAGCCGCCTCTGACCGATGCCCTTAGTTTCCTGAGTCTAGGGGACATTCTCGAAGCCCGCAAGCCCCCGCAAGCCCCCGCAACTCCCCGTGGGTCAGAGGTCGGTCTGCATGCTCTTGTTAGGGCCATGGTCGGAATCAGGCTTCAATCCTCACTCGCGATCCCCTCTATTACTCGAACTAACGGTGCAATCAGTTCGGCGAAGGTCTCTGGCTGCGTTTCATATACCTCTTCGCTGCTGCCCAGCATATCCCTATAAATTTCCTCCATCTTGGGAGCGAATTCGCCTACAAGTTTTAGCTCTCTCGCCTTTAGTGCTGCGTCGACCTGAGCCCTAACCGCTGAATCGTCCGTGGGACTCGTACGGTTAATCGTCGAGATCACAAGAGCTGCAACAGCCATGGCTAAAGCCAACGTCGCAATTGCTATTGATTTGTTCACTTCGATTGGAGCCCTAACGTCCAGTATAAGGCGCATCTAACCGACGCCAACCGGCTTTCTAAGTTCTATCGATTTCCTCGAAGCCGCAAGTCTCTCTACCCCCCCGTGGGTTAGATGTCGCCTTCATACTCTTGTTAGGTTCATTTCGGGGTTGATACCTCTAGGTAGTCGCGACGCCGCTTCCGCACCACTAGCGTATCGCCTTTCGTAGCGGTTCCGCTTCGCATACGAGCAAATTTCAGTTTCCCATCTACCATGACGAATCCTTCAGGCGTGAGATCCGTGTCCGCAATCACCATCTTCTCTTTCTTCGATTCAAAAAACCGCGAAGGGAGTTCCATAATTACCTCAGGCAGCCAAACGGTGACAATCAGCACCCCGAGGCAACCCCAGAAGAACCAAGATGTGAGTACGTCCAGTATCATTTATCTCGACCTAACAGTGTGGATTGATTGATATGCAGAAGGATATCACCATTATCAGTCGTTTTAGCGCCGAAGTCCCTGGAGACAGCCACTTTCAGAAAGTCGTCTGCAAAGGTTGTGAGGTTTTCTCCTGCCTCGGGATTTAGCTCAGGCGGAGACAAAGCGTCATTGGCAATGATTAACTGTCCCCTCCTGTAGATGATCCTGGAAAGTGCTGTCGCCTGCCGGGATGGCGTTAGCTGCGAAACGTGAAACAGTGTGTCGGCAAACCTGCCGCTGCCCCGTACCCCGTGAGCGAGCATTTTCACGACATCCGCAGCTTTTTGCTCCGGGGTGAAGGCAGTTGTTCCTGCTGCCAGTGCCGCGGTGAAAGTTGCAACCAGGGATTCTGCATCCGTTTGACTTTGGACTTCGTTTGTCTGGCTGGCTTTGTCTGCTGCTGGGGGATGATTGCCCTGTTTGGCAGGCACAGTGTGCGGTTGTTGGATGCCGTTGCCAAATGCTGCAGCCCATGAGGGGTCGGGTTGCACGGCAGGTAGCGGGGTAAGGGTGATGAACAGTACGGTTGCCAAATTAAGCATTCGTGACCCACGCCGCATCTAACACCGTACAGTATATTGGTTCATTTTATAATTTTAAGCCAGTTAAGTATTGCATTGCCAATTCAATGTGGTTTAGAGTTTTACCAACAAGTATGTAGGCTTTTGACAATCAGTTACTGGCAAGATTTCAGCTGAACTCAAAGAGTTGTAATGCAGATCAATACCGAAAGAAATCAGTATGGTAGCAGAGGATAATACTGAAGATCAGGGTAAAGTCTTGGCCGGCCTTAAGAGTGAACTGGATGCGCTGACTGAGCGTGTTGCATATCTGGAGGCAACGTTGAGGCACGAACATGATGATCTCCTGCGACTGAAAGAAGAGGCAAAAGCAGATCATCGCAAGCTTGAAGGACTCAAGGATACGACTGGTGGCGAATCTCAATCCCCGCCTGTTACCCCCCTGGGCTTGTGATGGAGGGCGCTTTTCAGTGCCTTACGCTTTGCCCGTGATGGATGCTGCCGGACCGAGCGTGACCGGGAATATAAAAGGGCTATAATGCTCAGGCTATTTTTCCAGGGATTGATGCATAATTTCGTATACCCGGGTGACCATGTCCCTGCCTTCCTCCAATAAACCGGCGGCAAGTAATGCATTGTCGGCGATTTGCTCAACCACCAGCTTGGCAAGGTCGGGTTGGCTTGCGCGCGCGCTGTCAAGGCTCTTGAGAAGTTTGTGCCGTGGGTTGATTTCCAGATGAACCTCCTTGGAGGATGAGAATTGTGGATCGATCTGCCGCATCATTTGCTTCATCTGCGGACTCATAGACCCGCCCGGTGTCAGTGCTGCTGCCGGGCTGTCGACGAGTCGCTTACTGACATTCACCCCTGCTACCCGGTCACCAAGCGTGTCTTTCATCCACTGGCACAGGGCAGATGTCTGCTCCTCATCAGGGGCCTGCTCATCAGTCGTTATTTCCTCCAGTTCAATACCAGACTGATCAATGGGTACTAGTTCCTTGTCTGCATAGGATGGCAGGGATCCAACAAGGTATTCGTCGATCGGATCGTAGAGGAAGAGGACTTCGATGTTCCTTGCATTGAAAGCTTCAAGATAGGGGGCGCTTTCGATCGCCTGTCGCTGGGGGGCTATCTGGTAGAAAATTTTATCCTGGTTCTCCCTCATGCGTGCAACATAGTCGTCTAGAGTGCATGGAACCCCGGCCTCGACAATGGAGGACTCAAAGCGGAGGAGCTTTACCAGTTTGTCGCGGTTTTCATGGTCGGTTATAACTCCTTCCTTGAGGAAGTTTCGAAAACTTTCATAAAAAGCAGCGAACTTTTCTGCATCGGATTTAGCTTCCCGATCCAGGAATTTGATGAAACGCTTGGCAATCAGTCGATTGAGTTTTTGCACAAGGGCACTGTCCTGCATGCTTTCACGCGAAATGTTAAGCGGAAGGTCTTCACTGTCGATTACGCCCTTGAGGAATCTTAGCCAGTCGGGCAGCAGTGACTTGGGCTTGGAGTCTATCAGCACTTTATTGCAATACAGCGAGACTCCAGGATCAACCTGGCCAAATCCCGGCCGTTCCGGGTTTTCCCCGGGGACAAAAAGCAGTGCGTTGATCATTAACGGCACATCGGCACTGAAGTGCATCCGGTAGCGGGGTTCATCGAATGCCTTCGCTGTGAACTTGTAGAATTCCACGTATTGATCATCAGAAACATCAGCCTTCGGCTTCATCCAGATAGCCTCCACAGTGTTCACTTTTTCTCCGTTGAGAAGGATGGCGAAGGGAACGAAATTCGAATAGTTCTCCAGGAGTGCCTTGATGCGCTGGGCTTTAGAGAATTCTTTCTGATCCTCCTTTAGCTTGATAACGACCTTTGTTCCCCGACGCTGACCCGAACTTGTTTCGATCTGGTAGCCGGTTTTGCCGTCGCTCCTCCAGCAGAGATGCTCAGAGTCCCCGCTCCAGGAACGAGTGTAGACTGTGACTTCATCACTGACCATAAAAGAACTGTAGAAGCCAACCCCGAATTGACCGATGATGCTGGTTTCCTTCTGGTCGTTCTTGGAAAGTTCCTTAATGAAGGCCTGGGATCCCGAGTGAGCAATTGTTCCGAGGTTTTCGACAAGTTCCTCCCGCGTCATACCGGTTCCATAATCAGCTATTGTAATGGTGTTGGCGGTATCGTCGGTGGTTATGTTGATTTCAAGGTCGAGATTGGAGTCGGCGATTGATTTTTCCGTGAGCTGGATATGTCGCAGTTTCTCGAGGGCATCAACTGCGTTGGAAACCAGTTCACGAACGAATATCTCCTTGTCTGTGTAGAGTGAGTTAATGACGATATCCAGCAGTTGCTGGACTTCAGCCTGAAACTCATGTTTATCCCCTGGTTGTGAACTCATGACGGCGCGGATTGTATCTGCATCCGAGACCTTGTCAAAAGATGCACGTGTTAAAGATGGGATTTTTTGCGGCGGAAGAATGAATCCCGGGAGCTTATGTCAGCCTTGAACAGGCATTTGCGAGCCATTGTGTTCCCGGTAGGGCATAAGGACGAAAGGTTTCGAGGTAACCCTCATGTTCGTTATAGAACAGTGCACGGTGCATGCCCAGGGATGCTCCTTTGGAGGAGTCAACCAGTGCGGCGGAATCGTTGGCGCTCATCTGAAACAAGACCCGCATCTCAAATTCGCTGAGTGCCTTGCGGCTGAGCGTGCGGCCAATGTTGTTATAGGAGTCGATGGCGGCAATTAAATGAATGCCGAGTGCCGCCCCTTCACAAATGATGTCGTTAAGTTGCAGGGCCGGGTTGCTGCTGTCTGGGGAGGCGTCAAATGAATACGCAAGGTCTTCGTCATACCGGAGTTTCTTGTAACGTTGCACGCCGTTGATTAAAACGAATATTGCCGGACAGTTTGTTGTCGCACTATCGTTGCTCCGGCGCTGCATTTCCGATGCCACCTCCCCGATGAGAGTACCGGCATCATGATCTCGACTTGAGTTCAATTCATGCGGCAGGGCATCGCTGATGCCCTCGATCAGTTCACGTTCAGGTGATCCCGGGGGGCTGCCGTCAATAACCACCAGGCGAATTTCCCCTTTCTGGAATTGCGCGGACAGGGCAAGGAGTGAGAATGCCATTATTCCCGCTATAGCATCGTCGCGCTGCCCGATAATCAGGAGGTGGTTGCCGCTTTGCCTGTGAAAGAGAGCTTCCGTGGGTCCCTTGATGGCATTGGGGGCTCCGAGCCACAGCCTTGGCGATGACGGGGACTGCTTTGGCCGGTTGGTGAGGATGTCCGCGAGTAATACATTCTCTTTGATGTCTGCCGGGGCATTGCCCTCAAAGACAATTGGCGGGGGAGTGGTAATGTTGTGCTGTTGGGCAAGGCTGGAGATCGTATCAAGGTGGGCGTCCCGTTCGTTTTCGGGAAGCCATACGGTCTGGAACGGGCTGTTGCCGCCGATGGCTCCGGAAGAATCGTTGTAGATGCCTTCTCCGGGGCGGCTGAGAAGCCTTGGGGCGGGATTGCTCTCGTCCATGATGAGGTAGGCATCCGCCTCGTTACATTGCAGGGCAACGCGAATAACCATTTGGCCGAGCGTTGCACGAGCAAGCGAGTAAGCGCCGCCGAGGGTCTGTGAACCGAGCAATGCATGGATGCCGAATGCCCGTCCCTGACGAACGATACGGTCAAGAAGCACAGAGGCACTCTGTGCGATGCGGTCGTCCTCAACGAAGAATTCCTGAAACTCGTCAATAATGAGCAGAGTGCGCGGCATGACTCCTCCGCCGCCGCGCTTAAAGGCTGCCAGATCCTGCACGCCGTGTTGGCGGAAGAGTTCACCCCGGCGCTTGAGTTCTTGATCAAGACGCTGAAGAACGCTGAGCCCAAACTCCCGATCACTTTCGATAGCAACTACGCGTGCATGCGGCAGTTTTTTGTTGCCGTAGCATTTGAACTCAACCCCCTTCTTGAAGTCAATGAGATAGAACTCGACCTGTTCCGGGCTGCAGGACAGGGCAAGATTGGTAATCATCACGTGGAAAAGTGTTGATTTTCCTGAACCTGTTTTACCGGCGAAGAGGGCATGCTGGCGGGTGCCCTTGCCGATGGCGAGATGTTGCAGTTTGGTAGCCCCGGTCCTGCCGATAGGGATGCGAAGTTCGTCGGTGGTGTCACCCTGCCAGAGTTCGGTTTCTGGTGGCATGATGTGGGAGAATGGCACTTCGACCCTGTTCGAGTCACTACTAGCCCTGCCGATTCGATGAACGAATTCTGTGGCCAGATCATCGCAGGGGGGTGGATTGAAGTGCAGGGAGGTTCCCGGTTTGGTTTGCTCAACAAACTGAAAGGTTCCTTCCTGACTCTGGGTTATAGTGATGCTGGTTTTGCGGATATCCTCGGCAATGAAGGCTTCGGGGGGGGGTTGTCTTTTGTCCCAGTGAATCAGGGTGTAGATTCCACAGCGTGCGCCACTTGCGGCAATGCTGAGCAGACCACGGGTTGCTGCCTCGGAGAAGTTTGTGGGGAAGTCTGCTACAATTAAGAAGTGGTATTTCTCCGCGATATTGCCCGCCTGTCTGTTGTATTCGGTGATCGTTTCATACTCATTGCGCAGATACATTTGGATGACCTTTTCCATATGTGCGTTGAGTTCGGCAATACGGGTTTCGATTTGTTCACGCTGGGTCCAGATGCGTTCATTGATAATGCTGTCCTCGTAATCGGCCAAGTGGGTGATGCCGGCAAAGTTCTGCCCCAGGCCAACGGGGTCAAAGATACTGAAGTTCAGTTTCCCTGCGGGTGCGACAGAGAGCAGTCGCAGGATGATATTGTTTATCGCGCCAATGATTTCGGGATTGCCGGAGGATTCGGTCTCGAAGAGGATGGAACCTGACTCGGGGAAGCGCAGAGCAAGTGGAGTTTCAAGGTGAGCATTGCCGGGCAGGCTAAGACGATCATCCTCAGGAAGCCCTCCGGCCAGAGTTTTCACGTCAACTTTCAGGTGTCCAAAGGCAGCCGCGTGGAGGAATTCGCCGGGAGCTTGCCAGTTGCCGATCAAATCAGGATTCCAATCGGGGAAGATGCTTTTTGTCGTGTCGGTGTCAGTGGAAATTATGCCGTAAATTGGCGAGATTTCCGATTTCCATTTATCTGCAAGAGTCTTCCAGGCCTGAAGGTGCAGGGCGTTTGCCGCTTTGAGCCTGGCATCGTGTTCTGCCTTTGCCTGTTTTTTTTGTTCAGTTGTATTGCGATGAATTGTTTTTAGGGTATCCTCGTTTGCAGACTGAATCTTCTTTATGCTTGCCTGGAAGCTGTCTTCGTTATTTTTCTTCAGGCGTTGCTCCTGCAGGGCCAGCTGTGTCGGCTTGTCCTGTCCGAATTGCTCGGCATTATCGATAGCCGATCCCAGCTCTTTGTTGAGGGTGCTGATTTTATCACTGAGGTCGCCTTCAAGTTTCGCGCGGCGTGCTTCGATCCACGGTTGTGAGGTCTGCGCGTATCGCCGATAAACTGCAGCAGCCTGGTGGAGAGATTGAGCAACTGATGAGGCCGCTTCTTTTGCGTTGACTGCGGCTATCCGTTGAAGGAGGAAAAGGAGGATAATGGTGCCAAGGGATATGGTTCCAACCAATTGAGGAAGCGCAGCATTCCATCCTGCAAGATAAGCAGTGGACAGGGTTATTGCTCCGGCGATTGGTGCCAGGAATTGCAGGGGAAGATACCGGAAGAGTTTGGGTAGCGGCTTGTGCCCAAAAGCAGCAAGTTGATCCTTTACGGAGAGCAGGTGGTTCTCAAACTTAAATGCTACACCGTTTTTAATCGAGGTTTCGAATTCTTCCGGGGTCAATATGTCACCTGCGGGATCTTGTTCCTGAAGTTTTCCCGATTTTTTTATGCTTCTGCACAACAGCGGGAAGCCCCGGAAGGATGCCAGTGATAAGGCATGGAGTTTCCTGTAAAGTTGTTTGTTGCCGAGTAGTTTATCCTCAAGTGCAGCAAGTGCATTTTTCGTGTCAGTGAGATTCGCATCGTGTTGGCGCTTGGCCTGCAGGGTTTGCACCTGAACCTGGGAAATCCGGCTTCCTTTCTGGCCCTCTACGGTTTCAGTGATCTTCTTGCGGGCATTGCCGCCGGCGCATTCAATCCATTCGCTGCGGCGCTGGCGTTTGGTTTGCGCGGCATTAGAAGCATTGTGCAGGAGGGATTGCTCACCTGCCAAGAGATTTTCATTTTCACTGTCTAGGCGGGCAACTGTCTCTTCGTGTTCGCGGTTTGCCCGTGCGCATTCAAGTCGGTGGATGCGTTCAATTTCCTCTTCGCTGGCAATGGCATCAGTCACTGCCGCCTTTAGGCGGTGGACTGTATCGAGGGTAGTGTGGACTCCTGAAGGCGGGTTATTCACAGTCGTGATGAATCTTGGTCAGAATTTTATCAAGGTCTTCAATGATGCTGGAGGCCGAATTCACGGCATCAGGGAGAGGTGCAATGTA
Source organism: Verrucomicrobiales bacterium (assembly GCA_046581505.1). GTDB lineage: Bacteria > Verrucomicrobiota > Verrucomicrobiia > Verrucomicrobiales > DEV007 > CACIUL01. Next base: position 39,711 of record JAYGGE010000026.1, on the reverse strand, counting down.
ATTTTCCTGAAATTTCAGTGCCTTGGAGTCCGTCCAGAAGTTCCTGGTTTGTTGCCAGCTGATATTAAGGTCACGAACGGCCTTCATCAGTGACCCCCTGCTCGATTTGACGGACATGATCAGGTTTCGGGGTTTGCGGGTTCTTCGGTCACCTGTTGGGACGGATTCTGAACCGATCCGGTCTCCGCGTAGGTTTCCAGGGTTCTGATCATTTGCGTGAGGTGCACAGTTGCTTTCGGATATTTAGTCATTACCAAATCACGCAGGGTGTCAAGGCGCCGGGCCAGTGGTTCCACAACGCTGTCGTAATCCCGCGCCCATTTTTTAAGCACCCTGAGTTTTTGCTCAGCTTCTTCAAGTGCGTGACGTGCGCGACGAACGTGCATTTGGGCTTCGGTGCTCGTGTTTTGCATGGTGGAGAGCCGCGAGCTGTAGAGTTCCTGTTCGGCTTGATCGAGTTTCTTTTCCCGTAGCCGTTTTTCAGCCAGCCAGTGGCTGCGCTGTTCATCGTTGATCCATGTGCGTGTGCGGCGAACCGCATCACCAACCTCGTCGAGTGCCTTTCCCGCCCGTTCTATGAACAGCGCCATGCTGATTCGGAGCGAGTCGATGGCGTCGATGGACGCTACTTTGGCTTGATCCGCCATCTGTGGTCAACGCTGATCCAGATATTCCTCAATGCGCCGTGCCTTGCGCAGGAGGAAGGGCCCGTGTGCGGTGGATATTTCTACGAACTTGCGCATTGCTTTCATCATTCCCTCAAACTCTTCGGCGAATTTGACCTGTTCCTGATCCTGCCAGGTATTGCTGAGAGCCGAGAAACGTGCGTGCAGTGATGCTGTGCGGCTTGCCAATTCCTCGTTGAACCTTTTCAACTCTTCTGCGAAGCGGCGGACCTCCTCAGGATCCATTATTGCTTGGGCCATAATAATATTTTGGAGTTTGGGGCACAAAACCCCTATCCTAGTCTGTCAGGCAAGTTCGGCAAAAAAGCCAATAATTTGCATAATTTCTTGTTACAGACTTGATCGTGCTGTTGCGCATGATCATGAATTGGGCGTTATTTTTTAGATAAATGATAATCGTGCTCTCACCCGCCAAGACTCTTGACTTTGGTGACCAGTGCCTGACAGGGAAACACAGTCTACCTGATTATCTGGCAGAGTCAGGGGAACTTATCGCTAAGCTTGTTAAATTGCGCAAGCCGGCGCTTAAGAATCTGATGGGAATTAGTGAAAATCTGGCTGAGCTGAATGCGCAAAGATACAGGCAGTGGTCGACACCGTTTACAGTGGACAATTCCAAGCAGGCTCTGCTGGCATTCAAGGGGGATGTTTACACCGGATTTGATTTTGGAAAATGGAAGGCTGCTGATTTTAACTTTGCGCAGAAGGCATTGAGAATACTCAGCGGACTCTACGGGATACTCCGGCCTCTTGATTTAATCCAGCCCTATCGTCTTGAGATGGGCACCCAACTGGCAACGCGACACGGGAAGAATCTTTACGCTTTCTGGGGGGATAGGATAACTGCGGCTCTTAATGAAGTGATTTCAGAAACCGGGAACAAGTTCCTGGTGAATTTAGCTTCAAATGAATATTTCAGTGCAGTGAAGCCTGTTGACCTGGATGCTGATGTGGTGTCTCCGGTTTTCAAGGATCTCAAGAACGGGAAATATAAGATTATTAGTTTTTATGCCAAAAAGGCCCGGGGGTTGATGGCAGATTTCATCATTCGGCAGCAATTGAAGAAACCCTGTGACTTGCATGCTTTTAACTTGGCCGGCTATCGTTACGAAAAAGCCGGATCCAAGCCGGGAGCACCCCTGTTCCTCAGAGATACACCTGTTTAATGTGGGGTGGGGGAAGTCGGAACAAGCGGCTGTAGTTTCTTGACGTAATTTCCAATCTTGTGGTCATCAACGGATTCCGGGAAGCGATCAATGATGGCGTTAATGTAGTCGCTGGGATTGCGGCCTTTGGGATCGATATAAATGAGCATCCGCTTCCAGAAATTAGGGTCATCGTGGATGTTGCCTGCGCCATCAAGATAACGCAATAACCCAACATGGTGGTAGCGAAGGAAACGCGGAGGAATGCGCGTGATGATATCATGTTGATTAACCACGCGAAAGGTTCTCTTCTGGTCACGAATTTCGTAGGAATTCCTAAAGCGGCGGCATCCGACCCGTGGTGAGCCGAAACCGTAAATTGAATGCAGGGATCGACCGTCCTTATAGAATGAGGCAGCGGTTAATGTTGCCAGGGCCGCACCAAGGCTGTGCCCGGTAAGAAACAACGCTGAACCGGGGCGATTAAAGGCCTTTACGCGGGATTCTATTTCCGGAAGTATCTGCAAAAAACCCTGTGCGAAGCCACGGTGCAGGCGATCATCTTCATTGAACGGCCCTGGCACGAAGCCGGCATCGAGGTTGTCGTTCCAGTCGTTGACATAAGCTTCACTGCCGCGGAAAGAAACAAGCGTATATTCGTCGTTTGCAGCAACAAAGCCCTGGATATTATTACCGTTGATCCTGCGATAATCTGAAAACCCCCACTCATCGATTACTATCTTAGGGATCAATTCCGGAGCAAGATAGGCGGCTTGTGATGCCAGGGAACAGGCCAAGGCATTTCCGATGTTGAACCCATCAGTCGAACTTGATAAGGAGAACATTTGGGCATGCGGGTTGGACATGGGAAAGGTTTATTTCTCGACTTGTCAGGAATGTGTTGATTTTACGATCGCGGGAGTGCTTTTCTGGAATGCAAGGAAGGCGGTCTTCCCCGGTGGCTTAAAGTCGAAATTACCTGTCTTCATATTTTCAGGCAGCAAAGAATGTTGTTTATGAAGAGCGAAAGGACACGCAATGAGTGATCGTAGATGATAATGCTTACTGTATGGCAATACTAGGGCTGGTATCATCGATGTGGAGGCTTGTAAATGATTGAGCATAGACTTTTGATTTCCTGCCTTGCTTCAGGTGTTTGCCTGATAGCTTGGAGTGTTTTACTGACATCGAATCGGTGGCGTAGGTTTAAGCAACGCAGGTGCGAATTGTTAAATGCTCCCCTGTCAGCAGAATGGGATAAGATACTCGAGAAAAATTTTCCGCTATATGGGAAAATGCCAGAGGGCATTCATCGGCGTCTCGGCGGTTATGTGAATGCTTTTGTTGAGGGAAAGAACTTTGAAGCTTGCGGCGGGCTCGGGACATTAACCGATGAAATGCTGGTGACGATCGCCGGGCAGGCTTCCATGCTTCTACTCAACGGCAAGGTTGGTGTGTTTGATGCTCTTAATTCAGTGTTGCTTTACCCGGGTGCTTACCATGCGGGAAGTTCAATTACAGGAAAGGATTCGGGCGGGTAAAGAGTCAGCGGCTGGGTGAATCCTGAGCATCAGGCTCGGTTGTTCTTTCGTGGGCGCATGTACTGGGCGGACTTGAGCGCCCTGGTGATGGGAGAAATGTGGTGATTCACGAGTTTGCTCATCAATTGGATCAGTGTGATGGTATTGCTGATGGGGCTCCGCGGTTTGTTTCGCGGGAGGAGCAGCGTAAGTGGACGGGTGTTTTCAGTGAAGCTTATGAATTGCATGGAGAATACCGTCAACGCTGCAAGAGGTTGGTGATTGATGATTATGGAGCGACAAATCCAGCTGAGTTTTTTACTGTTGCTACTGAGACATTTTTCGAGAAGCCCAAGAAGTTTTCCCTCCGCTACCCGGAACTCTACGGACGGTTCAAGTGTTTCTATGAATTAAATCCTCTGCAATGGCGGTGATGGTGATCATGGCAATGACCTGATTATTGATCCGCAGGGTGCGTCCGTGGCACTGTCGGCAGCGGTTGTGCAAGGGATTGAGTCGTCTGGGATAATGAGTAGTTATTGGGGTGGGCAATGCTTCTGAATTTCCTCTAAGTGGATGATTCATTAGGCTTCTTGAAACGTCCTTGAGGACATGGTGAATTCTTCAAATCGCAGTTTTTCTCAAAAAATAACTAAAATTACGGGAAATATCGTCAAATTGATGTTTAAAAGTGATAATTTTATAAAAAATGAGTTGATATAGAGTTGATATTTTAGTATTATAAATAATCTACAAGTAAAGATAGCTGTCGTGGCCAAAAAATTAGCAGACTGGGTGAACGAAGAGGTGAATGAGGTCAAGAACCGATCGGTTCGATGGCTCTCCGAACGCTTTTTTTTCCGTGATCCGATGCGCTCGATTTGTTCAGATCCTGATTATTTCTTCGCTCCTGCCGATGGCGTAATCATCTATCAGAAGCGGGTACGGCAGAATGAATCAGTGATTGAGATCAAGGGGAAGAACTATACCCTGCGGGAGGCAATGCGTGAACCGGATTACAAGGCAGAAGAGAGCCTGGTGATCGGGATTTTCATGACATTTTACGATGTGCACGTGAACCGGGTGCCCTATCCCGGAGTTCTCAGTTATCGTGAACTGGATTCTATTGACAGCTTCAATCGTCCAATGCTTGCCATGGAAAATGCCCTGGTGGAGGATCTTGCCATTGACCATGATACTGCTGATTATTTGTACGGAAACCAGCGGGTTTTGAACAAAGTGGAGTCGTGGGAATTGAACTTGAATTATTACATCCTGCAGATCGCGGACTATGACGTTGATTCAATTACACCTTTTGACCTGAAGAAACACAGGCCCTACCAGCAGAATGAAAGGTTCTCCCAGATTCGTTACGGATCTCAAGTTGACCTGATTGTTCCCCTCGGGGGAGATTTTGACTTTGACTTTATCTGGGAGGAGGGAATGCACGTTGAGGCAGGCGTGGATCCGCTGTTAAGAGTTAAACATTGTCGAGAATAATGAGTTCAGAAAGTCGTATCCAGGCCCGCGATCCTGCCGCGAAAGCGGTTGTTCGCAGCCCTAAACCGGTTCAATCGTCCCCAGAAAGGTTGTGGAACTTGAGTCATCTTGAGGTTCCAGCGTTCCTGATGTGCCCGCCCTTTTCACATGATACCGCGCAGCCAAACAACATATGGATGATGGATCTCCCGGAGAAGGGGCGTGCAGTTGAGCAGAATAAAGCCTTCCGCCAGTTCCAAGCTGTTTACCAGTTTTTGTCCTCCAGGGCATTTGTTCAGCTTTTGCCGGTGCCTCGTGATTGTGGACTCCAGGACCTTGTGTTTACAGCTAATCTCGGACTGGTGCTGGAACATTTGCCCTCGCGGGATACCGTGGTGATCTCCAATTTTAAATCCGAGCCCAGGATTGGTGAAACTGAGGTCGGGGTGAAGTTTTTCCAGTCAATGGGGTACAAGACCATAGTTCCAACGACAAAGTTTGAGGGAGAGGCAGAACTTAAGCACCTGCATGATAACGTCTACATCGGCGGTTATGGCCTTCGTTCCGGGCGGGAGACCTACACGCAGTTTGAAGAACAGTTTGGCATGAAGATCATACAGGTTCGTGAGAGTGATCCGTATCTCTACCACCTTGATTGCATGGTGTTCCCGCTAACCGATCAAAAGACGATTGTGTGCACTGAAATGTTTGAGCGAAAGGAAATTTCTGAGATTGAGCGTCATACCGAGGTGATTGATGTGACACGCAAGGAGGCCCTTCCCGGGTTGTGTAACTCGCTGCGTCTGGGCAACCTTATCCTCAACGGATCCAATATTCATGAACTGGAAAGAGGGAGTGATGCCTACCGTCTTGAATTACAGAAAACCCGCAAGTTGGAGGATATCGCGACCGAAAATGGCTTTGAGGTCGCGTTGTTTAATCTTAGTGAATACCAAAAGAGCGGGGCGGCATTATCGTGCCTGGTCATGCACTTAAACCGCGCCTCCTATAACCATCGCCTGCTCTAGGGTCTTGGGTCAGCTCTGGCTCAGGTTGATGTGGCGCCAGGCGCCGGATTTCCACCTGAAGCGGAATAATATTCCCTGTATGGCAATATAAAGGAAGGCAAGCAGCCAGATTACCATCGGTCCACGTTCCTTGAACAGAGTCACGGCCAGAATGCCGCCGCCACCGAGAACGATGACACTCAGAGTGATGTTGGCGGCTGAACTCCACTTGGTGTCTCCTGCGCCCTGCAACGCATGGAGATAAGTAACGCCCATGGCATCGAACCATTGGGCAAGGGTAATGAAGATGATCGCTCCGGTGGCAAATTCAGTGACATGCGGGTCATCGGTAAAAATGCCAATGAGTTGACGGCGGAAAACAAAGAACAATACTCCCGCAGTGACCATGAATACAGCATTGATCCGAAATGCATTCCTTGCGTGGCTGCGTGCCTGTTCCGGCTGCCCGAGCCCTATGGCTTGTGCTACAAGGGCTACAGCTATGGTCGCGACCCCTTCGGCGGGAAGGAAGGTGAACTGCATGCAGCGCATAAGGATCGTTCCCGCAGCGAGTGCCTCCTCGCCGTAGCAGGCGATCAGGGAACTGATCAGAACCCCCCACGAGAGGACATCCACAGCACCCTGGATTCCCGAGGGAAGACCGGCATTCCATAATTTTGTGATCCCGGCAAGCGACTTGGGGCGGGGGGCAGTTCCCAGTTTTCTGTTCGCCGGCGATTTTGCAAAGAGAGCGAGAAGAATTACGCATTCAATTGTGGCTGCGAATACCGTTCCCCATGCGGCACCATCGAAATGCCATTCAGGGAAATAATACGCGCCGAAGATTAGCCCGTAGCTGATGAAGGCGTTCAAGACCAGTCCGATGAGGCTTGCCATGAGTATTGTCAGTGGTCGACGAACGCCAAAATAGAAGCTGGCAATTGCGTTGGTTACCAAGACAGGTGCTACTGCCAGAAGACTGACCTGAAAATAGCGTGACTCAAGATTGCCCAGTGATCCGCGATCGCTTCCGGCAAAGAGTTCAAAAATAGATCCACAGGGCCAGAGCAACAAGGAGCCGATGCCTATGATCAATGCCGAGTAAATTCCCAGCCAGCCGTAGTGCCCACATTGGTGTTGCTTGCCTGCGCCAAAGCTTTGCCCGACCAGGGCGGTAACGACTCCAAGGAAGGCATAACCAAAGCTGACGATTACAAAGATCGCCATTGAGGGCGGAGTGATCGCCGCGAGTTGCCGGTTTCCCAGTTTGCCAATCATCCACGCGTCCGTGGCCTGCATGGCAACAAATGTGAGGTTGAGCAGAATGACAGGGGTAGCGACCCGCAGCATCGCGCATAGTCCGGGGGCAGTGAGATTCACCTTCAGAGGGTGGGGGTGATCGTCCTTCAAGGAACCCATTAAGACGCGGCCAATCTGACCCATTTATCGCTGCTCTCGCAAGTAACATTCAAAGAAATTCTTGGAGAGGGGCATTTTATTTATAAAAAATATAAGTAAAAGTAAAATATATTGAAATTATAGTTGATCTACTATCATAATCACTTAAAATATGGTAAATATTTTAAAAATAAGAAAATGAAAGTGAAAAATTGGATTTATGGGATTTTGGCAACGGGTTTGGGTGTCGTCGGTTGCGCTCAAAAGGAGGTTACTCAAGTCACTGAAAATAAGACTGTTGGGAAAACCGTGAGACTGATCAGTTGGTCAGAATACTTTGACCCCGAAGTATTTAAAGGATTCACCGCTGAAACTGGAATCAATGTGGATTACATTACTTTTGAGGATCCGGACGAGCTGGAGGCGAGACTGGCTTCCGAACCTGGAGCATTTGACGTTGTCGTTACCGATGACCTGTCGATTAATCGCCTGGCTGAGCTGCATTTGCTGCAACCTCTTGACAAGAAGTCTCTTCCCAACGCCAAGAATGTGTCGGATGAATACATGGGTAAGGCATTTGATCCGGAAAATGAGGTTTCATTACCCTATCTCTGGGGCACGACTCTGATAGCCTTCCGTGCGGACAAGATTGAGGATCCCGGTGACAGTTGGAAGGCGCTGTGGAATGAGCAATACTCGGGCAAGGCGATGATTTTCGGAGATCGCACCGAGGGCTTGGGAATCGGGTTGATTGCAAGGAATCTCCCCATTAACAGCTCAGATCCGGAGCAACTCGATGTTGCGGTAGATGCCCTTCTGGAAGCCATTGACAAGGTTGGCATGAAGTTTGGCAGCGATGCCACTGTGAAGGATGGGCTTAGGTCCGGCGAGATATGGATTGCATCATGCTACAGTGGCGATGCCGCGATGGTTGCCGAGGACAACGAGAACGTGAGCTTCTTTATTCCCAAAGAGGGTGCACCGCTCTGGATGGACAATTTTTCGGTACCGAGTGATACACGGAATGTCGCTGCAGCACATGCGTTGATTGATTACATGCTGCGTCCTGAGCCGGCGGCAATGAATGCGAATTTCACTTGGTATGGGAGTACCAACCGTGCGGCCGAACAGTATATTAGTGAAGAGTTGCTTGCTGATGAATCGATCAATCCGTCTGTGGAGGTGCGAGCCAAATGCCAGTTTTACTACAAGCCGGACAACCATCGTGAAATCCTGCTTAATGCCGCATGGGGGCGTGTTCAGGAGGCCTTGCGCCTGAGAAATAAGCAGTCGAAAGCTGTCGTGGAATCTGTGGGTATAGAATAATTATCCGCGATGGGCAATCGCTTACTGCCTGCTTGCCGTTTTCGGGAAAGCAGGTAATTACAAGGTGAACTCAATTCGTGTCAGATTACTGATCGTTCTTCTGGCGGCCGGATTGTTTCCCATGGTCGCCGTGATGTTGTCGACCAATAGTTTGACGCGCACGGCACTTGAGGATTCCGAGCGGGAGAAGATTGCCGCGGTGAACCGTGAGGTGGCTCGCCAAATCAAGCGCGTCATGGAATCCGCTGCCAATGATCTCGTGGCTCTCAAGGGAAACCAAGTGGTGACCGGTGCCGCCACGCCAATGGACGAACGTGTCGCTGAGATGCTGCGCCTTGTGAAGGCTTACCGGATGTTTGACGACATAACCCTCTATGATTCGAACGGATTAATGGTGCGTTCAACAACCGATGAGAATCATCCCGAACCTGTTGAGAAGACGTTGTGGTTTAAGACCGCCCTTGAAGGTGGCAATGTCGTCACGTCAAGGCCACATCGGGTCATTGGCAAGGAGGGGCTGCACCTGAAGGTTTACATTCCCCTGGATATTGCCGGGGAGCGTGATGGGTTTATCCTCAGGGCCCGGCTTAGGTTTGACCCGATGTGGGAGTTGATTGACGGCATCGAAATTGGAGAGCGCGGGAAGGCTTTCCTGATTGATTCCCGGGGAACATTGATCGCGGGTCAGGATAAATCAAAGATCCTGCGCCCGTTCATGAAGGATACAGCCACGCCATTCTGGGATCGGGAGAGTGGCCTTGTTTCGATTGATGAAGAAGAGTTTTATTTCCACAGTATCGTTGTGCCAATTGTGGATACCAAGGTTGGTGAGGCATGGGTGGTTGCCTGCCTTCGTCCAAGGTCAGAGGTGCTGGCCGTAGTGAGACAGACGGTTGGGGTGCAGCAGAGTATAGCGGTTTGTGTTTTGCTTGGCACAGGACTTTTGGGTGCTTGGCTTGCGCGAAAGTTTTCCGCACCGGTAATCGCGGCTTCTTTGGCCGCACGGAGGGTTTCGGAAGGAAACTTGCAGACACGCGTGCCTGAACAGGGGGCAACTGAGTTGAAGCAGTTGGCTGTATCTTTCAACTCGATGGTTGATGAGGTGAAGAATCATCGATATGAACTGGAGTCAATCGTTGATTCACGAACCGAGAGCCTGCGCGTCTCGCAGAGTGAACTTGAAGACACCTATGCGCAACTGCGTGCCTCTTACGAGGCGGCAAGAGACGGGATTCTTGTCGTGGGAAGCGATGGCGCTCTTATTGCAGCGAACCAGAGGGTAACGGAATTCTTCATGCTTAAAGGAACTATTGGAGAGATAGAATTTTCGGATTTCAAGAGTTCCGTGGCGGCCTGTTTTTCAGGTGACGATTCATTTAGAGATGCCTGGAAGAAGGTTAACCATGATTCTTCTGTCCCCTCGGAGGTAGAATGGGAACTCGTTAATCCACAGGAGCGGATACTGGTCGTTTACTCTGCGCCGGTGAAAAACCTGAGAGGCTGCCAGATCGCAAGGCTTTGGAGTTTTCATGATGTCACGGAGCAGCGGCGTCTCCAGAAGGGGCTTGAGCAAGCCCAGAAAATGGAGGCTGTCGGGCGTCTTGCCGGTGGAGTCGCGCACGATTTCAATAATTTACTCACCGGCATAATCGGTAATTTGAGCCTCGCAGAACTTGATGACAGAAAGCGCAAAGACGGGGATCATGCACAGTTGATTGCTTCAGCGAAACGTGCAGGGCAGCGGGCGGCCGAATTGGTCAAACAACTGCTGGGTTTTTCGCGGCAATCTCATCTTGACCTGGATCATTGCATTGCAAACGATGTGCTTGAGGACGTCAGATCACTGCTAAGCACTACAATTGATCCAAGAGTAACCATCGATCTCGACTGTGAAGACGGTTTGTGGACAGTAGAGGCTGACGGCACGCAGGTTGAGCAGGTGGTGATGAATATGTGTGTCAATGCCATAGATGCGATGGGGGAAGCCGGAGGGTGCTTGAAGTTGGCTTCGCGTAATGTGCATCTGGAGATGAGCGAAGGTTTGGAGTATGCGCATGGTGGCCCGGGTGATTACGTTGTGATAAATGTTGAAGACGAGGGTTCAGGAATGCCGCCGGAGATCATGAACAAGATTTTTGAGCCTTTTTTCACAACCAAGGAGCAGGGCAAGGGGACGGGTCTGGGGTTGGCAACCTCCTACGGTATTGTTCAGCAGCACGGTGGTTGGATCGAGTGTGATTCTGAGGTGGGTAGCGGGACCAGGTTCCAGATCTTCCTGCCCCGCAAAGATGTCCCGCATAAAAGGATCGAAGCGGAGGTTGCCACGAATGAGATGTCCGTGGAAGGCAACGAGACCTTGTTGGTGGTTGATGACGAGGTTGCCGTGCGCCGGGTTGCAGAGGGGGTGTTGAAACATCATGGCTATAATATACTGAGTGCGGAGGATGGTAAGGATGCCCTTGATGTTTATGAACAGCACAAAGATGACATCAGACTGGTTTTGCTTGATCTCACCATGCCCAGGCTTTCCGGCAAGGAGACGCTGGTTGAATTGCGCAGGAGATATGGAAATGTCCCGGTGCTGGTTTGCAGTGGATATCTTGTCGATCTTCAGGGATTTGAGGAAGAAACGGGATTTCGGCCGGAAGCGGCGATCCAGAAACCCTATAATATCAAGGATCTTGCCAATAAGGTAAGGGAGGTACTGGACCGGACAGCCAGTGAGGTGGCGAATTCAGAGAATTAGCGCGAGGCGCGGGTTAAGCCGAACTTTACCTGAAGGGCCTATGCTCTTATTCTAGTGAATCTATGAAAAGATATTCTCTTAATATGTTGATTGGTGTGTTGCTGGCTGGGATGGTGAGCGGCATAGCCTGTGGCTATTTAATCTGGGCAGGCAGGACGGTAATTGGCGATGGCGCAACGCCGGATCGCGGAAAAGGCATTACAGCTCTCGGTAGCGGCGGGGAGATTACGACAACCGGAAAAACTGAGGGCGGCGGCAAGGCGGAGGGTAACAGCGAGGGGAGCCGTTTTCAGGACGAGTTTGCACTGCGAGCCGTCAAGTTGATGAAAGAGGGCAGGATTGAGGAAGCTCTTAAGGAAATACTCAATGCCCCGGGTCAAATGGAGCGAATGGAGGCATTGCTTCGGTTGGTAAAAGGTCTTGATGCGAAGGGAGTTGAGATTGCCCTTGCCGAGGTTCGCGGGATGGGGCGCGGGATGGATCAGTTCATGTCTACGAATCTTTTAATGGCGCGCTATGCGGAGATTGATCCCGAGAAGGCATTGAAGTTCGCTGCAGAATCCTCCGGGTTTGAGAGGATGATGGGAACAACTTCGATCCTGAGAACCTGGGCAGCGAAGGACCCGAGGGCGGCAGGTGAATATCTGGTGGGCACAGTTTTGGATTCAGGGGTGGATGACTGGCAAATGCGGCGCAGTGCTGCGAGTATAGCCTCTGAGTGGGTGCGTCAGGATCCGGACGGTGCATTGAGTTGGGCCAAAAGTCTTCCAGAGGAGGTGAGGGGGGAGGCGCTCAATAATGTCGTCCAGCATTTTACTGCTGAAAACCCGTTGAAAGCCGCGGAGATTGCGATGGGGCTTGAGGGCGAATCACAACAGCGAGCCTTGCGCTCGATTGCCGATCAGTGGTCTAGAACCCATCCGGAGGCAGCCCTCAAGTGGGCATCCGGCCTGCAAGGCGAGGCGAGAACTGAGGCAATGGAGGAGACTCTGGAGAATTGGGCAGGGAGTGATCCTGATGCTGCTATTTCCTACGTTGAAAAAATCACTGATGCCGCGGAAAAGGACAGGTTTGTTCCTGATGTCGCAGAGCGCTGGGCGAGGAGGGATTCTGCTTCTGCACAGGCGGCCGCCGAGTGGGTATCGGGTCAGGCTGACGGCGAGGGCAAGGATCGTGCCACCGGGTCAGTGGTGGAGGCCTGGATGAGAAGTGACCCGACTGCTGCATCCACCTGGCTTGGAGAGCAACCGGCAGGCAGTGCCAAGGATCAGGGAATTGTTTCATTGTTGAATGATCGTCAATTGCGTGAGGATCCGGCGACAGCTGTTGTCTGGGCGGATTCGATTTCTGATGAGGTTCAGCGCAGCGAACAGGTTCAAAGATCAGCCCGACGATGGTTGGCATCGGACCGTGATTCAGCAGTGGAGTATATTGAGTCGAGCCACTCATTGAATCCGGAACAGAAGAGCGGATTGATCAATCTCACCCCTGAGCAGCTACAGCCGCGTGACGAGCGACGTTTTCGGGGAAGGCCATTCTAGCTGCAGTTTCCGCGCATAAGCAAAAGCTGCCGGTTACCTTGTTGGCAGGCATGCATTATGCACTTGCATCGAATACTGCAGGTGATACTGAAAGCGTTCGATGGGGAAAAAGAATAAGCCTACCAAATCCGACTGGGCAGAAGTGAGCAGTTCGATTGTTCATGGGCAGGGGATGTTTGCGGTTAAAGATATTTCTGAGGGAACCGAGGTCATCGAATATTTTGGAGAACGAATTGACAAGGAGGAGTCCGTCCAGAGGGGGCATGCCCTGCTTGATGAATCGCAGGATACAGGAGGGGCACAGGTTTACCTGTTTACTCTTGATGACACATGGGATCTTGATGGCAACTTTGATTGGAATACGGCGCGATTAGTCAATCATTCCTGTGATCCGAACTGTGAGGCGCAGATTGATAAGGATTTACGGATATGGCTGGTTGCCCTGAGGGATATCGAAAAGGGTGAGGAACTTTCATTTAATTACGGGTTTGATCTTGAGGATTACCAGAAGCACCCATGCCGGTGTGGCAGTCGAAAATGTGTCGGCTATATTGCCGGCGAGGACTACTGGCCCAAGTTGCGACGCAAACTGAAGAAGAAGAAAGCCAAGACGGAAAGAAAAGCGGCAAGAAAGAGGCGAGAAGCAGTGGTGGAGGATGGTGGAAACTGAGGATATTTATCCTCAGGGAATTTTAAGGGTTCGTCCCTTTATAATCAGATCTGAATGCATGCTGTTTGCGCGTTTGATGGCGTTTACGCTTGTCCCATAGCGGCGAGCAAGGCCATAAAGCGTGTCTCCAGAGACAATCTTGTGACGGAGGTAGCCGATTTTTCTGGAAGAGGAACTGTAATTACTTGCAGGTTTTGAGCCGGTATGAATGCTGCGCCCGTGGCGCTTCTCTCCTTCTGCCGCCCAGGCCGGGATGTATTTGCCATTGTTGTCGAATGGATATTCATGGCGGGCCAGACTGTGGGCCGGCGTAATGCTGGAACCGTCAGGAAGTTCGGCATCTAGTGTGGCCCAGTCATAGTTCCTGACACGTAAAGCGTTTGAACCGGTTAAGCTACAACCGGCCAATCCCAGAATTACTGCAGGCAGAGCAAGGCATTTTATCACGCGGAAATATAACCGTTTGAGTGTCGGCTGGACGAGTTATTTCTTCGGGTCTTCTGCAGGCCGGGCGGGGAGTGTCTGCAGATAGTGCTTGTGCAGATCGGATATTTCGCGGTCAAGCTGTTCGATTTTTTCGGTTTCCGCTTTATGTGCCTTTGCCGCTTCACTCAGAACGTGCAAGGCGGCAGCCTCCTCAGATTGTCGGGCTGCGAGATCCTTTTGAGCACCGACAACCCGGGATCGGATTTCATCGAGTGCGGATTGTCCCCGTTCTACGCTGTGATCCAACAGGTCCCTGGTTTGGGTTACTTTCGAGTCCGCTGTGGAAAGTACCTTGCCGGCATCTGCTACAGCCGCCTGGATCTTTGGTTTTAGTGCATCAGGGGCTTCCTTCATTGCGGTTTGAATGGTTTCGGCGGCACCCCGCTGCTGGTTTGCAATCACCTCAGCGAGCAGGAGTTCCCATTTGAGCTCGGGCAGGCGGTTGCGTGCAGTGTTCAGGGCGGTAACGGATTGAAGCTCTGCCTTTTGGGTGGCGGCAAGGGTGTTTGCTGCTGCTGCAGCAGCGGTTGCATGAAGTTCATGTGCTTGCTTTGACTGAGTTTGCGAGAGTTTAAGTTGCTCAAGTTTTTCTTCAAGAATGGGACGGAGAGAGGCTTTTTTGGAGCGGTCGAGATTAATTCTGGCGGCCTGCCAGTGTCGTTGATTTGCCGATGCCGATGCCAGATCCTGTTCAGCTGTGCTCATGGGTTCCCGGGCATCGGCTGCCGCTTTTGCCTTGGCCTGATGATCAGCTTCGGCGGCTTTGACTTGGGCTGTTGCGGCATCCAACGCAGCAATGGCGGAATCAAGTCCTTCCTGGGTGCCGGCAACAGCTGACGAAGATTCATTGGACATGGCGCGTTTGGCGGTCAGGTCCTTTTGCAGTTGATCCAGCAGCACTTTTGCCTCGTTCAAGGCGGTTTCCAACTGCTTGCGCTTTTCATCCTCCGGTGGAGCGGTTTTAAAATCCGCTTCTAGTTTTACAACCGTCTGGGTGGATGTATTTACCTGGGAGGCGATGACATCGTGAGCCTTCTTATGCTGGGTGAGTAGCGCCTTTGCTGCCTGAAGGGCAGTGCTCGTGTTTTCCTTCCGCTTCTGGGCAGCTGCAAGCTGTGCCCGGGTTGTCTCAAGATTTTTGGCCGAAGCACTCGCCGCAATGAGTTTTTCTGAGTGGATTTTCTTTGTCTGCTCAAGGGTTTTCTCTTTGCTCAGGAGTGTTTCATCGGCCTTGGCAATGCGAGTGTCAATTGATGGAGGATTTGCCAGGAGATTGCCGATTGGTTCCCCGTCTGAGCTGTTTACAACCCGGACATTGCCAACCCAGTCAGCAGCGATTAAACGCGAACCATCGTGATTCAGGCACACGGTGACCGGGATATCCGCGAAGTTTTTGGTGGTGCTTTTCTGGCCGCCGTTGCCATCCCATACTCTTGCCTGCCGGTCTCGTCCGCAGGTGGCGATTCGTCCGTCAGCAGTATATGCCATGTCAGTGATGCCACCGCTGTGGCCGGTCCAGTTTTTAACCTGTTTCCCTTCGTTCATTTCCCACAACCGGACGCTCCCGTCTTCTGATGCTGAGGCCACGAGGTTGGAGTCGGCTCGCCAGCTGATTGCTGTGATTGATTTGCTGTGAGCCTTAAGGGTATAGAAGGGATTGCCGGTGCCGGATTCCCAGACAAACAGACCGCCGTTGCGGTCGCCGGTAGCGAGGAGGATGCCATCAGGGCTGAATGCGATGGCGGTCACCCAGTCGGTGTGTTTTTTGATATTGGCGACTTCCTCGCCGTTTTTTGTTGAGTAGATTTTAATCCTGCGCCCGGGTCCTCCGAGGGCTACCAGTTTGTGGTCGGCTGTGATGTCAGCGGCAAGCACGGCGTCGTATTCCGCTCCTATCTCGAATACCCGCTTGCCTGACTTCACCTGCCAGCCTACAACGAGCCCTGATTTTCCACCCCGTCCTCCACCTGCTATAAGAATGGTGCCGTTGCGACTGAAGGCGAGGGTGGCCGGTATTCCTTCGGGGAAAGGAAGGACGCCCTCAAGGTGAAGTGTGTTGCTGTTGTAGAGGAGTATTTGTCTTGGTACGGCGAGCGCGACGAGTGGAGCCCACGGACTCGAGGCGATGTCTGATGGCGTTGCGGCTCGTGAGGAGGTTATCTCCGGGGCAAGGATCAGATGTTCAGGCATAGGCGGGGGTCCATCGGGTTTGCCGGCGGGAGATTCCGCAAGCTCCATGTTGAAGGCGGGTTTCCTGGATTTTGCCTTGCTGCCCGAGTTTTCAAGCAATCCGCCGGCAATCCAGTCGCGGATGAGGTTGAGACGTTTGATTGTCAGTTTCTCGCCCTTTGGCGGCATGAAGGGTTCCTCTGCATGGGTTACCGAGCGAAACAGGCGGCTGCTGCCGGGCTCACCGGGATTCACAATTTCCCCTGATGAGCCGCCCTGCATCATGGTGGAGTAGGTGGTGAGATCGAGACCGCCCTTGGCCTTGTCCGGGTTGTGGCAGTTGAGACAGCGATCAGCAAAGATGGGCCTCACATGATCATCGTAAGTCAGCTTTTCCGCGGCTGTCGCTGACAGGGATCCTGCAGATATGAGGCACGCGCACAACGCAAGTACAGGCCCGATGCTCTTTTTTTCAGCTAACCGAGCGATTTGTAGTGTGGGTGGAGAAACGCTGGCTCTCATCATCCGCCTAGTGGTTAAAGATGAATTCTTTTGCGTTGAGCAATGCCCAGAAAACATCCTCTAGATCCTGCCGGTGTTTTGCCGGATCCTGATCAATCTTTGCCAATAACTGGCCGCGTTCTGTGACGGTTGGCAAACGGCTGAATGTCCGGATATAGAGGTTCTCGATGACTTGTTCAGGCGATTTTCCAGCTGTGAGCATCTGTGCAACAACTTTTCCGCTGGCTATCCTGTTGCCGGTGGCATCGCCATTGATGAGATGCAGGGCTTGCCCCAGATTGGGCTCCATTTTGACCTCGCAGGAGCAAACTGTCTTGCGCTCGGCGCGCCCGAAGGTTTTCAGGAAGTAGCTGGATACATTGCCGTCAGCAATTTGGACAGCACGGGCTCCGAGCGGTAGTCCCTTGAATTTGTTCTTTGTGTCAGTGACTTGGCTGATTGCGTCGAGCATTACCTCGGCACGCATTCTGCGGATGAGAGCGTGTGAGAAGTTACTGGCATCCCCCTCGTTGCTTTCGTTGACTCTGGTGGACAACTGGTAGGTGCGTGATGTGCAGATATCGCGCACAAGGCGCTTGAAGTCGTAATTGTAATCAGTGAAGCGTTGTGCGAGGGCGGCGATCAACTGGGGATTGGATGCGGGGTTGCTGATGCGGACATCATCCACCGGGTCAATGATTCCGATCCCGAAGAAGTGCGCCCACACGATGTTGGCCAGATTGCGGGAGAAGAACGGGTTCTGTGGCGAGGCCATCCATTCTGCGAGGATTTCCCGCCTGTCCTGCCCTGACTTTATCTCGGGTTTTGCGGCACCCAGGAAAACCGGTTCCATGACCCTGCCGCCCACAGGGTGTTTTATGTCGCCGTTGGAGCGGTTGTAAACGATCACTTCGCGCGGATCCTGAGCCCGTTTACGGCCGATCTGGGAAAAAAATGCGGCAAATGAGTAGTAGTCGTTCATTGTCCACCGGTCAAAGGGGTGGTTGTGGCATTGTGCGCACTGCAGGCGCATCCCCATGAATACCTGCGCAACATTCTCGGAAAGCTTCAGGGTGTCCCGTTCAATCTGGTAATAGTTGGTCGAGGGGTTGGTGAAAGTTCCTCCGGTCGAGGACAGCAGTTCCTGAACAATTTTATTGAAGGGGATATTGTTGGCGATGCGTTCCTGCAGCCAGTTGTAATACAAGAGTGTGGCCTTGTAGCTGACCTGGTTGTTCGGGTTGGTTCGGATTTGCAGAAGTTCGGCAAATTTCATCACCCAGACCTCGGTGAACTCCTTGCGGGCAAGCAGCGTGTCGACAAGGGTTTCCCGCTTTTTCTCAGAGGGGTCGGCCATGAAGAGGCGGAATTGCTCCTCGTCCGGGAGAGTTCCGGTAATGTCAATCGTCGCCCTGCGCAGGAATGCCCCGTCACTGCACAACCCGGAGGGCACAATGCGCAGCTTGTGCAGTTTCCCGGCGACTAGGGGATCGATGTAATTTACGGGGACAAATTCCGGGTGTTGATATTGCAGGTCTTTCGGGATGACGATGACTTGTGCCCCCACTGTAAAGGTCGCAAACCGTGCCATCACGAAGGCTTCACCGCGGTTGCCTGCGGTTACGATTCCATCCTTGTCGATCGATGCGGTGGGGGAGTTGTTTGACTCGAAAACCGTAAGCGTGGTGACATCCCTGGTGGTCCCGTCCGAGTATTGAGCCACCGCGATGAACTGTTGCAGTGAGTCCTTGCCTTCAAGGACGACTTGTTGCGGGTAGATGTCCAGTGCAACAGGGGCGGCAATGTCCTTGGGGTCATCCGGTGCCCCTGCTTCCAGCCAGCGGCTTAGTGTTTTGCAGTAATCGCTGTTCCTGTCAAACCGCTTGCCGCCGGTATGCGGGACTGTCTCGGTGACCTTCTCAATAAGCAGACTCTCGTCGGGGAGCGCGAGGTTGATGCGCCGGCTGGTGAGTTCACGGGTGATTCGGTGATAATCGCCGGCGGGGTCGAAACCGAAGAGCGAAAGCCTGAAGCCGTCCTGTCCCCGGGCTGAACCGTGGCATGAGCCCGTGTTGCAGCCGGCGCGCATGAAGATCGGCATGACATCAAGCCGGAAACTGACCGGGCGACTATCAGCCGCCCCGGCGACTTTCAGCGGGATTGTTCCCTGCTTGCCGTGAAAGGATACAGTCACGCTTGTTTCGCCGTCGGCCCGGGGGAGGAGGAGGTTTCCAGCGACACTGACCAGCGATGTGTCCTGCGCACTGAAGGTGACTTTTCTGGTGATGTCGCGGGTTGTGCCGTCTTGATAGCTTGCCACGGCCACAAGCTGCTGCAGGTCGGCATTTGTTGAGAGCGAGGCGGCGGGAGGATAAAGGGCAACGGAGAGGAGTCCCACGGCATCATTTGCCGTGGAAATGCTGTTGGTGGATTTGTTGACCAGGATGATGCCCTCCGGCCACTTGGCGCCTTCACTGACCCAGGCAGTGAAGGCTGCGATTTGATCGGTACTCAATGGTTCGTCCTTCGGCGGCATGATGTCCTCGTCATCATGGGCAAGGGCGATCCGGGTGAGGATTTCACTTTCCTTGGGCTTCCCGGGTGAAATGCCAGGACCGGTGTCGCCGCCCTTTTGCGCGGTTTCAAGAGTGCTCAGGTTGAGGTGAGCCTTTTGCTTTTTACTGCCGTGGCAACTGATGCAGCGGGTTTCGAGGACAGGCTGGATTTCCTTTGCAAACTCTACCCCGCTTGCGGGCAGTGCGATGGCGATGAAAAGCAGTGTGGGCAGGCCTGGTTTCATTTATTTTTTGCCTCAAGGCGGAGTTTTTCCAGGCGGGAGAGAGGTTTCTTTGGCGGTTCTGCCTTGGCTACGGTGGCAGGCTTTTCTTCTTTCTCAGGCTTGGGTGCTGCCTTTGGTGCCGGTTTTTTGGGCGGCGGGTCTATCCGCAAAACCCCGCCGTGGCCGACATTGTGGGGGATGCTTGTGTCGGCAGCCGGAATAGTGAGATGGCAGAAGAGGTTCTTGTGTTGGCCCTTCGGGCTGTCCGGGGCAATGGTCACCGGAAAACTGATCTCGGTGGTGGTCTTGTCGATTTCAATTTCCGGGGCGCTTACCTTTGCCGGAAGCCCCAGCAACTTCACCTTTGCCTTGCCCTCGAAAGGGGTGCTCTGGGTCAATTTGCAGATTACTGCGCCGGCCTTGCCCTGCTCAACGGCGGCCATTTCAATTTTCATCCCCAGGTATGGCTCCGCGATGGTAATGGGCACCAGGGCGGAACTGGCGAGAATCTGTCCTTTGCCGGCATCCGATTCGCCCATCACTGCGATTTGCCAGGTGCGCAGGGCTGCCCCGCTGTTGGCGGTAAGCGTGTAGATGATCTCGTTCTGGCCCTTTGGAATCTTTATGGTTGGCTGAGAACTGATTCCCGGCGGATTCCAGAGGTGGCGCACAGTGATCGGGGCATCAAAGCCTTCCTTGCGGGTGACTGTGACCCGCAGACCGAGAGTGCCGTTGCGAACCAGCGGTACGCTGGGAGTCGCAACATTGATTTCAAAGGGAAGTTGCTCGACAACGGCAACAGCAAACTTAGGCGTCCTGCTCTTGTAATAGACGGTGTTGTTGGGTTGTCCCAGGACGAAGTCCAGTGGCTGTGAAAAGGAACCGCTGATCTTCCTTTCTGCTTCAGCGTGCTTGGCAATGAGATCCACCAGTGACCCGGCAACGGGTGCCTCGGGAGTTGCCTCAAAGAGAATGATGCCAGAGTTGACGCTGGTGTGCATCCGATCGGCCTTCAGCGTGATTCCCTGCGGCAGACCGATCGCCTCAAGAAGGAGATCGCCGCCAAAATTTGTCCTGCCGGCATTGATTCGCGTGGCGAAGCGGTTTCCGCGGGCGACATAGACCATTTGCCGGGACTGGTAATCGGCCCGCCCGAAGTAGGGGATGGTAAGCCCAAGGCCGGGTGATAGCGGTTGCGCCTCGATGCGATAGACGTAGTCAGCTCCTCCTTTTTTAAGGTGGTCGCGAACCCGGATGGTGAATTCCCCGTCCACGGGGGCGGTGAAATCGATCTTGCTGTCCTGCCGGTTGTCGGCGTCGTCATTGCCGCTGATGCCTTTCTTGTCAGGACCATATATATTAAGGACGGTGTCGAGGGGGGAACCAATTGATTTTGCGTGTGCGCGGAAGATGAAGCGCTGCCCCTTCTTCGCGGAGAAGCGGAACCAGTCCTGGTCCCCGTTTTCACTGATGATGCCGTTGAGTGCGGCTGGAAGCGGGACGGGGGAAACTGTGGCCTGGGCCATGCTGTTGTTTGGTTCAGTTTCGAGGACATTGGGGAAGGGGGAAACCCGCAGGATATTCGGGGAGGGAGAGAACAGGCCGTCAGCTTCAGCGCGGATGTGGAAACGGGCATCGGTTTGCGGGGGAAGGGTTACTGTCCTGGTTGTTTCCCCGGCGGGGTCGCCGATCAGTCTGACTTCAATGGCACTTCCGGATTGTCCGCCGGCAGGGTAGACTGCCATGGGGCGGGGGAATGCACCGACATGGAGCCTGTATCTGCAGTTGTCATTCCCTGTGTAGGAGCTCTCGCGGATCTGGATGATGTAGTTGCCATCGGCCGGTGCGATTACTGAAACGGCACTGTCCTGCAGAAGCAGCGCGGTGTCATCGGATGCGGCCAACTCGAAGCGCTCGCTGTTGAGGATTGCGACATAGGGATCGTAGAATGCCCCGGCAAGGCGGATGCCTTCAACCTCGGCGCTGATACGCTGTCCTTTACTGGCCACAGTGACATAGTAATCGACATCCTCGTTTTGCAGCACTCCCTCCACCGTGGTGTTCATTGTCACGGGTTGCGGGCCTGTAAAATCATTGTTGGGCTCCTTTTCCGCGAGGCTGTCAAATTGTCCGACCCAGAAGCTCTTGATCGGCGAGAGTCCGCTGCTGGTGCGTATCCGCATCAGGTGTTCACCGAGCTTTGCATCCGGGGCAATGTTTACCTTTGCCTTGATGTGCTTGGGGCTGATTACCTCAATTGCACCGATTGCAAACCCCGGGGTGTATGGCATGACCTCGACAGCGTCATCAAGCCGGTCACCATGAAAATTAAGCTCGATTTCAGTGCCGCGCTTGGCACCACGGGGGAAGATATTACTGAGGGAAGGACTCGATGCAAAGACGCTGTGAGTGGCAATTGCCAGAAGCGCAAGTGCCAGGAACAGGCGGGTTGTTTTCATCGGGTCTGCGACGGGTAATTTTACGCTCAGGCGACAATACCGGTGATGATTTTACCACCGGCGACAATTTCGATAGGCCGGTCCCCCGGGGCCATCAGTTCCTTGTCGGCGATGATGCCGAGCTGTTTATAGACGGTGGTTGCAAGGTCTGCGGGGAAAACCGGGTCTTCCTCCGGTTCAGCAGCTAGGGCATCGGATTTACCGTAGACCACTCCTTTCCTGAGTCCTCCCCCGGCCAGCAGCCCGCTGAAGACCTTGGGCCAGTGGTCGCGTCCCGCGTTCTTGTTGATTTTCGGGGTGCGCCCAAACTCCGAGGTGAGCATCACCAGTGTCGAGTCGAGCAGTCCGCGCTCATCAAGGTCGCGGATCAACCGTGCGTAGGCCTGGTCGAGGGGCGGGGCCTGTCCTTCAAAGGCGCCTTTCACGTTGTCGTGGTGATCCCATCCGCCGTAGGTAAGGGAAACAAAGCGCACGCCGGACTCGACAAGGCGCCGGGCGAGCAGCATGCGCTGGCCGGCCGAGTTGCGTCCGTACTCGTCGCGCAGTTTGGCCGGCTCCTTGTTGATGTCAAAAGCCTCGCGGGCTTTTTGCGAGCTGATCAGGCTGTAGGCGCGCTGGTAGAAGGTGTCCATGGCATCGACCGCGTCGGATTTCTCGGCCTCCCTGAAGTGGGCATCGACGGTTTGCAGGATCGACTTGCGCTTGCTGAAGCGGGATTCATCGATTCCGTCGGGCAGTTTCAGATCGCGAACTGTGAAGTTACCGCTGGCGGGGTCACTGCCGAGGCTGAAGGCTCCGTAGGCCGAACTCAGGTAACCGCTGCCGGCATGCTCGTTTGGCTGGCTCGGGATACACACGTAGGGGGGCAGGTTGGCGCGCGGGCCGAACTCGTGGCTGACAACGCTGCCGAAGCTCGGATATCTAAGTGCCGGGCTCGGCTTGTAGCCGGTGAACATGTTGTGCACGCCGCGCTCGTGTGCCGCCTCGCCGTGGGTCAGGGAGTTGAGCACCACCAGCTTGTCGGCGATGGCTGCGATGTTCTTGAAATGGGGTCCAAATCGGGTACCGATGATCTTTGTGCCGATGGAATTAAAGGGTCCGCGGTATTCAGTGGGGGCGTAGGGCTTGGCATCAAAGGATTCCTGCTGAGCCATGCCGCCGGGCAGGAAGATGTGGATCACCGACTTTGCCGGTCCCTCCTTGGACTCGTAGTGTTTCTGCGCGGCATTTGCCTCCATTCGCAGGAATTCCGGCAAGCTAAGCCCGAGCCCGCCAACCAGTCCCACCTGCAGGAAATCCCGGCGCCGTGACATCAGTGGCTGAAGGTGGAATTTGCTGCCGCAGCCCGAATACTGTTTTCTCCTGATGCTCATCGATTCTTTAGTATAAGAAAACTTAGATGGAACCTAGCAGTGTCGCCCGGTACGTCAAGGCAACCGGGCGGGTGCCAGGCCTTAAGTTTCCTTGTAAATAGACGATCTCCCGGGACTTAATCTCACGGTATTTCAGTCATTGGCCGGATTCATGGCAAGGCGGGTCTTGTGGTTTTGCTGGTAAACCTGTTCCGGGTTGAGCTATAAAAGGATTAATGCACAGGAACCCTCCCCTTGAGAATATCCTCACGACTGCCTTTGTCATCCTGGTCACTTCCGCCGGTGTTCATGCCCAGGGGGACCTTGCTCCGCCGACCGGCGCTCCCGCCCCGACCATGAAGTCGCTGCAGGAGATCTGGGAGAGGATTGGTCAACTGGAGTCAAAAGTGTTGTCCCTGCAGGAAGAGAATGCATACAACCTGGAGTTGCTGCTTTCCGCCCTCGGCGGCAGCTTGCCCTGGCAGCTTACCACGGTGGACAGTGGCTAGGACGTCGGCAAATACACCTCCCTGAGTCATGGCCATGATGGATGGCCTGCCATATCATATTTTGACCACCCCCCCGGCGATCTCAAATACGCGAAGTATGACGGGGAGAACTGGCAAACGGAATGGGTGGACTGGGGCATCGGCCGTGTCGGCAAATACACCTCGCTGAGCCACGACCCGGACGGCCACCCGGCCATCGTGTATGTCATCGACGCCGGCTTAAACTTCCTCATTTACGCATTTCATGACGGGATAAAATGGACGGTCAAATATCTGGAGGCCGTCCTCGGAGAAGGCTTCGGAAAAGGCCTCGGTAGCGGGATTGCGTTGACCCATGGCCCTGCGGGCCAGATGGCCATCGCATATACCCTACACGGCGACTTGAAATACGCGCGGCAGAACGGCACGAACTGGACGCTGTCGCCGGTCGATGCTGACTCTGTTGGTTTTGAACCCTCCATCAGCTTTGGCGACGGGGGGCACGCTGCCATCGCCTTAACCACCCGCGGCCTGAAATACGCAGTCCATAACGGCACGAGCTGGACGATCACAACAGTGGACATCATTTCCGCGGTTGAGTCAGCGTTCAAGCAGGCATCTTGCTCACTTAACCATGGCCTGTCTGGCCAGCCGGCCATCGCGTATTACGACATGAGCAACAAAGACCTGAAATACGCGGTTTTTAACGGGGTGAGTTGGACAATCCAGAGGGTGGACAGCACCGGGCAAGTCGGTGAGTTTCCCTCGCTGGGCTTCAGCCCGTCAGGCCGACCGGCCATCTCGTATTATGACGCCACCCAAAAAAACCTGAAGATCGCGATCCAGAAGAGCTTCAAGGGCGGGCCGTAGAGGGCTGGTGCTATAAGGTGGGCCTTGCGCGTTTAAGCCGGTGCAGGTGATGACAGTGGCATTGGCCGCTGCATGGGACCTTGGACAAGGCGTGCCTTCACGCCGCTGGGGCAGCCTTCTCAAGGTAAAGACACACGGTGCCGCATTTGCGGGGCGGGCAATGCTGAGGAGTGACTCCCCTAGAAGAAAAACGTCGTGCCTTCCAGCTTGCGGGCGTTCTTATCAAGGCGCCGGCGGTCGGCGAGCGGACTGCTACTGACCCTTTTGCCTTTGGTTCGAGGGCTGTGGCGCAGAAACCGGGCGCGCTTGCGCAGTGACTGACGCCAGTGGTCCGCGTCTGAGGAGGCGCGCAGGGTGACCCAGATGGCACCGGCGCTGCACAGGAACAGGGTCAGGCCAATAATGACAATGGTGGACATCAGGAATACTGTGAACTCTCGGGAAGTTTATCATTATAAACGAATTATTGGATTTTTCAAGGTTGCCGCTGCAGTTGTGGAGGGAAAGGCAGCGACAAGCTGCAGCATTCAACCCTGTCTGCTGCAGGTAAACGGGGAGTTTGGCGGCGTTTGTTTGCTCGACCGGTTTCCCGAGTAAGCAATAACGCAATCCATTGCATGGGAGCACGCACGCAGGCGCAGTCCTGCAGCAGCTAATAGTTGCACCTGCGTGACAACAAAGAAAATCCCTTAAACACAGCGCTTTTTTGGCGGGAATCGCGCCGCAGAGATCAAGCCTGGGCCGTTGCCTCAGCGCTTTCCCCGAGAGTATCGTCATCACTCTCAACGAAGAGGTCAACCCAGGAGATGTAGGCCATCGGCGCAGAATCACTTGGCCGGGCTCCCAGCTTGGTGATCCGGGTATAGCCGCCGACACGGTCGGCGGAGGCCGGGGCGACTTCAGCAAAAAGTTTTTTCACGGCGTCTTTCTGGCGCAGGAAAGCGAAGGCGCGGCGGCGGTAGTGGACTGCTTTTGCAGTTTCACCGGCCTGCTCGGCGATGAGGCCCTTCTTGCCGCAGGTGACAAGTTTTTCGGCAACCGGCCGCAATGCCTTGGCCTTGGCCAGGGTGGTGCGGATCTGGCGGTGTTCGATCAGACTGCATGCCTGGTTGGCGAGCAGGGAACGACGATGCGCTTTGGTGCGCTGGAGTTTACTGGTTTTGCGGCGGTGTCTCATGGCCCGGGCGGCAGTTGTCGTGTTGGCAGGGCTACTGGTAGAGTGTGCGCTGTGCTGGGAGCGTGATTATAGGCTCTAGGCTCTTTTGCGCAACGCGAATTTGTGCCGGCAACCTGGTGTTCCTCAGTCGTCCAGGTTAGCGGCGATGAGATCCTCAAGCCCCGGGCCCTCGGGTTCGGTTATGTGGAGGGTTCCGGTCAGGAGAGTGGGATCAAGCAGGGTGGCGTCAAGCTGCATGCCGAGTGAGAGTCCAAGTTCCTGGAGCTTTTCCTTGATCTCGTTAAGCGACTTTTTGCCGAAGTTGCGGTATTTAAGCATCTCAGCCTCGGACTTGAGGGCGAGTTGGCCAACGGAAGTAATGTTGGCATTGTTCAGGCAGTTTGCCGCGCGAACCGATAGTTCAATTTCATTGACGCTCATGTTGAGGAGCTTGCGAAGCTCGGCGTTTTCCTCACTTTCGGCTTCCGGTTTATCCTCAAACTCAATTTGGTTGTCATCGTAGTTGACGAAGACATCAAGGTGATGACGGAGGATTGCCGAGGACTGGGTAAGGGCTTCATGAGGCTCAAGGCGACCGTCAGTCCAAACCTCAAGGATCAGCTTGTCGTAGTCGGTGCGTTGCCCAACACGGGTGTTTTCCACATTGTATTTCACCCGCGTTACCGGCGAGAAGATTGAATCAATCGGGATGACGCCGATGGGCATATCCTCACGGTTATTTTCGTCGCCGGTGGCGAAACCGCGTCCGACCCGCACTTCCATTTCGCATTCAAAGCTCATTTTGCGGTCAAGGGTGCAGATGAGCTGGTCTTTGTTGACCACTTCATACTGGGCATCTTCCGTGATGTCGGCGGCCGTGACTTCACCGGATTTGGTTACTTTCAGGTCGAGCATCTTCGGTTCCTTGTTCTCGAAGTGCATGAACTTGATTTTTTTCAGGTTGAGGACGATGTCGGTAATGTCCTCGAGGATGCCCGGAAGACTGCCGAACTCATGTTGCGCACCTTTGATTTTTACCGAGGTAATGGATGCGCCCTCGAGGGAGGAAAGTAATACACGGCGCAGGGAGTTGCCGACAGTATGGCCATAACCGGCATCAAAAGGCTCTGCAGTGAAGCAGGAATAGGTTTCCGTGGCTGTGGTTTCGTCTTTAGTAAGGCGATCCGGCATTTCGAACCGGGCTAATCGAACTGGCATTGGTGTTTTTTTGTTTTGCCGGGTTCCCCCTGACGAGTTTGGTGAACCGGACCAGCTTATTATGTCCGGCACCCAGGGACCAACGGCAGATTATATGACTCGTGGGCGCAAACAATCGGGGAAAATTGCGCATTTGCAAGACGGAAAACAGCAGATTTGTTTACCGGCTCTTCTCTGTCGGTGTCCGGGCCGGACAAAAAACCCGCCCTTTTTGCAAAGGGCGGGTTTGATGAAAACGCGTTTTCAGTAAAACAGTAGATTCACCATTTCTGGGTTCTGCCGGTGCCGAATTTGCTCTGGAAACCCAGTTCGGGAACGAGTTCAGCGTAGCCGTGATGGAGATCCCACCAAATACTCTTGCCTGCATAATCCGGGCGGAAACTGCCCTTGTAGGTTGCAAAGGGGAAAGTGGCGAACTCATAAACACCATAGCCGGCACGAATAACAGAACGATAAGTGCCCTTGATAAGTCCGTAGCTTGCCCCGGACACCGGACCTTCTGCTTTCGTCGTGCGTGACCAAGTGCCGGGAATCTCACTAACGCCGTAAACAATATTTGCCACTGCCCGCGAGAGCTTGCGAATGCGGTTTTGCTTTCCTCCGGGAGGCGACTGGATGTCAGCAAAGGAGGAACTCGTGACGAGCATGCAGGTGGCGAAGGCGAAAATGATAAGCTTTTTCATGTGATGAATGATTTAAGTTAGGTGGATCAGGGAAACTTTGACAACCTTAATTTTCGAAAAAATAACGCTTAAGTCATGATTCTCACGGGGGAGAGCTGAAAAATCCGCCAAATTCGGGCAATTAGGCTAAATTGCTTTGCTTTTACCGTTGCGATTGATCGAGGTCTTTTCTATTGTGCGCGCCCCATGCATGAGCAGGTACAGACATTAGTTGATGCGGGTCGACTTGATCCCAAGATCGGTGAAAAGGTTTCTCACCTGGAGCCCGGGGTTTTTTGTCTGCACAAGAGCTGGGGCTCCGGAGTTGTCAAAGAATGGGATTTGTTCGGGGATCGCATGGTGATCGATTTTGAGGGGAAACTCGGGCACGGAATGAAGTTGCAGTTTGCGGCCGATTCTCTTGAAGTTCTCGATGCCGATCACATTTTCGCCAAATTTACCCGTGACCCGGAAGGAATCAAGAAACTGGCAATCGAAGATCCCGTTGACTTTGCCAAGCAGTTGCTCACCAGTTTTGGCGGATCGATGCTGCTGGATGGGTGGGAGGACAAGGTCAAGGGAAGGATTGTTGCCGATGATAAATATCGCAGCTGGTGGGAGTCAGCTAAAAGGCGGATCCGATCAGACCGTCGTTTTGTTCTGCCTTCGAAAAGGAATATTCCATTTGAACTTCGCGATGAGGCCCTGAGCGCGGGTGAGGCTTTGATTGGGGATTTTGAAGAGGCAAAGGATTTCAAGGCAAAGATTAAAGTCCTGGAGAATATCGGCAAGGATCTGGGAATATTCGTGGAACCGGCGATTGAACTTGAAGATGTAATTAACACGGCAACTTCGGCAATAACTGTTGCCATTAAGAGGACCCCCGGGGTGGCGATTGAACTGTTGCTGGCGCGTGATGCCCTTGTGGCAGACATTGATGGGTTTGAGGATTCCGGGCGATTGCAGATTGCAGATGTCCTGCGGGATTACCGGGAGAGGTTCCCGGAAATCATCAAGGGGATGGGGGTTGCCCGTCAACGGCAGGTGTATCTTGTGATAAAGGAGACTTTCGGCGAGCAATGGGTCGAGGAGTTGATCGGTGCCCTTGAAGGATCAGGTGCCCGTGCGATTGCGGAAATCTCCAAGTTTATCAACGAGAGTGACAAAGGTGAGGAACTTTCCCGCCATCTTGTCACCGGGGTGCGTCAACGGAGCCTCGGTGCTGAAGTGCTGGCGTGGATATGTAAAGAACGCAAGGGGCTTGCTGCAGAGGTTTTTTGTGAACCGGGCATTACCGCTGCGATCATCGCGGCACTCGAACGAGATCACCTTGACGAGTCAACACCAAAGTCAAATCGCCTGCATGACTTGTTGATGGACGATAAGGAACTTATCCCGGATTTGCTTGCTGACAGTGATACTGCCGAGGTGCGCCACTTCACGCGCCGTATACAGTCGACGCCGGTTTTTGAGGGGCTAAACAAGAATTCGTTACTGGCGCGTATTATCAAGGTATTTCCTGCTGTTGAAGACCTGATTACCGGGGAGAAGGCCGAGAAGGCCCAGAAGGCCCAGAAGGACGGGGAAGATTCGCAGCTTTCCGGGGTGATTGTATCCTGGGAGAGCCTTGAGAAACGCCGGGAAAAGCTTGAGAATGTTGTGAACAAGAAAATACCGGAGAATTCCAAGGAGATCGGCATTGCCAGGGAATACGGCGACTTGAAAGAGAACTTTGAATTCAAGGCGGCCAAGCAGCAGCAGGCAGTGCTCATGCGTCAGAAGGCAGAGCTTGAGACCGAGATTGCCATGGCCCGGGGTACTGATTTCTCTGAAGCAGACGGGTCGGCGGTTACAGTCGGAACGATTGTCGACATTGAGGATGCGGGGAGTGGCAATGTTGAGACGGTTACCTTGCTTGGTGCGTGGGATACTGACATTGATAGAAGCATCGTTTCTTACCTTTCGGTAATGGGAGCAGCCTTATTGGGGAAGGTTGTCGGCGATGAGCTTGAGTTGCCAACCGAGAATGATGGGGAAACGCGCAAAGTGCGTATTGCGTCGATTAAGCCATATGCCAGCCAGGGCGGGTGATGTGCGACAGGTTCAATGGCTATCCGGCAGCCCGGTTATCTTAATTTACCTGTTGTTGCACTGATCACGATCATTCGGCCATCCTGTAATAGAGCCATGTCAGCAACCACAATAACAGCCGTTAAAGGCAGGGAAATCATTGATTCACGGGGAAATCCAACGGTTGAGGTGGACGTGCACCTTTCCGGAGGGGCTGTTGGGCGTGCCGCAGTTCCCAGCGGGGCGAGTACCGGGGAGCACGAGGCCTGGGAGTTGCGTGATGGTGACAAGAGCCGTTACCGCGGCAAGGGGGTGCAGAAGGCGGTGGCCAATGTAAACGGGAAGATCGCCGGGATTCTTGTCGGCAGTGATGCAGTTGATCAGGGTGCAGTTGATCAGGCGATGATTGATCTTGACGGAACTGCGAACAAGAAGCACCTCGGTGCAAACGCGGTGCTGGGTGTATCCCTGGCAAACGCGAAAGCGGCGGCAGTAGCGGCGGGCTTGCCGCTGTATCAATATCTTGGTGGTGAAGATGCGGTAACCCTGCCGGTGCCGATGATGAACATTATCAATGGTGGCGAACATTCGGATGCCCCGATTGATTTCCAGGAGTTCATGATTATTCCCAAGGGGGCCCCGAGTTTTTCCGAGGGATTACGCTACGGGGCAGAGATATTCCATGCACTGGCAGGAGTGCTGCATGATCGGGGTTTGTCCACTGCTGTTGGTGATGAGGGTGGGTTCGCGCCCAACCTGAATTCCGCGGATGATGCACTTGAAGTGATAGGAATTGCCGTTGACAAGGCGGGGTATCGCCTTGGCGATCAAATCGCCATTGCCCTTGATGTGGCATCCAGTGAATTTTATGATAAAGGGAAGGGTAAATACGTTTTCAAAAAATCTGACGGATCCGAGCGTAGTGCCGGGGAACTGGTTGATTACTATGCGCAACTTCAGGAGAACTATCCGATTATCTCCATTGAGGACGGCTGCGATCAGAATGATTGGGATGGCTGGAAGATTCTGACGGAGAAAATTGGTCACCGGACGCAACTTGTCGGGGATGATTTATTCGTGACCAATGTCAAGTTTCTCCAGCGTGGCATTGATGCTTCCACGGCGAATTCGATCTTGGTCAAGGTGAACCAAATTGGATCATTGACCGAGACTCTGGCCGCGGTTTCACTGGCAATGAGTCATGGCTATACTGCCGTGATTTCTCACCGATCGGGTGAAACTGAGGACGCAACTATTGCCGACATTGCGGTTGCCACCAACGCCGGTCAGATCAAGACCGGCTCACTCAGCCGTTCTGACCGGATGGCCAAATATAATCAACTGCTGAGAATTGAAGAAGAACTTGGTGCGAATGCTGTATATGGTGGTAAACTGAAAGTCTAGGAAACTGGACTATTTATGGCAAATAAGAGATCGCGCCGTGTTCCGGATCGTTTCAATCGCCATCAGGTGGGGCCTGATATTTGGCAGCGTCTGACCCGGTTGCTTGCCGTTGCGGCATTATTATTCTTTGGCTTGCTGGTGTTTTCGGTCTTCGTGCCTGAATGGCAGGAATTAAGTATTCTTGACGCACGGAATGCAGCCTTGCAGGAGCGGCATGAGGAACTCTGTAACGCCCGGCAGCGCAAGCTGGAAGAGGAGCAGCGGACTATGGAAGATCCGCATTATCTGGAGGCTTTTGCCCGGGACCGTCTTAATCTCCAACTCCCCGGAGAAATCATTTTCCGCATTGGTCACAGCAGAGATAAATAATAAAAGCAGGTATTCTCACCTTGCAGTCGAGAGCGGTGTTGTATTTTGCTTCAGGGTTATAAGCGATTGAAAAGGCGGAGTGCTGACTGAAAAGGCTTGCCAGTGAATAAAGATTGCTGGTATAGAACCCCCCGCCGTCCGGTTTCCTGTATCCGGATATGGGCTGCACCGACCCCAACATTTTAAACATCTTGTATTCCGCTAAAGAAGACTATCTCCTTGAGATCCTTTTAGAGGCTGAGCTGTTCACTGCAGATCAGGTCGAAGACGCGCGCGGGCAGCGGCAGGGGACGGAGTCAGTGATTGAGACATTGATTCGCACTGGACAAGTCAAGGAGTTTGATGTTGCCCGTGTCTGCTCGGTCAACGCCGGCCGGGAATTTGTAGACCTTACCCATTTCACTCCGCCTGAGGAGATTATTGCTCTCGTCAGTCTTGATAATGCCAGGCGTTATCGGATGGTGCCTATCGGGTTTGATGAAAATCGTCTTCAGGTTGCAGTCAGTGATCCTTTCGATTTCGAGACGCTGGACAGCCTTAACCATGTTCTCAATTATGATGTTGATGCGCGTTGTGCCTCGCCTGAGCAGGTTAATGACGCCATTGGCCGGTGGTATGAGGAAGCTATCAGCGGCAGCACCGGCAGCGATGACCTGATTGTTGTTTCCGAGACTGCCGTTGGCGAAGGACCGTCGTCGCCGGAGGCTAATGATGCGCCGATCATTAAACTGGTTGGCCAGATTCTCAGGGAGTCATTTACTGCCGGGGCTTCTGATATTCATATTGAACCCCTTGAAAAATCAGTCCGTGTTCGTTACCGCATTGATGGACTGCTTCATGATGTGGCAAACCATCCGCGTAACCTGTTAACTTCGATTGTTACACGGATTAAGATAATGACCGGCGCAATGAGCATCGCCGAAAAGCGTCTTCCTCAGGACGCGCGTATTCAGTTAAGGCTTGGCGAGAAGGATGTGGATCTACGTGTGTCGACTGTCCCGACGAATCATGGCGAGTCAGTGGTAATGCGCATTCTTGACAAGGAAGCACTTAAACTGGGGTTGCCGCAGCTGGGATTTCTGAGTGATGACCAGGCCATCTTTGAGAACTTAATTACTTTACCTGATGGAATCCTGCTGGTGACAGGTCCCACCGGATCGGGTAAGACGACAACACTTTATGCGTGTTTGAATTACATCAACAAGCCTGACAGGAAGATTATCACTGTCGAGGATCCGGTCGAGTACCAGATGTCGGGAATTAATCAGGTGATGGTAAAGGATGATGTGGGCATGAGCTTTGCGGCGGCTCTCCGGTCGATTCTCCGACAGGCACCCAATATCATCATGATCGGCGAGATTCGTGACCTTGAGACTGCCTCGATTGCAATTAATGCTTCATTAACCGGCCACCTGGTGTTTTCGACTTTGCATACCAATGATGCGCCAAGCGCGGTCGCCCGCCTTGCAGATATCGGGGTCAAGCGCTTTCTCATTGCATCGGCTGTCCGGGCGATCATTGCCCAGCGTTTGATTCGCAAGCTGTGCGGTGAGTGCAAAACTTCCGGGGAGTTGGCGGAGAGGGAAATGCGGGTCTTGAATATTGACGCGATTCAGATGACGGATGCCTCTATAATGCTGCCTGATGGTTGCGTGAAGTGCCGGGCGACAGGCTACAAGGGGCGGGCGGGTATCTTTGAGATTTTCCAGATTGATGACGAGGTGCGTCATATGGTCAATGAGAACCTTTCAACGCCGCAGCTTCGGCGTCAGGCTCGCGAGTTGGGTATGCGTACTCTGCGCGAAGACGGTATTCGTAAAATCCTTAGTGGCATGACTTCCGCTAAAGAGGTCATTCATGTTACCATGGCGGATGCCAGTTGACCCCAGTTCAAGAATCATTCCAAGCATACAACAATGACCCCCGGATCAGTCATCGATCTCCTTAAACTGCGAGGCTACCTTGCTGACGCGCAAGTCGAGGAACTGGAGGATGAGTTGAAGACTTCCAGTAAGGATATCGTGCAGTTAGTTGTTGATTATGGCCTGCTGACACGTGAGCAGTTATTTGGCCTCATTGCTGAGGATCTGGGAACCCAGTATCTTGACATCAAGGGGTTCAAGCCTCCCCAGGAACTTGTTGCTACGATTCCCTCGGGGACGGCACGCCTTTACCAGGCAATGCCGGTAAGTCATGACGGGTCTGTGCTTACTGTAGCACTGGCGGATCCCCTCAACCCGCAGATTGGGGAGGATCTGCGGTTTGCCCTTGGTAAGGAGATTGTCTTCTGTGTCGTTGATACCAAGCAGGTTCTTGATTTTATCGAGCGAGTCTATACAGCAGGTGAAGGTGCCGGGGCAATGGATGACATCCTTTCCCAGTTGAGGGCGGTGGCTCTCAGCGGCGAGGATTCAGATTCTGAGGTGAACTCGGCACCGATTGTTCGTTATGTGGACCTTGTTCTGGAGCAGGCGATGCGTGAACAGGCTTCCGATATTCATTTTGAGCCCTTCGAGGACGATTTCAAGATTCGCTATCGGGTGGACGGAGCGCTTTATGAGATGTCGCCGCCGCCGCTGCACCTCTCCAATACAATTATTTCGCGCATCAAGGTGATGTCGAATCTCAATATTGCTGAGCGGCGTATTCCGCAGGACGGGCGTATTGTAATGTCACTGGCTGGGCGTGATGTGGATTTCAGGGTTTCTACTTTACCAACCACTTTCGGTGAGAGTGTCGTTCTCAGAGTACTGGATCGCGCGTCGGTGAATCTTGACCTGGACAACCTGAGCCTGCCGACTCAGATTTATGACTATATTGAGGAGACCATCCTTAAACCCAATGGCATCTTCATTGTAACCGGTCCCACCGGTGCGGGTAAAACTACTACACTTTATGCCTGCCTGCGGAGGATCAATACCATCGACAGCAAGTTGCTTACAGCCGAGGATCCGGTTGAGTATGATGTTGAGGGGATCATGCAGGTGCCGGTTAATGAGGGGATCGGCCTGACATTTTCACGCATTCTCCGGGCTTTTCTTCGTCAGGATCCCGATCGCATCCTCGTTGGTGAGATGCGTGATGTTGAAACAGCGCAAATTGCAATCCAGGCATCCCTGACCGGGCACCTTGTCTTTTCCACATTGCATACCAATGATGCTCCGGGCGGGGTAACCCGTCTTGTTGACATGGGTTGTGAACCTTTTCTGGTAGCCGCCTCACTTGAGGGGATCCTCGGCCAGCGGCTTTTGCGTACCATTTGTGAGGAGTGTCGTCAGCCGTATGAGCCAAGTGTTGCGCTCCTTGGAGAACTTGGCTTGAGCCCGGAGGACATCGGCGACAAAAAGTTTTTTACCGGCGGAGGATGTGATGATTGCGGTAATTCCGGTTACCGGGGGCGTCAGGGGATCTTCGAATTACTTGATATCAGCGAGCCTATAGCGGAGTTAATAACCGAGCGGGCTCCAACTGTGGTTATGCGCCAGAAGGCGATTGAACTGGGCATGGGCACGTTGCGTGATGACGGCCTGCGCAATATCTACAAAGGCAGAACGACAATTGAGGAAGTGCTTAAATATACCTAGCATCCAGCATTTTTCCGGCTCTGATTAAGGCAATCTTGGATTGCCAGCAGTGCTGCACCGAGGCTAAAGTCTTATTTCAACCCCAACTCTCAAGCTTTTTATTCCCAATTACCATGCCTGTATTTAATTACATCGCCATTGATGCCAAGGGTGAAGAGATCTCCGGTGCCCTTGAAGCCGGCTCAGAGTCCGAGGCTATCGGACAACTTCGTCAAAGCGGTGTTTACCCGACCCAAATAGTCCAGGAGGGGAAGGGCAAGTTGAACATCGCAAAGGGAAAAGGCAGGGCGAAGGGCCGTGGCCGTCGTAAATCCAAGGATATTTCATTTTTATCCTCGGGCAAGATTAAGGGCAAGGTGCTCATGATTTTCACCCGGCAACTGGCAACGCTGATTGATTCAGGTCTTCCGCTCCTGCGCGGCCTTACCGTCTTGTCCAAGCAGGAATCGAATCCGGTTCTCAAGAAAACAATTACTAATCTCGCTGATTCAGTTCAAACCGGGAGCACGTTCTCCGAGAGCCTTGCCCAGCATCCCAAGATATTCAATAAGCTCTACGTGAATATGGTGAAGGCGGGTGAACTTGGCGGTGTACTCGAGGTGGTACTTATACGTCTGGCTGAGTATTCGGAGAAGGCGCAGAAACTGAAGAACAAGATTATTGCTGCGATGGTTTATCCGGTGATTGTCATGATTATCGCCTCTGCCATCATGGTCTTCCTGCTGACCGTCATTGTCCCTAAGTTTGAGTCCATATTTGAAGACATGCTCGGCTCAAGGGATGCGTTGCCCGGGTTGACGAAGTTTGTAATCAACCTGAGTGCCAACCTTAAGGATCAGATTGTGCCGATCGGCATAGGCTTTGTTGTGCTCATTGTGCTGTTCAAGGTAGTTGCCTCGACTGTTGGCGGCCGCCGCGTGATTGATGCGATTAAGCTAAGGATGCCGCTTTTTGGATCGGTGCAGCGTAAAAGCGCAATTGCCCGGTTCAGCCGGACGCTGGGAACCCTGGTGACAAGCGGGGTGCCGATTCTCCAGGCGCTTAACATTACCCGTGATACTGCCGGTAACGCAGTGATTTCTAACGCTATCCAGAATGTTCATGATGCGGTCAAGGAGGGGGAATCCATTGTAAACCCGCTGGAGGCAAGCAGGGTTTTCCCGCCGATGGTGATCAGCATGGTTGATGTGGGAGAGGAAACCGGGCAATTGCCCGAAATGCTGCTGAAAGTTGCTGATGTCTACGATGATGAGGTGGATAATGCAGTGTCAGCACTGACATCAATGCTTGAACCGCTGA
This sequence comes from Verrucomicrobiales bacterium, assembly GCA_046581505.1. Taxonomy (GTDB): domain Bacteria; phylum Verrucomicrobiota; class Verrucomicrobiia; order Verrucomicrobiales; family DEV007; genus CACIUL01. The sequence continues at coordinate 3,327 of JAYGGE010000026.1, read as the reverse complement.
TGATTGTGATCCTGGCTGTGGTGGTGGGTGTAATTGTGATGGCATTATTCCTTCCCATGGTGGAGATTATCAAGGGAGTGGCTAATAAATAATAAGGATTAGCCAAACATCCTTTAACTTGCGTGACCCAAAAGTCACCATGCCATGCAACTTAACCCCCATTCAGCATGAACCCCATTAATGAAAATCGGGGCAGAGCAGGAAGTTCTGCCTTTACTTTGCTTGAACTGCTTACCGTTATCTCGATCCTGTCAATCCTGATGGCAATGACGATCGCCGGCATCAGTTATGCCCAGAACAAGGCGGCTGAGGAAAAGACGCGTGCGGGGCTCGTTGCGATTGAGGGCGGGCTCAAGCAATATCATTATAAATGGGGTGAGTATCCGCGCCCGATTGATAACAGCGGCGAAGGACGCGATGGAGCGATTGCGCTTTATCAGGCTCTTAGTGATGACGGGGATGACAAGTTTGAGGGAGGAGATGGGATCACATCAGACGGGAGAGAAGGAAAGAATAAATTCACTGATCTCAAGTCGAATGGGATTGTTGCCGAAGAAGCCGACAAGGGCTGGTTTGTTATCGACGGGTTTGGCAATCCTTACCATTACCGGGTTTACGATAAGGCTCAGGAAGATGAATTTCACAATAAAGGTGGCTTTGACCTGTGGTCATACGGCGATGACAAGGAGAAGAGGAAGGAGAACGAAGCCAAGTGGATCAAGAACTGGTAGTCTATTGATGCCGTCTTCTTAAAGGGTGTGGTGCGTGATTTGTCGCGTGACTGGGGCGTTTCAGTGTGAGTGTAGCATGATCGCCTCCGGGTAGTTGGGGCGTATTGACCAGGGGAGAGATTCCTGATTCTCCTGCCATTGGATTTGCCGGGGCATTGTGGTGCAGGCAACGCAGCAGCAGGGTGTTTTTACGTGAATGGGACTGGGGGAAGAGGTGAAAAGTGCGGGTTCGGGGACGTATTCACCTTTCCAGGGGCTCAATACAAATGCTGTCTTGAAATAGATTTATCAGAAATTCGCATTCTGTTAAGGGTGGATTCATATTCGGCCGTTACGGTGAGCACAGAAGACCCTGTCGTCCTTGCTAAAACCCCCCACCCACCTGTTCCATGTGCCGATTATGTTTGTTCACGCTAGTTTGGCTGGCATTTCTTTTCCCTGCCACAGCGCAATTGACCATCACTGAGTTCCTTGCGGAAAACCGCTCCGGCATCACTGATGCCGATGGTGATACCTCCGATTGGATTGAGATTTCCAGCCTGGCTGCAGCGCCCACGGTTATGTCCGGCTGGCATCTCACGGATGACCCGGAAGAACTTACCAAGTGGAGTTTTCCCGCGGTCTCGATTCCCGCTTCAGGTTACCTCGTTGTTTACGCTTCAGGTAAAGACCGCAGTGACCCGGCAGCGGAATTGCATACCAGTTTTTCCCTGAATTCCGGGGGGGAATATCTTGCGCTGGTTGCTCCCGATGGTGTCACTGTTGTATCCGAATTCAATTATCCCGGGCAGTTTGAGGATATTTCATACGGTGCGTCGGCGCGCCTTGTATCCGAAGTTGTGGTGCCCGAATATGCGCCGGCAAAGTGGATCGTGCCGGGTGCTGAACTCAGCGGCTGGAATACGCCCGGGTTTGAGGACGGCGCATGGGCATCGGGTGACACCGGGGTGGGCTATGACACGTCAACGGATTACGCGCCCTATATTGATGATGCCAGCAATATCCTTGCGCAGATGCGCAACGTGAATGGCTCCGTCTACATAAGGATTCCCTTCCAGGTGACAGCCCCGGAGCATGTCGCGGCTCTTGTCCTCACGATGCGCTATGACGATGGGTTTTCCGCCTGGATAAACGGTGAAGCAATTGCTTCTTCGCGTGCACCGGCAGTTCCGGCGTGGAACTCGCTTGCCACGAACTTTCACTCTGACTCAGTGGCAACGATTCCTGAACAGTTCAGCGCATCAGCAGGTATTCCCGCCCTCGTCGCCGGTGATAACGTTCTTGCCATACAGGGCATGAACTGGACGCTGGACAGTTCGGATTTACTGATGCTCCCGGAGCTCAGTGCGCGCAGCCTTGACCCTGCCGCTCCGGGATCCGCAGGGTATCTATCACCGCCGACCCCCGGGGAAGTGAACGGCAATGCGGTTAGCGGATTCGTTGCCGACACGAAATTTTCCGTGGACAGGGGTTTTTATGACGCGCCGTTCTCGGTTTCCATCACAACGGAAACCGAGGGTGCGACAATACGCTATACCACGGATGGATCGATGCCGGATGAGCAAACCGGGACAATCTATGCGACACCGGTTACCATCAATTCGACCACCACCCTGCGTGCTGTCGGCTACAGGGAGGGCTACCAGTCAACGAATGTTGACACGCAAAGCTATTTCTTTGTCTCCGATGTCAAGGAACAGTCTGACATGGACAGTGACGTGGTTGATGACCCGGTATATTCGGCAACGATAGAGGCGGATCTTTCCGCAAATCTCGCGGTATTCTCCCTCACCGTTGATGACGATTCCTTTTTCGGGCCTAATGGCATCCACAGCAGGCCCACCCTAACCGGGAGGGGCTCGGAGGTGCCTGTGTCGATGGAGTTCTTTAACCCGGCCGATCCCCTTGACCAGTTCCAGATAGATGCCGGTGTCCGTATCCACGGCGGCAACGCGCGAACGCATCCCAAGAAGCACCTGCGGTTCTATTTCCGCGGAGATTACGGTTCCCGCCGTCTTGAGCATGCCATTTTTCCCGACAGCCCGGTTGAGTCATTTGATCAGCTGCTACTGAGGAGCGGCGGGCATGACTCCTGGTCGATTGGGGCAAGGTTCGGCCGCAACCCGCTTCGCAACCTGCCCCCCCACGGCACAGTCATGCGTGACCAGTTCCTGCGCAAAACCGAACTGGAAATGGGCATTCTCACCCCGCGCAGCCGTTATGTTCATGTCTACATCAACACTCGCTACTGGGGGGTTTATGATCTTCACGAGCGTGCCAACGCGGCATTCTTTGAGTCCCACCTTGGTGGTGAGGAGGAGGATTATGATGTTCTCCACCATCCGAGCGGCACCGTGGTGGACGGCAACACCACGGCGTGGAACCAGGCTCGCTCAATCGTTGCCGGGGGAATTTCCTCAGCGGCAGAGTATGCCGCGATACAGGAGTATATTGACCTTGATGACTACATTGATCACCTCATTGTGCGTATCTGGTCGGGAGATTATGACTGGTGCGGCCCGCTTTATCTTAACGGGGTTGACGAGACGCATTTCCGCAGAAAGAACTGGTATGCCGGGCGCAGGAGCCGGGGAAC
>JAYGGE010000025.1:0-75185 GCA_046581505.1 Verrucomicrobiales bacterium | reverse complement strand
ATATTCTACAACCCGGACGGGCAAGAGGAGGCAAGTGAATACATCGAGTTGATGAATGCCTCGAGTGTCACGATCAGCCTTGCCGGCGTCTCCTTTACCGGGGGCATCTCCCATGAGTTTGCCGATGATGTAACACTTGAGCCCGGCGAACGCTTGCTGCTGGTCTCTGACATCACGGCCTTTGAGGCCGCCTTCGGCACCGGCCTGCCGGTCGCGGGCACCTACGGCGGCCAACTGGACAACGGCGGCGAGAGCCTGACCCTCACTGCCGCAGACGATCATGAAATACTGAGCCTGCGCTACAATGACAGGGCCCCCTGGCCGCTGCGCCCGGATAATGACGGCACCAGCCTCACCCTTGTTGCCCCCGGGACAAACCCCGATGCCAATGACCCGGAAAACTGGCGCTCAAGCCTCCTGCCCGGCGGCACGCCGGGGACAAGCGATGCCCTGCCCTTCAACGGTGCAACGACAGAAGAACTCCTCGCCTACATCCTGCCCAACCCGCTGGCGGGCATTTCACCGTCCATTGATGCCATAGAGGTCAACGGCTCAAGTGAGCTCTACCTGGTGGCAAGTGCCTCACAATACCTTGCCGCCGATGATGCCGTTATCGAGGTGCAGTTCTCTGCTGACCTGAAGAGCTGGCAAAGTGACAGCGCCGTGTTCCTGGGCAGTTTCACCCAGGCAGGTAACACCACCCGGAAAAGCTGGCGGGCACTGCTGCCCTTGAGCGACAACGAGCCGCTGCGATACGCCAGGCTGGTGGTCAGCCCAAGGGATTAAGCACATAAACTAAGCGACACTGCTCATCCTGGTTGTGCCGTCGATCTCAGGGCCGCCAGTGTAGCAGATGATTTAAGTGGCAACCTGCCCGTAAAAGGCAATCAGTAAACCAGCCAAGAATGATCCTCGCCCTTGAAAGCTCCTGTGATGAAACCGCCGCGGCGGTACTTAATCCGCCGATGAAGCTGCTCTCCAGTGAAGTGGCCTCACAGGTTAAGAAACACCGCCCTTTCGGCGGCGTGGTCCCGGAACTCGCCTCACGTAATCACCTGCTGAGCCTGCGCCCGGTCATTGAAGCTGCACTTAAGGGGGCAGGTGTCTGCCTCGACCAAATTGAAGCCTTCGCGGCAACCTCCGGACCGGGCCTTGCCAGCAGCCTGCTGATGGGCAACACCGCCGCCAAGGCGCTCGCGGTGACCTGCGCCAGGCCCTTTATCTCGGTCAACCACATGGAGGGACACCTGCTCTCACCCTTCCTCAAGGCCCCCTTCAGGCCGCACCTTGCGCTCATCGTAAGCGGCGGGCACACCCTCTTGGTCAAGGTCAATGAATTCGGCAATTACGAAAAACTCGGCAGCAGTCGCGATGATGCCGCCGGCGAGGCATTCGACAAGGTCGGTAAAATGCTGGGACTGCCCTATCCCGGCGGACCGGAAGTCGAGCGATGCGCCAAAGGCGGGGACTGCCAACGCTTTGACTTCCCGCGCAGCATGATCGGGAGCGGTGACTTCAACTTCAGTTTCAGCGGACTGAAGACCGCAGTGCTCTACACCCTGCAAAAGATCGGGACTCCGGATCAACAGACCCTTGCCGACCTTTGCGCGTCATTCCAGGCGGCAGTGGTTGATGTCCTCGTTGCCAAGGCACTAGCCGCCGCCCGGCATTGCCCGGTGGACACCATTGCCCTGAGTGGCGGCGTGGCGTGCAACCTGTCCCTGAGGAAAGCCCTCAGGGAACAGTGCAAAAAAAGCGGCATCGAGCTGCTGGCAGTCGCCCCGCAACACAGCACGGACAATGCCGCGATGATCGCCCGCGCCGCCGCCGAGAAACTTGCGCGAGGTCAATTCACGGAACTCTCTGAGGACATTGATCCCAACCTTGCCCTGGCGCCCTGAATCCGCTCGCTGTCCCCGCTGCCGCTCAAACAAGCGGCAAGTTCACCGGCAGCCTGCAGGAGGCGGGCACGGATTGGCTCCGCCTTGAGCGCAAACCTGCGCTGTTCACGCTCGTAGACTGCACGCCCGTCCACGGTTTCGACCGCCACCGGGGTGTAGCCGAGTGAGCGCAGATCATACGGGCTGGCACGCATATCAAGCTCGCGAATCTCCATCGCCAGCAGGAATGCATCGCACAGGAGCTCGGAGGGAATCCACGGACTTAATTTATAACACCACTTGTAGAGATCCATGTTGGTGTGCAGGCAGCCTGACTGTTCAGTCTCGAGCCTGCTGTCAATAGTCGGGTGCATGCTGTTAAGGGGACGGGCCTCCCGGGTAAAGAAGCGGAACGCATCGTAATGACTGCAGCATAATGGCTGGCCCTCGATCAACTCCGCGACGTCCTTCTCCCTGACCCGCAGGGGAAACTTTGAATGGCGCAGAGCCGTTGCACGCTGGCGGTAAACCATTGCCCACTCATGCAGCCCGTAACACCCAAAGCGCGCCTTGCGTTGCGCAACCACCCGCATCAGTTCATTCACCCAGAAGACATCCCTGCGCTGTCGACCTGTCATGTCCGCAAGGTCAAGGCGCGCAGTCCCGCCTTCAGAAATCCAATACCTGCGGCGGAAAAAATCCTCCGCCGCATTCTCCAGCATGACGCCATGGCCGGGGCTCCATTGCATCAACTGCCCGGGGCGGAAACTGTAATAGGTAAAAAGAAAATCAATAACCGGATGTGATTGTGCGCGCGCGCGCCTGTCTCTGCGGGCCTCCACCAAGGGCAACAGGCGGCTCGAATGCGCCTGCGTTCGCGCACGCCACGCTTTCTCCTTCAAGAGCTTCATTGTCCCGGTTCGCATCACTGCCCCGCGGGGTATTTACCCGTGCGGATGACGACATTAAACCGCAGGATACAAATAATGCCAGCCGCAGCCTTTAAGACAGCAGCTATCCCGATGCAGTGATTCCCGGCAATAACCGGGGTTGTCATGCCCCGCGTTGGCAATGTATAACTACGGAAAAGTCACGGAAAAAAACACGGCGTCCCTTACACTGTGCTTGCCTCGAAGGTGACTATCCCCGAACTCTTGCAGTCATGACCGCCAGCGACAAAAAATTCCTGTTTAACCTTCTTTCCACCCCGAGCCCCACCGGCTTTGAAACCCCGGGGCAGCGTGTATGGGCAGATTACGTGAAAAAGCATGCCGACAGGGTGGACATCGATGCCTATGGAAGTGTATGGGCAAGCCTCAAGGGAAGATCCGCTAAGGCCCCAACAGTCATGCTGGAGGCCCACGCCGACGAGATCGGCTATATCATCAAGCACATCACCAAGGAGGGCTTCATCTACCTTGACCGTGTCGGCGGGTCCGATGCTGCCACCGGCAGGGGACGGCGCCTCAACATCCTGGGTGACAAGGGCCCGGTGAAAGGCATCATCGGCAATACCGCAATCCACCTGCGCAAGGATTCCCTGGGGACAGAACAGGCACCCAAGATCCACGAGTTGTATGTCGATGTCGGCGCCTCATCCGCCAAGGACGTCAGCAAGCTTGGTCTTCGTGTCGGGCATCCCGCTGTCTATGCCGATGAGCCGGAGGAATTCGCCAGCGGAAAAATTGTCAGCCGCGCCCTCGATAACCGCATCGGGGGATATATCATCGCGCGGGTCATTGCCGAGTTGGCAAAAGGCAAAACCCGCCCGGCGGCAACGCTGCAATGCGTCAATGCCGTGCAGGAGGAAATCGGCGGGCACGGGGCCACGATGATCACGCGCCGCCTGATGCCTGATGTTGCCGTTTGTCTCGATGTCACCCATGCCACTGACACCCCCGGAATCAGCCATGCCATCCACGGTGAAGTCAAGTTCGGCGGCGGACCAAGCCTCACCCACGGCACCTGCAATCACCCGAATGTCGTCAAGCGCCTGATGCAAGTTGCCAAGAAGTCAAAAATCCCCATTCAACATGAGTCCAGCTCCCGCTACAGCGGCACTGATACTGACAACATTTCATATACCGGCCACGGTATACCGAGCGCGCTGATCTCCCTGCCGCTGCGCTACATGCACTCAGTCGTCGAGATCGTTGATCTCGGTGATGTGCAGCAGGTCATTGACGTGCTCGTTGCCTTTGTCCGCTCCCTGAAGGCAGGGGATGACTTTGCGATCAGGCTCTAGACTCCTTGGTAGCGCCGGCTAATCAATAAGATCAATCTTACTTGCGGCATGCTCCATCGCGGCATGCTGCTCGTCGGTGCAGGAGGAATCCGTGGGTGCATCAGCTTCCTTCCCGGTAGCTGCAACCAAACCCTTCTCCAGGAGGTAAGCCTCCACCTCGTCACCACTCACGTCAGCCAGCATCACGTCATCAACCACCACGCACGGTGAGAGCGGTTGCCCGCTGCGCTGCTCCATCTCCCAGCGGAATGCCGGGTTTGCGATGATATCCTTTTCCTCATAATCAAGGGCATGCTTGCGCATGATGGCACGCACCCCCTCGCTCCAGCCGCAATGCGTTTTCAGGTAGGTGATGATTTTAATAGTGTTCTCTGGCATGATGTTCTTGGTAACGGGTAAACATTAAATCTGTTCAGGCAATCAATCAAGGGGCAGCTTAATTCAAAGTTGCCCAATGCCGCCGCGGCGGCGACCCTGATGACATTCCCTGATAATCAGGGGGAAATACCGATGGCTATTCCACTCCTCCTGAAGACAACCTGCAGTGCAACGGCATTGCTTCTCACCATGCTGCAGGCTGTTCGTGCAGAACAACGCGCATTCTCCCGGGCACCCTACCTGCAACTCGCCACTGATAGCTCAATCCGGATTGTCTGGCGCACTGAGCGGGAAATTACCCCGGTTGTGCGCTATGGGAAAGACCCGGCAAAGCTCACCGGGCTTGCCAAGGCGGAAAATATCATCAAGCGCGTCAACGCCACGGGCGAATCCGGTTCACCTCCCCCCCTGCACAGTGCCCCCGAGGGCACCCGCCAGTTTGAGGCAACCATAACCGGCCTGGAACCGGAAACTGTCTACCGCTACGCGATCTTCGATGGCGAAAAACGGCTCACTCCTGACGATCCGGGTTACCGCTTCAAGACACACCCGCTGCCGGGAATCTCAAGGCCCCTTTATTTCTGGGTCGTCGGCGATTCCGGAACAGCTGGGCTCAACCAGGCCAAGGTTCACACGGCGATGCGCAAATACAACAAGGCAAAAGACGCGCAACTCGACCTCTATATTCATGTTGGCGACATGGCATATGGCAGCGGTACCGACACGCAGTTCTCAGAGCGCTTCTTCAAGATGTATGAACCCACGCTGCGCAACACCGTGTGCTGGGCGGCAATGGGAAACCATGAAGGCAAAACCTCCAAGGGCGCAGACGGCAGCGGCCCCTTCTATGACGCGTATATTTGCCCGACAACCGGTGAAGCCGGCGGCCTGCCATCCGGCAAGGAAGCCTACTACTCATTTGATTTCGGCAGCGTCCATTTCGTCGTCCTTGACTCGCACGACCTCGACCGCAGGCCCGGCGGCGCAATGGCACAGTGGTTAAAGGCTGATATTGAGAAAACAAAAGCCGAATGGTTAATCGCCTACTTTCACCATCCTCCCTACACCAAGGGCTCACACGACAGCGACAAGGAAAGTCAACTCATCGAGATGCGTGAGCACATCATGCCCATCCTTGAGGGAGGCGGCGTGGACATCGTCTTTACCGGCCACTCGCACATCTATGAGCGCTCAATGCTCATCGACGGCGCATATGCGACACCCACCACTGCAAAAGGCGTTATCCTTGACGACGGTGACGGTGACCCGGACGGTGACGGTCCCTACCGCAAGAGCAAGGGACTCATCCCCCACAACGGTACCGTGCAGGTCGTCACCGGCCATGGTGGCACCAAGGTCAGCAGGAAAGGGACCATGCCCATAATGCGCAGGATCCTGGTCGAGAACGGCTCCGTCCTGGTATCTGTGGCAGGAAACACCCTGAGCGCAACCATGCTCAATCTGAACGCAACAGTGCGTGATTCCTTCGCCATTAAAAAAGAAGGCGTCATCGAGCACTCACCGATCCAGGATCCGTGGCAGCCTTCGGCAAAAAGGAAGACTAAAGAGCCAGAACCCACGAAAGTTATCAAGGAAGGAAAGCCCCTGCCCCCCGTGGCACAACGCATCATCGACCACGGTGCACAGTGGCGCTACCTGGCCGGTGGCAACCACCCCCCGAAAAACTGGACAACCCTCAATTTCAACCAGTCTTCCTGGAAGCAGGGAGCAGCCGGCTTTGGATTCGGGGATAAAGATGACCGCACTGTCCTGGGCGGCATGAAGGATAAATACCGCAGTGTCTATATCCGCCGCGCCTTCGCGGTTCCTGACGGTGCAAACCCCGCAAAAATCGGGCTCGCCGTGTCCTACGATGATGCATTCATCGCCTATATAAACGGCAAGGAGGTTTTCCGTGTCGGTGTTGATTCCGGCAGTGGCAAGGACGCGAAAGGATTCCACCAGCATGAAGCGGACAAAAAATTTGAGTTCTTTCCCCTGGATAAAAAGGCAATTGGAGTGCTCCAGGACGGTGTCAATATCCTCGCGATCGAGGGGCATAACATAAAGGTGAACAGCTCCGACTTTACCCTGCACCCGGCACTTCTACTGGTGAAATAATGCCAATGAGAAAACTTCCGTATATTCTCCTGGTTCTCTTCAGCAGCACCATCTTCCTGCCATGCCTGCCCGCACATCACGATACCGAGGAAATGATTGCGCGCTTCACCCTGCGCATCGAGTCCGGTGAGGCAAGCGCCGAGCTCCACTATCGGCGCGCTGTTGAATACCGCATCCTGCTTCAGCCTGCCAAGGCTGAAGCCGATCTCCACGCAGCACTTGAATACGATGCCAATTACACTCCCGCCCACAGGGAACTGGCACAACTGCTCACAAAACGGGGAGAAACCAAATTGGCCATCCAGGCAGCACGGCATGCAATACTTGCCTCCAGGAACCTGAATGAACGTGCCGGTGCAATGATTCTTCTTGCCCGCCTGCTCGCGACCTCCGGGCAACCCGGGGCGGCTTTGCGCAGTTGTCGCGACGCATTTGCATTAAAGCCCCCCGGGGAAGTCGAGTGGTACTTACTGCATGCCGAATTACTCGCTTTACTCGACAGGAACCATGAACGGCCGGGAATACTCGCAGCCGGCTACACGGCCACGCACAGTATTGTGCTGCGCAACGCATGGGTCGACGCATTGCTCGACGCGGGAAATTTCAAGGCCGCATTACCGGTCATTGAGCAGGAACTCTCAGGCTCACGCCTTAAAAGCTCGTGGCGGCTGCGTCATGCCCGTGCCCAGCTCGGGCTCGGCAGGGCAGCTGATGCCAACGCAGAACTTGCCGCCTGCCTTGAAGAACTTGAAAAGCGGATACACCCGGCAAGGCCGGACATCACCCTTATCGCTGAGCGCGGACTCGCACACGCCCTGCTCGGCAGGATCGGCGCGGCACGCAGCGACTTGCGGCGGGCACGCGCCGGCGGGGCTGACAAGTGGATGACAGCAGCGCTCGAGCGCGCGCTTTCTGATGCCGCGGAAATTGACCGCAAGTAATTCGCTATACCTAGGGGATCTCTTCACCTGACCCGGTATAGAGCCACTCAACAACCCTGTTGCCGGAAATAATCGCCATACCCTCGGTATCAAAGGTGCCAAAAAGACTGGTGGTTGGGTAGGTTACCGTGGCGGTCCAATATGGCTTTGAATTCCATATTTGCGGCCGGGCCGGCCCCCACCCTTTGATCTTGGACACGTTTATTGATTTGACTTCACCCCTTTGGATACTCGTCAGCATCACCGCATAGCCGCGACCACTCTTCTCCGGGGGCGGCCCCAGCCCCGCAGCATACTTTTCCCTCTCACTGGAGGTCATTGGCCGCGGCACGTCATCACGATAGGCCGGTTCGGGCAAGTTACTGATCGCGGAAACCGGTTCGACAGGCCGCAAACCCGGAGAATCATCCGGCACATCCGGCGGGTCCGGCGGGTCAGGATCAACCGACGGGTCAGGATCAACCGGCGGGTCAACAGGTGCAGTTTCCGGTGGTTTTTTCTCTGCCCGCAGTGTTAATGATTTCAGGAGGAGATCACGGAAATTACGCACAGCAAGGGCATCATCGATCTGATTGGCCCTGGTCAATACAACCTGAACAACCTCAAGCTTGCGGTCGACTTCAAAACGCGCTTCCCCGTCACGGCTGTGTTTCAGGTTGTTAACGCGGGCAAAGAACTGCTCATATTGACCACGCATTGTACGCACATGATCCGGCGCCGCATCAATCTCGGATGACCGGGTGGAATCGCCGCTTTCAATGCGCCCGATTTCTCCGTCCAGGGCCACCGCCGCCTTCATGGCCTTAATCTTGAGCATTCTTGCCTGTTCATATTTCAGTTTCCCGATATACTTTCCATTGAGCCTCTCCAGGTAGTCCTCATGCTGTGTCGAGTTTTCCCCGAGCGCATTCTCTAAGGTCACCAGCAGCTCTTTTTGTTCAGCGGAAAAGAAATCCGGTGGACTCGGCAATTCCAGAGCACGAGCGGATAACCCCAGGAAAATGAGGGAACAAACAGTAAAAAACGGGTAAAGCGGCACAACTAATGCTAATAATTGTTGGAAATTGAGGATTTTCTTCAAATAATATACTAAGTGGTGACGTATTCTCTAGCAAAGTATGATATTGTAGGCAACTGGGGGGATCAAATGTATTTGCCTGAAAAATCAAAGAGTGCCGAAGACATCATCATTACGTAATCTTTCCCCGCCAACCTAAATGAACAACCATTGCTTATGAAATCTATCGTTCAATTCTTGGGATTAACCGGATTGACTGCCATGCTGCTATCAGCAGCAGTTGCCAAGTCATTTGAGGATAAATTCGGCAGGGTGATGGTTGCAGAACTGGTTTCTCATACCGGAGTGGGTAGCGATGACGTCAAGATTGATAAGGACGGCAAGAAAATAGATGTGAAAATCGATGTCTTCAGTGAAAAGGATCAGCAATTCATCCGCGACTGGATGCAAAGCACCCCGCCGACACTGGATTATGCCTTCAGGATTCAGGCAGTGAAGAAGAAACTCTCGGAAGTTAAAGCCCGGCGCAGCTACTACTCAAGCAGCAAGACGACAACCTATGTCTTCGAGGTAACGGTAACCAACCTGACTCGACAATCCGTCAGCGACTTGCGCATTGACTACCGTGCCGTGTCAGAAGACAGATCAAAAAAGCTCAAGTTTCAGCGTGGCAATGAAACAATCAAAGGCCCCATGCGTTACAATGAAAATTTCACGTTCATTACAGCTCCCGCGAAGGTTGAGAGTTCCAGTGGCCGTAGTTACTCCAGATGGGGTTCCTCATACAGCTACAAGGAAAGCCTGCTGGGTGTGATCCTGAGAATTTATGGCCCCGACGGTCAGCCGATAGAACAGTGGAAATCATCGAGCACCAAGATGGATAAGGTGAACTGGGAAGCCTCTGAGCGATCCGATACCACGCGCCAACGTGGCTTTACAGGAGAAGACGATGGCGACCGCAGGAACGATGGCGACCGAGGAAACGATGGCGACCGCAGGCAGCCTGATCTGAGAGACCTCGAGGCACTCAGGAAACTTCTGGAATCCGGCGAAAATCCCTTCAGGAGGGACAAGCCCGACGTGAAGCCTGAGGGGGGACCGGACGTGAAACCGGAAGACTTCTCAAAAACATTCGGTTCACGCTAAATGCCGGGGCAATCGGAGTTCAAGAGCTCCCGAATCGCTTCTGCTACATGGCAAATTCACTGCTGTCGTTGTCATTTCTCTCGGCAGCATCATCAATCCGTCGTTGCTCCCACCTCTGCAGGGTTCCGGGCTTGAATACCAGGCACTTGAAATCCTCAAGCATCAGGTAGACACAGGGAACAAGCAGCAAAGTAATCGTGGTTGCGAACAGGATCCCGAAACCCAGTGAAATCGCCATCGGAATAAGGAATTTTGCCTGCAGGTCAGTCTCAAGAAGCATGGGAGTCAAGCCTGCAAACGTTGTCAGTGAAGTCAACAGGATTGGCCGGAATCGCGCCGCACCGGCGGCCCATGCCGCATCCATCACCGATTGCCCGCGTATACGGCGACGATTCACATAGTCCACAAGGACCAGGCTGTCATTAACCACCACCCCGGCCAGCGCGATAATCCCGCACATCGACATGATGCTGAGATTTGTTCCCATGAGTATATGGCCGGTCACCGCACCCACAATTCCAAAGGGAATCACACTCATGACAATTAACGGCTGAATATAAGAGCGCAGGGGTATCGCCATCAGTACAAACATGGCAAGCAGGGCAAACAGGAACCCTATACCCATCTCCTTCATGCTCTGTCGCTGATCTTTCTGCTCTCCCTGGAACTTGTATTGTATTCCCGGAAACCTGTCACCCAGTGTCATTAAGGTGTCCTCCTCCAGAGTGCGACGTGCCTCGTTGGCATTTGCATTCTCATTATTTTTGTCAATATCAGCAGCGATGCGGATCGTTCGCATCCGGTCGGTTCGCTGGATGGTGGCCGCACCCCGCCCCTCGCCGAATTCAACGACAGCGGAAAGCGGAATCTCATTCCCTGCCCGGGTGCGGATTCTCATCTGCTCAATATTCTCCAGGGACTCGCGCTCAGCCTTCGGGTAACGCACCATCACCTTGATCTGATCGCGGCCACGCTGCAATCTCTGTACCTCTTCACCGTAGAATCCCCGCCGCATTTGGCGGGCAACATCACTAAGCCTTAACCCCAGAGCCTCACCCGCAGGTAATAAGGATTCCAAAATCACCTCACGCTTGCCGTTCCTGTCACTGTCATTGATGTCAATGATGCCATCGATCCCGGAAAGGGCATCCTTTACGTATTCCGTGGCACTGCGCAATTGTTCAAAATCGCCGCCACTGAGCTCAAGGTCAATGGCATTGCCTCCACCCGCCGCCTGGCTCTGAAACGAAATTTCAGCCACCCCGGGAATGTCACCGGAAAGTTTGCGCCACTGGGCGGCAAGTTCCTTGGCCGTAACCTCACGCTCAGCACCGGGCAACAACTCCAGGGCAACCTCACCAAGATTCGATCCCCTCGGGGTAATCGGGGTAAAACCTGTCTTGAAGGGCTGGCTGCCAACGCTGGCCAGCATATGGAGCACCAGGGGCCTGCCGTTGTGCTCGGAATATAACTCGTTCAACTTCACCGCCGCCGCCTCAATGCGCGCAACCGCAGCCGAGGTTGTCTCAAATGCCACCCCGTCAACCATGCTTATCTTGGTTGCGATAATCTCCGCCTCCACCTCGGGGAAAAACTCCATCTTGATGCGTCCGCCGCCAATAACTCCAAGCGTTACCACAAACAACGCGAAGAAAATCGCCAATACCACATAACGGGCATGCAGGGCACGGCGCAGAACAGGCCGGTAGAAAGTTTCCACAAAATGCTCGAGACCACGCGCAATCCTGTCCTGAAACCTGAGAATGAAGCCTTGTTTAGTACCGCTATTAGCCGGCCTGAGCAGGGCAAGATGTGCCGGCAGGATGAGCTTGGACTGGAGCAGGGAGAAGAGTAATGTCGGGATCACTATCCACGGGATATTGCGCCAGATCTTGCCGCTGACACCGCTGATCCCGAGCATCGGAGCGAAGGCAATGGCAGTCGTCAAGACACCGAAAATCACGACCACGCCGACCTCGTGTGTGCCCCGCCATGAGGCTGCGCGGGGATCCTCCCCTGCGCGGATTCGCCGATAAACATTTTCACCGACGACAATGGCATCATCAACGACAATGCCCAGCACCAGGATAAAGGCAAAAAGTGTGATCATGTTTACTGAAATTCCCGTGTAGGGCATCATCCAGATCGCACCGGCAAAGGATACCGGGATACCAATTGTCACAAGTGCCGCAAGGCTTGGCCGCAGGAACAAGGACAACACTATCAGTACAAGTATGAGTCCCCAAAATCCGTTGCGCGCCAAAAGGTCAAGTCGTCCCTCGAGCATTCTTGAACTGTCGTTCCATACTTCAAGTGAGACGCCTTTCGGCAATTGACGCCGGGCATGCTCAATGTAGCCCTTGGCTGCACGGGCCACGTCCAGCGTGTCTTCATCACCAATACGGAACACCTGGATCGCGGCAGCTGCCTTGCCGTCAAAACGACTGCTCATGTCTATATCTTCAAAGCCGTCAATCACCGTTGCCAGTTCACCAACCACCACCTGTGTCCCGTCAGGACGGGTAATCACCGGGATATTCTCGAATCCCCCAGCCGTATAGCGCTTGGCTTGCGCCTTGATTAAAATTTCCCCTGCATCCGTGCGCACCGAGCCACCGGGCAGGTCAAGTGAAGAGGAGCGTATCGCCTCGGCCACCTGGCCAAAGCTCAACCCATAGGCACGCAGCGTGTCCTCGGAAACATTGACTGCTATCTCGAAGGGACGGACACCTGAAAGTTCCACCTGGCTGATCCCATTATCCTTGCGGAACAATGCAGCAAACCGTGCAATGAATCCCTGCGGCGGCGGCGGTTGATAAGATAACAGCCCGTCACGCACTTCTTCTGCATAGCCGCGCAGGGTGCGCTCATCGGTATCGGCATAGATCGCCACTGTGAGAACCTGATTCTTGATGAGGATCTCCTCATAAACCGGTGCCTCGGCGTTCTCGGCAAGGTTCTCGATAGCGTCAACCCTGCTCTTGATATCATCCATGACATCCCGCAGGTCAAAATTATTGGCAACCTCGACATAAACCACGCCGTAAGAATCCACTGAAGTCGACTTCATTGTGTCAATACCCTCAAGATCCTGGATCGCCTCCTCACCAGGCACACACACGCCTTTCTCCACCTCCTCCGGTGTCGCCCCCGGATACGCAATTTTCACGGCAACAAAGTTCGTCTCTGTTTCCGGGAAAATCTCCTTCTTGAGCTTGATCCAGGTGGTGAAGCCGGCAAGCAATACCGCCCCCATGATAAAGTTGGCAGCAACGTGGTTGCGTGAAAACCAATGGATGATGTTGCCCATTGTGCTGTTAATCCCCTTATTTCACCTCCTCCGGATTCAACGTCCCGGGATTTTCCTGGTCATTAACCTTAACTGCCATGCCATCGATCACGTTGGGCACGGGACTTACGGCAACACGCTCCCCCTCCTCAAGTCCATCACCAATGATCACCTCATCATGCTCGGTGCGCACTACCTTCACCGTCCGCAACGCAACAGTATTGTCGGGACTGACGATCAGGATGCGATCCTTGCCATAAAATGCCTTGCGAGGGAGCCTATACACAGCGCCAAGGGTCTGGCCGGTTAATTCAGCTTTCAGGAAAAGCCCGGGCGCAAGGAATTTCGCGGCAGCGGTCCCGGGTTCAGCCGGCAGGATGCTGGCCACCAGGAACACTGATTGACTGCCACGGTCAACCCGGCCCTCTGTGCGCATCAGATTTCCTTCCCATTCCACCTCCTCGCCGCCAAACTTCGCATGGAAAGACACCGCCACCTTGGACTCCAGTTCTATAAATCTGTAATCCTCAAGAGATACCGGCAGGCGAAGCTCAAACTCCCTGCTGAAAACATCCGCAACCAATCCGCCGGTAGCGACAGATGACCCTTGCTCGGTAAACGTCGCCTGCACCTGGCAGGCATAGGGTGCCCTCACCTTGGTGCGTGACAAATCACGTAACGCTTTCTCGAGCCCCGATTGCGCCGCATCAACCCGCCTCAGCGCACTTTTCAGCTGTGGTTTACGAAGAACCAGCTCACTTGCCTTGCGCCCGCCGCCGAGTGCATCCCAGTCACGCTTCGCCTGCTCGGATCTTGCCTGTTCCTGCTCGAGAGCCAGCTCAGCCACGGCAAGCTCGGAAGCAGCAAGCACTTCCGCTGACTCGTAATCCGCACGATCTATCTCCAGTAAAATCTCATCTTCTGCAAAACGTTCACCCACCTCAAGCTTCGGTGAAACCCACATCACCCTGCCTGACACCTCAGCTGCCAGTGATGTCCTGCGGCTGGGAAGGACTTCGCCCTGTGAGTCAATCTTCACTGCATAATCAACAGTCCTCGCCGTGACCACGTCCACGACGGGCAGCAGAATGTTGCGCGGTTTTTGCGCCGCTCTTGGCTTGGTTAACACCAATACCCAACAAATTCCGATCCCAAGCAGGGCGATGATCAGAGAAAGCGTGATTTTAACCCAGTTCTTCATGGTTTCTTCTCAATACTGCCACCCAGAGCGAGGTGCAGGTTAACCCGGTTGTATAACCGCATTCGCCGCAATGTCAGCACCTGCGAGCGCACGCCGAGCATCTGCCGCTGTGTAAGCAGCAGGCTGGTCGAGTTGCCTACACCGCGACGGTATTCCTCCAGTGAACGCGCAAAAGCGGCAATCAAATCCTCCTCAGCCGCACGCAGTGCCTCCTCGCGCTTACGCAGGACAACCTCATTATCAAGCCGCGTTTCAACCTCCTCGAATGCCTTGAGAACTGCCCGCTGGTAATCAATATATGCTTCAGACTCGGCAACCTTGCGCAGTTTCAGGTTTCCGAGGATCTCACCAGCCCGGAAAATCTGTTGTCCAAACCGCCCGGCAATACTCCACACCCCAAAACTGGAATCGGTTAATTCCCGCAATGCGGAACTCGCCGTGCCACTACTCCCGGTCAGTTTGATTTGCGGAAAAAGCGCAAGCTTAGCCTCCTTGATCCGGCGGTGCGTTGCCGTTAATCGCCGCTCAGCGGCAATAATATCGGATCGCCGAAGCAACAACCCGGATGGAACCCCGGGTGGTGGCGGTGATGGCATCTCCGGCAATCCCCCCACCGATTGCACACCGGCGGCAGGATAACGCCCAAGAAGCAACTCAATCTGCCGTTGTGCCGCGCGTTTCTGTGCGTGCCGCTCCTCGAGGAGCGCCCTCGCTGTCTGCACGTCAGCGGATGCCACCCGAACCTGCGACGCCGAGCCGCTGCCCGACTCAAAAGAATCACGCAGGGTTCGATGTGTCTCACTGAAACTGGCAAGGCCCTTTTCACTCAAGGCTATTTGCTCATTCGCTTCCAGCAGGGCAAACCAGATCTTTGCCGTTTGTGCTGCCAGCGAGGAAGCCACGCCGCGCAAATCCTCCGCCGCAGCCTGCACTTCAGCAATATCCGCCTGCTGGCCGGCTCGGATGCGTCCCCACAGGTCAATTTCCCATGACACGTTAAGTGATGCCCCGAAGTTATTTGACAATGCCTTGGCAATCATTGAATCGCCCGCATCCTCCCCGCCCGACTGCTCGCCGAAGGGAAACCCGATGAATGCCTGCTGGGCACGCCTGCCCTCAACCCCGGTACTCAGCAGGGGAAACCTTTTGGCACCTGCGATTTTCGCATTTGCCACCGCAGTCTCTACCCGGGTCGCCGCCTTCTTGATATCCCAGTTGTTCGCCTTGACCTCATCAATCAAGCCCTTCAGGACCTGGTCCTTGGAAAGTTGCTCAATCCAATCGGTTTCAACTGCCTGGGTATCAAGTCTGCTCCGGTAGGCTGCCGGCAGGTCAACGGCAAGAATATCCTTCTTTACCGGCGGCACTTTTACCGCACAGCCGGTAAAAAAAACCACCACAAGGGCGGTAAAGATCCGGGCCGAACAATGCTCTATCGCATTTGCCCCAATCATCTTTGCTTATGTTCCCCCACTTCCTGCGCTTCAAGGCCGGCAGCTAAAAAAATCACCATTTCCTCACGCAGCACTTCAAAAGAAGGCAAGTCACAACGCCCCTGGGACACGATTGCCAATTTGTCATGATGGAACAATGAATGCGCCATCGCTCCCGCCATAAACAGCAGCCGCAGGTGAGCCGTATTTGAACTTAGCCCCGGACAACACTCGCATATTATTTCAACAAACCGCGCAACAACCTCCGGAAATTGCCGCATCACCAGCTTGGATACCCGTTCATCACGGGCTGCTATACAGCGACTCATCAACTTGAAAAAACGATTATCCCCCCCCGCCCCGCGTGCCGAAGCCTCCAGCACCGGGTCAAGAAACGCCATGACAATCTCCCTCGCATCACACTGACCATCATCCTTAGTGGCATCCAGCAGTTCAATCCTCTTGCGATTGACCGGTCCCACAAGCCTTGCCACCACAGCTCCGATCAATGCTTCCTTCGAGCCAAAATAATAATTTACCGCCGCGAGGTTAGCCCCGGCCTCGGCAGTAATTGCGCGCAACGAAACCGCATCAAAGCCGTGCTCAGCAAAAAGTCGCTCAGCAACGTCCAATAGCCGCTCCTTGGTATCAGAAGGAACCTCATCCACAAGGGTTGCCATTCGAGAAATAAGCACAAACGACTGTTTAAAACAAACGTTTTATTCGAGGCGAACGAGCATGCCACCCTTAAATTACGGGCACTCCCCGGAAAAACACTCTACTCAAACCCACACTTGAAGGGGTTTTTTTTATGTTGGTCAGCAATAGACCCACCACTCAAACTGGTCCCCCAAGTGAATACTCCCTTAAGGACAACCAAGTTTGATTTGCGCATCGGCGACTGTGTTGAGGGAATGCGCACAATGGAGGCATGCTCCGTGGACGTGATCGTCACATCACCTCCCTACAACCTCGATATCAACTACCGCAGCTTTGAGGACTCGGCTCAACGGGAAGAGTTCCTGGACTGGTGTGATGTCTGGAGCGATGAAGTGAAACGTGTCATGCGTGAGGATGGGTCCTTTTTTCTCAACCTGGGTTCCTCGCCGAAAAATCCCTTCCTTCCCCACGAGCTTTTACTGCTCTTGCGCGAGAAGTTTAAACTGCAAAACACAATCCACTGGATTAAATCGATCACGGTCGAACAACGGGACGGAGGTGAGATCTCGGTGGGGCATTTCAAGCCAATCAACTCACCACGCTTCCTTAACGACTGCCACGAATACCTGTTTCACCTTACCAAGGAGGGAACCACAGAAATTGATCGGCTCTCAGTCGGTGTTCCGTATTCAGACAAAAGCAACATCAACCGATGGGAACACACCAAAGGAAAAGACATACGCTGCAGGGGCAACACCTGGTTCATCCCCTATAAGACAATCCAGAACCGGGACAGAGAACGCCCGCATCCAGCCACCTTCCCCGTCGAACTTGCACGCCGCTGTCTCTCCCTGCACGGCAAAGGCGGGGAGACAGTTGTGCTTGATCCCTTTCTCGGGATTGGCCATGCTGCAATTGCTGCGGTTGAATACGGTGCTAAAATATTTATCGGTTTTGAGATCGACGATGAATACTTCGCACAAGCCCAGCACCAGGTCGCTGAAGTGCAGGGGATGCTCTTTTAGCTCAGCCTGGAAAACAGTGGGAATGCCCCCGGCATTGGGTTAATGCGTTTAAACATGAAAAATCATTCCTGGGAAAGCTCGTTTCTGGAAATCTTTGAACGCTGCAGCAAACACTACCGGGCAGGGACACGGGACCTGGGAGAGCTCTACTCAGCCGGTGACCTGGCTTTCCTCAACTCAATTGGTTACAAACCGCGCGAGTTCTTCGATTTCATTGAAGATCATGTCGAGGAGGGGGCTCCAAGCCCCGTGGCTGCTGTCCTGATCGCCTCGGTGCGTCGTGATTTCTTCCTGGTTGAGCAAGATGGTCAATCCAGCAAGAAGGAAGTGCCCCCGGATGAGTTGCCGCCGCGGGATGCTGAATTGGAGGGTATCCGCTGGTTGCCGCGGATAATAACCAAGGCACACGCCAAGCTACGCGGTGAATTGCATCCCGATATCATGTATGCCTGCGGGGGTGACCGTAATTTCCTGACGATACACGATATCCACCCTGCAGACTTCCTGCGATTGGTCTGGGCCGCCGGTGATAACAACGCGAAGATTGTCAATTATGTGAGACAATCCTCACCATGACTAATTCCCCTTCGGCCTGACGCCGGGAAGGCCGATAACCCCTCCCCCTCCTTCAGGATCGCTTACTTTCCCGTCCTGGGAAATGAGCTTGATTACTACTGAGGTGCCCCCTACATGCCAGAAAATCTGGCGCACCCCGGCCGCTTCAAGCTCAAAAATTTGTTGCGCGGAAATACCCTCCTCCAGGGCAGGTTCAAAAACAAAGGACTCACTGAAATTGTGATGTCCGGGCCGGTAAGACTGCGAGTAATAGCCATGCAAGACCACCGGTTTTACGGTCAATCCCGTGATCGTGGTTGCAACCCACTTTTCCATGGGAGCTGTATATCCTGCAGTGGGCCCTGTTGGATGAGGCGGCCAGTAGAATTCCGTGTGCAGGGAAACCTCACCGCGGCTACCGGATCTGGTTTGCAGGAGGCTGCCCTCACTGGCAGGATCATCGGGATGCCCGGCAACCAGCCTGACTACGTCCTGCCGTGTTTTGCCGGGTTCCGCTCCCTGCCAGCCGGCAGAGAAATCCAACACCGCCCTCGGGTAATCGGCACCAAGGTAAAGCGTATGCTGCGCAAGAGAGCGGATTGGATCCTGGACATATTCAGCCTCGGCCGGTAAAAGCGCATCAAGCCATATACCAGTGAGGCCAACACCTGATGTCCAGGCCCAGGAATCGCGCGCATAGATTGACTCGCCCTCCGTATGTGTGCTGAATGCATGACGGGGCCAGAAAGACGGTTTGCCGGAAAACCCGGCGACACTGCCATTGAGTGCGATTTGCACCTCAGCCTGCGCAACAAGCGATGTCGAGACAGATTCCGGTTTAACCCAACGGTTCTCGCCACTTAATACCCAGAGTGACTTGAGCCGGTGATTTCCCATGGCCGTGCCGTATTCCCCCTGAAAAACCTCCAGGGTGGCCGCAGCATCGATCAGGGCGACACCCGGAGCTGCAGCATGGTTTACTGCCGGCACCTTACGTATCTGCTTGATCACCAGCTGGCCGTCAATCAACCTCTTGTATTCAAACTCCAGGCGAGGAGCAGCGTTATCGGGGAAATGCGCCACAAAAGCTTCGCCAAGCTCATATATCATGACTCCCAGAGCCAGGTAGTCATCCTCCCAGGTCATCACTGCCTCCTCACCAAGACGACACAACGAGGAACGCTGCTGCAGGTTTGCTCCCTCAAAGTTGGAATTGCCCCGGTAAATATATACCTCCACCACTTCGGGAATAGCTCCTCCCTCGGGGTTGGTCACTGAAACCGCCCCCTTCTGGCTGACCATCTCGATCTCGATAGAGGTTGTCGTTAAACTCGAGTAGCGCTCCGAGACAGCCACTCCGTTCCCCGCCTCGATCCCGTCAGGAAATGAATAATGAACCAGCAGGGCCATGCCAACCTGCGACTCATCAACGCCGTGACGCAAACGCTCCAGGTAGGCATTCAGGTTATAAAAGCTGGCATACACCTTGCGCATCGCCCGGAATACCCCGCGCTCCTCGGCCTGATCCGGATCGCAGTGTGAAGGACCATCGTTGTCACCATCGGTATCGTCCATCACGCAACCGCTGTAACTGTCATACAGTCCGGCCCCGACGAATGAATCACTGTCTTCAACGTTGGTACTGCTGCGAAAACGCAGTTTCTGCATCGCGTCAAAGTCTGAAAGCCTGTCGAGGATCGCTGCCCGTTGGGAAATTGAGAAATCCGCAGCGTCCTTGATCAGTTCACGCACTCCTCCCAGAGCAGTGGTAAGGGCGGCAATGTCGGCCGGCCATTGCGAAAACGGCGCAAGGCGCAATGATATCTCCTCACGCAGCGTGCGCATGCCGATATCCTGGTCAAGGTAAGCGTCCCAGAGATCAAACGTAAATGCAATGGCCTGCGGTGAATTATCCGGGACAACACGGCGCAGGAAGCCGAAATTCGCGGCTTTGCCGCCGATATAGCGGATGTCCTCCGGCCATGCCTCGGACAGGTTGCTCACGGCGATTGAACCCAAGGAGGCCTTTGAGGTAAGATTAAGCTCAGGAGGGGACTTTAATGCGAGGATTTCCCCGGCGTAATCCTCGGGAACTGTCGATGCGTCGAGAAGGTTCAACTTGCAACTTCCCCAATAACCACTCGATGTGCGCAGAGCCACCCGCTTACCCTCAAGACCCAGCGCTGCCAAACGGGACAATTCATCTCCAAGATAAGCAAAAGGGATCCCGTAGGATTCTGCGAGAATGGCAACGTGGGAATTCGGCGTAGTCGGGGTGAAAGTGAGAATTCCCGCAACGAAGGGCAGCTCAGAAGGCACCCGGTCCGTAAGCAATATATCAGTGTGCAACAGGTCACCGTTGGCATAAGCGGCCTCAATCTCATCATGCGCAAAGTAGCGCAGCCTGCCAAGAGCCCAGCCGCCGACATAGCACCCGCCCTGTCCTGACCAGCGGTCGGGCTCGGCCAGGGTAATCCCATGCCCCTCGAAATAATCAGAATCCGCACGTGCTGCAGCAGCATGCCCGGCAGTTGGCATATAAAATCCCTGCCATTGCACCCCGCGCCCGATTTTTGACTCAACGCTCTGGTAAAGATAGCGCAGCATCTCACGCGGATAGGGTTCTTCACCTACAAACTGTACCGCAAACTCGTTTGTATACGGAGCGACGAGAACTGCCCCGAGGACGGCCTGCTGCCCGTCACGCGACAGGGTTACCGAGTCAAATTCACCGGCCGACATCCCCATGAAAGGCGACAGCAATTCACGCGCAAAATTGTAATGAAACAGATACTTGGTCGAATCCTGGAAATAAACACGGGTGCAATCATCAATGATGATCACAAACTTGACCCACTTCACCGTCACGAATGACTCACCAAGAGTCTCGGACAAAAACGGCTCCTCCGGCAGCGTAAGATCATTCTTCCAGCTTGCGTTGGGCACGATTGCCGGCGGAGTCGATTCAACGGCACGGAAAAGCCGGGCGTCCACCGGCATCTCGGCAACAGTATCCCACTGCGAGATTCCCGTATTCGCAGCTGCTATCGCCCACGGGCCGGAGCCGTCATTGAACTCAACCCGGTGTGAACTTGCAGGGGCACCCGAAACCTGCAGCAGCAATCCTTCATCACTGTAACTGAAATCCAGGGCAGGCGAGGCAATGCAGGGATTCACTGCAAAGGCACTCACTGCTGCGAATGAAATCAGCCGATTTTTCATCACCTGTAACCCTAACCCCTATCATTGCTCAACGCCAGCGCACATCACGCCACAACAACTCCTCATCATCGAACACAAAATCGCCATCAAACTTGTTTCCCCTGAGCAATCCCGGCAGCCAATACCGGTCATCGCTCCACATCTTGTCGTATGGCACCTTGCCAACCGGACACCAGAACGGGTCAGCCTCAGCTGTCTCACGCGCTTCCCCGTCAAAATCAAAGGAGCGGAAAACAACGCAATGCAGGGCAAGACAATCCCCTTCAATGAACTGAAAACGCAAGACCCCCATTTCCTCCGGACTCCTTGCCTCAATGCCCACTTCCTCAAAGATCTCCCTGATCGCCGCCTCTGCCGCCGTCTCACCCGGTTCTATCTTGCCCCCCGGAGCGTTTATCTTGCCGCGACCAAGACCGCTTTTCTTGTGAATTAAAAGAATCTCCTCATCCTGCTGCAGGAAAAGCAACGTCGCGCGCATGCTTGGCTGCCAACTCGTCCAGTCAATGCCGGCAGGATTGGATTGGGAGTGTTCTTCCTGCATGTTGCTATTGAGATAAACTGAGAAAGCAAAACCTTCCAGTGTTGATATTGAATTTCCAATGGCCTTCTCGCCAGAATAACCACCATTGATTCACGGGGCATCTGCGAAAATTGACAGGTTTCCGCCGCCACGGCACAGTCCGCGCTCCTCCCTGCCTATGCCAATCCCAGACCTCGTGCCTGTTCTATCCCCTTCACCAAACCCATGGCCTTGTTCACCGTCTCATTAAATTCGTAATCAGGATCAGAATCCGCGACCACTCCCGCACCGGCCTGAATATAAGCCTTTCCGTCCTTCACTACAGCGGTTCGAAGGGCTATGCAGGAATCATGATTGCCATCGAAACCGAAATAACCAACCGCGCCGGAATACGCACCCCGCTTGCTCTTTTCCAACTCGTTGATAATCTCCATCGCCCGGACCTTGGGTGCTCCGCTTACCGTTCCGGCGGGAAAAGTTGCACGCATCACATCGTAAGCGTTCCTGCCTGGAGCCAACTCGCCGGTAACGTTTGATACGATGTGCATCACATGGCTGTAACGTTCAACAATCATGAAATCCTCCACCCGCACACTTTCATATGCTGAGACTCTGCCAACATCGTTACGGGCCAGGTCAACAAGCATTATATGTTCAGCCCTCTCCTTGGGATCACTCAGCAGTTCCTCAGCAAGGGCATCATCCTCCTCCGGGGTATTTCCGCGCCATCTGGTGCCGGCAATGGGTCGAATATCAATGCGGCCATTAATCGCCCTGACGTGCACCTCAGGAGAACAACCAACCAGGGAAAAGCCTTCTTCAAACTGCAGGCAGAACATGTATGGCGAGGGATTGACGGCCCTCAATGCCCGGTAAAGGTCAATTGGCTTTCCCTCATAATCGACCTCAAATCGTTGCGAGGGAACAATCTGGAAAGCATCACCGGCGGTAATGTATTCCTTGGCTCGCTCCACCATGCCGCAATATTCCTCCCTGGTAGTGTTACTGATCAACTCGGCCCGCGGCGTCTCGATGCCGCCGACCAGGGGTTGAAACGCTGCCGCACTGATGAGTCTCGCCGCAGTGCGTTTAATGGTCTCCCCGGCTGCCTGGTAAAGTTCATGCGGATTTGAATCGTCCCCGATGATTACATTGGCAACGATTAGAAGCTTGCGCAGCCGATGGTCAAAAATCACCACTGTATCAGTTATCATGAACACCATATCCGGGAGTTCCAACTGATCCGGCGGCGGCGGCGGTATGCTCGGCTCAAAATAACGTACTGCATCATAGGAAAGGTAACCGACAGCGCCGCCATAAAATAACGGCAACCCCGGGTCGGCAACCGGATGATACTTGGCCATGAAATCCTCCAGGTCCCGCAGTGGATCCCCGGACTCGCTCTCGAATTCACGGCAATTCCCATCCTCGGTAATCTTCATCCTGGTGCCGCGTGCTTCAATGATCGCCCGCGGCACGCTGCCAACAAATGAATAACGCCCCACGCTGTCACTGCTCTCTGCCGATTCCAGAAGGAAGCAATTCCGGCCATCGGAAATCTTGTGGAAAGCAGAAAGCGGAGTCTCATAATCCGCAGTCATCTCAGCATAGACCGGGATCAGGTTCCCCTTCGAAATACGGGCCTTGAATTCTTCAAATGTGGGCTGTAGCGGAAAATCAGGCAAAGTCAATCAGGATTGAACATTCAATGGCTCCTGCAGGCAGGACCTGTCGGTATTGCGTTCATCTCTCAACACTGAAAAATGGCCTCTGGCAAATTCTAACTGAATAACGCGAATTCACTCTGCCGATTTTGGCTGTCTTCCAGCGAACCTGCAACATCCCCAAGCCCGGTATTCACCCGGAAAGGGCCACTGAGCTGATCACGGCCTGCACAAAGCACTTCAACTGCACCCGCAGGTGTGCCCTGCAGTGCGGTTCGCACCGTCTTCAGGGCAACCTCAGGACAATTACAATCCTTACTGAGGTGACCAAGCACCACCCTTTGCAACTGACCCCCGGTTGCAAGCCCGGCAACAAGCCCGGCAACCTGTGAATTGGAGAGATGCCCGTGTCGGGAGGCAATCCGCTGCTTAAGCGACCATGGTCTTCTGGTATCATTCTGGAGCATCAGGTCATCATAATTCGCCTCAATAAACAGCGCATGACTCCCCTTCAACGCAGTTTGCATTACCCCGGTGACGTGTCCCAGATCACTGGCAAACCCGAGGATGGACCCGGCACATTTGAAAACAAATCCCATCGGATCCACCGCATCATGCATCACTGTAAATCCGGTAATCGTTATATCCCCCACCGTAAAGGGGTCAGAACTCTCTATTATCCGCCAGATTTCCGGGCTACTGACACTGCTGGCAAGTGATTCACGGGTAATTGCGCTGCAATAGACCGGTTTCCTCACTTTACGGCAAAAAACCTCAAGTCCCCGGGTGTGATCATTGTGCTCGTGGGTAATCAGGACACCATCAAGCGCATCGGGGGTAATTCCCAACTGCGCCATGCGCAGATGTATCTGCTTAGAGCTGATTCCCGCATCGACCAGCAAACAGGCATGGTCGGAAAAAACGAGAGCACTATTTCCAGAACTCCCGCTACCCAGAACAGCAAAATGAAGCATACAGTAATATCAGCATTGCCCGGCGGGGCAATAAAGGTTGATTTGAGCAATAGAATCGCCTGTTCCGATCAAATGACAAGCCCTCAGTCCATCCCCTGGAAGATATTTCCCCGGCTCACTTTGACTTTCAGGGACTCAAACTGCATCATTTGAGCTGATGCGCCTGTTGCGACGTTACGCCGGATATTTGCTCGTCTTCGTCCTTGGCGTTGGCGCATGGGCTGCCATTTACGCCTACGACAAGGGCTTCAGCAAAAAATGGAGGGGTTTGATAATGGATGAGTTTGAACGGCGGGGAATTGAAGCGGAGATCGGCAAACTGACGATCGATCCCCTTGAAGGACTGGTGGCGCGCAATGTCAAAATCTTCGCTACTGAAAAACACAAATCCGTGGTGGCATCCATCAACAGCATCACCCTCGACATTGATGTGGCAAAACTTCTACGCAAGGAGCAGTTCCTTAATACCGTTGAGTTGCGCGATGCCGACATCTCGCTGCCAATCGATCCCATGCAACCGGGCACTGAGCGCTTGGAGATAAAAAACTTCAGTGCCCGCATACAGATCCCGGAAAACAGGTTCGAAATAGAACGGGCTGAATGCCAGTTTAACGGTTTCCGGGTTACTCTTGTCGGTTCTCTACTGCAACCAAGATCCAATGCTTCGGCAGAAAGCAAGGACCAGCGACTGGCAAAGCTCAGCCTTATCAAACAACGTCGCGAAGTATTTGCGCGCATTGCCAGGGAAATGCGCAAGTTTCAAATCCCACGAACCCATCCCCCACATATCCACATTGAGTTAATCGGCGATATTGATTTTCCGGAAACCATTGAAGCAACCCTGCACCTTACGGGATCAAATATTCACCGTGGCAACTTTTATTGCAAAACACTGGATATTCGTGCGGAATATCAGTATCCGGATATCCTGATAGATCAGATAAAGATTACCGATGATTATGGTGAACTTTACGCCGATGCAAAATGGCGAATTGGCAGCGGGAAAATTCCCTTTAATCTCGAATCCTCAGTTGATTCCCACGCATTGCTGCAATCACTGCTGAAAAATGCTTCACTTGGCGAAGTGGTATTCTTCGACCCTCCCAGGTTGGAAGCAAGGGGTGAGATCTATGTCACCGGAGAAGAGGCGCAAAGCACTCACCGTATGCGGGTAATAGGCAGTTTTGAATGCAACCGATTTGCAAGCCGCGGGGAAAATTTTGAGACCGCTTACGCCGATTTCTCGATCGACCCAGAACGCTGGTATGTCCGCAACCTGCTTTTGGGACACAAGAGCGGAACCGCCAGCGGCAACGCCCTGAGTGAAACGTCAGGAAAAATTCGTTACAATGCCGCAATCGAGATGGACCCGACAACGTTCGCGCCTTTCTTTAGCAACGAGAAAACACAGGATCTCCTGAACCGGTTTCAATTCGGTGAAAGCCCTGCTGTGAGTATTCGCTTCTCCGGCACAGGATCTGCAACGGATCCAGATGACCTGGCAACTGCCGGACATTTCACAATTGGTCCCTGCAAATACCGGGACATTCCGCTGGTTGGAGCAACCGGTAAATTTAACATACACTCACAGGACATTACCTTTCAGGATTTCCGCATCGATCGAGAGGAAGGACATATCGACGGCAAACAGGTGAAAATCCTGAACGAAGAAGAACTGGTGATCGCGGAAGGTCTTCGAGGACGGGTTTACCCGGCACAGGTGGCAGCCTATTTTGCGCCAAATACATCAGAGACACTTGCACGCTACCGCTTCGACAAACCACCCTACCTCACCCTTGACGGCACAATCGACAGCGGCGGGGGCGAACGTTCCCAATTCACCGCGACTTTTGATTCCTCCGACCCGGTAAATTTCAATCTTTTCAAGCAAGAGCTATCCATCATCGCGCCCAAGGGCACCGTGACAATGAACGGTTCGGAGGTTGATGTCATTGTCAAGGGCGGTGCGCTCGGCGGGCAGGCAGACTACAGCGGCTCGTTTGGCGTGGCATCACAACAGGGCAATTTCAGCGGTAAATTAAAGGTCATCAATGGCGATATCTTCGCCGTGCCCTTCATGAGTGTGATATCACGCCAGCTAAATGCCAATATAGCGACCAAGACCGTGTCTCTGCCGTTCCTCATCAGCGGTCTTCTTGATCGCACGGAAGGGAATGATGGCGAGGGTGCCACAATCGATGTCAGTTTCCGGAATAAGGGTGACGGCATTGTCCACATCGAGGATTTCAAGGGGGTCGCGCGAAGATTCACCCTGCGGGCCAAGGGCAAAATAAATACTGCCAAGGTCAAGGATCAACTCGATATCACGGTAGAAATGAACGCCCGTGGACCGCTAAAGATTATTGGCTGGCCGATTTCAAAACTCTTTAAATGCCAGTGTGAGGGGTCTCTTGAGGCTCCCAGCTGGAGACCGGTTAACTTCACGTTGCCGCACCGCAGCAAGACCGATGGCAATGGAAAACTTGAGTTGCGTTTACAAACCCGCGGCATTCTGCCAATACCCCGCCTTATTATTCGCCCGAACAACAATGAAAAGATGACTAAGGAAAAAACCGGTGCCCCGCCAGTATCAATTGACTAACCCCCTTGTCCTGCCAGCACTTCCCGTAACACGTCAGAGACCATGTTTATGTCATAAGGTTTCGAGAGTGAACTGACAAATCCCTTCTCGCGCTGTTCTTCAGTCACTGGACGACTCAAATAGCCGCTACTGGCTATTACTTTGGCATCAAGATCAATATCAAGGATTTTTTCGGTAGCCTCCTCACCATTAATTCCTCCCGGCAGGGTCATGTCCATTAATACCGCAGAGAACGGCATCCTGTCATTGTGATGACGATGGAATGCCCTGACTCCCTCCTCGCCATTGGCAGCACAAACAACATTAAAATCGAGACGACTCAAGATTGCCTTAAGTGTATTGAGAATCATCTCGTCATCGTCCACCGCAAGGATCTTTTTGCCCTGCCCGAGATAAAGCTCTTCGCTGTCAGGATCTTTCTTTTCAGCCGCAATGAATTCCTGGCCGGTAGCCGGCAAATAGACGGTGAAACAAGTGCCCTTGCCCTCCTCTGACTCAACATCAATCTGCCCTCCGTGTTCACGCACCACACTCAGGCAGGTTGCAAGGCCAAGACCGTTGCCGGTGTCCTTCGTGGTATAAAAGGCAGTGAAGATGTCCTCCATCTTGTCATCGGAAATTCCACAACCATGATCCATTACATCCAGGCGGAGGTAGGGCCCGGGCTCAAGTTCATCCTTCTCACCCGCGGACAACTCAACATTCGATAACTTGGCCTGGAATATCCCCTGATCATTCATGGCCTGCCTGGCATTGAAAATCAGGTTGCTTATGACCTGGGTGATCCGGGCAACATTGATTGTTGCCGACCAGAGATTCTCCCCGAGCAGAACGTGGCACTGGACACCTGCTCCTCCTCCGGTACACAACTGTGCAGTCTTCTGAAGCAAATGACCCACATCCGCCTCCAATCGTTCACCACCGTCACCGCGTGCAACAAAAAGTATATGCTCAGCCATCTCACACCCATTCCTTGATGCCTCCATGGCATCATCAATCCGGGATGCCAGTTCACCATCACCGATCCTCTCGCGCGCCAATGACAGGTTGCCCATAACGGTGGTGAGAACATTCTTGAAATCGTGTGCAATACCACCCGCCAGGAGCGCAAGCGTCTCCATTCTGTCCGAGCGTAACTGCTCGTCATCCAGAACCGCCCCTTCAATCATCTCGACCCTTATCCTGTCATCAATCAACTCTTCTATCCCGGAATCATCCTCCCGTGCCACCGTAAGCATGAAGTTCAAAGGCACGCCCTTCCCGTCGCAAACACAGCTGACCTTCCATTTGCAAATCAGTTCCGACCCATCAGCCCGCAGCAGGGGATTGCTGATCTCAAAAAGCCTCTGATTCGCAGCTACAGCGGAGAGCCTGTCCAGTAACATCCGCAGGTTCTTCCTGCCGAACAATGTCGCCAATGGAGTGCCCAGCAGATTTTCAATTGCAAAACCACTCAGCAGGGCAATGCCCCGGTTCACGAACACCATTCGCGGTCCGGCACCCTCCTGGGGCTCAAGATCCAGAATAATTACCCCCTCATCGACCTGATCCACCGCCATCCGGAGATGATGATATAATGTCCAGATGCGCTGAGTTGTTGAATCCATCCTTGTCATCGAGATAGCCCGAACTTGGCCAAAATACCGTTAGACAGCATCAGTCATTAGTAAAGTAAAGTTAGATTCCTATTGTTCTAAAGCACATAGACGACAAAAACAGTTTCAAGAAATCCGCCCCACAGGTCCAAAAAAGCGGTTGCGGGAAAGCCTGTTTCCGTTAATTTCCCGCCCCATGGCTAGAACGGCTGGAAAAAGTAAAACGCACAAGGCAATCTCAAAGCGGGTCAAGGTGACCGGCACAGGGAAAATGCTGCGCCGCAAACCAGGTAAGCGCCACCTCCTCCTTAACAAAAACCGCAAAAGAAAGCGCAATTTGGGTAAGGCGACACTGGTCTCGAATGCTGACCTGCCGCGTTTCCGCGAAAACCTGCCCTTTAGCCACTGAAATTTACCACCCCGGCGAAACTCCGCTGCCGCCGGTCAAATCCGGCAACAGTGGATAACGACCTCGCGGCCTGATTCCCGGTTAAGGGGATTAACCCGGACAGGCGAGACCGCAGGTCACGAAAAATAAAACAAACTGCCTGCACCGGAGGATAACATCAATGCCAAGAGCAACCAACTCTCCCGCAAGTCGCAAACGGCGCAAGCGCATGCTGGCCAAAGCCAAGGGCTTCCGCGGCTTCCGCTCCAAGAAATACCGCTTCGCAAAGGACGCCGTCCGCAAAGCAATGACCTATGCGTATCGTGACCGCAAGAACCACAAGCGAACCTTCCGTGCACTTTGGATTCTACGCATCAACGCAGCCTGCCGTGCCCGCGACATAACCTACAGCCGTTTCATGGAAGGACTCAAGACAATCAATATTGACCTTGACCGCAAGGTCATGTCCGACATTGCAATTCACGATGAGGTCGCATTTACTGAACTCGTTGCGCAGGCGAAAGCTGCGCTCGAGAGCAAGAGGTCCGCATCGTAAGCAACACCGCCGCAGAAAAAATAGCGGTAGAACTTCGAGCCCGCCCCGTGCGACCGCTTTAGCCCATGCTTGAAGAACTCGAAGCTATTCATGCCGATTCAATTTCCGCGATCGCGGAAATCGCGGATGCTGATGGGCTCGAGGAATTTCGAGTCGCTTATCTCGGCCGGAAAGGCCGCCTCACCGTTGTTACGGCACAACTCAAGGACATCCCGAAAGAGGATAAACCCGCTGCCGGCAAGGCTCTTAACGAGATCCGGGACGCCATTACCGCTGCAATCGGTGAAAAAGGCGAGTTACTGCAGACCGCCATTGATGCCAAAGCCACGAAAAATGTTGATATCACCCTGCCGGGTCAACCGATGCACCCGGGAACACGTCACCCGATCTCACAAATACTCGACCGTGCCGTGGCAACCTTGCGCCGGATGGGATTCTCTCTTGCAAACGGACCCGAAATCGAGACTGAATGGCACTGCTTTGATGCTCTCAACACCCCTCCTGAGCATCCTGCACGCAACGAGAGTGACACCTTCTACTTTGAAGATGGCCGCCTGCTCCGCACTCATACCTCCACCGTGCAAATCCGCACCATGGAGACAACTCCGCCGCCGGTCCGGATTATCGCCCCGGGTGCCGCTTTCCGGCGCGACGAGATAGATGCAACTCACCTGAGTAACTTCAGCCAACTCGAGGGACTTTATGTCGATGAAGGTGTATCACTGGCGGATCTCAAGGGATCACTTGAATATCTGCTGCGCGCAATCTTCGGAGAAAAAACTCCGGTTCGTTTTCGCCCACATTTCTTTCCGTTCACTGAACCAAGTTTTGAGATCGACATTATGCTGGAAGCCAGAGGAAAGAAATCAAAATGGATCGAGATCGCGGGTTGTGGCATGGTCGACCCGGATGTATTCAACAAAGTAAATAAAGCACGTGGCGATAACGCCTATGACCCGGACAGGGTATCCGGGTTTGCCTTTGGTCTTGGTCTTGAGCGTCTGGCAATGATCCTCTGGGGGATACCCGATATCCGCCTGCTCATCGAAAATGATATTCGCTTCCTGCGCCAGTTCCCATGAAAGTTGCACTTGATTGGCTAAGCGATCACCTTGACCTCTCCGGCTACTCCCAGCCGGAACTGGACGACCTGCTGACCTTCGCCGGCATTGAAGTCGAAGGAATCGCTGCAATCCCTGAAAACGTTGTCGTCGCCAGGATCAAGAGCTCGGAAAAACATCCGGACGCCGATAAATTATCGGTTTGCATGGTTGACGATGGCACGTCCGAACCCCGTCAAATAGTCTGCGGAGCGAAAAATTATCAGGTGGGGGATAATGTCCCGCTCGCCCTGCCGGGTGCGGATCTGGGTGAAGGATTCACCATTAAAAAAGGCAAGCTGCGCGGCATTGACTCCCTCGGCATGCTCTGCAGCGCAAAAGAACTTGGGGGCGGGGATGACAGCGGGCTATGGATCCTGTCCCCGGACTACGATCCCGGCACAGCTTTACGGGATCTGTTTTCCGTGACATTTGATCTGGAAATTACCCCGAACCGACCCGATTGCCTGAACCATCTCGGTATCGCCCGTGAACTTGCAGCACTCGCCGGGCGAGACCTTAAATCCAGGCCTGATTACACGAATACCACAATCCCGGAGCAGCCGGCAACCGGGGAAGAAATCAGGATCAGTGCCCCCGAGCATTGCCGGTTATATACGGCACGTCGTATTGCGGGTATCAAGGTCGCCGAAAGCCCGGTCTGGTTAAAGTCGAAACTTGAGTCAATCGGCTTGCGACCAATCAATAACATCGTCGATATAACCAACTACGTGCTGATGGAAATGGGGCAACCCCTGCACGCATTTGATGCCGCCAAACTCACCGGCTGTATCCTTGTCCGGAAAGCAGAAGAAAATGAAGCCCTCCTTGCACTCGATGGGGTGAACTATCAGTTGACTGCCGAGGATCTTGTGATCGCCGATGACACCGGACCCATTGCCATTGCAGGGGTAATGGGAGGTGACGCCACAGGCGTGACCGGGAATACCACCGAAATCCTGCTGGAATCCGCCTGTTTTTCTCCCGCCGGCATCCGCCGCAGCGGACGCCGGCTGGGGATTTCGAGTGATTCCAGTTACCGCTTCGAGCGCGGCGTCGATCCTGCGCAGGTTGCAGGCGCATCAGAACTGGCAACTGAACTGATCCTTAAACTGGCAGGCGGCCAGGCAGAAAAGCACATGCTGACCTGCGGCTCGCCGCCACCACTGGCTCAAGTGGTGGAATTTAATTTCGATCATTGCCGGGGCCTGCTTGGTTGCAACATCACAAACGCCGAAATGTTCAACATCCTTGAGCAGCTCGGAATCAAAAAGCTGGAAGAAACAGGCAGTATCTCAAAATGGCGAATTCCCAGCTATCGGAGGGACTTGACCCGCCCAGCGGATCTCTACGAGGAAATCTCCCGGTTTCATGGACTCGATAACATTCCTTCACGTCAAAGATCATGGTTCTCGGAAATCTCGGACGCCGATATTGCCTATGATTTCATGACCGGCATCGCCAACAAGCTCACGGCACTCGGCTTCTATGAAACACGCACAATTAAACTCACATCCCCGGCGCAAACCGCTGACAATGTCTGCACAACAGACAATGAGCCCATTGCACTGAAAAACCCCCTCAACGATGACCTTGCCTACCTGCGTTCCGGACTGGCTGGTGCGCTGCTGGACGTTGCCGAGCGGAACATCCACCAGGGAATTGAAACCCTGCGCCTCTTTGAAATGGGAACCGTGTTCTCAAAAAACAACAAAGGCGAGGAATCACAACACCTCGGGTTTCTCGTCTCCGGCCCCGGGCAGGCATCCTGGCAAGAACCGCAATCCGGCAGCGCCGATCTTTTCACCCTGAAAGGAACAATTGAGGCAATCAGCGGGACAACCCCTGCCTTCATCCGGAAAACCGAGATTCCTCCCACAGCCTCATTCCTGACCGACATCATGCTGGGAAAACTCTGCATAGGACAAGCCGCCCAGATTGCCCCGGCTCGAGCCCGCGCCATGGATGCTCGCCACCCGGTATTCGTAGCCGAGATTGAGCTTGCCCTGCTGCAGCAAAAAACCAGTGGCAATACCCAGTATGAAGAGCTGCCAAAGTTCCCGGCAATCAGCCGAGATGTCGCCATGGAAGTGGAATTATCACTAACCAGCGGCGAGATTGAATCTGTGCTCTCAAAAATCAAATCACCACTCCTGGAATCCTTCAGGCTCTTTGATTTATTTCACGACGAAAGCGGGCAACGGCTTGATGCAGGTAAAAAATCAATTGCTTATTCATTGACCTATCGTGATCGAACCCGCACACTAGAGTCATCGGAAGTCGATAAGGCGCATGCTGAAATTCTCGCTGAATTAAAAGCAAAGCTA
This sequence comes from Verrucomicrobiales bacterium, assembly GCA_046581505.1. Taxonomy (GTDB): domain Bacteria; phylum Verrucomicrobiota; class Verrucomicrobiia; order Verrucomicrobiales; family DEV007; genus CACIUL01. The sequence continues at coordinate 42,345 of JAYGGE010000025.1, read as the reverse complement.
CCTGTAGATTTCCGTTGAACCCATTGAAGCCGTAGGTCTTATCTCCCATGCTTCCATGTGTTCATGTTCTTTTAAATCTTCCAATTTTGAGACAACCCTACGGTGTTTCGCGTAGCGCGGACTTAAGGGCCCGGCCCGTTAGTTCATATACGGGAGGCTTAGCCCGTTGTTTAATGTCAGGCCTTCACTGGAAGGCAGATTTCAGCAAGGCGGCCACCCACCTGGTAATATCCGGGAAACGTGAGCCCTCTTCACCGCCGTCGGCACATGCGGGGCCTCAATCCTTAGAAAAGCACTCCGGTTAAGTCCGGGGTGCTTTTTGTTTTAAGCACCACCCGCCCCTTCTAGATCCCCTCCCGCATTTGTAAGTGCTGGCAAACACCACATTTGACTTATTGTTGTTATTGAAATAATGGTATTTATATGGCTCTGGATATAGCGACTTTACTGGAAACTTCCCGCGATGGCTTGCGTCGTGGCAAAAACCGCATGGACGCTGGTGGTAAAACCCGCAACCGAAGAAGCAACAAACAGCTCAAGTCAGCCTGTCAAAAACAGGTTGCCCCGCAAAACAGGTTTGCCCGATCACGGGAAATCCAAATCGCGACAACTCCTGCAAACCTTACCCCCCATCACCGCGGTTCCCTGTTCACGAAAACAACCCGTTTCATTGGAAAGTTAACCGGGTTCATCAGTACGCAACCACGTGCCGCCGGCAATCATTACACGCCGTTTCCCAACTGCGAACCCAAAGTCATCCGTAAGCACCCTGCTCAACACAAAACAAAGTCCCGCCCTGGAACAAGGCAAGCCCAGTCCGGTTGCGCCCAGGCGGTAACCGGACTGGCTGAGGACTGATCATTCCGGTTCACCGTCTGCGTTGGCAACGGCAGCCTTATTTGCCGCATCCTCACCTGCCGGCGACTCCTCCTGATCTCCTAAGGAATTCCCTGCTTCGAACGAATCGGGGGCAACGGGATCTTCGACATCCGGTTGCCTCACCTCGGAATCTATCCATCCCCTGAGTTCTTCCTTCAGTGTTAATTTTTCCGCTTCCAGAATAACCGTGCGATCCTGTAAGCGATTAAAACTCTCTACCCGTCCCCTGTTATTCTCCTCTGCCGACACAAACTTGTCCTCAAGGTCAAAGAGCATTGTCAAATAACGGCCATTCTCCGCAGCCAGACGTTCATTTTCCCTGCCCGCATCGGCAAGTTGCACACCGGCTGCCCGGCAGGATTGGCCAAGTTGCTCGATCTCCTTCCCCTGAGCCGCAACTGCCTCGCTAAGGGCGGCACCTTGAGCACTAAGATCACGTTTAATTTCCTCAAGGTTTGCAATCTCTGTACGCAATCTCGATTCGGTCGCGTATTTTTCCTCAAGAATGGAATTAAGGCTGTCCTGAAGATCCTCCACGGCAAGGTCACGGTTCACGAGACGCTTTGAGAGGGATATATTGGACTGCTGGACAATCTCGAGCACATTCTGATAATCCCTGAGCCGCGACAAAAGGCGCAGATTATCTTCCTTGAAATCCCCTAACCGTCGCTGAAAAACACTTCGCTCTTCTTCCAGCAGCGTCACCCGGCCACCAAGTTGCCGGACCTGACGGCCGGTCATTCCCAGGGCAATAACCAAAAACACCGCCAACAGGGAACCTGATACAATCCGTAATGATGACATCCTGGCACCACGGCCATGGCCCCCTTCGTTCACGGTGTGATGATGAAATTTGTTGTTTGATCCTGAACTCATCATTGTTTCGCTGCGACCCTGGCCCAGGTCTATTCTTCAGCATGGCTACAATAAAGGGAGTTTTTTCCAATTTGTATAAAATCTGGATCTCTTAAATATTTAAGCAAGCTTAAATATTGATGCCATGCATCTGGACATCACTGCCTGAACTTCCCGAATGACGGCCAAATGATTCCGATATTTTTTTACTCCTCATCGGTTACTTCCTGCTAATATTCTTAGCAAATGCCTCTCGACACCCTAGCAAGCTCCAACCAGGCCCGGGTTGAACCCGCGACTCTTGAAGATCTTCCGCAACTCGTGCAGATGGCAATGGACCTCTTCGAAATGGAGGGGGACTTCGAGCCCAGTTACGAAAAGCAGGAACGGGGTCTCAAGCTTATCCTTGAGGAACCAAACCGGGGACGCATCTTTGTGCTGCGCAACGACGACTTGATTATTGGCATGGTGAACATCCTGTTCACCATCAGCACGGCGGAGGGAGGCCTGGTCCTCATCCTTGAGGATTTTTTCGTGCATCCCTCCCATCGCGGGCAGGGATACGGAGCAACATTGCTCAACGCTGTGCGGGAATTTGCAGTTACAAAGGATTTTAAACGCATTACTCTGCTGACCGACAAAATCAGTGAGGAATCCCAGCGCTTCTTCACCAAGAACGGGTTCGTGTTCTCCCAAATGATACCCATGCGACTACACTTTGATCCTAATGCCCGGGAAACATCCCGGGACGAACAAAATCAAGTGGCGGCAGAATAGCAGCGATCATACAGTCCCCGCCACACGCAAGGGGCGTGCTGACACGGAAAATCCTGATAACTGCTACCCGAAAATGGCAAAACAAAGCTGTGAAGAAATTAAAGACGAAAGCCGCGGCCTGCGCGGACAAATCGTCGAGACACTGCTTTCCGATGCCTCGCATTTCGAGGAGTCCGAGTATCAGTTGCTGAAGTTCCACGGCAGCTATCAGCAGGACAACCGGGACAGTCGCTCCGAACGCCGTAGGCAGAAACTTGACAAGGAGTGGATGTTCATGGTGCGCACCAAGATGCCTGCCGGAACGCTGACCACCGGGCAATATATCGCCCACCACGATATGGCGGACAAACTGGGCAATGCCACGATGCGCCTGACCTCACGCCAGGGCATTCAGCTGCACGGCATTCTCAAGGGAGGATTAAGAGACACCGTCCGGGCAATCTCAAACTGCGGGCTGACCTCCTGGGGAGCATGCGGCGACGTGGTGCGCAACACCATGGCCCCCGGTGCACCGGTGCGCGATGCAGCACATGCGGCCACAAGGCGTCTCGCCGGGGAAATCAGCACCCGATTCATGGCCCGCTCCACGGCCTACACGTCCATCTGGCTTGACGGGGAAAAGCTCGACCTTGCCGCCGATGAAAATGCCGAGGAGATCGAGGAGACCATCTACGGGAAGAACTACCTGCCCCGCAAGTTCAAGATCGGCATCGCAGTGCCGCCGAGCAATGATGTCGACCTGTTCAGCCAGGATGTCGGCTTTGTTGCCCATGTGGAAGACGGGGAGGTCACCGGCTATTCAATCCATGTCGGCGGCGGCTTTGGCATGAGCCACGGCAAACTGGAAACTTACCCGTGCCTGGCCAAGCCGCTGTTTTATTGCGCTGCCGAGCACGCTGCAGCCGCCTGCGAGGCTGTCGTCACAGTGCAGCGCGACCACGGTGACCGCAGCGAGCGCAGCCATGCCCGGATGAAATATCTCATCGCCGAGCGCGGCATCGAGTGGTTTCGCGGAAAAGTCGAGGAGCGCATCAGCTTCCCCACCGAACCCGTGCGCGCGGTGCAACTGGGCACTGTTGCCGACGCCCTTGGCTGGCACGCACAGGGTGACGGTAAGCATTTTGTCGGGGTTTACGTGGCACAGGGAAGGATTGTCGACAACGAAACCTCAAGGTCCCGCAGTGCCTTCCGCCAGATCGCCGGGGAGATCGGCTGCTCAATGCGTGTCACCGCGAACGCGAACATGTATTTCTACGATATCAGCGGGGAGGACCGCGTCAGGGTCAACACGATCCTCGCCGAGCACGGGATGGTGACCGGCGAGGATTTCACCGCCATGCGCCAGATGGGCCATGCCTGCGTTGCCCTGCCCACCTGTGGTCTCGCCCTGAGCGAAAGCGAGCGGGTCTTCACGGGGCTGCTTGACTCGGTCGATGGAATCCTTGGGGAACTGGGCCTGCGCGATGATCCCATCCTCGTGCGCATGACCGGTTGTCCCAACGGCTGTGCGCGTCCCTACAACGCCGATTTCGCCTTTGTCGGCCGCGCGCCCGGGAAATACGCGATGTTTGTCGGGGGATCAAGTGCCGGGGACAGGCTTGCCGGCCTGGAAAAGAAAATGGTTCTCTTCGACGACATCCCCGGTGAAATCCGCGCCTACCTGGCCGACTTTGTCGAGCAACGACAGAATGGCGAGACATTCAGCGAATACTGGGGCCGGACCCGGCCAGATGCCGCGGAACCGACCCCGCAGCAATTCCACCTGGTGGAGGCTGAGCGCACCCCGTCCTGAGGCTTGCTGGAGCGCTCAAGTCACTACGGCAACCCAGTTCACGGCTTTTTTCCTTCAAGAAGCTGCCGGCCATGCCGGGTTTGAGGTTCAATGGGGCTCTGATCCTAATAACCCCAGAAGTATCCCTCGCATTGATGGTGGTGGTGGTGGCATTGATATCGGAATAGGAATTCAATGATGCCTTACAGTGAGGGATGACACCATATCCCTCATCAACTGGCTAAAGCGCAAGTTACAGAAATAAGAGGCCGCTTCCCTAACGACAAGGTGGGAGCGGCCTTAGTGTGCAGGGTAAATGATATGTTCCCACCTTCAGGATCACATACCTGCTTAAAGGAAGAAAAATGGTGCGCGATACTGGATTTGAACCAGTGACCCCCACAATGTCAATGTGGTGCTCTACCCCTGAGCTAACCGCGCTTTTCCGGGCACGATCTTTACACTGAGCGCGGACGATTCTCAACCCCTTTCCGTCAGCCATTGAAAAATGGCATGAAGCATTCCCCGTGAAAACAAAAAAAAAGCCCCGGCGATAACTCGCCGGGGCTTTCCGTGATTGGCTTGCGTTAATACAGGGAAGTTTAATTCACCTGCAGACGCCCAAGAGTAATTTACTTCCTCTTGGCAGCTTTGCGCTTGGCAGCCTTCTTAGCGGGCTTGCGCTTGGCAGCCTTCTTAGCGGGCTTGCGCTTGGCAGCCTTCTTAGCGGGCTTGCGCTTGGCAGCCTTCTTAGCAGCCTTCTTAGCGGGCTTGCGCTTGGCAGCCTTCTTAGCAGCCTTCTTAGCGGGCTTGCGCTTAGCAGCCTTCTTAGCGGGCTTGCTAGCGGGCTTGCGCTTGGCAGCCTTCTTAGCGGGCTTGCGCTTGGCAGCCTTCTTAGCGGGCTTGCGCTTAGCAGGAGCTTTGCGACTTACTGTTTTTTTTCGTGCTGCTTTTTTTCGAGCAGCTTTCTTTTTTGCCATAGCAGTTATGTTGGTTGGTTATAGGCTTGTTAACGAGCCACTGTAAAGATGTCCGCTTCTTTTTATCATGCAAACTTTATTTATATAGCTGCAAAACGGGTAAAAATTTCACTGCAACACATTTTTCCCTCTCTACTCTGCAACATGCCACATCACTCCACTCTTCTTTTTGAAACGCATGTTGCGTTGGTCAAAAATGACTTGCCCATTACATCTTTTTATAAATAACCAACGCCTTAAACATCTGCGCTAACACGCAAAAAACTCTTTGTTATCATGGTATGTGGATACCGATAACAGATGTAAATTCTCTTGAACCACACGCTTTCATGGAAAATAACCACGCACATTAAAAAGATTTTAGCGCGTGTTTTTCCAACCCAAAGTACTCCTTACTCTCTTTCTGGATCGCATACTTACACCTCAATTACCATTCATTCCAAATCGCCACGCGATATCCATGCAATCAAAAAAATAACCTGTTGTTGTTATCAAATCGCTTAAAAAGCACTAAGCGGACACAAAATATGCGACCCCCATGTCACTGAATAAAACCGTTCGTGACACGTGATGATGAGTTCAAGCAATGAACAACCCGACTGCCCTAACAAGCAACCAATCACTCTGCCCAAACCCTGGCAAGACCTCGCCTCATACGCTACCCAGAATCTCCTCCCGACTGTGACCCCGAAGCTCAAACACGCGTGATATCACGTCTTCGATCAGGTTGTTTGGACATGAAGCCCCCGCTGTCACACCTACGGCAACCGTCTTTTCCAGGTTCATGATACTGTCGGAATAACCGGTAATCTCAGATTTCTCGGCTAAATCAAAATGCATTATCTGCTCAAGACTCTTAAGACAATCCGCATTCCGGATGAAAAATGAAGGCACTTGTTTGCCGCCAATTTCAACAAGATGGGTTGTATTTGAGCTGTTGTAGCCGCCGACAACCAACAGCATATCCATCGGTTCCTTCAGCATCTCAAAAAGAGCATCCTGACGCTCCTGAGTCGCCCCGCATATTGTATCAAAGAACTGAAACCTGCTGCCAGCCTCTCCACCATCAACTCCCTTCTTATCCCTGTCCGCTACAGCTGCTGCTATACGCCGTTGAAGTTCTTCTGTTTCTCCCTTTAACATTGTTGTTTGATTGGCAACCCCAATCTTTTGCAGGTGTACATCAGGATCAAATCCTCTTGAATATGCACCTTTAAACCTCATCAAGAAATCCCGGGAATCGCCTCCATTACGAATGTAATTACATAAGTAATCACAGTCTTCGAGCGTCAATACCACAAGATATTGTCCACCCCCACTGAGAGCCCGGCTCGCTGTCGCGCGTGTTTCCTCATGATCCGCCTTGCCATGAATGATTGATGTATAGTCATCCTTTGCATATTTACGGACTCTCTTCCAAACGCTCATTACATCACCACATGTGGTATCAACCATCATGCATCCTTGCCTTTCCAATTGATTCATTAATGAGAGCTCGGCGCCAAAGGCTGGGACAATCACCACGTCATCCTCCCCTAACTCAGAGATTCGTGCATCGGGAGAGCCTCCCCCAATATTCTTGATCTCCATCTGGCGTAACTGCCGGTTAACCTCAGGATTATGAATAATTTCGCCAATCAGGTATATATTTTTGCCTGTAAACACCCGGCGCGCCGCATAGGCAAGATCAATCGCCCGTTCAACGCCATAGCAAAAACCGAACTGTTTTGCCAGTCGCACCGTGGTATTGCCTATGCTCAGCTTGCCGTCACCCTTATGTAATTTCTCGACAACCTCACTGCGATAGTGGCTCTCCACCTCAGCCTGTACACGCTCCATTATTGGGGGTGTGCGGACATTGATGCGCCTGGCATTCTTCTTTGGAAGTTCTTTCCCCGTATTGCTCGACATCACCCGGATCAGTTTTTAAAATGATGGTTTTTAGACTGTTAAAATATCAACTCGGTGGCCAGTGGGAATTCCGGAGGAATGATCGTTATCAAAAAAAACAAACCTTCACATTTACCCAAAAAAATAAACCATCCCGCTAAAACCAAATTTTGTCACTTCAATGCCTTCTTTAACCACATTATTGCGGATATTAAGGAGAAATCTTATTTTTATTAATATTTGACATAATTTAAACAATTACTATCCTTTACCTCGTTACTATTCAGTAACTGTTTGTTTGTGTTTCATGCTGTAAAGGGCGTCCGGTTCGAAAGGATCGGACGCCTTTTATCTCTAACAACGCTTACTGCATCAAATAAATGTGACATTTCCTGCCCTGTAGTGTCCCTAATCTCCATCAAACTGCGGAAAGGATGCTAAATCCCGGCATTTGGCAAAAACTTGCCGGATGTCGCGTCAATAAACGACGCGTAATCATCAATCCCCGCCTCGAAACTCTTACGCAGCGGCAACGAACAATCATCGGGTCCTTCCGGAAACTCTTCAAGCATCGCTGTCATCAGATCGAACAAACCTTCAACATCTGCTAATTCAACGAATTCCGGAGCTATCACATCTTCAGGGCCACAGTTATGGTAATTGCCCAGGGGTACCGATATTCCTGCAGTTCGAATTCCATATGCCTGCAATCCCGAAGCCTCACAAGCTCCACGGTCAAGCAAACTGCGCTGAACTCTCACCGAGCCTTTTTGTGCCGCCGCAAGCATCGAGGCAGTGGCCATGTGGTCAAAGATAGAAATTCGATCCCCTACACGGCACATTGGACCACCACCCATCGTCGCCTTGTCCACCGCGACGCTCGTCTCAATGGATACGAAGCACGCATCAGTTTTAAACGGCCACGATTGCGCAAGTTTTGTCGCACCAACAAACCCCACCTCTTCAGCACGGGTAAACACTGCACTGCATGAAAGTTCAATGCCTGAACGATCCAGGGCAATCAACAAAGCCACGATAACCGCGCAACCGATGAGATCATCACAGGCGCGCGACCAGATTTGGGTTCCTCTCATCTCAAATGCCGGTAAATCCCACATTGCAAACCTGCCAAACTCCTGAATGGGAAAATCTTGCACCAAATATGAATCAGGCACGCCTCCCAGAAACGTGAAACGGTCTCGGATTCGGGATGGAACCGGGTTATATACGGACCCAATCGGTAACTCAACAAACCCTGGATGATCCATATGCGACCCGAAAACCCATCCGGATGATTCCCGGCAATCACCATAACACGCCACCAGATTTCCAAACCCATCCTCTTTAATGGCAACCGCAGAACATGATTCAACCAAGCTGAATATCACGTCACGAACGTGATATTCATGAAAAGGAGCCGTTGGAGCACTAAGAATAGTCTCTAGAATTTCATGTAAATGTCCCCTATCCATCATATGAACCTCGCAGGTGAGGCAGACAGTTGAACATGCCTTCAATCGCTAAGCAACTCCGTTACCGGCTTGAATGGTTGACCATTGCAGTGATGGCAAAATTCATCCCCCTGCTCCCACGTGCAATTCTGCTCGCGTTGGCAAGTGGTTTAGGACGCGCTGCCTACCTGTTCGACAGGCGTGGACGTGAGAGTGCACTTGCCAATGTCCGCTCGGCAATGGATTGCGGTAACCTGCCGCATTCAAATCCCGAGAACCTTGTAAAGGAAAGTTACCGGCTGTTTGCGCGCAGTGCATGCGATCTATTCTGGTCCGCACGCCTGAACAACGAAAACTATTCGCAATTTATTCAAGTCGATATCGAAGACCAGGCCGCTTTCGACCAAGCCACTCAAGAAGGTGCAATCTGGGTAACTCCACATTATGGGAATTTTGAATGGATCAGCCTGATGATGGGTTACCGGGGTCACTCTTTCACGCTGATTGCCCAGGACTTCAAGAACCCCCTGCTCACTGAAATCTTCAGTCGTCAACGGCAACGCAGTGGACACAGGGTGATTCCCTCCCCCCGGGCAATGATCCGCCTTCTAAAGGTATTGCGTTCCGGTGAGCACGCCGCATTTCTAACCGATCTGACCGTTCAGCCTGACAACGCTGCCATAGCAATCCGCTGCTTCTCACTGCTTACCTGCGTTACCGGGCTGCATGCCTTCCTGCAGGAACACACCGGGGCAAAATTAATTCCTGGCATGGCAATACCCTGTTCGGATGGAACATACCTGATGAAAATCCGCGCCCCGCTGGAGATACCTCCTCACTGTCCACCCTCCGAGATTGCACAGCGATGCTGGGATGTATTCGAGCCATACATCCGGGACTTTCCCGAGCCCTGGCTCTGGATGTATAAACACTGGAGATACCGGCCGGAGGTTGATGGCCACAGGTATCCGGACTATGCCAATCGCTCAAAGAAATTTGATCGCTGGCTGGAAAATGGCAGGCACAAAGATGACATGGAACAATAGCAGGATCTCACAATTCTCCTGCTCCTGTCTTGAACAGAACCAAGGCTGAAAAAGGAACTATTGCCCCTAAGCACCTGCCGCAGCCTGGTCGCCCCAGAGACCTGGACTCTCCCCGGCTGAATGATCGTCATCAGCAACGCTCGGCTTCTCCGCCTCCTCAGCAGGGAACACAGGTGGTTGCGGACTCGCAGGCGGATCACTCATAACCCCATCACTCATCAAATCACGGATATGGGAAGCTTCCAGAGTCTCATATTCAAGCAATGCCTTGGCAATGAGATCAAGTTCACGCTTATGCTCCAGCAACATTTCCTTTGCCTTGCAATACGCGTCATCAATGAAACGTCTGACCTCATTATCAATCTTCTGCGCAGTGTCCTCGGAATAAGAACGACTGCTCGTCATGTCACGGGCAAGGAAAGTATGCTCATGATTGTTACCATACTCGACCATTCCCAGTTCCTTACTCATTCCCCACTGGCAAACCATCTTGCGGGCCACATCAGTTGCCATCTTGATGTCCCCCCCGGCTCCGTTTGTAACATCCCCAAACACGATCTCCTCAGCAACACGCCCTCCCATTGAGACAATGAGGTGATCAATCATCTCAAACTTGCGCAGAGTATACTTGTCTTCCTCGGGAAGGAACATCGTTACTCCCAGGGCAGGACCGCGGGGGATGATAGTGACCTTATGCAACGGATCGGTATGCTCCAGAAGTTCGTTAAGAATCGCATGCCCCGCTTCATGATAAGCGGTGTTCTTTTTTTCCTTCTCACTAAGGGCAAGACTTCGGCGCTCCTTACCCCAGCGCACCTTGTCACGTGACTCTTCCAACTCACTGATGGTTATAGCATTAAGCCCTTTTCTGGCAGCCAGTAATGCCGCCTCATTAATCACATTCGCCAGTTCCGCGCCCGAATAACCCGGCGTACCGCGCGCAAGGATTCCCAAATCCACACTCTCAGCCATCTTCACATTCTTGGCATGGACGTCGAGAATCGCATGACGTCCTTTAACATCCGGAAGGGCAACCGTAACCTGTCTGTCAAAGCGCCCGGGGCGCAACAATGCCGGGTCAAGGACGTCCGGACGGTTGGTTGCCGCAATAATAATGACCCCTTCCTGAGTATCAAAGCCATCCATTTCCACCAGCAGGGCATTCAATGTCTGCTCGCGTTCATCATGCCCTCCTCCCAGACCGTGTCCGCGATGCCGTCCAACAGCGTCTATTTCATCAATAAAAATCAGGCACGGTGCATGCTTTTTACCCTGTTCAAACATATCACGCACACGTGATGCCCCCACGCCAACAAACATTTCCACGAAATCCGATCCACTAATAGTGAAGAAGGGTACATCCGCCTCTCCCGCAATGGCTCTCGCCAGCAAAGTCTTCCCGGTTCCGGGTGCCCCCACCATAAGCACCCCTTTGGGAATCTTGCCACCCAGTCGTTGAAATTTCTTTGGATCCTTCAGAAATTCAACGAGTTCCCATACCTCCTCCTTCGCCTCACATACCCCGGCAACATCCTTGAAAGTCGTCTTATTGGTTTCCATTTCCAACTTCTTCGCTTTGCTTTTGCCAAAACTCATGGCCCCACGACCAGCCATGCGCATTTGCTGACGGAAGAAAAAATAAAGAATTAAAAGGATAAGAAGTATCGGCAGTAAACTGAGCAACACGGTGGTGAACGTGTTACTGTCGATTTCAACGGTGTAGGCCAAAGCCTTGCGCTGGGAACCCTCTTCAATCCCCTCCTCCTTGCCGCTGAGGAGTTCCTGCAGTTCTTCCTTCTGGAAGGCTAAATTGACAAGAACCTTGAATCCTGTTGCCTCTTTCTTTGAATTCCCGGAACCCAAGGGCAACAGGTTGCCAACAAGATACTCCTCAGCACTGCCCTCCTTAGTAACAAGACGCAACGGTTTCTCGGAATCAATTTTGCCATCTTTGACATACTCAATGAATGTCGGCCACTCGATGGTTGAAAAATTGCCCCCCCCTCCCCGGGAAGCAAATGCAGCCACGATCAGCATAACCGCAATCGACAGCAGGATAAGGCCACGCCAGTTGAAAGACGGTTCTCCACCCCCGGTATTCTTGGGATCTTTATCACCCCCGGAGGGTCTGGACTCATCATCAGGCATAATCGACTTTCAGGTGGCTTCAGGGGCGGGCTTCTTGAAACACCGACACCGGACAGTGACACTAACACAGACCAGGGTCGGGGGCAATTGGACGATTGCTCAAGGTTCTATTCCTGATCTGCCTTAACTTACCTATTCCCAAGGTGTAGCGGTATGGTATCTTTCCATGACGCAATCCGCGTTCATTAGAATGCCTTCCGAAGACCAAGCATAATGGCAAGCTATTCGAACTCCTGAAACTCCAGTGGATAGCAACAAACCACAACGAATGCACCGATCCGGGAAGAACAACCCCCCTGCGGAAAATGCCCGCCAGATAAAAGGCGGATGGTGGAGATCCCTATTGACTCGCACCCGCCGGTTATTCCCTCTGCGCAACTCCTCTCATGACTCGCAAGAACATGTAATTGAAGGACAACGTGCTCTTATCAGCAGGTTGGATGTGGTGGATCTCAACCATATTTTCGCTGCCGGGGAAATTGCACTGGGCAACGTTAATCTCAGCGCAAGACGGGGCGAGATGATCTGCATCATTGGCTCCAGCGGTTGCGGCAAGAGCACGCTCATCCGTGCGCTTGCCGGCCATTTACAACCGACCAGGGGACAGGTTCTAATCAACGGGCATTCGCTTTACCGCAACCTGTCCAGCATTCAGCAATATGTTTCATACATCCCACAGGAGGATACCTTCGATCCACTCCTGAGCGTTGAGGAGAATATTGACTGTGCATCGGCAATTCGCTGCCCTCATCTGAGTTTCGCTGAGCGTCGCAAACGCGCCGATTCACGACTGGTGGAACTTGGCCTGAGCGAATGCCGTCACCGCCTTGCCGGTAACGCACAAAACAAGTTGCTCTCGGGAGGTGAACGAAAACGCCTTAATGCGGGTCTGGACATGATCAGCATTGCCGGAGTCTACCTGTTTGATGAACCGACCTCAGGACTCTCCTCGAAAGATTCCGAGCACATCATGGAAATCATCTGCAGCCTCTCCCGGAACAAAATCACATTCGTCAGTATTCATCAGCCCAGTTCACGTCTCTTCCATCTATTCCACAAGGCACTGCTCCTCGACAAGGGTGGCAAGGTCGCATTCTTCGGCCCCCCCGCCGAGATGCTCGACTACTTCAACAAGGCTCACGCCGGGGAAACGTCCCCGTTGCCTGTCAATGCAACACTCACACAGTTAAAGGATGCGCCACAGCAGCCTGATTTTATCTTCGATGTCTTAGAGGCTCCTCTGCGTGACTCCAATGGAAAAATCGTATATGGGCAGGATTCCCGCGGACATTACACTCCAACTCGCCGCTTCCCACCGGATTTCTGGGCCAACCGGTTCCAGGAACACCAGGAATCGAAACGTGAACCATCAGGCAGCCGGAAACCCGTCACACAAACTCTCCCTCCACCTCCAAAGCGCGGCATCAAGGAGACTTTACTGCACTTCACGACTCATATTAAACGTGCTTTTCTAAGTAAACTGCGAAACCGGGCAAACCTGATAACAACACTGCTGGAAGCTCCGGCTCTCGCCTGTCTAATCGCCACGACATTACGCTACTCTGAGGATGAGCAATACACCTTTGCCTCGGCATCCCACATTCCAAGCTACCTGTTCCTCACCCTTGTGGTAGCTCTCTTCCTCGGGCTGACAAACAGTGCAGATGAAATAATTCGCGACCGCGGCATGCTGACAAGGGAACGCGGCCACGGGATTCGAGTCCGGCAATACATCTCGGGAAAATTCATCACTCTTGCAGTTTTTGCTCTTTTGCAGTGCTTCATCTATCTCGTAATCGGTAACGCCATACTTGAGATTCGGGAGATGTTCTGGACTTACCTCGGCTGGATGCTCATCACCGCCCTCACTGGAGTCGCCATCGGGATGTTCATCTCAAGCATGGTGCACGACTCAAAGACAGCGCTTAACATCATTCCCCTGGTATTGATCCCGCAAATCATCCTTGGCGGAGCACTCATTAAATACGAGGAGATGAACCGCAATCTCGACATCGTGTTCAGCATCCGGAAATGGCTCGCCAAGAATGAAGAAGATCAACCGGAAAAACCAAGTGTCCTCAAGGTGCCTTTAATTTGTGAACTTATGCCTCTGCGCTGGTCATACGAATCCTTAGTCATCACCCAGGACACGCTCAACCCGCTCACGCGCATGGTATCCGAAATTGAGACCGAGAAAAAATTACTCCTGGTAAAACCCGATCACAACAACGACGGCATTGCAGATCTTGATGCCAAAGAACTCGAGAAGCTCAATAACCTCAAGGATGCGCAGGCAATTATATTCAGCCTTGAAGCGGGGAACTATCGCGATATAAAGCGGCATCTCGACAAAATTCAGCGGGATCTCCGCTCCGGGAATTTCAACCCGGAAGATATACATTTGCCTCCTGCATCAGATACAGTCTCATCAATGGATGCCTACCAGAACCAGAGGATCCGGGACCTCGTAGCAAAAGCCGAAATAGAAACTGAGGACTATCGCCTCTATGAAGGGAACCCCGGGCGAAAACGCCCAAACGTTTTCTTTGGGCGCAATAAAATCTATTTCGGGATGGAAATTCCAACACTGCGCACCAATTTGCTTGCCATGTTCGCCTTCATCACCATTTCACTGTCAGCGCTGGCCGTGAACTTAAGGCGGCAACTGAAGCGGGTGCAATAGCCCGCACTTCACCGGTTCCGGCTACTCCCCAACGCCCATGACCCTGCTAAAGCCCGAACGAAGTCCCCCGGAAAGGATGCTGCTGAGTGCGCCCGGGGAAAGAACCCCCAGGACATGCCGACCATAAGCAGAACGGCAGGAGAACACGGTAAGTACCGCTCCCTCCCAATCGCGAACGCTCGCGGCTGTGGAGACACCGTTGGTTGCTGTCGCCTCAAGTTCTCCAAGTGCACGTTGCCAGCCTTCCGCCAAAGCGATACCGGAGGCAACAAGAGACGAATCTGCTCCGGATTCCACAAGTTCATTGCCGCCAAGATCGGTTATGAACAAACCGGTCAGATCATTTTTCCCGGCAGCCCATGCAACAAAACTCTCGAGACGTTCCACCAAAGTCACTCCACTGCCAGGCAAAAGTTTCGTTTCTGAAACCGATCGTGACGCTGCCCCGCTGTCCTCAGAACGTAGAAGGCCGCTTCTACTCGCACGCTCTTTAATTGCCGCCAACTGCTCGCCGACACGCCCAATTTCCGCACCCGCCATCGGGAATTCAACGCGATTATCCGTACCCAACTCTATGGGATCCCCAAACAAATCCACCAGGAGACCCTCTTCTTCTTCGTAAACCGGACTTCCCTCGGGCCTGTTACCAACCAGTTCAGAACCGAGGCGGGCCAATTCATCAGGATCAATCCAGGAGCTGTTTGATGCCATCATCTTTATCCTCAAGTTCAGGTAAACCAAGTTTGCCTTCAAGTTCAGCGGCCAACTGGTCAAAGGCAACTGCAGGCGCAACCGGATTACGTGAAAGTAGTCCCACGGGAACCCCGGCGCTACTGGCTCGTAAAAAAATCGCATCCCTCGGGATGGATGTTGTGCACATAATTCCAGCAGGTAACGCAGCACGCAACTGTGCCTCAGCCTCAACACTCTCCCGTTGATCGGCATGAACCATTGTCATCACAATTCCAGCCACTCCAATATGGTTCCCTTCCCGGCGAATCGCGGCAATCACCTTGAGAGCCTGCGGCACGGAGCGGACACCGAGAGGTTCTGCCTGTTGCGGTATAAGCACGAAATCAGAACCACTCAACACCACAGAAGTCACCCCGGACATGCCGGCAGGAGTATCGATAATCATTACATCACTGCCAAGTTCACCGAGAGCCAACAGGACATTTTCCACCCCTGATACATCCAGTGCCCGGAAACCGCCAGACTCGCTAAATGACACCGAGCAACCCGCGGTCAGCAGGCTAAACTCGGGCAATCGTGTGGTCAGGACAAACTCGGCAGCTTGTCCTGACCCCGCCACCGCATCGTAAAACCCGGGACGCTCACGAATTCCCCGTGAAAGCGACAGCCCCACTGATCCCTGCGGGTCAGTATCCACTAACAGCACCGAGCGCCCCCGGCAGGCCATTGAATAAGCCAGATTGATAGCGACGGTAGTCTTACCGACGCCACCTTTCTGGCTTGCTATTACGAGTGCGGTCACAGGGAATATCGCACGCAGGATACTGACATGGGCAACCGCATAGCCACTAAAATGTGAACCGACACCGATTATATTACTTTAATTATTGTAAGCCTTGTCATTCATTAACATAATCCCATCCAACTCCCAAATGCCAATCCCCAAATGCGGCACCTTCCATTCCAGCGTTTTCTCCTGCTTCCCGTCATCCTGATGGCGTGGCAGGCATGCACATCCAACTCGGATGCCGAAAACAAGCTGCAGGGCCAGTTATCCTTCTACCTTCGGCAATATTCGGAAGATCAGATCAACTGGCGCCCCTGGCAAAGCGCAACTTTCACCGAGGGGACACAACGCAATAAGATTATCTTCGCCTCAATCGGTTATTCCGCCTGCCACTCGTGCTGGTTAATGCGACAGGAAAACTTCAAGGATCCCGGCATAATCGATTTACTTAACAGGGAATTTGTTTGTGCCAAAATAGATCGCCTTGAGAGACCTGATCTCGACCTTGCATTCAGGATCTACGCCCAAACGACCGGATTACCTGCCAGTTGGCCGCTGCACATCTGGTTAACCCCTGCCGGAAACCCGATGGCCGCAGGAAGCTTCAGCCCCACGAAACCCGGTTCAGGATCAATCCGTTTCAAAACTATCCTGTCTAATATCGCCGGACGGTGGAAGAAAGAACCCAATTACATCAACACTCAATCGGCCGGCAATCTCAAAGAAATCCGCGAACACCTGAAACGCAAGACCGCCGCCGAATTCCCGGATCCGGATCCGGATGCAGCCAGGTTGATGTTCTTCTCTGCCGTATCCGCAAGTTATGACCCGCGATATGGTGGATTTGATCGTTTCTTCAAGTTTCCCAGACCTGAGACCCTGGAAGCCATTGCACGCCTCTCACAACGCGAGCCGAAAAACAGTTACCGTGCGCGGCAATGCCGTAAAATGCTTACCGTTACTCTCGACGGAATGCTTGCAGGAGCCATCATTGACCCGATCAACGGCGGCATCTTCAGATACACCAATGACAATGCCTGGCGATTACCGCAATTTGAAAAAATGTCTGCCGACCAGGCGCGGATATGCAGCGCTTTCCTCACTGCCTATCAAATAAGCGGTGATAAGCGATACGCTAAAGCTGCACGGGACATCCTGGAGTTTGTTAAAAAAAACTTAACCGGCGCTGACGGTTCCTTCTACACGAGCCTGGCCTCCCACGGCTCGGTAGATGACCCCCAGTCCTCACTCGGAACCTATTATCTCTGGCACAAGGATGAATTGGCAAAAATCCTTGATGCTAATGAAACAGCAGCCTTCTGCGCAGCATTCGGTATTCGAGAAGGAGGCAATATATGCTTCCCGGGGCGTCTGGACAACATTGACCGGGAAGCAAATATCCCGTTCGCGAACCACCCGGAAGCTCGTTCGCCCAAGCCGGGAAGCCCGCTCGAATCAGCAATCAGAAAAGTAATCGGCAGCAATTCCCACAGGTCGCCCCCGCCACGCAACGAAATGATCATAGCCGGATGGAATGGCATTGCCATCAGTTCCTTTGCAAAAGCCGGGGCAATCTTTGGAGACCCGGCATACATCGAAACCGCCAGATCCGCCGCCAGGCAAGTCCTTGCAAAGCTGTTCAATACTGAGGAAAACAAACTGGCACGAGGCAGGATCGGACAAGAAGTATTCGGCAGTGGTTTCTGTGAAGACTATATTTACCTGGCACGGGGACTGCTTGATCTTTATCGCGCAACGGCAGATATCGAATTCTACAAAATGGCGAGAAAAATCCAATCAATCGCCGACCAGCAGTTCCTTGACCCGCACTCGGGATTATATCACCTGACACCCGCGGCAAAAATTGCAAAATCACCATTTGGACTTTGGGTCATAACCGATGGTGATCTTCCGTCCATAAATGGAATCGCTGCACTAAACCTGCTTGAAATCGCGGCGATTGAAGGATCACTTGCCGCCCGCCAGCGTGCAATGAATGTGATCCGCTCCTCAACGCCTGAACACACCCTCTCGCCATCAAGTTGCGGCAGTCTCATGCTGGCAATTGATCAGGCAACAAGCCCTGCCCTGCAGGCAATCATCTCTGGAGTCCCGAGCGATCCCTTGACCCAAGAGCTTGCCACCCGCATTCGCCAAAGTGCGCCGGGAAACATCACCCTGATCTTCATGGACGGAAAAAAGGGACAGGAAACCCTTCTCTCGGCACAGCCTGAACTCGCTCCTTTCCGCGCCATTGCGGGCAACCCGAAGGTTTTCCTGTGTGAAGATTACCGGCCGCAAACCGTTGTCACCACGCCTGAACTTGCCAACCGGCACATTCAGGCCCTGATCCGCAATGATTAAAGGAATCCCACCTCCGGCCCCCGTAGTCATCTCATTCTGCAATAACAGGATAAAGAGTGGTGGACAACCGTAAAGAACTTGCAACTTTACCATTCCTCCGGGTTCGCATTCTGTGCAAACCCATCATCCAATTCCACAGCTACATGATTTCCTGGAATCCATCAACCACGGTTTCACTCCTTGTCCTGTCCATCGCTACGCTCTCAGCCGACACGCTCAAGTTGAAGAACGGGACCGTACTTGAGGGGAAAATAGTACAAGAGACTCCCGAATCCATCCAGTTCGAATACAACATCAGCAAGAGCATTAAAGATATAAAAACAATAAGTCGTGCCGACATTAAAATCATCGATAAAGAGGACGCCGATGAGATAGCCCTCAACGAGATTAAAAAAATCCTTCCCACTGCAAATCTCCTGACAGCCGATGATTACGATAAAATATTGGCCGGAAAGCCGGCCGATTTCATGGCAAACTTCAAAACCAGTAAGCTGAAGGCATTAGTACAGGATGTCATTGATCAATTGTTGGAAGAAAAAGCAAAAGTCGAGGCCAACGGCGTCAAGATTGACGGCAACTGGATCACTGAGGAAGAAGTAAAAATAGATCCCTACAACCACAACGCACGAATTCTGGCAACTCGGATGAAGGCCTCCATCGGCAATCACAAATACTTCCTGGCATTTACCCAGTTCGAAAAGCTAGAAGAGAAATTTGAGTTCTCAACGGCTTATACGGAATCAATTGCCGCTATTGTCGAGGCGCTCCCTAAATACGAGGCAAGATTGTCCCAATATAGGCGTAACCAACCATTGCGAATAGCTCAGCGTGAAAAAGACCTTAAGTCGATGGAGGATGATGACCGCATTCAAACCCAAGCGGCCTTTGCAGCGAAACTGAAATTATTTAGAACTCTCAGGAAGGAGGCGCAGGAACGCAAAGAGCGGTGGACCCCTGTCAGTGAATGGGATTTGCCCAGTATCAGCGAAACTCTTGAGGAAATCGCCAAAGAGACCAAACGCCTCACTCAACTCGACTTGACCAAGACCCGCACGGCCGCCACAATGCTTGCGGATGCTTCCAAGCATCTCGCCGCAAACAAGCTTGTCGCGGCCAAATCAAGGCTGGAAATTGCCCAGGAAAATGGAGCCAACGGCGACATTGTAACCGATCTCGCTGAAAGAATAGGCACTGCAAGAAAAGCGGCCCTTGCCGCCGAAGCAGCAGCAGCAGCAGCAGCAGCAGCAGTGGCAGTGGCAGTGGCAGTGGAAAATGAAACCACTCCGCCTGAAAACAATAATCCAAAACCTCCAAAAAGCGGCAAACACCCCGTGAATCCCAAGAAGGGAAAACAAAACACTGACAACAATGAGCCTGCTGCAACTTCCAATAACGCAGCAGGCAATGACAGTGAAGAAAACCAGGAAGAACCAGAAGGCCTGAGCTTTCAATTATTACTTATTATCCTGGCCGGCGTCCTGCTGCTGATGACCGTCTTCGCTAAAGTATTTGTGAAGTCGCCCGTAAAAGAGGCCAGGGAATAGAAACCCGAACTCCTGAAGCATGCCGGAACCGAGAAAAGCATCTCAACGCCGCGAAACTGCTGAGACCAAAATCTCCGCGGAACTAAATATCGATGGTTGCGGAGCATCAAAAATCAACACCGGTATTCCGTTTTTGGATCATATGTTGACTCTTTTCGCGAGGCACAGCCTGTGCGACCTGAATATCAGCGCCGAGGGTGACATAGAAGTGGATTACCACCACACTGTTGAGGATGTAGGAATTGTCCTCGGCTCGTGTTTTAAGGATGCCCTTGGCAACAAGCATGGCATTTCCCGTTATGGCTGGGCACTGGTTCCCATGGACGAGACCCTGAGTCGTGTCGCGATCGATTTTGGCGGCCGCCCGTTCATTGAATTCAGGGCCCCTGAGAAAGTCGATAGCATCCGCGAATTCTCTTTCGGGCTTGTTGAGGAATTCCTGCGCGCCTTTGCAAATAATGCCGGTGCCAACGTTCACGTCGAAGTGCTTTACGGCCGGGATGCCCATCACATGGCCGAGTCAATCTTCAAAGGATTGGCCAAAGCAAGTGACTTGGCGGCCCGGCGCGACCCACGGGTGACCGGTGTCCCGAGCACAAAAGAAACCCTCTAGCCGCTGACCGGTAAAGGAATCATTATCCCTGCCAGACACACTGTGCGATCAGTATGAATATGACTGGCATCATCGACTACGGCGCCGGAAACCTCAGAAGCCTCTGCAATACCCTTGAAGCAATCGGGGCAGATCGGAAACTCATCCGCCAACCCGATGAACTTCATGGCATTAAAACCATCATCTTCCCCGGTGTTGGTGCCTTTGGCGACTGCGCACGGCACCTGGAAAACCAGAAACTCATCAAACCGCTCAGGGAATGGATCCAGCAGGATCGTCCATTTCTCGGGATATGCATTGGCTTCCAGATGCTATTTGAAGGCAGTGACGAGAGTCCCGGTTGTTCCGGACTCGGGGTATTACCCGGACAGGTCGTGCGCTTCCCCGACATCCCGGGAATGAAAGTCCCCCACATGGGATGGAACCAGCTGCATTTAAAAGATGAGGATGATCACGCATGGGATGGCCTGGGAAAATCCCCTTATTTTTATTTCGTGCACTCCTACTTTCCGCAACCCGTGAACGAATCGATCATTGCCTCCACCACGCCCTACGGGAATTCCTTCGTCTCAAGCGTGCGCCGCGGCCGACTCCTGGCCACACAATTTCATCCGGAAAAAAGCCAAAGCGCAGGATCCCGGCTAATCAGAAACTTTCTTCAAGAGGCATCCTGATAAACACTGCCACCACGTGGTCATGCAATATAGTCGGCCACGACATATCCTCCACAGTATCTCCCCGGCCTGCCATCCCTGCGTTACTGACTGACGCGCATTGGCATCAGGACATAGAGAAAAGAACCCTCAGTCTTGAGCACTCCGGGACTCATCTCATCAATGAGATCAAGATAAACCTCGTCAGTATCAAGGTTTCGCAAGGGCGCCATGAGGAAATCCGGGTTGAATGCAATTGAGAACTGCGGGCCTTTATAGGCTACATCCATAGACTCCGAGGCCTCACCCACTTCAGGAGAGTTTGCGGTCACATCAATCTTGTTGTCTCCAAAAATACATTTAACCGAGTTGGATTTCTCGTTAGCAAGCAGGGATATGCGATTCACCGTGCTGAGAAAAGTCTCACGCTCAAGGACAATGCGCTCTTTGGTTTCCTCGGGAATGACCTGCCGATAATTCGGATAATTACCCTCAATCAATTTACTGACCAGAAGGTTGTCATTAAGTTCAAATGCAATCTGCGACTCACTGATGAATATCTTCACATCACCTTTATCCGTTAGCAGACGTTGCAACTCATTCACCGCCTTGGTCGGAACAATGACCTCCGTTTCACGGCTCTCAGGAAACTCAATATCATTCTCAACCATGGCAAGCCTGCGCCCATCGGTTGCCACAAGCGTTAAAGCTCCTCCTTTAAACGAACAGAATATACCATTGAGGACATAGCGCGTCTCATCAGTTGAAATCGCATACGAAGTCATCCTGAGCCCGTCTTTAAGAACGCTCTGGCTGATCTTGTATTCATTGGCATCATCAAAGGTAGCCAATGGCGGAAACTCATCCTTGGCCAAACCAAGTATCTTGAAGAAACTGGGTCCACTGCGGATCGAAGATGCATGCTTTGAATCCACCTCTACACTCACTTCATTAACGGGCAGTTCCCGCACGATACCGGCCAATCTCCTGGCAGGAAGAGTCGTCGATCCCGATTGCTGGACCTTTGCCTTCACCGAGCCAGTGACCCCGACATCAAGGTCAGTGGTAGTCAGCCGCAGCGAATTGCCCTCAGCCTCAAGCAAGACATTTGACAGGATTGGCAAAGTTGTCCGACTGCTCACCACGTGCTGCACCTGCTGCAATCCTTCGAGAAAATCCTCCTTTGTGATAGTAAATTTCATGCTGACTACAAACTCTTGCTCTCCAGTGCCGCATAATCACCCATGCAGACCATTAAGGAAACCAAAATAATCGAGCGATATTGCACTGAAAAATAGGGAGTGTCTAATACAAACTGGACATCAACGGCTCTGGAGAGAGCATCGAGAGCAATTTAATCTTGATTCCCTCTACAATAAAGGTGCCCTAGAACCATGAGGACCCCCTGGCATCCTCCCTTAAACACTGGAAAGCCGGCCACCCAAAATACTGATTTTCTGCCGCACTTCCTTGGATTCCTCAAGGCACCTCTCCACCTTGCGCACCGCATGGATGATAGTCCCGTGATCACGACCAAAAGCCCTGCCGATTTCCACTAGGGAATGATCCGTCATTGTCCGGGAGAGATACATGGCAACTTGACGGGCAAAGGCGATATGCGCCTTACGACCACGAGCGGTCATGTCAGCAAAGCGCACGTCAAAGTGCAGCGCAACCTCCTTCTGGATAGCCGTAATAGTAATCCGCCGACGCCCCTCCTCACGAAGAATGTCCTTGAGCAATCCCTCGATTACCTCATCGGTGAGAGCCTTTCCGCTCAATGAGGAATAACTCGCCAAACGCATCATTGCACCCTCCAGGCGTCGAATACTCTTGCGAATACGATCTGCAAGGAATTCAACAATCCGATCCTCAAGCGTAACCTCCCACATGTCCATTTTCTTGCGCAGGATTGCAAGGCGGGTCTCTACATCCGGCAATTGCAGTCCGGCAGTCAACCCCCATTCACAACGCGAAACAATCCTCTCCTCAAGCTCCGATATTTCATTGGCAGGACGATCGCTGGTCAGGACGATCTGGCGTTGCCCGTCACAGATCATGTTAAAGGTGTGGAAGAACTCTTCCTGTGATTTCTCCTTTCCGGCAAGAAAATGGATATCGTCAACCAGCAGCAGGGAAGCCCTGCGATACTTGTTCCTGAATTTTGAAAGGGTATTATGCTGCAGAGACTCAATGAACTCATTGGTAAACTGCTCGCAGGTCATATAGACAACCTTCGCCTTGGAGTTGTTGAGCAAATACTGGTGGCCAATCGCATGCAACAGGTGTGTCTTGCCAAGCCCCGGGCCACCCCAGATGAAAAGAGGATTATACCCCTCAGCGCCACCTTTGGCGACGGCGCGCGCTGCCGCGTTCGCATACTCATTATTTGACCCGATCACAAATGTATCGAAACGATGATTACGATTGAGTCCCGCACGCTTAATGGACTTCTCAACGCTGGCAAGCGGAAGCGGAGTAACCGTCTTTGACCGCGAAGGTTGCCCTTTTTGTCGTGCTGCAGCTTTCACCTCTACCTCATCCACAACCTCGGCGCAGGGTTTGTTGACAGCCTCCTTCTTCACGGAACTAACGGGTTGCCATTCAATCTTGCGCACCTCTCCCAGGGTCCCAATCACCGCGTGATTGAGAATGGCAATATAGTTCGAGTCGATCCAAAGCCCGTAAATGTGGTTTGGCACTCGAACCAATAACCGGGATTCATCGGCTTCGATCAGTTGCGTGGACGAGAACCAGCGCCGGAAAGTATCCGCACTGACCTGCTCCTTTACCTTGGAGCAGATTTCCTTCCAGATAGTATTCAGATGATCCGCCATCAACTAACCGTGTGCAGGGGGAACAAGTTGATGGCAACTGCTTCTCTGGGAGCCACATTACGATGCCTGTGGCGAGTGAAAATCTTCATTTATTCTTATCTACTGTTTCGGATTCCGGTTTTTTTGCGTTCATCCGGAACCGCCCGCCTAGCCTAGTAGTCAAGCGGTTTCAAATTCTGTTATGCCGATGGTTATTGTCGCCAGAATTCCCTTCAAAGCTGCCCATAGGCCGTAAGCCGGACACCTCCCAAAAAAACCCAATTTTCCATCACCGCCCGATGATAAATACACTCAGCGATTTTCCGCAAGAATTTTCGTTTCAAAATCGCAAAAAATATATTGGGATTTAAATCCGGAGAAGTTTCCGCCGATATCACAATCCTCCAAACCACTATAAATGAATTTGCCCGGCAAACTCAAGGCATCCGGCCAACACACTCACCCGGAAGATGAAGACAAATTCTAAAAATAAAATTTTACCCTATCCGAAATACTAACCGAAACAGATCGGCGTTGATGCCTCACTGCGAGGAGACTATATGCCAATCATGCCTTTTTCCTGGAGGGAATCCACAACCCTGCCCCCAAGGTGATCAAACAGGTCAGAGGCCACATCCAGGCAAAACAA
Organism: Verrucomicrobiales bacterium; assembly: GCA_046581505.1. GTDB lineage: Bacteria > Verrucomicrobiota > Verrucomicrobiia > Verrucomicrobiales > DEV007 > CACIUL01. The sequence continues at coordinate 17,746 of JAYGGE010000025.1, read as the reverse complement.
AACACTGATTTCACCCCGGTACCCGCAGTATTAAGCTCATAAGTGAAAAGAGCAGCCAAAGTCTCAGCAGAGATCAGCTTGGCCTTGATTAGCAAGACCCAAATATCGGTCTGCACAAACATAACGGCCACAAAAGATATCAACGACCCGGCGAGAAGGTCCCGGAGGGAACCCCGGCCAATCATTGCGCACAAAAACATCGCCAGTAACGGACCCACCGTGTAGGTCGTCATCCCGAATGCGAGAGGCAAAATAGGAATGTCCTCACGCGCTATCGCCAGCAGCAGGGTAAATCCTGTCAGCGCCAGTCCCCATCCAACGACCAGTAGACGCGAGCGTAACATGAGTTGCCTTTCAGACAGGCTGATCTCCCCCCTCTCCGGATGGTAGAAAAGTGAAAGTGTCGTCTGGCTTAATGCGGCGAGGATTGAATCGAGACTGGAAATCGCCGCCGCAAAAACCCCTGCCAGGATCAGGCCGCTAAGACCAACCGGCAAAGCCAGCACAATCCAGATTGGGAAGATATAGTCAGAAGTCCCCGAGAAAGTCTCGCCACTGGAACCCTTTACCGTTTGTGGCACAATCACGCTGGACTTTTCTCCCGTCTCCGGATGCTCAGCGAAAGTCGCTGAATCCCTTATATCCTGGACGTTTTCCATCTTCGTGTCGAATAGAGTGGCAAGTTGCTGATCACCAAAACCCTGCTGGTGATTGCCCACGAAGAGAGCTGCGCCAATCAGCAGCATCAGCAGGGTAATCAACTGCCCGAAGGAACTGAAAAGGATCGCCTTGCCGGCGGCGCGGGCATTTTTGCAACAAAACATGCGCTGCGCGGCAAGTTGATCGACCCCGAAAATCCCCAGATTCTGGAAGGGCACAGCAAAAAGCGCCACCCACAGGGTAAATTTCAAGTCCGCACCAAGCCCGAACTCAGGATTTAGGATACGTGTGCGACCAAACCTGGACGCAGTCTCCAGCATCCCTGACCATCCGCCATCAATTCCGCCGATCAACCACATCAGTGCAATCACCCCCCCCAGTGCAAACAATGCGAACTGCATCACGTCAGTCCATATTACCGTGCGCATCCCCCCCATCAGCGTCCAGCCAATTGCAAACAAACCGATAACCACGATACAAACCCACAGTGGCATCCCGGTTACGACCTTTAACGGAATTGCCGCCACCAACACACGCACACTCTGCGCCAGTATGCTCCCAATCGTGAAAAAAACCGTCGCCAAAGTCTTCACGCTTAACCCAAGCCTTAAGCCCATATAATCGTATGGGCTGTAAATCTCCTGCTCATAATAAACGCGCACAAAATACCTGGCCACAATCATCCGGGCGATAATCGAACCCACCGCCCATTGCAGGTAGGTAAAGTCACCGTGCAGGGCAAACAACGTTCCGGGAACACCGATAAAGGTCACCCCGCTGATCTCGGTGGCGATGATGGAGCCGCTAACTGCCTGCCATGGCATTGAACGCCCGCCAAGGAAGAAATCCTTAATCGTTCCCTGTTTGCCGCGCATCGCGTGTCCAACCCAGGTTGTCAGCCCTAGGTAGCCAAAAACCACCAGCCAATCAACATGCGTGAAATACTCATGGATTTCCATCAGTTGAAATGTTCCCGCCTGTTTGCTAAAAGATCAACGTGGATTCGACTTACCCGACTTGCATGAGGCCTTCACTCTGACTATTTTAAAATTATGGACAAACCCCTTGATCCCCTCGCCGGCCTACTGCGCCAACGACTCTCGTTAATCGCCGACCATGCATTCCGTGACCGGGACCCACAGGCCCACCTGGAGGCGCTTAAAGCCATCTTTGATGAAATTCAGCACGAACATGAAAGCCTTAAGGAAATGATTCCGCCCCGGCTCGAACATTTCCTTAGTGGCGGTAGCTACGATAAGGCTCTCGCCTTCATTGATCAGGGCACAGGGAACTAACCCTCCCCTGTTTGCAGGCTTGACCCTTTCCGGTTTATGCCTTCTTCTTGCTGGCATAACTCCGTAATAAAACAAAACAGAAATTTATGGCTCACCAACTTCCCGAACTCCCTTATGCCCACAATGCGCTCGAACCCCACATTGATGCGCGCACGATGGAAATCCACCATGGCAAGCACCACAACGCATATGTCACCAACCTGAATAACGCCATCGCCGACAACCCGGAGCTTGAGGACAAGTCCATTAATGAACTCATTGCCAACCTTGACGCGGTGCCGGAGGACATTCGCGGCGCGGTGCGTAACAACGGCGGCGGCCACGCCAACCACTCACTTTTCTGGACCAGCATGGGCCCGGGCAAGGGGGGTGAGCCCAGCGGGGCACTTGGGGATGCCATCAACTCCACTTTCAACAGTTTTGACAGCTTTAAAGAGGCATTCACCAAAGCCGGAATGACCCGTTTCGGAAGTGGCTGGGCATGGCTGAGCATCGCCAACGGTGCGCTCGAGGTCAGTTCGACTCCCAATCAGGACAGCCCGGTAATGGAGGGCAACACCCCGATTTTGGGCTGCGATGTATGGGAGCACGCCTACTACCTCAATTACCAGAATTTGCGACCCGACTACATCGCCGCCTGGTGGAACGTGGTTGACTGGGATGCCGTTGCAGCACGCTTCGACGCGGCAACTTAAGCCCATCAGGCTCCGTCAACCTGATTGATGTGCCATTGCCCGGATTCACCCGGCGCAGCCATACAAGTGCTGCGTGATGAGTGGTTTGTAGCACTATTACCCGGCAGAGAAAGAAAATGATGAGGCACCTCCTTCCATCATGCCTGACGTATCTTGTTCTGCTGTCCGCAGCAGGAGCGCTACCCCATGACGGCGATCTTGGTAAGCAGGACAACAATTGCAACGACGCCCCTGTCAATACCCTGACCAAAAACGAAAAGACGGCAGGCTGGAAACTGCTCTTTGACGGCAGGAGCGTTGCAGGTTGGAGACGCTATAAGTCAGTGACGGAAAAAATTACCGGGTGGCGGGTCGAAAATGGCACGCTGCATAAGCCCGCCGGCGTGCGTGCAGGTGATATCATGACCATTGACACCTATGAGGACTTCGAGTTTTCCTGGGAATGGAAGCTGCAGGCACGGGGAAATAACGGCGTTAAATACTTTATCACCGGCGAGCGTGGTGCCGCAATTGGCCACGAGTACCAGATGATCGATGATGCCACAGTTAAGGATCCCTACTCCTCCAATGCCTCGTTCTACCTGCTCGTCAAACCTGTCAAGGACAAGCCCGGCAAACCAATGGGCGAATGGAACCACTCAAAGGTCCTCGTCCATGGTAATCATTGCGAACACTGGCTCAATGGCAGGAAGGTGCTCACCTATGAATGCGGCAGCCCCGGAATCCTTGAGCGCGTTGCCAAAACGAAATTCAAGAAATACCCGGGATTTGGAAAGAAAGTCACCGGCCACATCCTGCTCACCGACCACAAGGATCCCTGCTGGTATCGAAACCTTAGAATCCGAAAACTCAGTAAAGGCTAAGCGGAATCAAGGATTATATCTTACTCCGGGAGGCGCAACGAAAGGACAGGGGATTGGTTATCCAGGATGTCCCGGCACTGCAGACGAACAATAATCCGCTTGAAATCAAGTCCATCGGGAATTGAAAGCTCTGCTTGCCGGGCATGCGGTTGCACCTTTTCAATCCTTGCCAAATGAACCCCCTGTGTTGACAGCTGATCAGATAAGCCAAGCGCAAAGCTGAACTGAGGCAAAGTGGCAGGATCATTTTCCCAACGCACCGTTAATTTGCCGCCTGCCTGGACGCTCAACTTGGCAGACCGGACCTTGATGGGGGCATGCCCTGGCTTCCCGGCCCTGCGCTTAATCTCATGACGCGATGGATTTGTGGTGGTGGCTACAGTATTGCGGCCACCTGCTGTCATGAAGTAAAACTCTCCGGCGGCATCCCGGGCACTGCCGCCGTTCCAGTTTGTCCGGAAATTAAATGAGCGTTTGCCCTTCTCCAGGTCCCAGAAGTTAACTGAATACCTGCCGCTGCCAAAAGCATGCCACCGGCCGTCGACTCTGCGCTTCCAGCCCCCGCGAAAGTGCGCAGTTCGCTGACGTTCTCCGCTCTCAAGCCAGTCCTCAATAAAGGCATCGGTCCCGCCCTGGAAAAATGCCTCCCTCGCCGCAACATCCATGGTCACCAAGTGAGTCCACTTTCCCGTCTTCGCGCTTCGCACCCAGTAGCCATAAAAGCTATGCCCGCCAAGCGGCCAGTAGCGCAAAACAAGGGTGTACCAGGTGTCATTTTCCCAACCCAGTTCAAAGTTCCACGATTTGAGGCCGGTGCCTTCACCCCCGAACTTCTCCGTAATGGTTCCCGCCCCACGGTAAACTGCCCTGATGGGAGCCGCGTGACTCTTGTGATCCCAAATGGAGAAAATATAGTTATGCCCCCTGGGATGCGCCTGCAACCCGGCATAACCGGCAGCACGTCCCCGCCAGCCAAGGGTCTCGTAATAGGTGTATTTGGCTTCTCCCTCTTTCGGCACACGCACCTCATTAATGATGATGTGTCCGTCAAAGTTGTCGTCAAAGACAAGATGTGAGGAAGGTGCGGCATTCTGTCCGGCGAACCCAATCGTCTGACAAATCGAAAAGCCCATGGCCAGCAGCCATACAGGATTTTTCCCGTTGGGGATTCGGGGAAAATTTAAACTCATCAAACAATTACTATAAAACACCACACCGCGAAAACAAAGAATCCTCAAGTTCTCAAAAAGGATCCAATCACCGTGGCACCGGCCAGCCCTGGATAAGGTCCGTGGGGGCACCGAACTGCGGAGGGATGGGAAATCCCGTCTCAACTTCCGGGTCGCTGGAAGAACGCTGCTGCCAATGCTCCTTGGCCAGGGGAAATGCAAGGTTTCCACTGCCAAGTGCCGGGAAGTCCCCGCTTGAATCACCGCGGTCGACAGGAACACGAATCACCAGCAGGTTCAAATCCCCAGGCTTGAGGATTTTGCCTGGAACAAGCCATTCTCCGGGTGCTTTCACCGTCAACTTCTCGCCATTGAGATAAACAGCTGCCTTCGGTTGTGATTGCCACGAAAGGGAATAATCCCCTTTCCCGATTCCCGCGGGAACACGCAGCAGGGTGCGCAGATCCCTGAAGACACCGGACACAACCTTGCCGCCGGGGCGATGCCAGCCCTCAACTTTACGGCGCGCGTCCGGATCCACAGGCAATCCGGAAGGAGCATCGCGGCCAACCGCCCAGTAAAGCGCATTAAACAGCAGGCGTTGGAAGAACGGGATGGAAAAATCTCCAGAATTGCCCAGCACCGTACAAAATGAGCGCCCGCCATCGCTGCGCGTGAATGTCCATGCCACCGGCTCACTAATCTTTGCAGTTCCCCTCTGTCCGCCAACGATCATCCGGGTTCCCGGCAAAAGTGACGCCTTGCCGAAATGGATAAGCGTCTTCCACCCGGTGGCAGGAAGATGGGCAACAATCGGATGCTCTCTTTGTGCAACGTCAACCACCTTTAAATCTGCGACATTCTTGAGCAGGACACCGGAATCTGCACCAAACACCTGAGGCCAGTCACCAAGCCCGACCCCGACCACCGGTTTCGCTGCAGCCACGTGCTTAAGAATGGCCCCTTTGATTTCTTCCGGCATTTTCTCGTGATCGGCAAATATCAAAAGCGCATCGGCATACGCAATATGCCTCAGGCCCTCAGGCTCTTTCCCATCCCCGGGGCTGGAAACCGTAAAACGCACACGGAACTCCGGGTCAAGGAACCGACGGGCGAAGGGTTGCAGCACAGGCAGGGTTTCCGGGTCAACAAGCACCACCAGCTGCGGGCGATTGTCATGGCTGAAGCGGAAAGGGCTGCCGCCCAGAACCTGCGCACTGCTGATCGTTGGACAGACATACGATTCAATGTGCTTCACCACGAGGTCAAGACCGGTGAAATGGCTGACATACGGCCAGCGGCGCGGATTATACATGACATCCGTGCAATCACGCAACAGGACGGTTTCCATTCCCGCACGCACCATCTGCCGCAAGCCAAACGGCCGGCCAAGCACGCACATGTTTGTGTGCACCCCGCAAAGCACGACGTGCCGTATCCCCTGCGCTTTAAGAATATTCCAGACAACATCTCCCTCTGCTGCAATATAGTCATTGTCGTTGATCTCCAGTTGCTTTGCCTGCCTAAGCCATGGCGTTCCCGGTTTCCTTCCCTCCTTCTCAAGGCGTGCCGTCCACTGCGCATTCTCCCATGCATCCTCATCTTCACCTCCATCAGACTGGTCGATCGGGTAAGCCGCACACTCCTCGGAGGGAATGCGATGACACCAGGCTGCCATGCCCTGCGGAGATTCAGATGCAGCGGGTGCCTTCAGCGCACGCTTGCGCGCGGGATGCCCTGCATAGGCTGACATACAGTCACTGGGAGCATGAATGATCATGGCGCCACGGGCACGTGCGCTTTTCAGCACCTCATTGAGCCGTGGCGCGAACTCGTTCACGCGACGCACAGCGGTGACTGAGTGATGCGAGTCCCACATATCGCATACAATGATTGCTGTCTGTGAGGGTTGCCACTCAACCTGGCGCCACGTGGCGGCATGCTCGCCGCTTTCACGAAGGGCAAAGGCAAACGGCTCAGCTTGGAGACTTGTGGCCATGGCAGGTGCAAATAACAGGAAGAGGACAAAAGTCAGGCGAAAATGTAAACCCTGCAGCAGTTCCTTGAGCATGTTCATGATTGTGAAGACATGGTGAGCTGGAAGCAAGACTCCTTTGCCGATAGCCACAATATACCGAAATCCTTCCTCCGGGTTCCTCTTGGTTGAAAATGCCAATATAATTGGTCAAATGCTCATTGCGAATCCTGAAAACAGTAGGCAGGATGGAGATACTGATATGAACGGGTTTACTGTAAACGGGCGAGGTTACCGGTTGCCAGCAGGGCCGGTCGCGGTGGTCTGCGTGGACGGGTGTGAGGAAGCATACCTGGACGTGGCACTGGCACAGGGACGAATGCCAAGCTTGGCACGAATCCTTAAGGGAGGTTGGCGGGGTGCCGCACGCGGGGCACTGCCGTCATTCACCAACGTGAACAACGCAGCCATCGTCACCGGCGCTCCGCCGGCAGTAACCGGATTGAGCGGTAATTTTTTTTTGGATCCCGACACCGGCGAAGAGGTGATGATGAACAGTGCGGATTTTCTGCGCTGTGAAACCGTCCTGGCCGCCGCCGCCCGCGCAGGCCGTAAGGTGGCGATGGTGACCGCGAAAGAAAAACTACGCGACCTGCTGTCGCCCGGGCTGTTAACTGAGGGGGTGATTGGCATGGCATTTTCTTCAGAGAAAGCCGCCGAGGCACGCAAGCCAACACATGGCATTTCAGGTGTTGAGGCGCTGGCAGGAGAAACGCCACCCATTTACAGCGGCGGGGCGAGTGTTTACGTGCTGCGTGCCGGCGCAGCCCTTGTGGCAGCGGGGCAAGCTGATTTCCTCTACCTCTCGCTCACTGATTACATCCAGCACAAATATGCACCACATGAAGAGGGAGCACTGGAGTTCTACGGGGCAATGGACGTGGAACTCGGCCGGCTGGTTGACCTCGGCTGCCGGCTGGGGATCACCGCTGATCATGGCATGAATGCCAAATGCCGCGAAGATGGCACACCGAGGGTGATCTACCTGGAAGATGAACTGTGTGAGGAATTCGGCGACGGCAACAAGGTGATCTGCCCGATAACCGACCCCTACGTGGCGCATCACGGGGCACTCGGCTCTTATGTCACGGTGCATCTGGCGGAACCCGGTAAAGCCGCTGAGATCGCCGGGTGGATACGCGGCCTGGAAGGTGTAACAGAAGTGCTTGAGAAAGCCCAGGCCGCTGATCTTCTTGAGCTCCCGGTTGACCGCATTGGCGATCTCATTGTGCTGAGTGCTGCGGACACTGTGCTTGGCAGAAGCCCTAAGCACCATGACCTCTCACAGCTTGACCGGCCGCTGCGCTCCCATGGTGGACGATTCGAGACAATGGTACCGTTGATTTTCTCCGGTCCGCTAAATGCTGAGTATACAGCGAAGGCGGCTTCGGATCCGCGTAATTTTGATGTCTTTGACTATGTTTGCAACGGACTTGAACAATGAGTGACACTGAGCAGACCGGGATATTGGAATTGCCGTGCTATGTGGCCGGCGAGGAGGTGGACGGTGAACTGCTCGATGTGATCTACCCCTACAGCGGTGAACTGGCCGGGGGCAAACGCAACGGCGCCGCCATCGAGCCCATCATCATCGCCGACGTGCCCCGCGACGCACAGATGGCGGTCGAGGAATCCTTCGGTCCGCTCGCTCCAATCATGCCGGTTGAAGACCTTGATGATGCCATCGACCTGGCCAACGGCACCGCATTCGGCCTTTCCTCAGGAATCGTGACGCGCGACATGCAGGCTGCCCTCACCGCAGTCAAGCGCATCCGCAGCGGCACGGTAAACGTCAACACCATCCCCGGCTACCGCATTGAGTCCTCCCCGTTCGGCGGCGTAAAGGATTCCGAACTGGGGATCAAGGAGGGCGTCATTGAGGCCATTAAATACATGACCAGCATAAAGACCTTTTCACTGCCATGGTAACAGGAGACAAGCCACTGTTCACCCCGGGACCGCTGACAACAAGCGACACGGTCAAGGAAGCCATGCTGCGCGACCTGGGTTCACGCGATCATGAGTTCATCCAGCTCATCAAGGATATCCGTAATGGCCTGTTGCGCCTGGCCGGCGTGTCTCAGGCAGAGGGCTGGGAGACGATACCCATGCAGGGCAGCGGCACCTTCGCCATTGAATCGGTCATCTCGTCCATCACGCCAGCCGAAGGCAGGTGGCTGGTCATTATCAACGGTGCCTATGGCGAACGCATCCTGAAAATCATTGGCCGGCACGGCATTGCCGCCGAGGTAATCCGCTGTGCCGAGAACGAGCTGCCCGATGTGAATGCCATCAATGATGCCCTGGAGGGCGGAAATTTCACGCACGTGGCAACAGTACACTGCGAGACAACCTCCGGCATCATGAACCCAATCGCTGATATTGGTGCCGCGGCCCGGAGGGTGGGGTGCACTTACTTTGTTGACTCCATGAGTGCCTTCGGCGGCGTGGAATTTGACCTTGCTGCATGCGGAATCGACTTCCTGGTCTCGAGTGCAAACAAGTGTGTCCAGGGTGTTCCCGGTTTTGGCTTTGCCCTGTGCCGGCGCGCATGCCTTGAAGCCACAGAGGGATTCTCCCGGACCTTGAGCCTTGATCTTCTCGCCCAGTGGCAGGCACTGGAAAGCAACGGCCAGTTCCGCTTTACGCCCCCCACCCACACCCTGCTCGCCTTTGCCCGGGCGCCGGATGAACTGGAAAAAGAGGGCGGAATTCCCGCGCGCGCGCAACGCTACCGTGCCAACCACGAGTGCTGTGTTGCCGGTATGCGCTCAATGGGTTTCAGGGAATACGTTGCACCGGATCTGCAGGGGAACATTATCACCTCATTTCTTTATCCCACCGCCGGTTTTAACTTCGATGAGTTCTACGATCGCCTCAACGGGAAGGGATTTGTCATCTACCCGGGCAAGGTCACCAAGGCCGACTGTTTCCGCATTGGTCACATCGGTCATTTGTTCCCGCGAGACACCGAGGCCCTTCTTGGCGCAATTCGCGAGGTGGCAAACGAGATGAATCTTCTGGATGAATCAACGTGAAGAACAAACCCGGCATTAACACATACCTACAGTCCTCGCTGATTAAGCAATGATCAAACGCTGGTTAACACAGGCCCGCCCCCCGCTCTTCGTGGCATACTGCATTGCGGCGGCCTTCTGCACCTACTTCTGCATGTATGCCTTCCGTAAGCCGTTCGGGGCGGCAACATTTGAAGGGCTCAAGTTCCTGGACACCGAAATCAACCTCAAGACCGCATTCGTAATCAGCCAGATCATCGGCTACACGATCTCAAAGTACATGGGCTGCAAGTTCTGCTCGGAAATCGGGCGAGCGTACCAGGCAAAAGCCCTGGTTGCCATGATAATCATTGCCGAGCTGGCGCTGCTGGGATTCGCCGTGCTTCCGGAAAACCTGAAGGTGGCTGCCATCTTCATCAATGGCGTGCCCCTGGGAATGGTCTGGGGACTGGTGTCGCGTTACCTTGAGGGACGCAAGACCGCCGAGTTGCTCTTCGCTGGCTTAAGCTGCTCGTATATCCTGGCCAGCAGTTCGGTGAAGACAGTGGGAGGCTGGACCATGGAGAGCGGGGTGACGCAATTCTGGATGCCTGCAACAGTCGGGGCCATTTTCCTTGTTCCTTTTTTCCTGTCCGTCTTCTTCCTCAATCAACTTCCACCTCCCAGTGAAGAGGACATCACCAGCCGCAGTGAACGCACCATCATGGACGGCAAGGGCAGGGCGGGCTTCATCAGGCAGTTCCTGGTGGGGATGATCCTGCTCCTGGTGCTGTATTTCTTCCTGACGGCATACCGGGATTTCAGGGACAACTACATGCCGGAAGTCTTCACCGCCATGGGCTATGCCAGCGAACCAACGCTCTTCTCAAGGGCGGATTACCCCATCGCCTTCGGCATCATGGTGGTCATGGCCCTGCTCAACCTGGCGAAAAACCACCGTCGCGGCCTGCTCGCTGTGTTTGCCGTGATGATTTCCGGGATGTTCCTCATGGGGATTGCGACATTGCTCAAGGACATGGACAAGATAAGCGGCATGTGGTGGATGATCCTCATCGGGTTCGGAGCCTATTTGGCCTATGTCCCCTTCGGGGCAGTCCTCTTCGAGAGGGTCATGGCTTCAACCAAGGCGGCGGGAACCGCCGTGTTTGCCATCTACCTGTGTGATGCGGTTGGCTATACAGGTTCCGTCGGCATCCAGATCTACAAGGACCTGGGGCATCCCGACCTCGACTACTACCAGTTCCTGCGCATGTTCACCTACGCCATGGCAGGCGCCGGCACCGTGCTCTTTCTCCTCAGCTCGGTTTATTTCTACCGCAAGGCAGGGGCAGCTATCTCCTCACAGGAAAGGTAAAGCCCGCCTACTTCTTCCCGCCCTCTACAGGCAGGAACTGGATCGCGTCGACGATGACGTATTTGCCCTCGGTACCGGCGGTGCCGATGATCACGGAGCCCGATTTTCCCTTCTTGAATCGAAAGGTTCCCAGCGAACGGAACAGCTTGCCCTCATTGACCGTCACTATACTCTCTCCATCCGCGTGGCGTATGGTCACGGGTACCGAGTTGGCCCGCCTGACGTTGGAGTTGTGGGACATGCGCACCTCGTAACGCCCTGTCCTCGGCAGGTCGGGCACAAAGGTGGCTGACTTCTCGCCCTTGGCCTCCTTCATGTCGTGAATATAGCTCACCCCCACGAAAGGCGGCGTGTGCACGGAATGCTTCCACCTGCCAACCAGTTTGGCCCCGGTATCATCCACCACGATACCGGGAAGTGCCCCGGGATCGGGCTTGATGAAGCGAATCATTCCGGGATTATCCACCTGTCCGGGCTTTGGAAAGCTCGGGGAATCCGCCCATCCCGCAGATAAAGCCGCGAAAAGGCTAAATAGTGAAACAATACGAAGAGTGGACATTGCCAAGGATACCAGCAATGGGGATAATAGCCATCCAAAGGCATGTTTCCAAGCCGCTCATTCTTTACCTGCATCCCGTCTATTCTGTTCCTCCTCGGCCCGGTCGGCATTACCCAGCAAGCTGCTGCCGACAAGCCGCTGGAACGCTACACTCCAACTGTAAAGCTGATCGAGCGCTGCATGCCTGCAGTGGCTTCCATCCAGACTTTCATGCCATCCGGCACCCCGGGAATATTTAATGTCGGGGTCGGCAGCGCGTCGGTGATCAACCGCTCAGGATACCTGATCACCAATAACCACGTGGTCAGTGGCATCGCCAACGGCAACGTTATCTTTCCGGGAATGCGACCCCTGCCGTTCCGGGTCGTAGCCGGGATGTCATCCGAGGACATGGCGCTCATCAAGGTCGAGGCCGGAAAAGAACTGCCGGCGCTGCCAATCGCCCGCAGCGATGACCTGATGCTCGGTGAACCGGTCCTGGTGATCGGCAACCCGGTTGGTCTCAACCACTCCGTCTCCACGGGAATCATCAGCGGACTGAACCGTTCGGCGGCAACCGGCGGGGCCTTCCTGCCATGGATGGTGCAGACCAGTGCCGCGGTAAGCGGCGGCAACTCGGGCGGCCCGCTGATCAACGCCCTCGGCAGGCAGATTGGCATCATCACCTCGAAACGGCTGGACAGTGAAAACATTAACTTTGCCATCGCGGCCGACCGCATCCGCGAGGTTTTCCCGAGGCTGATTGCCGCCGAGTTGCGTTACGGCTTCCGGCTTGGTGTTGAGGTGGACATGTATGAGATGAGCGCAAAGGTAAAGTCAGTCGTGGAGGGTTCTCCCGGTGACCAAGCTGGTATCCGGGTCGGGGACGTGATCACAAGGTTGGGCGGCTTTGCCGTTGCCAACGCCTTTGACTTCCACATCGCGTTGATTGACCGCAAGCCGGGAGAGAAACCCGAGGTGCAACTGCAGCGCGGGGAAGAGCAAGTCACGCTCCATCCCGAGCTGGGCATCCTTGAGGTGGCCGAGCCAATTGCCGATGCGGGGATGGTTCCCGGTATCCGCTTCGCGGGGTATACCGGGAAGTGGGACAGGCTCCCGGACTTTGACAAGTTGACCCCGGTCGCCGGTGGCCGCACCGACACCCCCACCGAGAGCGCCTTCATGACTGAGGATAAAGAGAATTACGGCCTGGAATTCTCCGGCTTCATCAAGGTGCCCAGCGAGGGACTCTACGTCTTCTCGACCGCATCGGATGACGGCAGCCGCCTCTCCATCGGCAAGGAAATCATCGTTGACAACGACGGCCTGCACGGGGTGATGAGCAACAGCGGGTTAATCCGGCTCAAGGCCGGCCTGCACCCGATCACGGTTACCTTCTTTGAGCAGGGCGGTGCCGAGAAACTGGAGGTCTCCTACGAGGGACCGGGCATCAATAAACAGGTGATCCCTAAGGAGGCCTTCTTCATGCGCGAAGAGCAGAAGGCTGAATAACATTCAGCCGCGATTCAAAAATCCTGCCTGAATCCGGATGCTTAATTCGCCATCAAGACAATATACCCGACTGATTCAAAGTTGGTGACCTTCAGTTTGATTGGCTTTGGAATCGACTTAGGCACCTCAAAAACAGATGTCCATTTTTTAGGCACGTTACGGCTCAATTCCTCAAATATAAGACCTTCCAGCGAGTCTTCGTGCTCTGCATATTCCGCATCATCACCATCAACAAGATAAAGATCCCCCAGTTCCAAGTCGGTTTCTTTATTCCGGTTAGTGGTCTTGCCGCTGACCTTTATGAACATTGTGGATGAATCAACAGGTTTGATCCTGTCACCAAATGAATCCCTGAAATGATCAAGAGTCTGCACCGCTGTAGCCATCCACTCAACCCCGTCAATACTAATACCCTCGTTCATTGCCACTTCACCAACAGATGTCGGTTCAAACAAGGCGTCTATTTCCTCGTCACTGCTGGCAATGGCAAACAATCCGAAAAGCGCAACAGCTAATAGTGAGAGTCAATTTATGTTCTTCATGATCCTGGATTTTAGTTTTATCAATAACGGCAAGGCTGAGAATACAATGCAGGTCACTGCATCCTTAACGTCACCCGTTCCCTTCAGGACATTCTTGTATTGCAGGAATTCAAAAATCAACATCATCAACACCGCACAGGGAATCCAGAAAAACAAGGGCCCTGGATTCTGAAACCAGATGAAAACCAGCAGCGACGTTAATGAAAATGCCCAGAGACCATCCGGCAGGTGGTTGAACAGGAACCCTCCGGTCTGCGCAATAACCTCCTCCAGGCAATAAATGCCAATACCGAGAATCAGGGAGGCGACACTGAGCACCAGGAAAATATGCCTTTCACTCTTCCATAATGACATCAGCATTACATTGCGCCTTTTTTCTCACCTGAAAAACAATATTTGAGGACTACCAGCGGGAACCCTTGCGCACCGGGGGACCAAGCATATCCTTAAGGATCGCGTCCTCATACACCAGGTGCCTTGAGCCGTAAATCACTAGCACCCGACGATGCTCACCGAGCAGGCGGGAGCAAAGCCCTCCATGAAAACAACCCGACTTAGTCCCAGGAATAGATAATCCGGGTATAATAGGTGGTGTCGAGCTTCTCCCGCACTGCCGGCTCACTATCAAACTCATTCCTGATGCCCATGCGCACCTTCCATTGCCGGTTTCCGGCAAGGGGAAACACAAGACCGCTATCCTGGACAAGCCGGTCATTTCCTGAACCGCCCAGGGCAGGCACATAGGTAATGTCGTTTTTGATCGAGAAGAAATCATTGACCCGGTAATGATGGGCAAGCCCGAGGTCAAGCGTCATGGAGGACTCATCATCCCTTCTGCTTTCGTAAGCGGTATAGCGATAACCGGGACCGAGGCGCGCAACCAGTGTGTGCTCCTCGTCATTAATAAAGCGGTATGAAACCCCGGCGGCGGAGGTGGAGCGCAGGTCGACTGAGGTAATGGCATTGCTCTCTATCTCTGAGCGCATATACCAACCGATGGCATCTCCCGGAAAAACCTGGTAGAACACCTCGCCTCCGGAACGATCCGCTGTCTTGCCGCCGTTCTTCTCGCGGTTCTCATACTCTGCTGAGAACACCAGTTCGTCATGTTTCCCCTTGATTTTGGCTTCAAAGTTCCCCCCAATACTCAAGTCCTCGCTGTTGCCCTGCTTGCCTAGCAGGTCAAACCCGCCACTGAAATGCCACTTGCGCCTTGCGCTCTCCTTCCTGACTCGTTCAAGGACGCTCTCCGGATCCTTACCCGAGAGCGGCCAGACACGCTCAACGCCCTGTATTGCCACCTCCCGAAAAGCATCACCGGATTGGATCCTGATGCCTTTCTCACCCGCTGCCTCAGGCTTCCCGGCAAGGGTCTCCCCCCCGGCGAACCTCAGTAACACCGCCTCCTCAGTGCTGAAAGAAGTGACTTCTTCCTGACGAATCCCGATAATCCCCGCATAAGCGGTTTCCAGCTTGATGATTCCCCTGTCAATCCCCAGGACCTTGCCGGTCAACCGGGAACCATCAGCGGTCATCACCACATCAGCATGAGCTGACACGCAATAAATGAAAAAAACAGAGGTAATCGTAAGGATTGATTTCATGGCAAGAGGATTGATTTACTCGTTTAAGAAGGCGGGCTTGTCACCGAAAACTGGCGGGTATCTTCCGGGTCACGCAAGAAGCTCCGGGATCACCCTGCCAAACTCATCAGTCAGGCGGAAATCACGCCCCTGATGACGAAACGTGAGGGACTCATGCTCGATGCCAAGGCAGTGCAGGAGAGTGGCGTGCAGGTCGTGCACGTGAACCTTGTTCTCAACCGCAAAATACCCGTAAGGATCAGTCTTCCCGTGGACAATTCCCGGCCGGATCCCACCTCCTGCCATCCACATGGTAAACCCGTGCGGGTGATGATCGCGGCCGAAATTACCTCCTCCCCCCTGTGCCATCGGGGTGCGCCCGAATTCCCCGCCCCAGATCACCAGCGTATCCTCAAGCAGGCCCCGCTGCTTGAGATCGCCAATCAAGGCGGCAATCGCCTGGTCCACCGAGCGGCACCTCGTGGTGTGTTCCTTGACGATATCTCCGTGTGAATCCCAACCCTTGTCATAAAGCTGAATGAAACGCACGCCGCGCTCGGCAAGCCTGCGGGCAAGCAGGCAGTTATTGGCAAAGGAAACCTTGCCCGGTTCAGCCCCATACATGTGCCGCACGGCTTCAGGCTCGGTGGAAACGTCGGTTAATTCCGGAATGGAGACCTGCATCCGGTAGGCCAGTTCATACTGGGCAATCCTGCTGACAATCTCCGGGTCACCCACCGCATCGTGATGATGACGGTTCATCCAGCCAAGCAGGTCAAGCTGACGCCGCCGCTCACTGCGCGAGATATCGCCGGGATTTTTTACATACAGGATAGAGTCACCACTGGAACGAAACTGGATGCCCTGGTGTCGTGACGGCAGGAACCCGGGTCCCCAGTAACTGTCGAGCAGCGGCTGGATGTTCTTTCCCGAGGCCAACACCACGAAAGCGGGTAAATCGCTGTTCTCCGTGCCCAGGCCGTAGGAGGCCCAGGCACCCATTGCCGGTCGGCCGAACCTGACACTGCCGGTGTTCATGAACATCACCGCCGGGTCATGGTTGAATGAATCTGTGTGCAGGGAACGTATGATCGCGATATCATCAATGACCCGCGCTGTATTCGGGAACAACTCAGATACCTCGGTGCCACTCTGCCCGTGCCGGCGGAACTTCCACGGGGACTTCTGGACCAAAGGCGAAGCGCTCTTGATCATGGCAAACTCATGGTTGCGAATAATCTCCTTGGGCATCGGCTGGCCGTGCTGCTCCTCAAGCAGCGGCTTGGGGTCAAAGGTGTCCACGTGCGACGGGCCGCCCGACATGAACAGGTAAATTACCCGCTTTGCGCGCGGAGGAATTGTTCTCCACTCCACGCCCGTATCCTTGGCCACGGGTCCCGCTGCCCGCCCTTCATCGAGCAATGAACCCAGTGCCAGGGAGCCCAGTGCAAGCGGGGTACGACCGACAAAATAGCGGCGCGTGATGGCTGCAGGATCGGGATGAATCATTCGCGCGTGAGGGTTTCATCCAGGTTCAGCAGGACCGAGGCAATCGAGGTCCAGCCGGCTTGCCGATCACTGCCCTGCTCAAGGAATTCCATGAAATGCTGTAATTCTCCGGGATCAGGTTCCCGGCCAAGGCACATCCGGAATGCATAGCCTATCCTTGCCGGGAAATTATCCTCCTGCACACTGGAAAGGATGCGGCCGGCAAATGCCACCGCGCATTCATGAAACACGGGATCATTCATTGTAACCAAGGCCTGCTGCGGCGTGTTGGTGGTCGAGCGGCGGGTAACGCATACCTGCCTTGGCGGGGCATCAAGTGTCGCCATGGCCGGGTGCAGGGCCATGCGCTTCCAGTAGGTGTAGAGGGTCTTGCGGTGACGGTCATCACCCTTTGAATTGACCCAGTTGAAGTTGGAGTTGCCTGCGGCATTCTGCCCGCGCTCCTCATAGAAGCCTTTCGGCTGCAGAGGAAAAACCGGGGGGCCCCCAATCACCGGGACGAGCAGCCCGCTGACCGCCAGCGCCTGGTCACGAATCTGCTCAGCCTGAAGGCGACGACGCGGCATTCCTGCAAGGAGCGTGTTGCCCCGATCCTTGCCGGGAACCACCGTTGAGGACTGCCGGTAAGTACTTGAGTTTACAATGATGCGCACCAGGTGCTTGCGGTCCCAGCCACTGCGCACGAATTCATCTGCCAGCCAGTCAAGCAATTCCGGGTGGGACGGCCTTGCACCCTGCACGCCGAAGTCACCCGGGGTGGCAACCAGCCCGCGCCCGAAGAAATGCTGCCAGAGATAATTGACAGCCACCCGTGCCGTCAGCGGATGCCCGGGGGCAACAAGCCATTGCGCAAAGCTCAATCGTGTCACCTTTGCTCCACCGGGAAGCGCGGGAAAAACCCCTGGCACCCCGGGTTCAACTTCCGCTCCTTTTTGCTTATAGTCACCGCGCAGCAGAATATGGGTCTTGCGCAC
>JAYGGE010000187.1:0-56978 GCA_046581505.1 Verrucomicrobiales bacterium | reverse complement strand
ATTCTTCAACCTGCACTCTTGTGTAACCGCAGGAGTTGGCGTGCAAATAATAGCTTCCGAGTTTAATACCCTTGGGAATTGACCATTCAGCTTCCCAGCCGCCGAACTCGTCCGTGATTGTGTTGCCGGCGGCAATTGTCCTGCCGCGGTAGCCCTCGGTAACATGCCAATCGATCTTCTGCCCGGGCGCATTGCGGAGGTTGTCGTTGTCTCGATGGCGGAGAAATCCCTTGAATTTTGCGCTTGTACCCGGCCGGTAAAGGTTGCGATCCGGGATAATGGTCCCGACCGGCTGGCTAGAGTAATCCTGGCTTCTGATCCCGCCGGAGTTGCGGAAAGTCGGTCCAGCAACGAATACCGCGGCGTAGCCGCCCCCGGGGGAGTCAATTAACAAATGGCTCGCACCCTGTTTCTCGATACGGCTGCGATTAAAACGGGCAATGCCATCGGCATCGGTAGTCGAGGTGGCAAGCAGGATGTTCTTTGCAGTCACCATGCGGACTCTAACGTTGGCAATTGGTTTACTGCCCGACATGTCCTGCACCTTTGCCAGCAGTTCATCACCGGTTTTCTTCTTGGTGACAAAAAGGTCGTTAAAGAAAATGATTGAACGATTGGCTACGAGTTTTCCGGAATGCAGGGGAGCCGACACCTCAAGTAGGTAGACGCCGTTGGTTACTGCCTGCTCGTTTGTGATCCGCCAGTTGATGTCGCGGTAGACGGCCTGCACACCGGAAGCTGCCGGGAAGCTGCCCTTGGCAACCGGCTTGATACCGAGTTGATCAATAAGCCGCTCACCGTCCTGGAACAGACGTGCGCGGGCGATACCGATCTTGTGTTCGGGGAGCCGGCCAAGTTGCCAGGTGACAGCTCCGGTGTTGGCATGCAGGAACTTCATTTTCAGTCCCAGGGCCGGGCGGGTGAAGTATTGTGTTGTCGGGAAGTATATTGAGGGAGTGATGCCCTCGAATTCCACGTTCTCGGAAATTGCGCCGGAGAGTGCGTAGCCGGTGATTCCCAGAAGTTCCTTGGCCATTTCGATTCTGTATTTCCCTTCAGGGTTAAAATTCCCTTCCAGCCTGACCGTTGAGCCGCTGCTGAGCCGCTTCAGGTTCGGCACTGTCGGCTGCACTGAAATGCTTGCTGCATTTACGCTGTCCACGGCCACACGCTGGTTAAAATGCAGCACGATTGACGGGTCAGTCAGGGCATCCTGCAAGGTATAGGCACGCTCAAACTCAAGGGCAGTGGTTTTACCCAGCGGGAAACTTCTCAGGTGCGGCATCGGGGTCCCGGTGGCATCATCGCGCAGGCCATCGACGACAATGTCTACCGTGCGGCCAGCCGGCAGCGGTGCGGCAGGTTGCACGAAGAGCATTGAGCCCAGTGCGGGTGCGGGCTTGGCACCCGGGTCAGGACGGGAGTTGAGCGAGGGCAACAGGATCTCGCTGGCGAAACGTTCCCGACTTTCCCGGTCCTGAAAGTAGATTGCCCGTGTGGCATCGGCGAAGCGGATGCCGTAGTTAAACATCAGGGATATCTTCGGTTGCTGTGGCAGGCTCCGTTTTCCCCTGCGTGACTTTGTGGTTACCGTTAATTCGGGGGATTGAAAGAAGCGGTCAATCCAGCGGGCACGATTGACGGGGTTGCCGTCAAGGCGCTTGAGACCCGGGGTGAGCTGCACCGTGTAGCGTTGTCCCGGGATTAGGCTTCCGCTGACCAGGAACTGGCCTTCAGTCTGGCTTTTCCAGAGGAATGTACCCGCAACTTCAGGATCAAACAGGAGAGGCGACCCCTGCCCTGTCCTGTCGATTGCATCCGTTGCCACCACAGCTTCAGTGAAATAGACGGTAATGCGGGAACCTTTACCTATTGTCCCGGATTCCGGCCGGATGCGTATTATGCGGTTTTCCTGCTGGGCTCCGAGAACAGAAGCAGATGCGCCCAGCAACAGTGTACTGATAAATAGTGTCGGCAAAAGATTAAGGATAGGCTGTCGGTTCATGGAGCTGGTGTTTGGAGTGAGGCAAAGCAATGTTCGTAGGCAAATTGCAGATATTGGTCATGGCTCAGGTCAAGGCGGCGCTTGAGCAAACCTGCCGCGGTTGCATAATCACCGAGCTGCATGTGCAGCTTGCCTAGTTCTTCCAGTGCCGCGAGATGGGTTTCATCAAGCTCCAGGATACGGCGGTAGGCGGATTTTGCGGCGAGGGTCTTGTTACGCGATGCAAAGACACGAGCCAGGATGAGGTGTGCGGCAGCGAAACCCGGATCAATCGCCACGGCGGCCCCGGCATCATCCAGTGCGAGCTCTTCCTGCCTGATTTCAAGAAGCATTTTTGCACGCTCGACATGGGCGGGAGCATTCGGCTTGCTGGCAAGGTTACTTTCAATTTCCGTTAACCTGGAAAAGAAACGGGTCGGCGGGTGAAGGTGCTTCTGTGCATATCCAGACACCTCTATATTAAGCCTGGTTGCGGCATCAGATGCGCGGCCGGCATGTGCCAGGATTACCGCCAGCTGGTATTTAACAGTAAATGAACCGGGGCGCAGCTCGAAAGCTTTCTCGGCATCACTGACTGCCAGATCATTGAGCCCGGTTTTATCAAAGAGCCACGCCCGTTCCAGCAGCGCTTCAACTGCCTGTCCCTCGGCCTCGAGTCGATTGTCGATGATCTTAAGCGCTATTGAATGCCGCATCAGGCGGTCGTATATTGGGTTCCACAGCTTGGCGGCCTCCCGGTTGGCGAATTGTTCCTGAAGTTGCGCGGTGCAGGAGATGATCGTCTCCCAATCCCGCAGGCGCACTGCATGCCTGGCGAGCCGGGCCAGTTCATCCGGGTGGCCTCGCAGGGAGACGAGTTGTTCAAGGTAGATTGCCTCCTCAGCCGGGCTGGAGGTTGAGCGGTAGTAGTTGGCGAGCTTGTTGACCACGCTGATTCGCCCGGGCTCTAGGCCCAGTGCGGCTTTCCAGTGCCGCGCCGCTTCAGCTTTTAACAACTTGCCCTTGCCGATACTGGCCAGGTCACCACGCATTTCCAGCAAATCGGCGTCAGGTTCGCCGAGTGCCGCCCCAAGGCGCGTGAGGGTGGCCTTGCATGGCTCGTGCTCAGATGAGCGCAGCTGCACTTTTGCCAATATTCGCAGTAACCTGGTGTTGGAGGGCTTTTGTTGCAGCATGCGCAGGCAGATTTCCCGCACGGCATCGTGATCTCCTGCAGCCTGCGCCCTGGCCAGGCGGGCATCGGCATCGTCCAGTGCCGCTGACGGCGCGGGCAGGAGCAGGAGGCTTAAACTGAGCAGGACAGGGAGCAGGCAGTGGTAACTCATAGCGCGGGCAGGCATGTGTGACTTATCTATACACTGCGGGGGATAGCATTCTTTCATTAATGAGTAATAAATTTTGGCTGACAACCCGGGTGCGTCTTGTGCCCTGTGAAGTCCCGGGTATTCCAGCAAGAGATCAATTACTCTGTTGCATGTTATGCAGGGATATTCCGGCGGGTTAAGATCGGGTAAGGTGCCTTTGGCGAAAAATTATTTTCAGTGCATGAGATTGCATTAAGCGATCATTCCGCCCACCTTGCCTGCAGAGTGAAAGCTTTAGGGATTGATTACGGAGAGGCCCGGGTTGGCATTGCCTGCAGTGACGATCTCGGGATGCTTGCCCATCCCGTGGAGACGATTGAGGTGAGCAGGACCGAGCCGGTCAGCCGCATCGTGCAGATTGCCCTTGAGCGCGGGGCTGAGCTGGTCGTTATCGGGATGCCCTATCGACTGGACGGTTCGCGCGGCACGGCGGCGGGGAAAGTGGAGAAGTTTATTGCCAGGGTGGCCCGGGCATTGCCGAATCTTCGGGTAATCAGTCAAGATGAGCGCCTGACAACAATCAGTGCCCAGGGAAAACTTCATGCCGCCGGGCGCACCGTCAAAAACAGTCGCGCGGTTATCGATCAGGCAGCAGCAATGGAGATCCTGCAGTCCTATCTGGACGAACAGGGCGGCTGAGAGTTTCGCGGGAAAGAGGTGAGGAGGGCTTTAATTTCTCATGAAATCATGAGAAACTCGCGCAGTAAACCGGTGTTTTGAGCCCTTTGACAATTGTGCCACTACCGCCGATTCTTCACAAACCGATAAATGAAGCGAATATTACTAGGTGTGAGCGGATCAATTGCCGCCTATAAGGCAGCTGATCTAGCCAGCAGGCTGACTCACAATGGACATTCTGTCACTGTGGCGATGACTTCGGATGCGCGGGAATTTATCACTCCGCTAACGCTGCAGGTGTTGTCGAAGAACCCCGTGGTTTCAGGAATTTATGATGAGAAAGAGAGCTGGCGACCGGGGCATATCGCGTTGGCTGATGAGTCGGATCTCATCCTCGTGGCGCCGGCAACAGCCAATATTGTTGCCAAATTCGCCAATGGCATTGCTGACGATGTGTTGAGTGCCATTTATCTGGCAACCCGTGCGCCGGTGTTCATGGCACCGGCCATGAACGGCAAAATGTGGGATCATCCGGCGACACGCGAAAATGTTGAAAGGTTGCTTGGGCGCGGCATCAGGATGATTGGTCCTGAAGAGGGAATGCTTGCCTGTGGATATGAAGGCATTGGCCGCATGTGGCCGGTTGATGCCATCATTGAGGCGGTCGAGGAATTCCTGGCAGAAATTTAAGGAGTGCGAATCCTGATTACAGCGGGACCAACCCGGGAGGCAATCGACCCGGTACGTTACATCTCCAACCGCTCGTCAGGCAGGATGGGTTATGCGCTTGCCGCACAGGCACATGCACGTGGCCATGAGGTGTTGCTGGTGAGTGGCCCGGTTGGCATTGCCTCGCCGGGAGGGTGCGAAAAAGTGGCAGTGGAAAGCGCGCAGGAGATGTTTGATGCGGTTGAGCAGCTCGTTGATGGCTGTGAGGCGGCTGTCATGTCGGCGGCAGTTGCTGATTATGCCCCTGTTCATCTGCAGCGGCAGAAGATAAAGAAAAGCGGCGATGACCTTGTAATCAAGCTTGCGAAAACCAGGGATGTCCTTGTTGCGATGCGTGGCGAATTTAAATTTAAGGGTTTATTGGTTGGTTTTGCCGCTGAGACTGAGAACGTGCGTGGCAACGCGCTTGAGAAAATGAAGAGCAAAGGCTGTGACCTTATGGTGGCCAATGACGTGTCGCGCAGTGATATCGGTTTTGATAGTGAGTACAATGCGGTGATAATCTTTGGAGCGGATGGTTCAGAGCAGATAGTCAGCAGGCAATTAAAGCAGGATGTGGCAATCTCAATACTTGATGCAATGGAATCCGCTGCAGCAAAATCATAAAACCCGATGAATGGATTCCTAGATATAGCCGGGGATGCTGCACGGGCCGCAGGCAAGCTTCTGCGTGAGCACTACGGCAATGATCAGGAGGTCGAGACCTTTGAGGATCATGACATCAAGCTTCACCTTGATGTTCGCTGCCAGGAATTGATTGCCGGGATCATTCTTGGTAAGTTTCCCGACCACACGATTGTGGGTGAGGAGGGAAATGCGGGGGTTGAGAATAGCGCGTTTCAATGGGTGATTGACCCTATCGACGGCACCGTTAATTATTTTTTCGGGATCCCGCATTTCTGTGTGTCAATAGCCCTGCGGCGTGGTGCCGATGATGACTGGGTGCTGGGCGTGATCTATGACCCGATGATGGACGAGTTCTGGGCGGTAGAGGCCGGAGGCACGCCGACGCTCAACGGCAACCCGATTGCAACGAGTAATCGCCAGGAGATGGCGCAAGCGGTTGTAACTGTCGGTTTTTCCAAGACAAAGGCCTCAATGGAAGCCGGGTTCGAGCGCTACCGGGAGATTTCCCGCCAGGTGCGCAAATCGCGCATGATGGGCAGTGCCGCACTGGCTATGGCGTATATTGCCTGCGGCAGGCTTGATGCGTATATTGAGGAGGTCATCAGCCTGTGGGATATTGCCGCGGGCAGGATGCTGGTGGAGGCTGCCGGCGGGGAGGTTGAACTGATTGCAAGCCCGATTGATCCCGGGAAGCTTTCAATTTGTGCGTGGAACGGGAAGTTGCCGCTGCAGGGAACCCTTGTTTGATTAAAAAAGAAAAATGGCAACGCGATCTGGCATTGGATATGACGTGCACCGCTTGGTTGCGGGCAGGAAACTCATTCTTGGTGGTGTTGATATCCCCCACGAGAAAGGGCTTGAGGGGCATTCGGATGCGGATGTGCTCTGCCACGCAATTGCGGACGCGCTTCTCGGGGCACTTGGGGAAGAGGATATCGGTCATTATTTTCCGCCTTCTGATCCCTCAATCAAGGACATCAGCAGTATCGAGATTCTAAAGAAGGTGGGCCGGGTTGTTGCTGACAGGGAGGCGATGGTGATTAACGTTGATGCTACATTAATAGCGGAGGCTCCCAGGATCCTGCCGCATGTGCCGGTGATGAAGGAGAATATTGCTCACGTTCTCGGGATGAGTATCGACCAGGTTGGTGTCAAGGCGACGACCAACGAGGGAATGGGCTTTGTTGGCCGGGGGGAAGGAATGGCAGCAATGGCAGTGGCAAACGTGGAGATCTAGGCAGCAGGCATCAGCTGGATTTTTTTACCGCGGCCGGTGCAGGGCAGGCTGTTCGCTGTGCCGGCGGCTTGATTAGGCAGCCAGGGTCACCCATTTTTCCGCCAGGGCCTTGAGATCCGGCGGGCTTCCTTCGCTGCAGTCAAAATAGTGGCGTTCAAGTTTTTCTATCGCGTCTTTGAGTTGTGAATGGGTATCGGCAGCAAGGGAATTTTCGTCACGAATCTTGTGCAGCAGTCCAATAACGGTAAACGGGGTGAGTTCATTCGGGACCGTGTAGCGCGTTACCTTGTCAATCATTGCAGCCCCTGTTGTTTTGTTGCGAAAGACAGCCATAAAAATGATGGCAGCCAAAAGCAGGGCTCCAGCAATCGTAATCGAGATCAGCCCGTAGCCTCTACTGTCGTAGGTTCCCTTAAGTGGAGTGATCCGTGAGGTTTCGACAAGATCCGCATCTTCATAACGCTGGTAGACAACCTCGCTATCCTTGATTTGCGGTTCAGGGAAGACAAATTCGCCTGGCCGGTCAGCAGATACATCAACCATGAAGGTCAGCATCCAGTTGCGCTCGCTGATTGCCCCTGCGCTTTGCGCTTCAGAGTCAAGTTGCTGTATCGAGAGTTCCCCCCCGGAGGATTCCGCCAGCTTAAAGCCCTCCGGATTGAAACTTAAAAGTTGTTGCAGGCCGGGAACGAGACCGCTGGCTGTGGCTTTCACCTCGACTTCGATTTGTCCTTTTTCTGCCTTCCGTTCATCAAGGATCTGGATAATTTCCAGGTTTTTGACCTGATGGGCTTCACCGGTTTCCGGTTTTGCGTCGATCGGGACAGGAGCGGTTGCAATCGGCAGGATCACGAATCCGCTGGTATCGAGAAAATCCAGATCAATCTGCACCGGCGGAACCTTGTCGACTTCCGGCGAGCGTGCCTTGAGCAGCAGGTAGGCATACGGGGTAATCCTCCAGCCCTGGCGCCCGGTTCCGCGTGAGGTTATCTTGTTGTTGTGGAAGGTGACTGACAGGACCTCAAAATGATCAGAGAGTGCAGCACGGGAGGTTTCCTCAAATTTTTCACGGTAGTTCTGTGTCGGCCTGCCATAATTGTAGGCGTAACTCGCGTTGTTCTGGTTGGTGAGATATTTGGAGAACCCCCCGGATTCGCGTTCGATCTCGGTGGTATGGCGGATGTCGACAAAGACGCCGAAAGGTTCGGTGTGTCCCACGGTGGAGTGCCCGTCAATTCTCGCAACCAGTTGAATCTCGGCGACAAGGTCGCTGTAATAGTCGAAAACCTTGCGTGCCGCCGCTGCTTTTTCGTGCTTGCCAACGATGGCGATCCCGTGCTTAAGGTAGCGCTGTTTGAGCTCGGGCTTGACCGAACTTATGCGGGCGGAAAGGGCATTGGCAAAGCGTGCCATATGACGCTCTGCAGCGCTACCTGGGAGCTTGGCCAGTGCGTCCTTTATTGAGATAATTTGAGCCGGCGAGGGCTGTTGGGTTTCACGCAGTGCCCCGAGGTCGCTGGCCCCGAGTGCCGCATACATCCAGTGCTCAAATACCGCAGTGCTCTCCTCGTCTTCGCTCTCCGGGAGAGCATCGGAGTAAAAACCCGCTGCCCGGGCAAACATCCCGAAGGCGCTTCTGCGCTTGGCGGTGAATTCACTGTTGTTACCGTTTTCCTGAGAGAAATTGTTCAGGTCGAAAGCAAGGCAGGCCCGGACCAGCCACAGCCTCCAGTTCTTCGGGTGGGTTTCCAGGGAATCGAGGACGATTGAGTAGGCACTGTCATAGCCGCCGGCAACCTCGGCCATGATTTCGGCATCTTTTCGTTTGGTCTTGGCATCCTGCTGGGTCTTGGGATCACGCCAGACGGTTGCCAGGTTGGTGCGCATGGTGGAGGCAATTGCCGCGACCGTATCCGGCTCCATGTCCTCGAAGCTGCCGAATATTTTGTTAATGGCGCTGAGTTTATAGACTTCTGCCCGGCTGTGGATTTTGGTAAAAGCCGCGGTCAGTTTACTCTGGTCAAGTTTTCCGGTTGGCAGTGATTGCAGTTTGGCAGCCCATACGGCGAGTTTGGCCAGGTTGCGTTCTTGTTTTGACCGGGTGAGGGGTATGGAGTTAGCGCGCTGGTTATAGCCATACATATATCCGTATTTATAACTGCGGTTGCGCCCGGAGTTTGGGTCGTGGTTATCCGCCCAGACCCGCAGGAATTCTTCAGCAAGATCCTTGCCGGTTTCCGGATGGCTGGAGGATATTTTTTCAATGTAGGGAAAGGCTTTTTCCGGTTCATTAACCTTCAGGTAAAGTTGTGCATAGAGCGCGGAAAACCTGGGGCGCAGATCAGCGTCGAGTTGGGTGAGCCATCCGTCACCGGGACTGACCTTGAGTAATTCACCCGATGCAATCGGGGTTGGTGTGCTGCTACTTGTTCCCCTGGAGAGTGTTGTCGGGTTTTCGTAATACATGTTGCCAAAACGGTCCCAGCGCATTTTGGGTCCGAGTGTATTGGACGTGTCATACCGGTAGCTGAATGCCCCTTCACCGAGCCAGTTCAGAGCGAGCAGGTTTAATACCTGTGACCAGGGTTTGAGCCGGACATCCTTGGTTGCGAGCAGTGCTTCCACCGCGGTCTTCTGCAGGGTAAGCCGGCGCAGTCGTGCTGAGGATGCCAGTTCGGAGCGTCCGCGTGAAGTCAGCGCACCAATGGTTGCCAATACTTCCCGTCCGCGCCGGGCATCTCCGGTGAAGGTGCCTCCCAGCCAGTTTTTACCGAGTTCCTTCTCAATTTTCGGCACAAGTTCAACGGCACGCGCAAGGGCGGTCTCCCTTGCGTCCACATTTTTTTCGGGGTGCGCGAGGACTGATTGTGTCGCCTGCCAAGCAGCAGCCAGATGTCCTTTTTCCGGTTTTTTTGCATGCATCGCCACATGGTAACCGGCGATTAACTCGAGAGCTTCCGGGGAGGCGGATTGATCCTGCCGGGGAAGGAAAATCCCCGCCTCGGTAGGCAACCCGGCGGCAATAAGGAGCCTGGCGGCAGCGAGGCGCTTGCCGGTGTCGGGGACACCTCCAAGTTTGGAACTTCCTGCAGTGAGGATTTCAACCACGACATCGGGGAAGTGCCCGGCTGCCAGTGAAGTTTTCAGGAGGTTGCCGAGCTTCGGCATCAGAGTCTTGGCATCCAGTGCCCCGGGACAGGCATCCGCCAGGCCGACGATGTCCGCTGGTGAAAGAAAGTTTTTCTCGGTAAACTTCGGGTTTGACGGTGTAATTACGCTGCCGGGCTTGAACTTGATCCGGGGTGTACGGGCGAGTGCATCCAGCATCAATGAATAGGCCTTGAGCGCGTTGCCCGGTTTCTGGAATTGTGAATGGAAAAAAATACCGACTGCCGGCCAGTCACCGCGTGCGACATCCAGGGTGAGTGCCTCAAGGGCAATGTCAGCGGCATCTTTTTTTGCCGGGGTGGTGCCGGCATCCGTTTTTTTATGCTCTTGGATTTCTCGTGGGGATTTGGCCGGCGGGTCGGGATTGATCCAGTGCTTGAGGATATTTGAAGGGCGGCGATCAAAAACGACCTTTGCAAATTTAGCTAATAACAGGGAATCCTTGTCCAGTGGCCTTGCTGGAGGTTGCGTCGGCGTCGTGGTTGTGGAATCCCTGTTAAGGTTCTGGCTGCTACCGGGTATTACCTTGGCATTTTCCGGTTTCACTCTCGTGCCGTCAATTTTGATCGGGGTACCGGGGGGTGTCTTTGGTGCCCGGGCCGGTGTTTGCGCATACAGCATGGCGGCCGAGGAGAGAATAAGCGTAATGCCCGTGAGGTAAGCGGGTGTCATTATGGTTGGAGCAGTGCTGGGTCGGCCGGTATTTACAGCTTTCTCAGGCTGTGTATTTACGATCCAATCCCATCGGGCGGCGGCGCTTCACCGGCTCCTCGTGAGTCTTTGGCTTTCTTGCCTGTTTTCGCTTTACTGGCCCGACCGGGCCTGGTTCCGCTGCCGCAACCTTGTCATTGGCTTGGCAGCGGCAGGCCCTGCAATTCACTGAGGTCAATGCGGGCGAGTTTAATCGCCGCTTCAAGATTTTCCCTCGCCTGGCTGGTATTTTCCGGGTTTCCCGTGGTGGCGGCAAATTCTGCGGCGGCACGGTAATTTTGGCGGGAAGATTCGATGACCGGCTCCCAGATTTCTCTTGCATGACCCTCCAGGCGCAGCAGCCATGTCATGTAATATTGAGCACTGGCCAGCGTTGATTTGGTCTCGGCAATAAGTCCCGGAGTTGCCGCTGCATTTTTCCCAAGGTCATCGAGAAGTGAAACAAGGTCTTTATGTGCGTCAGGCAGTCCCGCGCATTGCATTTGTGCCTTGGCTTTCTCCAGTCGCAATCTCGGTATTGCCCGCGTGTTATCGGGGGGCATGTCACTGATTGCCTGATCGAAGGCCGTGACTGCCTCTGCAAACTCTTCAGCTTCCAGATGTGCTTTTGCCCTTGCAATATACCCGGCCACGTCGTCTTCCTGGAGCCTGTCCTGCCCGGGACCGTAGTGGTATGCGGCAGCTGCAAGCGGGACCAGCAGCCACAGTAAAATGAAAAACTTGCGCATGATAAGTATCTTAATACTAACTTGTAAGGAATTACGTTCAAGGTAATTTCGACTGATCACTGAAAAGTTTAAGCAGGGCCGGGAGAATAATAAGATCAGCGATCAGCGCGGCGGCCAAGGTGGTGCAGGCCACAGCTGTAAAGGAACGATACATTGGCAGTGAGCTGAAGAGGATGCTGCCTAGGCCGCAGAGCATGACCGAAGTGGTAATGACGAGCACCTGTCCGACACGCATGAAGCTGCAGCTGAGCGCATCATTGGTGTTCAGGCCGTTCATGCGCTCGGCCCGGTAGCGGCTCAGGAAGTGGATGGAATCATCGGCGGCAATGCCAACACAGATGGTAAACGCGCAGACAATCTCCAGGGATAGTGGAATATTAAACAGTGCCAGGCCTGCGGCACAGGCAAGCAGCGGGAACAGGTTTGGCAGCATTGCAATTAGCCCGACACGCAACGAGCGGTAGGCAACGGTGATCATGATGAGGATGATTACAATCGCCACGGCAAGGCTGCGCGCGAGATCGTTTACCATGCGGTGGAGATATCGTCCCCGGCCGACGGCTCCGCCGGTAAGGCCGAATTCGTAATCAGGATATTGCCCATTGAGAGTTTCCAGACGGCTCTGGAGGAGATCATAGACAGGTACATATTTGGCAACCCCGAGATCCTGTACGCGAACAGCGATGATGGCACTTTTTAAATCCGGTCGATAGAATCGCCTGACAATCCTGACAAACTCAGG
The DNA here is from genome assembly GCA_046581505.1 of Verrucomicrobiales bacterium. Taxonomy (GTDB): domain Bacteria; phylum Verrucomicrobiota; class Verrucomicrobiia; order Verrucomicrobiales; family DEV007; genus CACIUL01. The sequence goes on along the minus strand of JAYGGE010000187.1, from coordinate 45,049 downwards.
CCTGGCCATGTCAAGCAGGCGGCTACCGATTGAGGGATTATTATCGAGGCCCGGAAGAGCGGCGAGGATGGTGCGAATTGACAGCGGTCTACTGAGCAGCGGGTTGCCTGAATTTAAGGTTTTGGTTTCCTGGCGCACTTCCTCGATCAGCTTCTCGATGTCGCCAAGAACCTGAAATTTCTTTTCATCATCCTGTTCCCAGCTCACTGCTATTTTTACGACCTGAATGCCTCCCATCTCGGCGTCTGCATGGGCCAGGGCAGCTGAGATATCGCTGTTGTCCGGCAATTGGCTGCGCAGGAAAATGTCGGGTTTAAGCGTGGACGTTAACCATGCGCAACCGATGGTGAGCAGGGTTGTTATCACGACTACTGTGGATGCCCGGGCGATTACAAGGTTGATGAACCCCTGGAAGAAACCAATGAGGCGTTGGCCCTTTGGTATTACCGGGGTTTTTATCTCTGTGCCGGGAAAGATGCGGCGAAATTTCCGCATGAGGCGATCCTCGAGATTTTCCGTGGCGGCATGCCTGGTAAGGATCGGCACAATCAGCATGACCGCCATGAAAGTGAGCAGCGTGCCGATTGCACAGTCACGACCAAAGTCACTTATCATTTCGGCTTCGGCTATCATGAGTGATGCAAAGCCGGCAGTGGTGGTAAGTGCCGAGAGCAGGCAGGGTAGGCCAAGTTTGCGGAGCGCGGACGCTGTGGCAGCACGTGGGTCCAGTCCGCTCTTGCGTTCACGATGCAACTGGAAAACAATGTGCGCGGCGTTGGTGAAGCCGATCATGGCCAGAATCATCGGCATGACAACCATGGAAAGGCTGTTGAGGTGCTCGCCGGTGAAGCCGAGGAAACCAAGGGTCCACAACAGGCCGATTGAGGGGGGGACTGTGACCACGAGTGTGGTTATCAGCCCGCGGAAGAAGAGCAGTGCAAGGATTGCAGCAAGAGAATAGCCAATGATCTGGAAACGTCGCTGCTCATTCTTCATGGCGTCGCGTCTTGCAATATCAATTGGTATCAGCCCGATCAACCTGGCGCGAATGGGGGAATTTTCGGCATTTAACCGGGCGGCCTTTTCAATTTTGCCTACAGTTTCCACTGTTTTCTCCCGGTTGGTTAACCTGATGCTCAGTGGCACGAGTGCCGTTCGTGCATCAAGCGAGAGCAGGTTTCCGGCGATCACAGGGTGCTTGAGTGCCCGCCTGCGGCAGGCTTCGTGTTCTGCAACAGTGTCGTCTGCATCGGGGAACGTTGGCAGAAGCAAGCCGTCGGCGGGGATTTCAATGACTTCCGGCAGAGTCCTGACGCGGTGCAGCAGATCCTTAAAAGCACCCGCAACCTCAGGATCAAAGAGATCACCGCCCCGGGGGCAGTCAATGAGCAGCAGCACCTCGGAACCATCAGCCCCGAATTTTTCCTTTATCCGCTCGTTGAATTCATGATCGGATTTGGGTGCCGGATTTGTTTTGTCCCTGTGTTCACGCTCCCGTGTAGCGCCAAAGATGGCGATAGCGCTGATCAGGGTGATGCCGAAAAGGGCCAACCACGGCCGCTGCACCGGGAGTTCGGACAGGCTCATTGGGAGTGTCTGCTTACCGGCTGGGTGCCGGGTTGCCAGAGGGTGCCGAATCGAACAAGCATGACCGGCAGCAGGCCGAGGATGATGGCGGAAAGGGCAACGGCTGCCAACGCATATTCCCGGCGGGTGAGTTTTTTCAATGGGTTCTCGTTCTCGACTGCGGTTAGATTGCCAATGGTTTCACTGGGCAGATGTTTTTCATTGCCGTCATGATAGTGTCCACCGAGACGCAGTGCGATTTGGCGCAGGATGGAACTGTCCTGCCTGGAATGTTTACCGTCAAGAAAGGTGCCGGTTGTCGGGTTGCCAATACCCACCACGAGGATGGTTTTCACTGATTTTGGCATTTTCGGCATCCCTTTTGCAGGCACGGTATCGCCGTCGGAGAGCAGGACAATAGTTGTGCTCTCACGCCGCCAATTCTCGGAAAGTTCAGCGGCGAGCTCGAGTCCGTCGAAGAGATGCGTCTTGCCGGATTCAAAGGCCGTGTACATGTCGATACCGTCAAGGAAATTACGCACGACATCAACGTCGCGGGTATCAACAACAACGGGTTTGGCACCGTTGTAGACAGCTACGAGGGACAAGCGCATCTGATCAACGGAAACGCGCTTAAAGAAGGATTCCATTAGTTCGAACGCCCGTTTGCGGCGCGGTTGGGAACCGTCCACCCCGGCATCTTCAAGCTTCATGCTTGGTGAAACATCAAGCACGATCACAATATGCTGGATCTCGGATTCCTCGACCGTTTTTGCCTTGTAAACCTTAGGGTTTATTTCAAGCAGTGTAAGAAGGCCCCAGCCGGCGGCAGCGAGGGCCATGCACCTTGCAAAGGGTGCGCCCCGAGCCCACAGCGCGGGCTTTTCCGATGGTCCAAAAGCGAGCAGGGAGATTCGGGAAATCCGGGTGGCATGCAGTAATTCACTGCCCAGCGCGATAACGAGCCCGGCAACGAAAGCTATTTCGGGCGGGCCTACCATGGTGTATAACGCAAGCCTGTCAGGCTTAGCAGGAAGAGCCCGAGCACGGTGCTGCCGGCAATGGCGTAGGGCTTGAAATTGTCCATTGATTCCGCCGCGACTTTCTCGATCCCGGTTTTCTGCATCTCGTCTATGCGCCTGAAGATGGTGGTAAGTGCTTCCGGGTCGCCGGCGGCGAACACTTCACCGCCGGTGCGTCCCGCAATTGTCAGCAACTGTGCCGGTGGAGCACCCGGGGCAACGTGGATGGCGTAGACTGTGATCTCGTTGGCTGCCAGCTTGGCGGCGACCTCGGTATCGCGGCCACCGCTCAGATCGGCACTGTAGCCGTCCGAGACAAGGATAATTAAACGATCTCCATCTTCACGCTCGACAAGCAGCTTGAGGCATTCTTCAAGGGCCATACCGATCTTTGTGCCGCCGCGGAACCAGATTGGCAGTCGTTTGGGGCCGAGAAACTCTGTGGCATATCCAAAGGCTGAGGGGTCTGAAGTGAGGCGGATCCAGTGGAGGAAATGATCCCCGAAGACAGTCAGCCCGAAGGCATCGCTTTCGCGGTAGTTGATGAATTCATTAATGGCTGTCATTGCTGCATCATAGCGGTTGCCGTCCCCGAAGGGGGCTGTCATGCTGCCGGAGACGTCGAGGGCGAACTGGATATTGGTGAGCTTTTTCTTGGTCTTCGGCTCGGAGAGCTGCTGGGGTCCCGCGAGCAGGAGGATCGCGATTACAAGCAGCAAAGCCGGTAGCGAGGATGTGAAATTGAGAATTATTTCCCAGATTCTCCGGCGTGGATGAGCGCCCCCGTCCACCGGTATTGCCACGCGGTGGCCGGCTCCACCTCCGCGCCAGATCCAGATTAATAATCCGGCGGGGATTGCAAGAGCTACGAGCAGCAGAGGGTAGGCAAACATGCTATGTGCTCAATCCTTGTCGTGCGTGTTTTCGATTGCGCTGCGGTAGGGATCGAGCAGGGCGTTGAGATCAACCGGGGATTGCGGGTTTGGGCTATGGAGCCAGCGTTCAAACTGCTCGAGAAGCATCGCGGCATCTTTATGCTTGCGGATCTTTGCCAGTGCCGTGGCGGGAGATTCTTCACGGAGTTCCAGGCGCTCGCGCCAGAAACCCAGAAGTGAGCGCTCAAGCTCAGCCTGCCCGGTTGTGTCGAGCGTGCCATCACGGGCAGCCTGGAGGAGGGGACACAGGCGGTCTGCAAGGGTCTGCGGCTGCAGGAGCTCCGGATTTTCCCGCGGGCGTTTTTTTCTATTCAGTAACAGCAGCACAAACGGGCACAGGCTCCAGATGATGCCTGCAGCAATCAACAATGTCCTGTAGCCACCGACTTTTGGCAGTTGGCCGGGAGCCGGCTGGTTGGGTTTCAGGCGATCTGCAGGTAGAGTGCCATCAAATCGCACGGGCAGTGTTGGCAGGCTATCGGTTGTTGTCCCGTCCTTGCGCTGCAGGTAGTTGCAGAGGTTGAATTCACCTGCCTCAAGGCCACAGTAGCTCAGGTCATAGCGAAAGGAGCTGCCGTGAGGACGGGTGGCAGAGATGCGGACAATGATTTCAGTTTCCTGCTGCATTGGCTTTGGCTCAAGTGCGCTCCCGGGAAGAATGAGATCGGGTATCTCGCTGTACAGACCGACGGGACTTACCCGTGTCTCATTTACGGGGTGCACCTGTGGGGCAGCTGTAGTGATAGCCGCGGCAAAGAATAGTAGCACCTTCATGTCAACGCGAGTCCCGGCCGAGCAGTGAACGTGACTTGAAGAAGTTACGCAACTTGTGGACAATCCGCTCGTTGGTGAACAAGGCCAGGTGGTCAATGCCTCCGCGGCTGAGTTCCTCGGCAATTAATTCAGGACTTGTGCTGCCGATATTGTTCCTGACAATGGCATGCACCCCGGTTTCTGCTTCGCGGATGCGCATGAAGCCCGTTCCCTTCAGTGTGGTTTCTGCCGGATCGATTAGCTGCAGGGCAACACAGTCATGTTTTTGTGCGGCCAGCTTGAGTGCAGGCAGGGCGGCGGGATCGTGCAGGTCAGAGAGAGTGATAATTAATGCACGGCTGGGAAGGCTTGGAATGAGCCTGGTGAGTCTATTGCCGAGCCGGGTTTGTTCATCCATCCGGTAATGACGCAGTCGATGCAGCCATTGCAGGATGCGGTCTTGCGAAAGGCTGGGCTTGATGAACAGGTTCCGGTCACCGACCCCGACCACGCCCACCGGACTTATACGGTCAAGAGCGGCAAGCGCGATGGCCCCGGCGATCTGCAAGGCTTGGGCATATTTGCTGAGGCGGCCGGAGGCAATTGTCATTGAGGCGGAAGTGTCAATCAAGAGATAGACAGGCATGCGTTTCGGGGTCTCGTATTCTTTGACGTGGAATTTTCCGGTCCGTGCAGTAATGCGCCAGTCGATGGACTTGATTGGATCGCCGACCTCGTAGCGCCGCGACTGCACATATTCAATCCCGGAGCCGCGAAAAGGAGAGCGATCGCTACCGTAGCCCAGGTCATCAGCCAGCTTTTTAACCGCGATAAGGAATTGTCGCGAGTCGAGCGGGTCGCAGGTCTCAAGACAATATTGTTGCATAAGCGATGGGGAGTATTGGTTGTGCCCGGCGGCGGGAGTGCGTTACCCCATTTCCTTGAGGATTTCATCAAGCACATCGGCACCAGTGAGTCCTTCGGCAAGTGCCTCGTAGTTGAGGCGGAGACGGTGCAGGAGGACATCTTCGGCCAGGGCGAAAAGGTCATCCGGGATGGCGTAATCACGGCCGTGGATTAACGCCCGTGCCCGGGCACCCTTAATCAGGGAAATCCCGGCGCGTGGACTGCCTCCGAGTTCAATGTGTGGATGGGCGCGTGTGCGGCCAACCAACTCAACAACGTGTTTAATAAAGACTTCACTGACGTGAATCCGGTGCACGGCATCAATGGCGTAGTTAAGGTCTTCGGCATCGCCGACAGGCTCGTCAGGCACAATGTCAAACTCGGTATTGGCAACCGCGCCGCGACCTTCTTTTTGAACGCCGAGTTTCATGTTGCGCTTGAGTATTTCCTCTTCTTCATCGACTGTCGGGTAGTCTAGGCGATGGCACAACATGAAACGGTCGAGTTGTGCCTCAGGAAGTTCAAAAGTGCCGCTTTGTTCAATCGGGTTCTGGGTGGCTATCACAAGGAAGGGGACCGGCAGGCGGTAGGTCTCATCACCCAGGGTAACCTTGCGTTCCTGCATTGCTTCAAGCAGCGCACCCTGAACCTTCGGTGCCGCGCGATTAATTTCGTCGGCGAGTAAGAGATTGGTAAAAACAGGTCCCTTGCGGGTAGTGAAGGTTGCCGTTGACTGGTCGAGGATTTCCGTGCCGAGGATATCCGATGGCAGCAGGTCAACGGTAAATTGGATACGTGAGAAATCGAGGTGTATGGCCTTGCCCAGGGCGTTGACCAGCAGTGTTTTTGCAAGGCCGGGCACTCCCTGCAGCAGGATGTGTCCACTGGTGAACAGTGCGATCAACAGCCTTTCAACGACTTGCTCCTGGCCAACGACGACCGTTCCGACACGATTGCGGATTGCCTGAACAAATTCCGCAAAATTTTCCGCTTTATCCATAGGATAGCCAACCTTATTGAGGGCAACAGGGGATACGCGCCGCTAATCGCGTTCGTTGATTGGCTGGATTACCGGCCGGGAGTCGAGGCCGGTGTAATCGGTAAGCGGACGATAGAGACGGTTATCGTCGAGTTGTTCCAGAACCTGTGCAGTCCAGCCCGTAGCCCGACTGATGGCAAAGATTGGTGTAAACAAGTCGGTGGGAATGCCCAGGCTGTAGTATACGGTTGCCGAGTAGAAATCGACGTTGGCGTTGAGGCCTTTGCGCTCTTTCATGATCGCAGCGATACGCTCGGACATGTTTATCCATTTTGGATCACCCAGTTCATCGGTGAGCTTAATTGCCATCTTGCGCAAATGAGGTGCCCGGGGGTCGAGCACCTTGTAAACGCGGTGGCCGATGCCCATTATTTTTTCCTTACGTTCAAGCTTGTCCTCGACATACGCATCAACAGCTTCCTCAGAGCCGATTTCCTCCAGCATATGGATAACGCCTTCGTTGGCACCGCCATGCAGCGGTCCCTTAAGGGTGCCGATGGCTGAAGTGGTTGCTGAATAGATATCGCTGAGCGTTGCAATGGTTACCCGTGAACTGAAGGTTGAAGCATTCATGCCATGGTCAGCGTGCAGGATATATGCAACATCAAGGGTTTTTGCGGCATCGGTTGAAGGCTCTTCTCCGTTAATGAGATAGAGGAAGTGGGCGGCCTCGCTTAAGTCAGGATGAGGCTCAATTATTTCGAGTCCCTGCCGAGCGCGGTGAAAGCCGGCGACAATGAGCGGGATCTTGGCGATAATTGCCAGTGCGCGATCCTCATTGAGTTCACGATCCTGATGATTACCGCGGGTATCATAAAGGCCCAACATGGATACCCCGGTACGAACCACGTCCATTGGACCGGCATCTTTGGGCGCCGTCTTTAGAAAATTGATGATGCCTTCAGGCAGGTTGCGGTGGTTACGCAGGGTGGCAGTGAGGGCGCCAAGTTCGGTGCGGTTTGGCAGTTTCCCCCGGTGCAGTAAATGCACGACTTCTTCAAAATTGACCGCCTCGACCAACTCATCAATCGTGTAGCCGAGGTAAGAGAGATTTCCTTCAGAACCCACCACGTTACTAAGTTTTGATTCGTTGGCGATGATGCCTTCAAGTCCTTTCGCTACTACTGCCATAAGTTCTCTTAATTAACGGATTGATCAGCCGGTAGTTTCCAATTGGGGGGCGGGGGCGATAAGTTTAGCGGAAGGAGAGACAATTGGCAAAGGGCTTTTCCCCTGGATCCGCGTTAAGGGAGCTGCGGGCTTCACGCAAGGAGGGGCATTAATTCCCCCGAATCAACCGGGACAAGTCCTTTATGGCAGCCAGCCAGGTTGTGTGCTGCCGTTTTGGGTCCTGTAATTATAAGAGCCTGGCCAGAGTGGCACCCATTTCCGAGGGTGTCTGGGCAACGGCAATACCGGCATCGAGCAGGGCTTCTTTTTTTGCCGCTGCCGTGCCTTTGCCGCCGGAGATGATGGCGCCGGCGTGTCCCATACGGCGACCTGCAGGGGCGGTGGTCCCGGCGATGAAAGCCGCGATGGGTTTGGTGCAGTTGTCTTTTGCCCAGGCAGCAGCCTCTTCTTCAGCAGTGCCGCCGATTTCCCCGATCATGATGATTGATTCTGTTTCGGAATCCTCGTTGAAAAGTTTGAGGATATCCAGATGACTGGTGCCGTTAATAGGGTCGCCGCCAATGCCTATGCATGTGCTTTGGCCAAGCCCCAGTTGAGTTGTTTGCCATACCGCCTCGTAGGTAAGAGTGCCGGAACGCGATACAACGCCGACTGATCCTTTCTTGTGGATGTAGCCGGGGGCGATGCCGATCCGGCATCCGCCGCTTGATTGGGGACCTTCTCCCGGAGTGACGATGCCGGGACAGTTGGGGCCGATCAGGCGGGTGCCTGAACCCTCCATCGTTGCCGTGACACGCATCATGTCAGTTACAGGGATACCCTCGGTGATTGCCACGACAAGTGCCACGCCCGCATCCACGGCTTCAAGTATTGCATCACCGGCGAATGGTGGAGGGACAAAGACGGCGGACACGGTTGCTCCGGTTTCCTTAACAGCTTCTTTAACGGTATCAAACACCGGCACCCTGTCTGCAAATACCTGTCCGCCTTTACCCGGCGTGACGCCGGCTACAACTTGCGTACCGTATTCCAGGCTGAGTTTCGTGTGTTGGCCGCCAAAGCCGCCGGTGATACCTTGAATCAGAACTTTTGTATCTGACTGGACGAGGATGGACATGGATTAAGTGTAGCTTATGAAGTGAACGTTAACGGATACATCAGCAGTTCAGGTCGTTGATGGAAAGATCTGCCCGGTGCCACCAGTTACCTGCCTCTTCCGGCAGGTAACTGGAAATTTGACTGGTCTTAAATTCAACGGTGTTAGTCGGTGTTTCCCGGATTCTTATACAGGTACAAATAAGATCCTCTGCCCCGGCGTTGAGGAACGCGCTCAACTTGGCAAAATAGCAGGCGGCACGCAATTCAGTGGTGGGATCTCCCGGCGTGATAAGCAGTTTTGGAATAAGGGCGGGCTCATGTTCACGAAAGTAGCTTATCAGGGGATCATTATCGCCGATATGAAAAGTGTGGTCGACGCAATGGTCGATCCATTCGAACCAACGTCCCTTGGCCTGGTCAAATTCGACCAACATATTGGTTGCAGGGTCAAGTTCACTGCATGAAGCCCTGGTGATATCAACAGTCACTATTTCGTCGTGGCCGTGCGGCACACAGCAGTTTGGCGCAGCACCACTGGTCAGGCGGTGTGCCATTGAGTAGCGGCGGCTAAAACGCAGGATAATATCGTGTGGCTCGGACAAACCGGTTATTGATTATGCAAATGCATAGTTATGAACGGATCAGGCAGCGATTGCCCTGACAGCCTTCTGTGCTGCATCCGCCAGGTCATCAGCGGCAATCAGGTTAACGCCTGACTTGGAAAGTGTTTCTTTTCCGGCCTCAACATTATTGCCTTCCAGGCGAACAACCAGGGGGATTCCCAGGTCGACCTGCTTACAGGCGGCCACTATACCGTGCGCAATAACATCACAATCCATAATTCCCCCGAAAATATTCACCAGGATGCCTTTCACATTGGCGTCCCCGAGGATGATCTTGAAAGCGTTGGTTACCTGCTCTTCGCTTGCTCCACCACCGACGTCGAGAAAGTTTGCAGGTTCGCCCCCGTAATATTTTATGATATCCATGGTCGCCATGGCAAGACCGGCACCATTTACAAGGCAGGCTATATTGCCATCAAGCCCGATGTAATTCAGGTCGTATTCAGAGGCCGCCACTTCGCGCGGATCCTCCTCGGAGGTATCGCGCATTGCCGCAATCTCCGGTTGACGGTAGAGAGCATTGTCATCAAAGCCGAATTTGGCATCAAGGGCGAGCAGTTGACCCTCAGGAGTGGTGACCAGGGGGTTGATCTCAACCATCGAACAGTCACAGGCAAGAAACATCGTATGCAGTGAACCCAGAAGCTCTGCAAACTGTCCGGCGATATCATCCTTGAAACCGAGCCCTTCAGAAGCTTCACGGATGTCGTTGTCCTGGAGGCCTGTTAGCGGGTGAATGGGAATACGGAGAATTTTTTCCGGGGTTTTCTCGGCAACTTCCTCAATATTCACCCCGCCTTCTCTTGATGCGACAATGACCGGGCAGCGTCCCTCGCGATCCATCAGGATTGCGAGGTAGTATTCTTTCGCAATGTCGACCGCCTCGGCAACCATCACTTTGTTGACTGGCTTGCCGGCCTCACCGGTCTGATGGGTGACCAGGGTTTGCCCGATCATTTTATCGGCGATCTCGGCGATTTCATCGGCGTTTTCAGAAAGATGAACGCCCCCCTGAAAACCGTTCTTGAAAGTTCCTTTCCCGCGGCCGCCGGCATGAACCTGGGCCTTGATGACGACCTGTCCGCCAATTTCGGCTGCAATGGCGTACGCCTCAGCTGCGCTTTCAGCTACCTTGCCTTTTGGTGACGGCACACCAAATTTCGCGAAAAGTTCCTTTGCTTGATACTCGTGGATGTTCATTGCTCTTTACTGGCGGGCGGCACATTAGGGGAAGGGCAATCGGCGGTCAAGAGATGCTCAAATTCCTGTGGCAGCTTTGCTTGCCATTCCCCGAATTCCGGGATCGCCATGCGACGGCAGTGCAAAGCCTGACGAGGCATCAGGAGCCTGGCGGCGAGTTGTTCAGTCCAGCCGGTCACGATAAACTCAAGGTAACAATTTTCATCGGGACCGTAGATTTTGTCTCCGACGATCGGCAGTCCTGCCTGTTTAGCATGCACGCGGATTTGATGCATGCGTCCGGTCTGCGGGGATACGCGCATCAGGGTAAACTCACCAAGGCATTCCAGAATTTCAAAGTGCGTGCAGCAGGGTGAGCCGTCAGGATGCGGTATCTGTTTTACCCAGATTTCGGATTTTTCCACTAACCCGGCCCGCAGGATCGGCACGGATATGGTGAATCGGCGGTGCTTAGGCTTGCCGTGCACCAGAGCGACATACTCTTTTTCAACCCTGCGTTTCTGCATGGCGAGGCTGAGGTTGCGGGCGGTTTCCTTATTCTTGGCGACAAGGACGACCCCACTGGTTTCGCGATCGAGTCGATTGATAATGGAAAGTGCTGCCCCGTTGGCTATATCATAGGCCAGCAAGGCCCGCAGGCCGTCGAGGAGGGTCGGCGGGTTCCCCGGCACACTGGGGTGAATCAGCAACGGGGCCGGCTTGTCGACAACGATGTAATCACCGGTTTCAGCAAGGATAGTGAAATCGGGATTGTGGCGAAGGGGAATTTCAGTGATCCGCGACAAGACGTCCCGAACAAAGCACAGGGAATGTCGACTGGCCAGAGCCCGCTAATCCTGCGAGTCGTCGTTCCCCAGAAAATCAGAAACGTTTTGCAGTGCATCAATAAATTCCTCCAATGTTTCAGCAGGAATCATGATGGTGTCGCGCCGGCCACGAACATCTTCGGTGATCTTGAGGAACTTGCCCCGGTTGTTGGCCTTCAGGTCGATAAAGAATGTCTTCCTGTCGGAAAATATCTTCTCGGTATGGAGTGGTTCGTCGCGATAGCGCTTATTTTCGTTCTCTTCTTCTTCTTCTTCTTCTTCTTCAAACATACCAGTCTGGAGTTTTTGCTTTACCTCACTATTCTCATTGATAGCACACGCCTTGTTACGGGACAGGCCACCACCTGCACGTTAAAGCACGCAGCAGGATGCCTAAGGAGGTGGAGGCTAAAGGGTTCATGCCACTCAGGCAACCACGTTTTAATGGTTTGTTTGTTTTATTTAAATCACGCCAAAAGTGCAAATACAACTGGGTTTGCGGTTAATTAATGCCGCACGCCTTGCGCACCCTGCGCATTGTTGTAGCGGCGGATTCACGTGCATGGTCGGCACCTTTCCTGGTTATTTCATCCACGTAGCCGGGGTCGGCGAGGAGTTCATCGCGTCGCTTTCGCATCGGTTCAAAGTAATCCCAATAGGCAGAGAAAAGCCGTTTTTTGAAGTCACCATAGCCAACTCCGCCATTTTTATGGTCATTCTCCATGGCCGCGACTTCAGGGCCGGAGGCAACAAGGCGGTAGAGGTCGACAATGATTGATTTTGATGGATCCTTTGGAGTTTCCACCGGAGTGGAGTCGGTTACAATCGACATGATTTTCTTCCGGGTGGCTTTTTCATCACCGAAAATCTCGAGGGTGTTGTCATAGCTCTTGCTCATTTTTTGCCCGTCGAGACCGGGGACTTTGGCGTTGTCTTCCCGTATTCTCGATTCGGGGATAACAAGAACCTCTCCATACCTGTTGTTGAACTTCAACGCGATATCACGTGTGACTTCAAGGTGTTGCTTCTGATCTTCGCCGACCGGGACGATATTGCTGTCATAAATAAGGATGTCAGCTGCCATCAGCACCGGGTAGGCGAACAGGCCATGGGTTGCTTCATGGCCGCGGGCAGTTTTGTCTTTGTAGGAGTGGCAGCGTTCAAGCAGGCCCATCGGCGTGACGGTGCTCAGGAGCCAGGAAAGTTCAGTTACTTCAGGAACATCTGATTGACGGAAGAATGTTGCTTTCGATGGATCAAGTCCACAGGCAAGAAAATCAACGGCAACGTTGCGCACGTTGTCACTGAGTTCCTCCGGGGAATAGACAGTGGTAAGTGAATGGTAATCGGCTATGAAATAGAATGCCTCACCCTCGTCCTGCAGACGAATGGCGGGATCCATCATACCGAAATAATTGCCGACATGTAGACGGCCGCTGGGTTGGATTCCGGAGAGAATACGCATGGCTTAATTAGGCTTTAATCATCCGGTTGGGCTTTCGGGTGTCAAGCAGGTGTGCGGGCAATTAAGAGATTTAACCTTACCCTGCCACACAGGGGACAAGTATGGAATCGCGCATGCCATGGATGATTTTCTTGTCCGATGGGACTAGGGTGGCAAGTATTCCGGAGAGCTTTGCCTCGAGTTTTGCCGGATTAGTGCCGGCGAGGAAGTAATAGGGGCGAATCAGTGCCCTTACCGGCATTTCGCGGATTTCGCCTGTGGAGTCATCCCAGAAAGGGTGATTGAAAACCCGGGCACGTTTGAATTCCTGCAAGATCCACGGTTGTTGAGGAAAGTCCCCGATTGCCGTTTCGATTGCCGCTTGCCATTGATCACCCGGCATGTCTTCACCGATTTTCACGCTGTGACTACCCCATGCAAGTTCAGAGAAGCCGCTGACTTTGAGCACAAGTGACCTCTCTTTTTGCGAGAATTTACCGAGTTGTCGCCAATCAGTAATTCCCAATCGGGGCAGCTCTGCGTGGTGGGGAACGGGGGAAGGGTCAATGATCCAGCTGAAAGGGAAGTAGTCGGCGAGCCGTTGCCGGAGACTCTCCCGTAGCTGGGCTCCCCAGAACTCGCACAACGGCCGCGACCAGAACAGTGCGCTCCACATCTTTTCCTCGAGGTAGGGCTTACAGGGCGGAGTCAGCTCAATTCTGCCCGCCGCCGCTGCCTGGAAAAGTTCATTTGCCGGCGGGATGTTGCTACAATCAAAGAGTTCAAAGAAACGGTAAACTGACCGGTTGCGCAGCGTGTAATTTTCAGCATCAAATACCTCGAATGAGTCATCTCCGCACATATCGTTGAGTTGCCTGGAAAACCATTCCATTTCCGGCCGGTAGTCAGCAGATTCCCTGCTGATAACGATGTCGGCTCCATCGGGCAGGATGGAACTGAAGCCCTTGGCCATGCCGTTGTCCCCACCTATTACGGTTGGCTCAAAAGCGGCAAATGTTTGGTTGAGCCAGGCGGTGAGCCCGATGCCTCCGGGAACACTGTCGAGTTCGGTGATGGCAAATCCGTCTTCGCCCCAGATCAGGTCCGGGCGGATAATTCTTGGGACCGCTTCCCGCAGTGCCGGATTTCGTCCGTAATTCACCAGGGTTTCCGGTTTACCGGCGTCAAGATAATTTGCCAGCCATCCGGGGGCTTTACCTTTTACGCTTTGGTGATAAAGGGTATTGGCCGCTGATTGAAAAACGGACAGCTGGTGGCCGAGCCGTTCCAGTTGCGCTACAATTTTTTGCGGCAGGGCGAGAGGCTGTGGTGATAACAGCCATTGCTTGTCTGTGAACAGTCCTCCTTCAGGAAGCGCCTTGCGGAGCGCGGTGATACGCCCTTTGGCTGAAGCGGGCATTATGCCGTTGGTGTTGTGGCTCATCCGGAAGGAGCGGCATGCGTGCGCTGCTGCTGTTATTTCATTCCACGTAGAGCGGATCGTATGAATTCATCGGTATCTGGTTTGCCCTCGTGCGAAGCGGCGGCCTTTTGTATCGCTTTGGCCGCATCCGCTTGCTTGTAACCCAGTGAGATGAGAGCGAGCACAGCGTCATTAATGGCCCCGGCCGCGCTGCCTGCGGCGCCAATCTGGCTGGCCGCCGCCCAGGCCGCGGTGACGCCGATTTTGTCCTGAAGCTCTAAAACGATACGTTCCGCGGTTTTTTTCCCGAGTCCGCTAATTGTCGAGAGTGCGGTGATGTCACCGCGAATAACAGCATCCTTAAACTCGCCGACCTCCATTGCGCTAAGCACGGCAAGACCTAATTTTGGACCGATTCCCGAGACACGATCTATTAGTAAACGGAACAGGTCACGTTCATCATGGGTTTGAAACCCGTACAGTGTTTGCTCCTGTTCACGAATGTGAAGGTGAGTGAGAATGCGAACGTTTTCTCCGACTGCAGGGGCGCGATCACTTGTCGACAACGGCACCAGGACTTCATAGCCAATACCTCCGATATTTATAGCCAGCCGTCCCGGCAGGTTTTCTGCGAGCACGCCATCAAGGAAAGTGATCATGTGGAAAATGGAGAGAGTTGATTTGACTTGGCAATCAACTTTTGCAGTTTGCCCAAAAGGTATGCTTGCTACAAGCCCGCTGCAGGCTGACAATTCAAGGCAATGATGAGTTATAAGGATTGTTTACGCGTCGTTTTTTTTTCTTTATTCCCGTTTCTGGGCTTAACTGTAGGCACTGCGGATAATCCTGATGATAGTGCTTTGCGAGTCAAAGAATCAGCGAAGCATCTCCTGCTGATTCAACCACGCAATTTATCTACAGGGGTATTTGTTCTCATGCCGGGAGCCCGGGAAACCTCTTACACAGCCGCTTATCGGGGCACTGTAGGGCCGCGAAACTATAAGCGTGCCGAATTTCGAAAAGCGTTTCCCGGAGGCTGGAAGAAGTTTTTTGAATGCGGGAAAAAGGCCGCTTCGGATCACCTTAAAACACTCAAACCCAGATATATACGCAATTCCAAGAAGGTCATAGAATATGCGATTATTGAATCTGATCACCCCCTGACGGCTACCACGGTTGTAGTCACTGAATTTCGAGGACTTTTTAAAGAAACCCTTGGTGATCAGCTCCTGATCGTTATACCAAATCGTTCTACGGTTTATGTTTTTCCTAAGCTCGCCAGCACGATTGGAGATTATCAAGAAAAGTTCATGCATTTATTTCGTGATGCCGTTTATCCCGCAAGCAACGAGATTTTTGAACTCACAAAGGAAGGATTTCGGGGATTTGGGAGTTTTCGAGAGGATTAAATATTCATAAAACATAATTTTCTTGCAATAATCCCCAATTTGCGTTATAGTAATTATAAGAAAACTGCTCACTCAGCGCCGGTTAATTGCTTTAATGGTCATTAGTGACTGAATTCCGTGGTAATGTGACGCGTCTGTGATACAGTTAATTAACTATGGCTACAACACGCAGAACCCGATTTTCCCGGAGAATTCCTGATCATGTAACAGACGAACTGGTGGTGGTTCTTCAAGACGATGAGTCCTTTATGTTCAATAGTCTTTTTGAACGCGTATACGAGAATCTGAAGGCGAAAAATGCGGTGAGTGGCGGCGAAGAAATGCTTCGCCTCCGTGCATATGAAAAGCTTCAGAACCTTGTGACTCGCGGGCTTGTCGAAAAAAAGGGCAAGACTTACAAAGGTCTTGAGGGGATTGAACAGGCTTCCAGCGCCCATGTTGCAGCCCAGCAGGCTAAGCAGGCGCAGGCTCGGAAATAGTAGATTCTGGAGTTTTCCCGGGACATATTAATCAAGTTTACACACCTCCGACAGGGTCGCCTTATGGCGACCCTGTTTGTATTTAGGATCAATGTTTCTGATACCCCAAGAGGTTGTGGCCTTGGTTTGACCTGATGGAGTTGCGGATGTTTTGAGCTTGAAGACACTTCTAAATCATCGAACTTCCACGCGGTTCCATTAACAGATGCCCCAGCAATATTTTCCTGTTCTCCTGCAGTTTATGATCGTGGCCGGGTTTGCGGTTACGATGCTGTTGCTCAGCGTCATGCTCGGCAAGAGTGCCCGCCGTAACAAAATCAAGGACTCTCCATATGAGTGCGGGATGCTTCCGCTAGGCGAGTCACAACCACGTTTCAGCGTGAAGTTTTATCTGGTTGCCATGCTGTTTGTGATTTTTGATATTGAGGTTGTGTTCATGTACCCGTGGGCATTGACCTTCCGGGATTTTCTGGCCAGAGATCAGGCGGCAATGGTTTTCTGGAGCATGTCGGGGTTCGTGGGCATCCTTCTTGTTGCATATTTTTATGCCATCAAAAAGGGGGCGCTCAGCTGGGAATCCTGATCCCGGCAACACGACAATTACCGGCCAACACAAAATCAGGAGCTGCGGATGAACGGCGAAGCAGGGCTGGGAAAATTCATCGGTGCGCAGGATGGCATTTATGAATCTGCCCTTGAAGAACTCAAGGCCGGCATGAAATATGGGTACTGGATGTGGTTCGTGTTTCCGCAAATAGACGGGCTGGGCAACAGTCCAAATGCTCGTCTATACGGGGTCAATAACCTGGATGAGGCCAGACTCTACCTGGGGCATCCTGTGCTTGGCAGCCGGTTGATTGCATGTGCTGAAGCACTGCAATGCTATTGAGCATTGTTCGGCGGGTGAGATTCCGGGTGATACCGATGCCCTGAAATTAAAGTCTTCAATGACCCTCTTTGATAACGCCTCGCCGGAAAAGAACACAGTATTTGCGCAGGTGTTGGGAAAATTTTTCCGTGGCAACAGATGCCAATTTACCATGAAGAAAACCGGCCCTTGTTGACCGTTAAATTCAGGTGGTTTCCTTTGTCCTAGTGTGCCTTGCAGAACTCCTCAAACCGGTCGAGACCTTCCTTGATAATTGGCAGGCTGGTGGCGTAGCTGAACCGTATGCTGTGGTCGTGGCCAAAGGCGATGCCGGGTACGGTGGCAACCTGCATGCGGCTAAGCAGCTTTTCGGCAAAATTAACGGATTTAATACCCGTTTTTTCGATATTGACCAGGAAATAGAAAGCCCCATTCGGTTCAATTGTGGAGACATTGCCGATAGCCTGTATACGGTTGAGCATGTATTGGCGGCGGATATCGTATTCCGCCACCATATCTGTAATTTCAGATTGCTCCCCGGCGAGTGCAGCGATGGCGCCGTATTGGGCAAAAGTTGTCGGGTTGGAGGTGCTGTGGCTCTGGATGGTATCGATGGCGTCCGCGATTTCCTTCGGCGCGGCGGTATAGCCTAATCGCCAGCCTGTCATTGAGTAAGCTTTTGAGAAACCGTTAATTGTGATCGTCAGGTTGCGGATTTCATCACTGAGCGAGCCGATGCTGTGGTGCTCAGTATCGCCATAGGTGATCTTCTCGTAGATTTCGTCAGAGAGAATAAGGATATCCTCGGATGCGGCGACTTCGCCAATTGCGGTCAACTCCTCTCTAGTGTAGACGGCACCGGTGGGATTGTTCGGTGAATTGACAATGACCATCTTTGTCGATCCGCTCATGGCATTGTCGAATTCCTCAGCAGTCATTTTCCAGCCGTTTTCCTGCTTGGTCTCGACAAAGATGGGCTCGGCACCTACTGTGCGCACCATTTCCGGGTAACTGGTCCAGTAGGGGGAGGGGATAATAACCTCATCGCCGGCATCGCAGCAGGAAATGATGGCATTGAAGCACGAGTGCTTTGCGCCACAGTTCACTACAATTTGTTCAGGCTCGTAGTTAATGTGGTTCTCCTCGCGCAGTTTTTTGGCAATGCCTTTGCGCAGGGCGGCAACACCGGCGACGGCAGTGTATTTGGTTTGGCCATCCTGCAGCGCTTCAATTGCGGCGTCTTTAATATGCTGTGGCGTGTCGAAGTCGGGTTCACCGGCACCAAAGCTGCATACATCAATGCCTTCCTCGCGCATTGCCTTAGCCTGGCTGGTTATCGAAAGAGTCAGTGAAGGACTCAGATCGGCGATGGTTTCGGCTACAAATTCCATGTTGGTGAGGTAGGTGGAGAGGGTGGCGAGTTCAAATCAAAAAGGCTTCCGTTCACGCGGAAGCCCTCTGGCTCAAAATAGACTGTCAGACTGCCGCGACGGCGAGTGCGTTTTGCTTTAACCCATCGGCGGTTAGATTCAAGAACAAATGCCCAATAATGATTCTAAAGCGAAATTGTAACCGCCGAACTGGCGGCGGTTGCCTTGTTGCGGGCGTCTTCAATGGATGTGCCGCGGGCGACAACGACCCCCATGCGGCGTTTCCCGGAAACAGCGGGTTTCCCAAACAGGCGCAATTGGGTATCCGCATCACAAAGTGCTTTATCAAGACCACCGAAGACGACGTTTTCCGAGGTTCCCTCGACCAGGATCACACTGGAAGCACTCGGGCCGTGCTGATGGATGTTTGGAACCGGCAGACCAAGAATCGCACGTGCATGGAGTGCAAATTGCGATAAATCCTGAGAAATCAGGGTGACCAGGCCGGTATCATGAGGACGTGGAGAGACTTCGCTGAAAATAACCTCATCACCCTTGATGAACAGTTCGACTCCAAAGATTCCACGCCCACCCAATCCGCCGGTGACTACTTCGGCCATCCTTCTGGATTCGGCACGGGCGGGTTCGCTCATTGGCTGCGGCTGCCAGCTCTGGCGGTAATCACCATCGGTTTGGATATGGCCGATCGGTTCGCAAAACGATGTTCCGTTTGCATGGCGGACAGTAAGCTGGGTAATCTCGTAATCAAAATCGACAAACCCCTCGACAATTACTTTACCGGCTCCCGCACGTCCTCCCTCTTGTGCATATTGCCATGCACGGGCGATGTCTTGCTCACTCTTTACCGTGCTTTGACCCTTCCCGGAAGAGCTCATGATTGGTTTGATAACACAAGGGATGCCAATCTCGGCAATTGCATCCTTAAATTCTTGTTCGCTGGCGGCAAAGCGGTAGGGTGAGGTTTTCAGGCCCAGATCTTCTGCGGCCAGGCATCTTATGCCCTCGCGGTTCATGGTTAATTTCGCTGCTCTCGCGGTTGGGATTACGGTAAAGCCCTCTTCTTCGAGTTCGACCAGGGTATCGGTTGCGATTGCTTCCACTTCAGGAACGATAAGATCCGGCTTTTCCATCTCGAGAATCTTCCGCAAAGCAGCGCCGTCAAGCATGTCGATTGTGTGTGAGCGGTGAGCGACCTGCATGGCAGGTGCCTTTTCGTAGCGATCAATTGCAATTACCTCGCAACCGAGGTGCTGCAGTTCGATCACAACTTCTTTGCCCAATTCACCGGATCCGCAGAGTGCGACTTTGGTGGAGTTTGGGGAGAGCGGAGTGCCGATGGATGTCATTGCTGAATATTCAGGATTTCGGATATAAGTTTTAGGCTGTTGAGCACGTCAGGACAATGGCATTTTTCAATGCAGTGCCAGAGAGTCCAGGGAAACAGCGGGGATGAACACTGCACCGCAGTCCAGGTGGCGAAATGCCCTGTAACGGCGGAGATGACAAGTGACAGGGAATCCGGTTATTCCCGTTCACTTGATGCGTTTTATCTCAAGCTTACGGAAATGAACCGGGGAGGAATGGTTTTGCAGGCCGATGAAACCGTCCTTGCGCTTCAGGCCGGGCACACGGGGATTTTTTTCCGCCAGCCCGGCAAGGTTATCACTGACCACATGCTTGTTGTTCACCCATACATCACATTTGGAGCCGATGCAGCGGATACGGATTGTCTGCCATTGCCCCGCTTTTTTCGTGGCGCGTATGGAGGGCTCCTTCACGGCGTAGATCGATCCGGTGAATTGAGCGGGTTTCAGATTCTTCCATTTGTCCCCGTAATCATCAAGTACTTGGATCTCGAGTCCCGCTACCCAAGGCGCACCGTCCTTTGGAGCCCTGATGAAGATGCCACTGTTGCCGTCTGTTGGGATATTGAACTCCAGACGCAGTTCAAAGTCGGCGTATTTTTCCTTGGTTGCAATCCAACTGGAGCCGGGCTTCCCGGTACAGGAGAGCATCCCATTTTGCACCTTCCAGTTTGTGATCGGCCCACCGACTCCTTCCCACCCTTCGAGATCCCTGCCGTTAAAGATCGGCTGAAAACCCGGTTCCTTACCGCTTAACTGGGTAATGTGGAAAAAAATTCCTAGGAAAAGCAGTTTCACTGTGGTGATTTTAACCCGGCCGCGGGTAAGGGCAATGCAAAACGGGTTGGATGCCATTGCCGCCGGGCGTACATTTTTCGAGTGTATTTCCAAAGAGATTGAGTCTGAGGTTGTGCAGGCTGCGCACAAAAGGCCGCCGGCATTGGCGGACTTCTTTGACTGGAATGCTCAGGGGCAGGTGCGCGCTACGAGCCCGCAGGCTGATCTTCAGCGTCCTCGGGGTTGTCGCCCAGGGCCTTTTTGACGGCAGTTTCTATCTCGTCATACAGTTTTTCATCCGCCTTGAGTATATCCTTTGCAGCGTCTCTACCTTGAGCAAGCTGTTCACCGTTATAACTGAACCAAGAACCCCGCTTAAGCAGGATATCGTGTTCGAGGGCAAGGTCGAGCAGTGAGCCTACAGCAGAAATGCCCTCGTTAAACATGATATCGAATTCTGCTTCCGTGAAAGGCGGAGCGACCTTGTTTTTTACCACTTTCAGCCTGGTGCGGTTCCCGGTGACGGTGCCATCAGTATGTTTGATGGCACCGATGCGGCGGATGTCGAGGCGCATTGAACTGTAGAATTTAAGTGCGCGGCCGCCGGGGGTTGTTTCCGGGCTACCGAACATTACCCCGATTTTTTCGCGGATCTGATTGGTGAAGATACAGGTGGTGCGGGCCTTGGCAATCAGTGAGGTCAGTTTGCGCATTGCGGCACTCATCAGGCGGGCCTGGGCGCCAACGGTGGAATCCCCGATTTCCCCGTCAAGCTCCTGCTTGGTAACCAGTGCCGCAACCGAGTCAAGAACGATAACGTCGAGGGCATTTGAGCGTACCAGGGTCTCGACAATGCGCAGGGCTTCCTCGCCTGAACTGGGCTGCGAGACGAGCAGGTCTTCCATGTTTACGCCGAGTCGCTTTGCATACTGGGGATCCAGAGCGTGTTCAACATCGACAAATCCCGCCAATCCGCCCTTTTTCTGAGCCTGGGCTATGGCGGTCAGGGTGAGTGTGGTTTTGCCGGAGGATTCCGGACCGTAGACCTCGATAATGCGGCCGCGCGGGAAGCCGCCAACGCCAAGGGCACGGTCGATCAGGAGGTTTCCGGTCGGGATGACATCGACATCAACCCGGTAGCCATCACCCATGCGGATGATCGAGCCTTCGCCGTAGTCTTTCTGGATCTGCTGAATTGCGAGATCGAGATTTTTTTCACGTGTTGCCGCGATTTTCGCGGCAGCCGGATCCTCGGCGGGCGCTTTTGTCTTTACCGTTTTCTTGGCCTCGGCGGCTGTTGGCTTTGAATCGGCGGGTTTGATGGGCATTGCTATAGCAGGCATAATCGTAATGTATTGGGCAGGTGGACACTTATACAGTGTTCAAAAATACAGTTACGACAAGTTTTTTTTCTAGAAATTTAAGAAAGGTCAGTTTTTGGCGTTTACGAGAGCGGGGTCAAGACCGCATTAAGTGCTGTTCTACAGGGCGATTTCCTGCCCCCTTGGGCGCTAAAGGTTTTTGTGCATGAATTGCTCGATGGGTTCGAAATACATGTTGGCCATGTTGAAAATCTGCCAGATAACGAGGATGAGGACGAGGAAATAGATCAGTTTTGGCAGACCGGCGGACATCCGGTCGATCGCACTCTCGGCCTGGTCGGCAAAGGTCACCGACCAGCGTTGCATTTCCTCGTCAAGACAACCGGATTCTTCACCGGTGGCGTAGCCGCGCGCAAAGGCGGGAGGAAAATCGCGTCCTCGGTTGGCGACCAATACCGGTCCGGCAGGATTGCCGGCCTCGATTGCCGGCAGGATTCGCTGCCGGGCGGCAGCCAGGATGCGGCCGCTTGCCGAGGCCTGTGCCGCGGCACGGATGGCCTTGGCCGGCCCACTCCCGGAGAGCAGGTGGATGTGCAGGACCTCGCAGAAGCGTGACAGGGCAAAAGCGTGGCGAACCTTGCCGGCAAAAGGTATTTTGCGCAGGATGCCATCGGCACCTGCTGTCCGGGAAGCCTTTTTACCGAGCGCGCGCAACGTGATGTATCCGATGCCCAGGAGCAGGTAGATACCCAGCAGGGTGGCGGCCACACACAGTGCTTGCCACTGGAAATCGCGGCTTATTACCGCTTTCGGCAGGGCGGGAAGAATGACCGCGAGGTGGAGCAGCACGGCAGGGTAAAGCAGCCCGGCGCGGATTTTCCTTGCTGCTTTCTGGCGCATGTCAAAATAGCGCGCCAGATGAGCAAACCCCTCGGCTATCTTGCCGCCTTCCTCAGCTGCCTTGAGCACGGAAATCTCAAGCGGGGTGAGATTGGCGGAGGCCGACCCGGCAGCGCCGGAAAGGGTCTTGCCGGCCTCAACACCGCGCTGCAGTTCCTCAAGGAAAAGGCGTTGATTGGCAGGCGGCCGTGAGTCAAGCACCGCTGCAGCGGCGCTGGTAATGGCAAAGCCGGCTTTGGAGAGCTTGGAGAGCTCGTGGTAAAGCAGAGCCTTATGGCGGTCTTTGAGCGGCATCTGGGAAGAATCAGCGGGTCGGTTCACTGTTCAGCAATAGGCTTGTGCCCGCCAGCGATTACTGGCTTCTTGAGTACGGTATTTTTCAAGTAATGATGGCAAGGGGCCGGATGTCATTAATCTGCGGGGATTGCGTGAGCGAAGGATTGCAAATTGCCTTTAAGGCGTATCATACCGGGTGCCCGTCTCACAAAAGGAACTCGATTGTGCCCACATGAGGCTTGCCCTGCGTGAAGCCCGCAAGGCTGTGGGACTGACCAGCCCCAATCCGCCGGTCGGTTGCGTGATCGTCAAGGGAGGGAAGGTTCTTGCACGGGGTTATCACCGGTGTGCCGGTGGTCCACATGCGGAGGTTGAGGCGATGGCAGGCCTGACAGCGCGCGCGTTGCAGGGTGCCACGGCCTACGTGACGCTTGAGCCCTGTTCGACCCACGGTCAAACGCCGCCCTGTGTCGACGCGCTTGAGGAGGCGGGAATCGCCCGGGTCGTCTACGGCAGCAAGGACCCGAACCCCGAGCATAACGGCAGGGCCGGGCGGATTCTAAAGCGGCGCGGGATCAAGGTTGAGGGTGGTGTGTTGCGCGAGCCTTGTGACGCGGTGATTCGTCCATGGGCAAAATATATCTCGACCGGGATGCCATGGGTTATTGCCAAGGCCGCAACCAGTCTCGACGGCCGGCTTACCCGCCCCGGCAAGGAAGGTCAATGGCTCAGCTCGGAAGCATCCCGTGCTGATGCCGGCAGACTGCGCGGTGAAGTCGATGCCATCCTCATCGGTGCCGCCACCCTACGCAGTGATGATCCCGCCCTCACCCTGCGTGATCGTGCTGTCTTGAAGCGCGGCAAGGGGCAACCCCTGCGTGTCGTGTTAAGCAGGAGCGGTCGCCTGCCCGGCAAAGCGCAGATTTTCAGCGATGCCCATCGTGCCCACACGTTGGTTTATCGTGGCAGAACCCTGCGCGCAGTGTTGAAAGATCTTGCTCTCAAGCATGGTTGTGTAAGCGTCATGATTGAAGGCGGAGGCAAGCTGTTGGGTGATGCGTTTGCAAAAGGGCTCATTGATGAGGCCTGTCTCTATATTGCCCCGATATTCTGTGGCGCAAAAGGTGTGCCGCTGGTCGATGCGGCATTGCCGTCTTCTGCACAGTTGCTTAAGCCGAGCGTGAAGCGTGTTGGTCCAGACCTGCGTGTGCGCGGCCTGGTGAACAGGGTCTAGGGGCAGTTTGCTGAGTTGCGTGTTGCGCCAGCGGGCAACGAGAACATCAAGTGCCCTGGTAATGCAGGGTCACCCATTTGCCCTTGTGCAGGGATTCCGGTCGTGGAAGACCGGTTTTGTCGGCTGCAGCAAGAACCTCCTCCTTGTGTTCGAGCAGGATCCCGGAGAGAATGAGATGACCTTCGGGTGCGAGGGCATGGGATAGTTTCAGGAGGTTCTGGGTGAGGACATTGGCAAAGACGTTGGCGGTAATCACGTCCCAGGCAACTTTGCCGGCGGGCTTCCATTGGCAGAGGTCCGCTTCATAGATGCTGGCGCAGCTCGTTCTATTGCGTTCCAGGTTGCGCCTTGCGACGCTGACAGCAGTGGGGTCAAAATCGAAGCCCTCTACCGGCGCGGCACCGAGTTTGGAGGCGGCGATTGCCAGCAGGCCGGTGCCGGTGCCGGCATCAAGCATCGACCAGTCACGACCTGCCCGGTGATGGGATTTGGCAATATCAGTCAGGATTCGCAGGCAGGTCGAGGTGGTTGCATGGTCGCCGGTGCCGAAGGCAAGCTCGGCCGGGATTGACAGGATCCGGCGCGCAGGATGCGAGTCCTGCAGCTGTTTTATCTGCCGTGGATCGGCTTCCCCCGTTACCAGCAGGGTATCACGGATTTTGATCGGTTTGCGTTTTGGCGGAGCCATGGCCGCCCAGTTTTCATTCTTAACCTTGCGCACCCTGCCCCCAAATTGTTCGGCGATTGCAAGGGCTTCCTTCTCGTGTTTGCAGTAGACATCAACGCGGATTCTTTTTCCCCCGGGCAATCCCTGAATCACGGCGTTGGTCTGACCCAGCCCGAGGAAGCGTTCTTCCCAGGCATCGCGCCACTTGGTCGAGGAAAGTTTGGACCAGACGTGCATCAGCCTATTCTGGCCGAAGTATCGCCTAAATGGGGAAAAATCCCACCAATTTGCCAATTCGCCGTTCTTGGAAGGAGGAGTCCCTGCCGATTTGCGGGATGGGAACGATGGAGGAAATGGAGCGGGTGATGAGATTCGAACTCACGACTTCAACCTTGGCAAGGTTGCGCTCTACCCCTGAGCTACACCCGCTTTTCCTCAGTTGTGGGCGGCGAAAATAGGCTTGTGGATGACGAAGTTCAAGTTTTTTTAAAATTCACAGGCACCCTGTCCGGGTGAGTTGGCGGCATCTTTAGGCAAACTTGCGGTGGACCCGGCGCACGAGCTTGTTGGCGCCCGCGTGGTTGGTCACCGCGACTTTCTTGGCGTCCCATGCCAATTGCCGGCCGTGGAACCGGTTGGCTATATTGCCCAGCAGGGTCGCTTCCGCCAGTGGTGCGGCGAACCCGAAGTGCGAGGTGGTTTTGTCCTTGCCGAGGCAGGCATCAACAAATGAGTGGTAATGGCTGCGTCCCTCCAGCTTGGGTCGTTTCAGGCCCTTGTTCCTTGAGTAGGGCAACAATTGCGGCCCGCCGACATGCGGCAGCAGAAGGTTGCCTCCCTCACCGATGAACAGGCTGCCATTGCCCGGCAGGTTACGGTTATTGTCTTCAAAGCCGGCGAGTTCACGCGGCGGTTTCTTGCCGCCATCATACCAGCGCACCGGGATGGTGCTGCCGGCGGTCCACTTGGTGCCGGGAAAGAGGTATTCGTAAATTGCCCATGCCGGCCAGTTTTCGCTGTTCCAGGCCGGCTTCGCCTCCCAGTCACCCGGCACTGAGGTCGCCTTGATCCTTGTGGGGGCAGTTAATTCAAGTGCTTTAAAGGGCGTGTCCATAATGTGGCACATGAAATCCCCGATTGGCCCAGTACCGAAGTCCTGCCATGCCCGCCAGTTGAAAGGGTGGTAAATGCCGTTCTTGAAAGGTCTTTGCGGTGCAACCCCGAGCCACTTGTCCCAATCGAGTGTTGCCGGAACCGGGTCGACCCCTGCCGGCCGGCCCTGCCTGGGGAACGATGCCCCGGTCCATGCGTGCACTTCCTTGATTTTACCGATCACCCCCTGCTGGATGAGAATGACTGCGGAGCGGTATTCAATACTCGACTGGATCTGGTTGCCCATCTGGGTTACCACGCCCGCTTTCGCGGCGGCCATCGCCATAGCGCGTGCACCCGCGACTTCATGGGCAAGTGGTTTCTCACAATAAACATGCTTGCCGCGCTGCATGGCTGCAATAGCCACCGGGGCATGCATGTGGTCGGGGATCGAGACCTGCACGGCATCAATCTTGTCCCCTTCCTGCTCCAGCATTGCGCGCCAGTCCTGATACTTGCGCGCATGCGGGAATTTTGCCGCGGCTTTACCCATGCGTGCCGTGTCGACGTCACAAATGGCGGCAACGTGCAGTTGCGGGTGGGAGGCAATATTGCTCAGGTCGCTCCATCCCTGGCCATCACAGCCGACAACGGCGTGGTTCAATTTGCTGTTTGGTGATGCGCCGGAGAGCAGGCCGGGAATTACCAAAGGCGCTGCCGGGGCGGTTTTCAGGAAATGGCGGCGTGTTGTGCGACTGGCTGGCATATTGTGATTTTGGCAGAAACTCGGTGCTGGGCGAGAGAAAATAAAAGGGAATCTTGCCGGGGGCTGGCGCAATGGTGCTGCCCCCGGCTTGAACATTACCGCTGACGGTTTAATCTCACCGTCCATCATGGCTGACAGACTTGCCGAAATTATCGACCACAAGCGCCGCGAGATTGAACCGCTCATCCTGCGGGAGGAGAAATTGCGCTATGCGGCCCTGGAGCGGAATGATTTTCGTTCGCTGGCGGTAGCCCTTGACGTCGGTCCGCAACGCCTCGGGCTGATTGCCGAGGTAAAAAAGGCCTCACCCTCGGCGGGCACGATATCCGAGGATTTTGATCCCCTGGCACAGGCCAGGAAATATGCAGCGGCCGGGGTGAGTGCCATTTCGGTATTGACCGACGAAAAATATTTCCAGGGGCGCCTTGAATACCTGTCCCGGATACGGGCGGAGGTTACCCTGCCGGTTTTACGCAAGGATTTCATTGTCCACAGGGCGCAGGTTTATGAAGCTTGCGTTGCGGGGGCTGATGCAATCCTGCTTATTGTGGCGGCACTCCGGCAGGAGGAATTACTGGATTTACTGGCATGTGCGCAATCCTGCCAGCTTGAAGTGTTGATGGAGGTGCATGATCTTGCTGAACTTGAGCGTGCACTGGAGACTGAGGCCAAGATCATTGGCATTAATAACCGCAACTTGAAGACTTTTGAGGTGGACCTGAAGAATACCGAGCTTGTCAGTGAGGATGTTCCCAAGGATATCACCCTGGTCAGTGAGAGCGGCATCAGGACTGCCGGGGACGCCGCGCGTGTTTCGGGGTGGGGTGTTGATGCGGTGCTTGTCGGCGAGTCACTGATGCGTGCTGATGATGTCGCGGCGGCCGCTGAGGCGATCATGGCGGCAGCAGTGCGTGATAATGTTCCTGCGGATCCTCCCGGGGCTGAGTGAGCGGTCGGGTTAGCGCCGGTCCTGGAGGATTCTCTGCCGGGTCTTCAGGCGCAAAACCGGGGGAGTGTTGACCGCGGATGCGGTTTTACCGCCGTGATCCTGACAGCTGTGTTTGGGGGCAAGTTCGCGGGGGATACTTGCGCTGTAGGCGGTGCCTGCCCTTTTGCAACCTGACTCAGCGATGCGTCCGCTGCTGCGGCAGAGCCTGATGTTGATCATGGGAATTCTCGGGCGCAGTGTGCTTGCCGGATATCCGAATTGCTCACAGGCGCGCATGATGTCGGTCCAGATCGGCAGCGCGACACTGCTGCCGTAGGCACCGGGCATGATCGTTTCCGGGCGGTCAAGCCCGGCCCATACCCCGCAGGTGACCTTGTCAGTGAAGCCAAGGAACCACGCATCCTTGAAATCGTTGGTGGTTCCGGTTTTACCTCCTGCGGGTTTGCGGTAGCCGAGTGAGCGAGCCCTGGCGCCGGTGCCGCCCGGTGCCAGGACACCCTGCAGGATTTCAGCAGTCAGGGCACACGCGCCGGCGGGGGCGGCTGGATAACTCTGGGCGGCTGCCCGGTAAAATGTTTCCCCGCGGGCATTGACGATACTCTGTATTGTAAATGCGGGAACGCGTGCACCGGCGTTGGGGAATATCGTGTAGGCACTGGTCAGGGATTTCAGGTCACAGTCAAGATTGCCAAGGAAGAGTTGCGCATTCTCCGTGTTTTCCGGGATGGTAATTCCGGCGCGATTTGCCAGTTTGCAGACGTGCCGGATTCCAGCACGGTTGCCAACGCGCACGGCCATGGTATTGCGCGATCTAATCAGGCCGAAATCAGCACCCTGCAGGCCGAGTGACTTGCCATCCGCGTTGTTTGGTTTCCAGTGGGCCGGTGCGCCTGCAATTTCTCCGGTGCGCAGCGGCCCGTCATCAATCAGGGCGCCGGGCATCATGCCGTTTTCGAAGGCGGCCACGTAGACGAAGGGCTTGAAGGCCGAACCCACCTGGCGTCGCGCCGCAGTGGCACGGTTGAATTGTGAATGGCGGATGTCCCGTCCCCCGACTATTGCCAGCGTTCCACCTGTTGAGTTGTCCAGTAACACGATTGCCCCCTGAAGGTATCCAGGGTCACCCTGCGCCCCCTTGCCCTGAAAGTCTGAGCGCGTGGAGTGAGGGTAAGCCGCCTGTCTTTCAACTGCGGCGAGGCCGCGCTCAAGGGCGGCCTCGGCAGAACGCTGCAGGCGCAGGTCGATGCTGGTGTGGATTTTCAATCCACCGTCTTCGGCATCGGATTCGGACAGCGCATTCTGCAGATCGTGCCGTACGGCGTCGAGTGCGTAGCTGTTTTCCCGCTTGCTTTGCGTTGGCTGCCGCGTAAGCACAACGACAGTCTCTGCCTTTGCGCGATCGTGTTGCTGCCGGCTTATTATTGCGCGGGAAAGCAGGCTCTTGAGAACCACATCGCGTTGCGCGGCAGCAGCCTTGTAATGCCGGAAGGGAGAAAAGCGGTTCGGGCCGCGAATGATGCCCGCCAGCATTGCGGATTCGGAGAGCGACATCTTTTTTGCCGGTTTGCCAAAGTAGGATTGGCTGGCCAGTTCAATGCCGTAGATGCCGGAGCCAAAGAAAATCCGGTTGACGTAGAACTCAAGGATCTCCTCCTTGGTATGGGCTTTCTCGATACGCCGGGCCAGCATTACCTCAACCAGCTTGCGGTGCAGCGTTTTCTGGGACATCAACTCATCAAAGCTGTTGCGTGCCAGTTGCATGGTGATGGTGCTTGCGCCTTCGGTTTTGCGCTTGACGACATTGCGGTATACAGCGCGCAACACGCCGATTGGGTCGACGCCCCCGTGGCCGTAAAAGCGTGCGTCCTCGCGGGCAAGCAGGGCATCAATAAAGCTTTGCGGGATATCATCGAGGGTGATGGCAATGCGGTTTGAGCCGTGCAGCAGCCCGATTTGCTCGCCGTTGCGATCGTAAACGATTGAGCGGGCCGGCATGCGCCCGAGCTTTACCAGGTCATAATTTTCTGCGAGCCGGGAATACACCAACAGCACCAGTGTCAGGCCAATGGCCGCGACCAGCACAGCGGCGCATCCGAGCTTGAGTGCAGTAAGCCCCCACCGGCGGCGATTTTTAGCTGGCCGCAACAATTTGCGTGACTTGGCGGCGGCCCGCTTGGCGGTGGCCCGCTTTACGGTGGCCCGCTTTACGGCGCCACGCTTGGTGGCGCTACGCTTTACGGTGCTTTTGCGACGGATTTTTGCCATAGCGAATCCAGAAATTTACGGCTCAAAATATCATCCAGAATTCCTAAAAATTCAAGTAATACAAAATAAATATGGTAATTAAAGAAACATGCTTTCCTGATTCCCATCACTGCGGGTGTTGGCAATTGTCACCACGCAGCAAGTTTTGATAGCAAAAGCCGTGCTGAGCATTCCCCTAAGGGTTCTTGAAGGTTGCCCCCTGCTGATGTCATAATGGGCTGATGAGATATGTTGTCCTCGCCGTTGTTTTGTTTTTACCCGCTGTGCTACCTGCGGCCGGGGACCTGCAACTTGATTTCAGCATCGCAAAAAACCGCATTGATCGCAATAAGAAGGGCAACACCACGAAGGAGGGGTGGATCTACAAGGTTGATGTCGGTAACCGCAGCTTCAAGGATTTGTCCGACGTAGAGTTCAAATACAAAGTCTGGGTTACCTCGGAGAATCGTGTCGGCAACAGGCGCAAGGAGAGTTCGCGGTTTGTCACGGGAAGCAAACGCATTGCTGATTTTGCCAACGCCACCAGGATTTCCTTTAATACTGAGCGTGTTGCCCTGCAGCAGGTGGAAAAGGTCGAGCGTAAAAAAACGGGCGGCAAGAACAAGGGCGGCAGTAACAAAAAAAGCACCAGGATTATTGTGACCAGGGACACCCAGAAACTGGACGGCCTTGCCATTGATGTTTTTCACAAGGGGGAAAAGATTGCGCAATTGCGCTATGGGCCGAAGGCCAGATAACCGGTTAGGATAACGGTTACCAGAACAGAACCATGAACCCGGGCACCATTATTTTAACGCTTGCTTTTTTACTGACGGCTGCCGGGGCAGCACCCCGGGCACTGCCCGAAGGCAAGCTACCCGTTGACCGGCGGCTTGCGCCACTCAAGGATCTCAACGGCTATTTTCCCTTCAGGCCGCCGGCATCAGGGGAAGACTGGGCCGCACGCTCGAGGCAGATTCGCCATCATTTGAAAGTTGCAACCGGCCTTTATCCGGAACCGGATCGCACGCCACTCAATGCTGTCATCCACGGCAGGATTGAAGGCGATGGGTTCAGCGTTGAGAAGGTCTATTTCGAGAGCCTCCCGGGATTTTACCTTACCGGCAATCTCTACCGCCCGTCAGGCGCAGGGGCCACAAAACGACCGGGTATCCTGTGTCCGCACGGACACTGGAAGGATGGTCGTTTCCATGACGCGGGGGAGGCAAATATAAAAAAACAGATTGAGCAGGGTGCCGAGGAACATCTCGAGACCGGCCGCAACCCGATCCAGGCACGCTGTGTCGGCCTTGCCCGGCTTGGTTGCACTGTCTTCCAGTATGACATGATCGGCTACTGCGACAACGACCAGATTTCCTATCAACTCGGGCACCGGTTTGCCGAGCAGCGTCCCGGGATGATTTCACCGGAGGACTGGGGGCTCTACAGCCCGCAGGCCGAGTCACAACTCCAGAGCATCATGATGCTGCAGTCCTGGAACTCAATCCGCGCGATCGACTTCATGCAGGGGCTGCCCGATGTTGACCCGGAGCGCATTGCGGTCACCGGCGCAAGCGGCGGGGGCACGCAGACTTTCGTGGTATCCGCCCTGGATCCCCGGGTCAAGGTGTCGGTTCCGGCGGTGATGGTTTCCACCGCGATGCAGGGCGGTTGCACTTGCGAGAACGCCAGCCTGATGCGCGTTGAGGAGGGCAATGTTGCCTTCGCTGCCCTGTTTGCTCCGAAGCCGCTGTGTGTCACTGCCGCTGATGACTGGACACTGGAGCTTGTTCACAAGGGCTTCCCGGAGCTCAGGAAACTTTACGCGGCTTTGGGGGCACCGGACAACCTGATGCTGCACAACCGCACTGAGTTTGGGCACAATTACAACCTGCCATCGAGGCAGGCGATGTATCGCTGGTTCAATAGACACCTCGGTATTGGGGTGAAGAATCCTGAGCAGGAGCGGCCCCATAAGAGGCTCAAAGAAGAGCAGCTGACGGTCTGGAATGCCAAGCACCCCAAGCCTGTTGGCGGCGAGCAGTTTGAACGCAGGTTACTAGCTGCCCTGAACGCTGATTCGGCAAAGAAGGTGGCAGCCAATCCTGAGATTGCACGACGCGGATGGGAAGTTGTCCTGGATGCCAGCCTTGAGAATGCCGGCAAGGTGGAGTGGGACCTGGTGACAAAGGACGAGCACGACGGTTACCTGATCATGGCCGGGCTGCTGAACAACACCACGTATGGCGAGCAGTTGCCGGCGGTTTTCCTCTACCCGAAAGGCGGCTGGGACAGGCGCGCGGTCATTTGGCTGCATGAAGACGGCAAATCCGGACTGTTTAACGGGGATGAACCGCGTGCGGAGGTAAAGAAACTGCTTGCTGCAGGCAGCGCGGTGTGTGGAGTCGACCTCTTTATGCAGGGCGAGTTCCTTGCCGATGGCAAGATTTTAAGCCAAACACGCCGGGTGAAGAACACGCGCCAGTCGGCAGCCTACACCTTTGGCTACAACCGGTCACTTTTTGTGCAACGGCTGCATGATGTCTTAAGCCTAATCAGCCTTGTCCGCGCAGACAGGCACGGTGCCGAGAAGATTGACCTGATCGGGCTGAAGGGGGCCGGCCACTGGGCTGCTGCCGCCCATTATGCCGCCGGGGAGGCTCTCGCTCGTGTTGTCATTGAAACCGCGGGGTTCAAGTTTATCAAGGTGATGGATATCCGGCATCCGGATTTTTTGCCGGGAGGGGCGAAGTATGGCGATATTGATGCGCTTCTTGGCTTGGCAAAGCGACCCTACTGGCCGGTTGACGACCAGGGGTTGCCGCCCTGGCTGCAGTGAGGCAGATGTTCCTTGGCCTTGAAACTTTCCTTTGGATATGCGCTTGACTCTTCTGTTTTTGCTGGCTTCCTCCGCGGGTGCCAATGCCCAGGGCAACCGGCTTGCCTACCTTGATGCGCCATCTCCGGACCCGTATTATGTCGGGCCCGGGTTTGCCAAGTTAACCACCCCGCGGTGGATCGGCGAGGAGGGGGTTGAGGCGGTTGCGATCCTGTCAATTGATGACATGCGTGAGAGCGCGCGTTATGAGAGCTTCCTGCGGCCGATAATTGACCGGTTGAAGGCAATCGACGGCCGCGCACCGGTCAGTATCTTCACCTGCCAGATTGATCCGCAGGACATGCGCCTGCAGAAATGGCTGGCCGAGGGATTGAGTATCGAGGTGCACACCATTGCCCACCCGTGCCCGTTGCTCGGGGCGGGTGGATCGATTGCCGATGCCCGGGCAACAGTGCACAACTGCATTGATCTGCTCGCCGGCATTCCCAATACCCTTCCCAGTGTCTTCCGCATGCCGTGCTGTGATTCGCAGAATTCACTCAGCCCGCGATTTTTCACCGAGATCTTTACCAGGCCCACGCCGGTGGGCAATTTTCTCAAGGGTGATTCCTCGGTATTCACCCTGCTGAGCACGACGGGGAATCGTCTTGAGAAATATATCCCCAAGCTGCGCGGCTTCGTCAATTACATAGAGGACTATCCATACCCGTATGTGATCGGCGGCAATTGCTGGGAGTTCCCATCGGTTGTTCCCTCAGACTGGGAAGCCCAGGATCGTCACGGTGTGAAGAATCCGGAGACCATCGCGGATCTCAAGGCTGCCCTTGATCGCGTGGTGGAAATGCAGGGCCTGTTTACCTTTGTTTTCCATCCCTACGGGTGGATCGGCAACGATCAGGTTGTTGACCTGGTTGATTACGCGGTAAAGAACCACGGCAGGAAGATCAAGTTCATGACTTTCCCGGAGGTCATTGCGTGCCTGGAGAAGAATGTCCTGGGCGGCAGGTCGCTGCGGGACGGCGTGCGCCTTTTTGATGCTGACGGTGATGGCGTGTTTGAGGTGCATGACCGGGGCGAGAGTGTTGCCGGTGCTGTTTTCGGCACTGCACCGCCGGTGCCCGGGCGATTGCTTGATATTGATGGTGACGGGCATCCGGAATCCGTAACGGCCACCTCGATTTTCGGGTTCGGGGCCGGCAAATGGTCGCGCTGGCCTGTTGAGGTGCCTGATGGGGTGCGTCCCCGGGACGCGGCAACGCGCTTTGTCGACCTCGATGGTGATGGTGATCTGGACATTATTGTTTCCACCCATGACCAGCAGTTGATTTATCGCTTTGAATCCAGGAAGGCCGGCTGGGTGAAGCATTTTGGCGGTCAGCGCAAATCCTTCGGTGAAGAGCTGCAGATTCCGCCCTTTGTCCGCAAGGACGGCAGCAACAACGGCGCATGGATTGCGCACGGGCGGGTTTTCTGGCAGAACGAGGATAGTGGGCGCAGACAGTCACAGATTTTCAAGCGGACCTTCAGTGACCTGCTGAAAATGACCGGTTCAGGTGCCGGCAATCCAATGAAAGCGCAAGACTCGCTGCGGGTGATGCAGCCTCGGAAAGGGTTTCGTGTTGAGCTTGTGGCAGCTGAACCGCTGGTGATGGACCCGGTGGATATTGCATGGGGGCCGGATGGGCGCATGTGGGTGGCGGAAATGGCCGATTATCCCATGGGCGTTGACAACAAGGGCAAGGCGGGCTCCCGCATCGCGGTCCTGAGCGACACCGACGGCGATGGCCGCTATGATGAACGTTCCCTCTTCGCCACGGGACTGGAAACCGCCAACACGGTATTGCCATGGCGTGATGGGGTGCTGGTAGTTGCTCCGCCTCACATCTGGTTCATGCGTGATACCGATGACGACGGCAGTGCGGATGAAAAAAGAATTCTCTATGAGGGTTTCGGCCAGGGCAACGAGCAGCACCGGGGCAACGGCCTGGCATGGGGGCTTGACGGGTGGCTCTATGTTGCCAACGGGGACAGTGGCGGCACCATTCGTTCGACCAGCACCGGCAAGACCCTGGACCTGGGCGGCTTCGATCTGCGTATCCGGCCCGACACGGGTGAACTCGAACCGGCCACCGGCATTACCCAGCACGGGCGCAGTCGTGACGACTGGGGGAACTGGGTTGCCGGCAATAATTCAGGGGCATGGCATATTGCCCTGGAGGATCATTACATCCGCCGCAATCCGAAGGTAAAGCAACCGCCAGCCAGGCATCCTCTCTTTGGCACCCTGGATCTTTATGCAGCCAGTCACGTTCTCAGTCATTGGAGCGGCTATGAGCGCCCGCTGGCGGGCGCCCCGGGGAAACTCACCTCCGGATGCGCTTACACCTTCTATCGTGACATTCTCTTCAATGAACTCGTTGAGCCCTCAGTGTATTTCTCCTGCCCTGTCCACAACTGCATTCATCGTGAAGTGATCCGGTGGAACGGAGTCCTCATGCAGACTTCACGTGCCGCCGATGAGGCGCGGAGTGAATTCCTGCGCAGTGCGGACTCGTGGTTTCGTCCCACCGCCATCCGCACCGGACCCGATGGCGGGATGTATGTTGCCGACATGTACCGGCTTGTCATCGAGCACCCGAAATGGATCGATGACACCCTGGAGCGCCAGTTGATTGCAGAGGATCGTCTTCGTGCCGGGCATGACCTCGGGCGCATCTACAGGATTCTCCCGGGCAATGCCCCTGTCCAAAGGCCCATGAATCTTGCTTCATTGCAGCCGGCGGCACTGGCCAAGGCTCTTGACAGCCCCAATGGATGGCTGCGTGACACCGTGCACATGATGCTTACCTGGCTTGCCGATGACGCCAGGCAAGCGGCGCTCAAGCCCCTCCGGGATATCCTTCGCCGCAGCGCTCACGCTGCTGCCCGTGCCCAGGCCCTGAGTGTTCTTGGCAACCTGGACGCGCTTTCCGCTGCTGATGTCCGGGCCGGTCTCGATGACCGCCACCGCGGGGTGAGGCGCAATGCCCTGCGTGCGGGGGCTTTCCTGTTGGCTGCCGACAGCACGCTGGGGCAAAGAACCATTGCCCTGCTTGAGGATGAAGATGTTCATGTGCAAAGAGAAGCTGCCTATGCCCTCGGCCTTTGGAAGAGCCCAGAGGCCGGCCGGGCCCTGGGAGAGTTTCTGGTTCAGCGTGCTGCGCAACCCTACCTGCGCGCTGCGGCGCTCACCTCTGCCGCCCATGTTGCTGATGAAGTTCTCTTATCCGTAATGGCAGCAGAACGCACCCCCGCCAGCTCAGCCCTCACCGGGGAATTGATAAGCATGCTGGGTGAGGATACCCGGGAATTCCTGCCGTTGATCCTGGCGAGGATCACCGTGAAGCCCCAAGCAGGCAAAGAATATGAATCCTGGAAACTAAGTGCCGCAGCCCGTCTCCTTGCCGCCTTCAACAACGACGAGAGCCTGCATCATCAATTGGCTCCCATGCTGGTTGCCGCACGCGGCATCATCAGCAACAACGGGGAATTGCCCGCCAGGCGCCTTGCGGCAATTCAGCTCCTGGCACAGGCCGCGGAGAATTCTAAGGCTGACATGCGCCGATATATGTCCCTTCTGCAGGTCTCCTCCCCGATTGAACTGCAGGTTGCCGCGCTGCAGCCTGTCTTGAAAAGCGGCGATGGTTCCATGATCCTGCAACTCCTTGAAGGTTGGCCCGGTTACAGTCCTGCCCTGCGCTCAAGCATTATTGATACCATGCTATCGCGCCGCGAATTAACCGGATCCCTGCTCACCAATTTGCCCGGGAATCCCGAGTTATTGGCCTCACTGGATCTTTCCCGCCGACAACTTCTCCTTCAGCATGACGATGCAAAAATACGAAAGCTGGCGGTCAAATATCTCGGCAAAGCCAGTCATCCGGATCGCGTTGCCCTCATCAAGAAATATACCCCTTCACTTTCCGGCCCGGGTGACCGGGAAAAGGGCCGTACCCTGTTTTCCGCCTACTGCGCTTCCTGCCACCGCCTTGACGGAGTGGGCAGGGTGGTGGGGCCCGATCTTGCCGCCCTGGGCAACCGTGATGGCCAAACTTACCTTACCGGCATTCTGGACCCCAACCGGGCCATTCAGGAGAATTGGATGATGTTCATTGCCAAGACAGGGGAAGGGCGCAGCTATGCGGGATCCCTGGGAGAGGAGACCAGTTCCGCGATTATTCTGATCGGGGTCGATGGCTCCCGTACCAGGATTCCCCGGTCCGAGTTAATATCGCTGAAGTCCACCGGCCGCTCGCTGATGCCCGAGGGCCTGGAAGAGGCCATCAGCATCGCGAATATGGGTCATTTGCTGGCTTATCTCCGCACTGCGGGGGCACGGCATAAGAAGTTTGCCAACAATGAACCCAGGCTCATCAAGCAGTCCGGAGACGGCAGTCTCATTCTTCCCGCCACTGCAGCCGCACTCTACGGGCCAAGCATTGTGTTCGAGCAGAAATACCGCAATATTGGCTACTGGGGCCACGAGCAGGATCGTGCCGAGTGGGTCTTTCACCTTGATCGCGCCGGGGAATATGATCTCTGGGCAGACTGGGCTTTGAACACTGAGCGCGTTGGCGGGGGCATCCGCTTCACGGCAGCAGGTCAGAGCATTGCGGCAGCGGTTCCCGGAACACGCAGCTGGGACATTTACCGCTGGGGCCGGGTTGGCCGCATGAAGTTGCCGGCCGGCAGCCGAACGCTGGTGGCAAGCAGTGATGGGCCGGTCAAGGTGGGGGCTCTCATTGATCTTCGTCACCTGCGCTTGATTCCTGCCGGCAGCAAGGGGCCTGCAGAAGGGTCTGACTGGCCTGCATTTAGGAAAGTTGAACAATGAGTGATCCGGTTTCCCCCGCTGCAGAAAGTTTGCGGCTGCGTACTGCCGGCAAATTTTTCCGGGCCGGTGAGGAAAAGTTTTACATCAAGGGGGTTACTTATGGACCCTTTGCCCCCGGGAGGGAGGGATTTGGGCTGAAATATGGTGCTGAGCTGGATGCTGACCTTGCCAGTATTGTTGCGACGGGCGCAAATACCATTCGGCTCTACGAGTCGCCCCCTGGGGGGTTCCTTGATGTTTGTGCCGGTCATGGTCTCAGGGTGCTCGCGGGCGTTCCATGGCCGGATCATGTGGATTTTGTCCATCAGGACGGTCTTTGGGATTCATGCGTGGAAAAACTGCGCAAGGCCGTGATTTCCCACAGGAGGTACCCTGCCCTGCTGGGCTATTTTGTCGGCAACGAAATAAGCGCCACGATTGTTCGCTGGCTGGGACCGCGCAGGGTGAAGGTTCTGCTTGAGGAGTTGATTGACGCCGGTCGGATCGAGGACCCGCAGGCTTTATTTGCCTATGCCAATTATCCCTCCACGGAATACCTGAATCCTGACAACGCCGACTTCATTTCCTATAATATTTACCTGGAAAATAAGGAGGATCTCTCGAGATATGTTGCGCGTTTGCAGAATATTGCAGGGGACAAGCCCCTGGTGGTATCCGAGTTTGGAGCTGATTCACTGGCACTGGGGATGGGTGATCAGGCCCGCGTGATCGCATCCGGTGTTGATGCCTGTTTCCACGGAGGTGTTGCCGGGGTCGTGGTTTTTTCGTTTACTGACGAGTGGCATCGCGGTGGAGTGGATGTCAAGGGGTGGGAGTTTGGCGTGGTGACAAGGCAACGTGAGCAGAAGCCCGCATATGATCTGCTCAAATCGCGCTTCAAGGCAATGAAAAGCGTGGCTGATGCAGCCAGGCTTTCCCGGACACCTAAGATTTCAGTCATCATTTGCAGTTACAACGGCAGTGCCACGTTGCGTGACTGCCTGAAGTCGGTCGCCAAACTTCGCTATCCGGATTTTGAGGTTATTGTGGTTGATGATGGTAGCACTGACCATGTGGCTGGCATTGTCGCGGAAACCGCCGGGGCACGCTATATCCACCAGGAGCATGCCGGGCTAGGCGTGGCGCGTAACCGCGGAGCCGCGGCGGCAGGGGGGGACATCCTTGCCTATACCGATGATGATTGCGTGGTGGATGAGGACTGGCTGCATTACCTGGCATTGGCATTCGAGAGTGCCGGGTTCGGTGCGGTTGGCGGGCCGAATATTTCCCCGTTGCCGAGAAATCGTACCGAGGCCTGTGTTGCTGCAGCACCGGGCATTCCAGCCCATGTGCTGCTTGACGACCGTGTTGCCGAGCACCTGCCCGGATGCAACCTTGCCGTGAAACGTGAGGTTTTTGAGCGGATTGGGGGTTTTTTACCCGAGTACGTGACTGCCGGCGATGACGTGGATTTTTGTTGGCGGCTGCAGGACGCTGGAGTTGTCATCGGGTTTTCGCCTGCGGCAATGGTATGGCACCATCGAAGGGTCAGTGTCAGGGCGTATTTCCGGCAGCAGATCGGTTACGGCAGGGCGGAGGCAATCCTGATTGGTCAGCATCCGGAACGCTTCGGGCTGATGGGTGGCGCGCGCTGGGAGGGCATCGTTTATTCCGGCAATCGCGGGGGGCTCGGCCTGGCTTCAAGAATCTACCGTGGAGTATTCGGATATGCGGCTTTTCAGGCGGTTTACGTGCCGGCGGAATCTGATTTTTCCCGGATCGCCACAGGTATCCAGTGGGTAATGGCGACTGTTTTAGCAGGCCTGGCGGGGATTTTTCTTGTTCCCCTGCTGCCGGTTGCCCTGCTAATGGGCTGCTGCACATTTTCTTTTGCCCTAAAGCAGGCGTGCACCAGCAGGATAGAACCGCGTTATACCGGGGTGAGATCGAAATTATTGCTGATGTTGCTCTACCTTATCCAGCCGGTTTTGCGCGGTGCGGCACGCAGTTCGGGCGCAATTGGCGGGGGCAGGGCGCCCCGCGGGCCGTTGCGTCTTGGTCATTTCTTCCGAATACCGAAACTGGTTCTGTGGAAGCGGGTTGGCCGCTTGCAAATCTGGAGCGAGAAAGGACTTGGCCGCGATCTCCTGCTGGAGAATACCACCGCCGCCCTGCAGCATTTTGGCTTGCCCTTTACTCTTGATAACGGCTGGAGGGATTGGGATCTTGAAGTGGAGCGTGACCTTTTGTGGCGGGTTCAACTTACCACTGTCACCGAATATCATGGTGAGGATAAATGCCTTACCCGTGCGCGTCTCACCTCGAAGGCGACTGTGTTGAACCTCGGTTTAAATGTCCTTATGGCGCTTGTGCTTGCCGCTTTCACCTGGGGCGCCGGTCATCGCTTCATTTGGCTTGGGGCGATTTACCTGATGTGGTGGGGTTTTCTCGAGATCCGCCATCGTCAACTTGTCGGGAACTTATCGAGACTGGTAACCAATGTGGCTCGTGATGCCGGGTTTGACCGGGTGGAAATATGAGGGGTATGCCGCCTGCCAAGAGCTGTTGGACTACTGCGCGACAATCACCGGGCCGTTGGTTTGCGGCCGCAATGAGCGGATCTTTGTGACAGCTGCGATGATGATGTCGGCGGCTATCATGATTTCTTCAATGGTATTCATTGATGATACCGAGAGCCGGATGCTCGACAGGGCACGTTCATCGCTGTGACCCATGGCTTTCATGATGCGTGAGGGGTCGCGCTTTCCCGTGCTGCAGGCCGATCCGCTGGAGATACAGAGTCCCTTCTCGCCGGTGAGGATCAAAAGGTCACCGGCAGGGACGTCATCAATGCTCAAGTGTGCAGTGTTTGGCAACCTGTATTCGGCTGCGCCGTTGCGATGAATCCCCTCAATTGCATCAAACAGTCGCTCTTCAAGGAGGTCGCGCAGTTCTGTAAGCTTTTCGCCACCGCTGTTCTCGAGGCGTTCTCTGGCCAGTTCGGAGGCCTTGCCGAGGGCGACGATTTGTGGCACGGCCTCGGTTCCGCCCCGGCGTCCGTCCTCTTGATCGCCGCCGGTCAACAGCGCTTTATAGGGGGTGCCACTGCGCAGGTAGAGAGCACCAACGCCCTTTGGGGCATGGAATTTATGGCCGGAAAGAGAGAGCATATTGATATCCCCGCCGGCCACGGAGATTGGAATTTTTCCCGCGGCATTCACTGCATCAGTGTGGAAAAACACACCAGCCTCGCGGGCTATCGCCGCAGCCTCAAGCACCGGCTGGCAGATGCCCGTTTCGTTGTTTGCCCACATCAGGGTGACAAGGGCAGTGTCCGGACGGATGGCGGCACCCAGTTCGTCCGGATTGATTCGTCCATTTGCCGGAACTGGCAGCTCGGTGACTTCCAGGTCAGGCGCGAGCGCCTTGGCAAAGAGAATGATTGCCGAATGTTCGACACTGCTGGTGACCAGGTGCCGCTTGCCGGGTTGTGCAGCGAGAGCCGAGGCGATTGCGGTGTTATCCGATTCAGTGCCGCACGAAGTGAAAACGATTTCCCCGGGTTTCGCGTCGATCATTGCTGCGACCTGTCCACGGGCGTGATCAACTGCCTCCTTGCTGCGTTTACCAAGGGGGTAACCTGTTGAGGGGTTGCCGTATTCCTCCCCCAGATACGGGGCCATGGCTTCAGCTACTTCCACATGCACGCGGGTGGTGGCGTTATTATCGAGGTAGATCATGAGTTGTGATCAACGGGAGAGCTGTAGATGAACCAGAGGTTGCGCATATAAATGAACCAGCCGGCGGATTGACCGATAATCCCGACAATGTCAACGCGCCATATGAAGTAGATGATTAACATCGTTGCTCCTCCAAGGCTCATCCACCAGAATACATTCGGGATTACCGAGCGCTTGAGTTTCTCGCTGGCGATCCATTGCATGATCATGCGGCCGGTAAAAAGCACCTGTCCCAGCAGGCCGATGGCGATCCAGAAAAACCCGGCTGTTCCGGTGATGTTGAGGAGGCTGTAGACCCGTCCGCGACTGCCTTC
The DNA here is from genome assembly GCA_046581505.1 of Verrucomicrobiales bacterium. Taxonomy (GTDB): domain Bacteria; phylum Verrucomicrobiota; class Verrucomicrobiia; order Verrucomicrobiales; family DEV007; genus CACIUL01. The sequence continues at coordinate 3,620 of JAYGGE010000187.1, read as the reverse complement.
AGGCCGCCGGCTTTTGAGTTGCTCAGCGAATTCTCCCGGGGTGAGGTGGGTTTCCCCGAACCGGTAGCGCAACCCGCCGGGAGTCTCGACCACCTGCAGGTCAGCGATGCGGTCGCTCATCCTGAAAAGCCCGGCGCTTTTCCCGGGCGGGGGTATTGCGCCGGTTGTGAAGAGGATCAGCCAGATGCCGCCGATCGTCACAAATATAGCGGCGATGGCAGCGATCAGGCGGCGTTGTCCGTGTTGCATGCGCGTAATGGGTTTGGTGACAGGAAAGTTAAGCCGTCATATTTCCGGTGAATTCATGTGCTACATGATCCTATGCCTCGATCTTTCCTGCAAGCAGATCGCTCATTGTTCGCTCGGTTCGTATTGATCCGGGGTTTTATCCAGCAATGAGAGGATTTCGCCGGCTAGAAACAATGAACCGGCCACCAGGATCGGTTTGCCGGCCAGCCTCGCTTTTTCCAGTGCTTCACGGACCGTTAGGGTGCAGCGGCTGGCAATTCCCGATGGGACTAATTGGTTTAAATCCTCCGGGGTTGTGGTGTTGCGCAGGGTGAGCAGCCCGGGGAAAATGAAATGCCCTGCGATTTCTGCCAGCGGGGCAATAATCGCCGCGATATCCTTATTGGCTGCAACTGCGCAAATAATCACCGGTTTTGTGTCGCCGTAGATGTCACGCCAGGTTTGTACCAGTGCGCGGGCACCGCCTGCATTGTGAGCCCCGTCGACAATAATGTCTGCCTGCCCGGGGGTTTCGATTCGTTCAAAGCGCGCTCTCCAGGCTGTCTCTGCCAGTCCTTTCTGAATTGCATCACCGGGTATTTTGAAGCCGCCGGCCTGCAGTGCCGCCACTGCCAGCGCGGCGTTCCAGTTCTGGTGTTCACCCGGCAGTGACACGCGGCTTGCAGTCCATGGCCTGTTGATGAAGGTCAACGATGTGCCCACTTCCAGTGCACGCTGCTCGAGAACCTTGCGTGCTTCGTCAGGCTGTGGTGCGCAGACAGCGGCTACGCCGGGTTTAAGGATACCGGCTTTCTCGTGTGCTATCTGGGCACAGGTTTCTCCCAGGATATGCCTATGATCCAGCCCGATCGGGGTAATTGCACAGACTGTGGGTGTCAGCACATTAGTGGAATCAAGCCGGCCTCCCAGCCCAACTTCCATCACCGCAGTGCTGATGTCATGATGGTCGAAGATCTGCAGAGCCAGTGCTGTTGCTATTTCAAAGAATGTCGGTTGTGGCCGCCAGTCAGCGGTCAGCTCTTGCAGGGAACTGATACCCGAGGCAACATCGGATTTGGCAGCCGGATTACCCTCAATCCTGATGCGCTCACAAAACGAAACGAGATGCGGGGAGGTATATAATCCGGTTTTTTCCCCGGCGGCACGCAATATCGACTCGGCAAAGGCACAGACGGACCCCTTGCCGTTGGTGCCGGCAACATGGACGATTTTCGTGCCCTTGGCGGGCAGGGAAAGTTCGTTGAGCAACCGTTCAATGTTTGCCAGTCCGAGCTTGATGCCGGCGGCTTGACGGCCGTAGAGCCAGTCAATGGCTTGGGAGTATTCCATAGCAGCCTGGAGAGGGTGAAACCAGCGGAGCCTTTCTTCAGGGCAGAAGATAACCGAGCAGGGTGGCCAGACGGTCGCGCAGGTCCCGGCGTTCGACGATCATATCGATCAACCCGTGTTCGTGCATGAATTCCGCAGTCTGGAATCCTTCAGGCAGTTCCTGATGGGTTGTTTCTTTGATCACGCGCGGGCCGGCAAAGCCTATCATGCAGCCCGGTTCAGCCAGGATAATGTCTCCCAGCGTTGCAAAGCTTGCCGTGACGCCGCCGGTGGTCGGGTGGGTGAGGACGGAAATAAATGGCAGTTTTGCCTGTCCGTGCAGTGCCAGGGCGCCGCTTGTCTTTGCCATCTGCATCAGGCTGAGGATACCCTCGTGCATCCTGGCGCCGCCTGATGCGGAAACGATCACGACCGCTGATTTTTCACTGGTGGCGGTTTCAATTGCACGCGTGATTTTTTCACCGACTGCTGAGCCCATGCTGGCACCGAGGAATCGAAAATCCATCACGCACAGCATTGCTGAATGCCCAATAATACGCATGCGTCCGGTGACCACCGCCTCATTCAGGCCGGTAATTTCCCGGCAGCTCTTGATTTTTTCAGCGTATGCCTTGAACCCCAGGGCATCTATGCTTGTTAAGGTCCTGTCCTGTTCCTCGAAACTTCCCGGATCTGCAAGGCAGTCAATGCGTTCCTGTGCGGTGAGGGTGAAGTGGTGGTTGCAGTTGGGGCAGGTGCGCAGGTTCTTTTTCAGCTCGAGTTCGTGAATGACTTCACCGCAGTCGGGACACTTTTGCCAAAGCCCTTCCGGCATGTCGCGCTTCTTGTCTCCGCTGCCGCGGAAGGTGGGTTTTTTAAAGATGGCCATCGCGTTAAAAAATTGAGGATATATCAGGCTGCGTTTACAGGAAATCTAGCCCCGCGCCACGGTGGCTACAACCACCTTCTCCGCTCCACCCTTTGCACGCAGCACCTGCGCGCAGGCATCAGCGGTGGCGCCGGTGGTAAAAATATCATCAATTAGCAGTATCCGCGCGCCGGCTACCGCAGTTTTGACTGCTCGTGAAGATTGTAAATCAAAGGCATCGCGCAGGTTATTCAGGCGTTTACTGCGCATTAATTGTGCCTGGCTGCAGGTGTATCTGTTGCGGTGCAGTGCCTGACACATTGGCAGGTTGCGGGTCCTGGCAATTGCGGTGGCTATTTCAGTTGCCTGATTGTAGCCGCGCTCACGCTGTCTCCTTCGGTGGAGGGGTACCGGCACCATTAACCAGCCCTTGCCGCCCCCGATGCGGGGATCGTCCAGGGCATCTTCGGCAAGTTTTGCGAGAGTATTGCGCATGGCGATTCGGCGGTGATACTTAAAGTCATGGATCATGCTGCGAACGGGGCCACTTGCCAGGTAACCGGCAATTGCAAACTCGAAGGCCACCTTTCGACCGCTGCAGTTTGAACAGTTGAATGGTCCGCTGATCTCGCCATCACAAGGCCTGCCGCAACAGGAGCAGAACGGGGCGCGCACCGGCTGCAGTGTGGCGTGGCATTGCGAACACAGGCCGGGCTTATCTATTGCTGAGCTGCAATGAAAGCAGCTGGCCGGATACAGCAGATTAATGATCCCCGTGCCGATATCCTGTAGTGTGGCTTTAAATGTTCTTGGCATTGGTTCGCCGGCGCAATCAGTGCCTGCGGTGCCGGGAGGGCAACCAGGTTGTTGCTGCTACACCGCTCAGGCAGGCTGTGGTTAACGGGCTCAACCCGCTCTTGAGGCTTACGCCGGAATGAGGCGGCAACAGATCCATCTTGTAACGCTTTGGCATGCACACACTAAAGCACAGGGTGCGCAGAAGAAAGGTTCTGCAAAGGAAAATCAGCTATCCGGGCCGGGAACCTTGTCCGGATCGATCCAATCCATGCCGTGGGATTCGGCCACAGCTTGGCAAGTGACCTGGCCGTCCATCACGTTGATCCCACTCTTCAGCTCGGGCTTGGCCTCACAGGCCCCCGTGAGACCGCGCTCCGCGATCAGCTCGACGTAGGGG
>JAYGGE010000029.1:0-26728 GCA_046581505.1 Verrucomicrobiales bacterium | reverse complement strand
CACCTTCGTCAGCGCGACTGACACTGGCACCAGCCCCATACTTGTTGACACTGATGGTGACGGAATTGACGACGGTGTGGAGTTCGCTGAGCCATTCAGTGACCCCACTGACCCGGACGATCCGCCACCGCCGCCTTTCGAGCAGGACCTGGTCGGCCGATGGACCTTTGAGCCCGGTGAGGAACTGGTCGATAAGATTGGTAACTTCCCGGACCTGGCCCTGCAGGGCAACGCCGTGGTGGCTGATGGCGCGCTCGACGTGAACGGCGGGGGCACCAGCGCTACCGGCTGGGCATACACCGCCGGCAACTACAGCGGACCCGTGATCGCCGACAAGACACTGGTCTCGTGGTTCACCCTCCAGAGCCTTGAGAATGTCGTCAAGGCCGGCTCAGTCATCACCCTGGACAAGGTGAGCGCTGACCAGTTCGACGGCATCATCTTTGCCGAGCGCCAATCCAACCGCTGGATGAGCGGCAGCAGCTTCTTCCGGAGAACCCAGGACTGGAACCCGGGATTTGCTGAGACAGTCGCCGGGGAACCGATCATGATGGCAATCACCTATGAGGACATCGGCGGCGGACAGGTGCGCGTTAGCGGCTACCGCAACGGCGAGGGAATCGGGTCGTATGACAGCGCAACGTTCGTCACCTGGCCCGCCAACGACGCGGAGGTCTTCTTTGGCCTGCGCCATGGCAGTGGCGGCGGCGGACCAGGCGGGCTCGACGCGCTGATTGACGAGGCGCGCATCTACGGGCGCGCGGGCACAGCTTCCCAGATCAGGGCACTCTTCAATGCCGGACCGGGAGGGGGTGTACCACTTCAGATTACTGATATCAGTGCCAACTTCGGCGGTGCAAGCCCGGTAGTTACCATCTCTTTCAACTCCCAGACCGGCAGGGTATACGCGGTGGACCGAACCACCGACCTCCTGATCTGGGAGGAACTTGACGACGGAGTGGAAGGCGAAGTGGAATCGACCGATTATACCGACAGTTTCCTCCCCGAAGACAGCAAAGTCATGTTCTACCGGGTGCGGGAAGTCGAATAACCTTTTTGACAGCCAAACCAAGGGAACCCTTGCAACTTCTTGTTAGGACACTGATAAAAACAATCCGTTAAATAAATAGCGATTGTTACATCTGGGCGCGCCGAAGATCTGGTAACACTATTGCCTGGGGATGATTTCCGCCCGGGGGCAGGACAAGCTGCAACCCGATTCCGCACACAATAGCGACTTGGCAGCAAGTGACATGGGGTTACACTGAGCGCCCAATGTCTCTGCGGCTTCAGGATAAAAAGGCAATCATCACCGGTGGTGCATCCGGGATCGGGGAGGCCATCTGTCGCCGCTTTGCCGACGAAGGTGCCAAGCTGACAGTATTGGACTGTGATGCTGATGCCGGGCAGGGTGTTGCCGACTCTCTCGGCGGGCAATTCATTGAATGCGACATCGCTGATGAGCAATCTGTAACGGCAGCCTTCAGCCAGTTGAACGATCCATCCCCCGACATCCTGGTAAACAACGCTGGAATCGCCCATGTCGGTGAAATCGTAACGACTTGCCCGGAAGACTTCGATCGCGTGATGCGGGTCAACGTGCGCGGTCCCTACCTCTGCAGCCGTGCTGCACTGCCGGCGATGCTGGAACGCGGCAATGGCTGTATCCTTAATCTCGCCTCAGTGGCGGCTAAACTCGGGATTGCCGACCGCTTTGCCTACTCCACCAGCAAGGGTGCCGTCTACAGCATGACCCTCTCGATAGCACGCGATTATGTCAAGCGGGGCATCCGCTGCAACTGCCTTTGTCCCGCCCGCGTGCACACGCCGTTTGTCGACAACTACCTCAAGGAGAATTATCCCGGGGAAGAAGCCGGGATGTTTGCCAAGCTTGAAGCCAGCCAGCCAATCGGCCGCATGGCAAGACCTGATGAAATCGCGGCACTTGCCGCATACATCTGCTCTGAGGAAGCTGCCTTTGTCACCGGCGCCGCCTTCGACATTGATGGCGGATTCACCCTGCTTAAATAACACACCAAGCAAATTCAACCATGAAACTAATCCGTTTTGGAGAACCCGGGAAAGAGAAGCCAGGCCTCTTGCTTGATGACGGGCGGCGGGTTGATGCTTCAACCGCCGCCCGGGACTATGACGAGATGTTCTTTGAATCCGGGGGACTTGAGGCACTGGCGCAATGGTCTGCGGAAAACGCGGAAAAAGCTCCCGAGGTCGACCCTGGAGTGCGCCTCGGGTCACCGGTTGCCCGTCCAAGCAAGTTGCTCTGCATCGGCCTGAACTTCAGGGATCATGCTGCCGAGACCAATGCCCCCCTGCCGGAAGAACCGGTGTTGTTCAGCAAGGCGACTTCCGCCCTGAGCGGCCCGTATGACAATGTCATTATCCCGAGAGGCAGTGAGCAAACCGACTGGGAAGTCGAGATTGCCGTGGTTATCGGTAAACACGCCAGCTATATCACCGAAACCCAGGCAGCTGAGCATATCGCCGGCTATGTCTTGCACAACGATGTCAGCGAGCGCTCCTTCCAGAAGGATCGCGGCGGTCAATGGGTAAAAGGCAAGAGCGCTGACAGCTTTGCTCCCCTCGGACCCTTCATGGCTACAACCGGGGAAATCACCGATGTCAACAACCTGGCAATGTGGCTCACCCTCAACGGTGAAAAAATGCAGGACGGCAACACCTCAAACCTCATCTTCAACATCCCGCACATTGTCAGCTACCTGAGCCAGTTCATGTCACTGCTCCCCGGTGATGTCATCTCAACCGGTACCCCGGCAGGAGTTGGCATGGGCATGAATCCACCGCGTTACCTCAGCCCCGGTGACGTTGTTGAACTCGGCATTGAGGGGCTTGGAAGCTCCAGGCAAAACGTTGTCGCCTATAACCCTTAATCGTGAGCTAACTGCCGCAACACCTACACCGCCCCCGCACCATGGATCTTCACCTGCAAAACAAGATTGTGCTCGTCAGCGGAGGGGCAAAGGGTATCGGGGCGGCCATCGTGCGCTCGTTCGCCGCTGAAGGTGCCATTCCGGTAATCCTCGGTCGCAACCCGGACGAGGCACAACAACTCATTGAAGAGCTCAAGTGCGGACACTCCTTCCACGTGGAACTCACCAGCCTCGGGGAAATCCAGTCTGCAGTCCAAAGCGTTCATGATCAGGTAGGCCAGGTTGACATCCTGGTTAACAACGCCGGAGTGAATGACGGGACCGCTCTCCACGACAGTCCCGAGAAATTCATTGCCTCGCTGGAAAAAAACCTCATCCACCCCTTTGCCCTTGCCCACCACCTGCTCAGTGACCTCAAGAGCACCCGGGGCAATATCATAAACATTGGATCAAAAGTAGCCGACACCGGCCAGGGAGGCACCTCCGGCTATGCCGCATCCAAGGGGGGACTGAATGCACTGACGCGGGAATGGGCGCTTGATCTCGCAAAATTCGGCATTCGTGTCAATTGTGTTGTGCCTGCGGAGGTGATGACCCCGCTCTACGCGAAATGGCTGGCCAAATCCCCCGACCCGGCAATGGCCGAGGCCAGGATCAAGTCAACCATCCCTCTCGGCCACCGCTTTACCGAGGCACGGGAAATTGCCGACCTGGTGGTTTTCCTCGCTTCAGGGCGCTCCGCCCACACCACCGGCCAGGTGATGTATCCCGACGGCGGTTACACCCACCTCGACCGGGCCTATACCGGATCTCCGGAAGCCCCGCAATGATCGAGAAAGCCGATGCTCTTATCATTGGCGGAGGCATCGTCGGACTCGCCACCGCCTACCACCTCACCCGTGGCCGGGCAAAATGTTCAGTAACTATCCTGGAAAAGGAAGCCCGGCTCGCCGCCCACCAAACCGGCAACAACTCCGGCGTTCTGCACTCGGGCATCTACTACAAACCCGGTTCTCTCAAGTCGATCAACTGCCGCCTGGGGAAACGCGCAATGGAACGATTCTGCGCAAAGGAGGGTATTGATTACGATGTCTGCGGCAAAGTCATTGTCGCCCTTGATGATGGTGAGCTTCCGGCAATGCATCGCATCCTGAAACGCGGTAAGGCCAATGGCGTGAAATGCCGCCTGATTGACAGTAATGAACTCGCTGATCTGGAACCCCATGCCGCAGGGATAGCGGCCATCCACGTGCCCGAGACGGGAATTGTCGACTACCGCCAGGTATGCAGCCGCCTGGCGGAAAAAATCAAGCAGGCGGGAGGACAAATCCTGACCGGTGAAAAAGTCAATTGCATCACGCCAGCCAGCACCTCGGTATCGGTGCAGACCTCAAGCGGAAAAGATTTTTCAGCGACACAACTCGTGAACTGTGCCGGGCTTTACTCCGACCGTATCGCCAACATGGGCGGCGACAGGCCACCGCTGAAAATCGTTCCTTTCCGCGGAGAATACTACCGGTTGCGGGAATCGGCACACAACCTGGTCAATAACCTGATTTACCCGGTACCCAACCCGAACTTCCCGTTTCTGGGCGTGCACTTCACCCGCATGATTGACGGTGGTGTCGAATGCGGCCCGAACGCCGTGCTCGCCTTTGCCCGTGAAGGATACAGCAAGCTGAAAATAAATCCCGCTGAGCTGATCGAGTCACTGACCTATCCCGGGTTTCTCAGGCTGGCAGTAAAATACTGGCGCACGGGAGTCGGTGAGATGTGGCGCTCGATAAGCAAGCGGGCCTTCGTGAAGGCTCTCTCACGACTGGTTCCGGAAATCAGCTCCGGTCACCTTGTGCCTGCCCCCGCAGGTGTGCGTGCCCAGGCCGTTGGCCATGACGGGTCAATGGTGGACGATTTTTTTCTTTCGCGAAACGGACGCATCCTCAACGTCTGCAATGCTCCCTCCCCGGCGGCCACCGCAGCACTTAACATCGGAAAGATAATCGGTGAGGATCTTACCAACTGATGCCCGGGAAAGTACAACCAGCGGGAAAATTTCCCGGCTTTTCACTCCTTTAAAAAAAACCGCAAGTAAGGAAGGTTAAAACAATGCCTGAAGTGAAAACAGTAACCTATCCCGTCGGGCAACTCATTGAGTTTTCACGATGCACTTTCATGCATTTCGGGGTGCCTGAGGAAGATGCCCGGGTTGCCGCCGAGGTATTGGCTTCAAGTGACCTGCGCGGCATTGATTCACACGGGGTTGCCCGCCTTCACACCTACTTCGACATGCTTGAGCAGGGACGAATTAACCCAACCCCCGAGGTGAAGATCGTGCGCGAGTCACCCTCAACGGCGACAGTCAATGGTGACAACGGGCTCGGGTTGGTAGTGGGACCAAAGGCCAACAGGATTGCCATGGCAAAGGCAACCGAGGTCGGCAGCGGCTGGGTCAGTGTCTGCAACACCAACCACTACGGGATCGCCGGCTACTATGTGCTGCAGGCTCTCGAAGCCGACCTGATCGGTTGGTCGATGACCAACACGACAAAACTTGTCGCCCCGCTTTGGGGGGCTGAACGGATGCTTGGAACCAATCCGATCGCCATCGCCTTCCCCGGTAAAGAGGAACCCCCCATTGTCATTGATCTTGCTACCTGTGCGGCAGCCTATGGAAAAATTGAGATCGCAAAACGAAAAGATGAGGCCATTCCCGATGGATGGGCAATCGGCAGTGACGGGCAAAATACCACAAGCCCTGAGGCAATGATCGAGGGCGGCGCGCTCCTGCCGCTGGGATCCCGGCGCGAGACGGGGGGCCATAAAGGCTACGCACTGGCAATCATGGTGGATTTTCTCTGCGCCGTGCTCAGCGGCGCAAACTGGGGGCCATTTACACCACCCTTCGCCCTGAGGCAGGAAATCCCGGAGCGCAGCGTTGGTAAAGGCATCGGCCACTTCTTCGGGGCCATGCGCATCGATGCCTTTATTGATGCCGATGAATTCAAGGCACAAACAGATGAATACATCCGCACCCTGCGCGCAAGCGCACCTGCACCGGGCACCGGGGGACCTCTCGTCCCTGGAGATCCCGAGCGTGAAGCTGAAGCGATCCGCTCAAAAGAGGGCATTCCCCTGATCATGCCCGTGGTCGAGGAATTGCGCGATATTTCACAGCGCACCGGCATCAGCCTCGATTGAAAATCCAGCCGATCTCCCCGTAGAATCCGCAGGAAAATCTGCAACATCGCCACTCCCGGGCTTGCATGCACAAATGCTTGCGCCAAACTCACTCTGCCAAGCCCACCAAACATGTCCAGTATCCCTAACGTCCTCGCCGAACGCTATGCCACTGCCCCGATGCAAGCTGTCTGGTCACCTGAAGGAAAAGTGATTCTGGAACGCGAGTTTTGGATCGCGGTAATGAAAGCGCAGGCGGAACTGGGGTTGGATATCCCGGAGCAGGACATCAGCGCCTATGAAAAGGTAAAAGATAAGGTCGATATCGACTCCATCATGCGGCGTGAACGAATCACCCGTCATGACGTCAAGGCAAGGATCGAGGAATTCTGTGAATTGGCCGGGTGTGAACATATCCACAAGGGCATGACCAGTCGTGACCTCACCGAGAACGTCGAGCAGTTGCAGATTCACCGCGCGCTTGCGGTAATTCGTGACAAGGCCGCTGCCACGCTGGCCGCCATGGCAAAACGCGCAGAACAATGGCAACAACTCTACATCTCCGCACGCACCCACAACGTTGCCGCCCAGACAACAACCTTCGGCAAGCGCATTGCCATGTTCGGCGAGGAACTGCTGGACGCCCTCGATAACCTCGAGGGAATAATGGCAAGCTATCCGGCCCGCGGACTGAAAGGTGCCGTCGGGACCCAGCTTGACCAGATCGCCCTGTTTGACGGGGATATTGCCAAAGTCGCGGAGCTTGAATCAAGAATCATCAGGCATCTCGGGATCTCAAGGACAGCGGATAATGTCGGTCAAATCTACCCGCGCTCGATGGACCTGCGCATTGTCTCCTCACTGACTGCCCTGGCCGCAGCGCCCTCAAGTTTCTGCAAGACCCTGCGCCTCATGGCAGGACACGAGCTTGCCGGTGAAGGTTTCGCCGAGGGGCAGGTGGGTTCTTCCGCCATGCCGCACAAGATGAATGCCCGTTCCTGTGAAAGGGTGAACGGGTTTCATGTATTACTGAAAGGCTACCTGACAATGGCTGGCAGTCTTTCCGGCGACCAGTGGAACGAAGGTGATGTCTCATGCTCAGTGGTTCGCCGTGTCATGCTTCCCGACACTTTCTTTGCCGCCGACGGGTTGTTTGAGACATTCCTCACCATCCTCGGGCAAATGGAAGTCTACCCGGACGTCATCGCCGGGGAAAATCAGCGTTACCTGCCATTCCTGACCACCACCACTTTCCTCATGGAAGCGGTTAAGGCCGGGGCCGGGCGCGAAGCCGCACATGAAGCCATCAAGGAACATGCCGTGGCGAGCCTGCGCGCGCTGCGCTCCGGGGAGGCAGGGGAGAATGACCTCATCGCCCGGCTCGCTGAAGACGACCGGCTGGGTATCAAACGTGAACGGCTGGACGAGTTGCTCGGTTCCGCGGAGAGCGAAGCCGGTGCCGCAGAGGTGCAGGTTGATGCCTTCTTAAGCGCAATCGATGCCGTAAAGACGGCATATCCGGATGCGGAAAGCTACAGGCCAGGATCCATCCTTTAAAGGGACTGCAATGTCACGGTGCCGCAAACCCCATGGCAGGATCACCCCGGTTTCAGCAGGAAATCTACTCCCGTGCCCGGAAGTCATAGCAGATCAGCCGCGGCTTGGAGCCGTCGGTAAATCCGCGCGAGTGCTGGCCAATGTAGAGCAGTCCCCGGTGAATGACCGGCAGCGCCCAGCTCTGCTCGGCAACAAACAACTGCGAGCGGTGCAGGGTCTTGACCCCTGCCGGGTCAAGTTCAAGCTCGGCAAAGACGCCATCCTCTCCGAGAGCGAACATCCGACCGGAGGCCTGCAACAGGCTGCCGCGGAAAAAACTGAGCGTCATCTTCCGTCCATTGACCTCTGCCTCATAGCGCATGTCATCCTGCCAGAGGATCTTGCCGTCGGCAACCCGCAGGCATTTAAACTGCACATCCGGCTTGTTGCGTCCGGCAAAGCCGTAAATATACCCGTTACGCTCCAGCGGAGTCATCCAATGCATGCCAAACATCCGTTCCTTCCAGAGCGGTTTAGCCTTGAGCGTTTCATCAAACTCAAGCAAAACACCGCCCTTCGCATAACACTCCGATAAAAAGACGTATTTCCCGCCAATCACAATCGGCACAGACGCATTGACCGACTCGAATGTGTCCGCGCGCCATGGAAAGCGAAAGTGGAGCTTGCCGCTCGCCGGGTCAATTACCAGCAAGCCGCCCGTTGCAGGGCGACTCTCTCCCCCGGCCAGGACAAGCAATACCTGCCTGCCCAGTATTGTGCGAACAACAGGTGAGGAATAACTCGCCCCCCAACTGTCCAGATATCGCCATTTTTCCTCACCGCTCTTCCTGTCAAAAGCGGCAACACAAACTTTCTTGCCGTCCTCACCGCCACCGCCAACATTCACCAGCACCAAGTCCTTCCACACCACCGGCGAGGGGCCATAGCCAAAAAAACCGAGCCGATGCCGGTAATCCTCCAGCAGGTCACGGTGCCACAACTGCTTCCCGCTCTTCACCTCAAGTGCCCGCAACTGCGCTGTCACGCCGGCAATGAAGACCAACTCGCCGTCAATCACCGGCGCGGCGCGCGGCCCGCTGGCATAGCCAAAGCGGTCACGATATTTAACCGGGTATTTAAAATCCCATATTAGCTTCCCCGTCTCGGGATCACGACACTCCAGGCGCTCATTTCCTTCTGCACCGGGCTCTCCATCAGCAACAGCACGATCAAAACTAAACAGGCGGCCTGCAGCTATCGTGGGTGCCGCATAAGACTGGCCACGGGCCAACTCCCAGATGATTTTGGGGCCCGATGCCGGCCAGCTCTTCAATAACTTGGTTTCCCTCGAAGTGGCATCATGCGTTGCCCCGAGATATCGCGGCCAGTCCTCAGTCACCGCCCCCTCAGGTAAAGCCCCGGGTTTCCCGTGCACCTTGAGCCGCGTATCCTCTTCAGCCTGCGCCGGCAGGATGGCAACTAATGCGGAAAGAAGGACAATGCGGGTCATGACCCCCTACATTGCAATTGGGATGGCAGGCTATCAAGCCCGGGATACTTGCACCAAGGAGTTCCCTGCGGCATCATCAAAGCCGTGAAAGCCATCACCTGCAGGAAGCCCGGTCATTTTGAAACCCTTGATATCCCGGAACCTGAAGCGACAAATGGTGAGATAATGCTCCGTATCCGCAAGGTCGGCATCTGTGGTACTGATTTCCATGCCTTTCGCGGGCAGCAGCCTTATTTCAAATACCCGCGTATCCTCGGCCACGAACTCGCTGCGGAAGTTGCCGAGGACGCCGGGGATTTCAAGGCGGGGGAGGTAGTGGTTCCCATACCCTACATTCACTGTGGAAAATGTTTAACATGCCGTTGCGGAAAAACAAACTGCTGCCCGTCCATTCGCACTCTGGGAGTGCATATCGACGGCGGCATGCGGGAATTGATGCCCGTGCCGGAAAAAAACCTGATGCATGCCGAAGGTCTCTGCCATGAACAGGTCGCAACGGTTGAATGCCTGGCAATCGGAGCCCATGCGGTTGGCAGAGCCGACCTGCAGGCCGGGCAATGGGCGGCAATCGCCGGTACCGGCCCGATTGGCATCGGCATCCTCCACTTTGCGCGCATCGCCGGGGCGAAGACAATCGCCATCGACATCAACCCGGATCGCCTGGCTTACTGCAGGGAGGTAATCGGTGTTGATGCCTGTGTCGATGCACGGGAAAATACTGTCAGCCAGCTCAGGGAATTAACCGGCGGGGAACTTCCGCCCAGGGTATTCGATGCCACCGGCGTCCCCGCGGCCATGGAAACGGCCTTCGAGTATGTTGACCACGGCGGGCGGCTGATACTGGTAAGCATTGTGAAGGGCACAATATCCTTCGAAGACCCGCTTTTCCACGCACGCGAAATGACAGTCATGAGCAGCCGCAACGCCACACGATCAGATTTCAGCCAGGTCATGGATGCCCTGCGGGACGGGAAAATCGACATTTCCCCATTCGTTACCCACCGTTGCGAATTTGATGAAATAACGGAAATCTTTAACCGCTGGAGCAACCCTTCGTCAGGTGTTATCAAGGGGATGGTGTCACTGTGAACACTCCAGCCCGGCTGCCAATCCTTAATCCTCCTGACAACGCATTACCGGGGCATTCCCCGGAGGTATGCCGCTCGAATTGTCACAATACCGACACTTTCGAATGGTATTGCGAACGTTTTTGGGGTATATTGTTTGCTCTGTTTTCCGGGGAAGGTAGGGAATTTCCCCCCCCTTAACCTGCCGATGTCTCCCAACCCAAAAACCATTGAAGCCGAATCCTCAGGGATACGGTTGTCCCCGCATACAACCCGCCTGGAGGTGGATGCGGGTCCATCGCGCAAGGATATTAAGGACAAGATCATTGAGCGTTTCGAGCAGAAATACATCATCCACCCCCGGCTGGTCCCCAAGATCAGGGAATATATCAGGCCTTTTTGCATTCCGGATCCAAACGGCAAGGGGCATATTCCCGAGTATACGGTAACCACCCTGCAACTTGACACCCCGACAATGGACCTGGCACTTGCCAAAGAGCGCAAGACCTTCGCACGCTTTAAACTGCGCATCCGCACCTACGGCAAAGGCGGCAGTGCCCCGGTATTCCTGGAACTCAAGCGCAAGGTCGGCGGAGTCATCATTAAAAGCCGCTGCAAGATAACAATGAAGCAGTATCAGGGAAACGGCAACGGACGCCCGATTGTCCTCCATCCCGGGGAATTCCCGCTCCTCGACAACCCGGTCGACAACCACTATTTTCTCGAATACTCACGCGTTGCGCAGGCAATCGGGGCACGGCCAAAGATGCTGATCCGTTATATCCGGGAAAGCTATTTTGGAGCCAATGACGACTACGCCCGCCTCACCTTTGACCGCAGGGTTTGTTACAGGCCCACCCGGGACTGGACGCTTCCCGGAATCGAGGATTCAAAGGGATGGCGCCCCATGGACAGCCAAACAGCACTCAACCGCCCGTTTGCGGGGTATATATTTGAATTGAAAGCCATGCGCAACGCTCCAAAATGGATGATGGAACTGGTTGAAAGGTTCAACTTAACGACAACGGGATTCTGCAAGTATGCCACCGCCTGGCGGCTTGAGACCATCTTCCGCGGGTTTGATTACGATTGCGCCTCGCAGAATACCACGGTAACAAACAACAGTATTTAGCCTCAAGATTTTTCGCCTGGCAGCACCTGCCTCAGATTTCTTCTTCCACATCATCTGCTAATGGAATCCTTTTTAACCGCCCTAGGTCCCACACAGCCGCTCTCCGGCATGGACATTGTTTTCTCGTTGAGCGTAAGCTTCGTGCTCGGCCTTGTCCTGGCCACCGTCTACCGCTGGACCCACCAGAGCTTCTCATATGCCCGCTCCTTCCTGCACACGATGGTACTGGCCACAATCGTGATCACGATAATGATCATGGCAATCGGCAACAACATGGCACGCGGCCTCGGCATCATGGGGGCCATGGCTTTTGTCCGCTTTCGGACACCCATCCGTGACCCGCGCGATATTATCTTCCTGTTCGCTGCCCTGGCAGTGGGGATAGCTTCCGGGGCACAGGTGTTTGATGTTGCCATCATCGGCACACTCTATTTCGGCTTCACTGCCATTTTCCTGAGCTGGTCACCGTTTGCCTCGCGACGCGAATTCGAGGGCCTGCTTCGGTTCATGTTGCCGCCGAAGTCCCCTTCGCATGCCCATCTGCATGAGATATTGGTAAAATACGCATCGCAGACCGAGATGGTGGCAATACGTGAGGCCATACAGGGAGAAGTCCAGGAATACTCCTACCAGATCCGCCTGATCGACCCCTCCTACAAGACGGACCTGGTCGACACTCTTTCAAAACTTGAAGACATCTCCGAGGTAAGCCTGGTCATGCAGCGCACGACCGTTGAGATTTAAACAACCTGCCATGAGCAACGAAATTCCATCCAAAGCCACACCCGGTGCGGGAACCTCATACCGTACCAGGAGACTTGTCCAGAAATGGCCGGTGCTCATCTGGCTGGCAATGGTCGGCCTCGTGGCAGTCCTCGGAATGCAGCTCAACAGGCCTTCACGCATCAACGGCATGGTATCCGCCAGTTCCGAGGAGATCGCCCCGCCTGAAAACGGTGTGGTCCTAACCGTTCATGTGAAAGAAGGTGACACTGTCAAGGCGGGGCAACCCCTGGTCACCCTTGACCCCGCACTGGTGCAGAAGGAGATCGATGATTACAAGGCAAATCTCCCTTTCCTCCGGGCAGACATACAGCGCAAGTTCAAGGCCACCAGATTTGGCATCAATGCCGACATCCAAAAGGCGAAAGCTGAAAAGGCAAATGCACAATCAAGGTTCGAGACAGCGCAACGGGAAGAAGAAATCATCAAGACACAGGTTGAACAACAATTGAGCCTGCAGCGTGACCTGGACAATGCGATCGCCAAAGTGGAAGCCATAGAGATTGAACTTTCGACCCATGAGCAGTCCATTGATGAGCTGGCCAAGGACCTGGCGGAAGCCGACAAGCTGATCGCAAGCCTGGATGAACTGAAAATTCCCGACGAGTTGCTGGTCCTCAACCAGCGCCTGGCCGACAAGACGCTGAAGGCTCCCGGTGCCGGAAATGTCCATAAGGTCCATAAACTGCGCGGTGTGGCAAAGCTCGGGGAACCCATCCTGACAATCGTCCGGACTGCGCCGGAAAACGGCCAACCGGAAAAAACCGTCAGGGGCTTCGCCAAACAGGATGAAAATCCCGAGGGACTGAAGGCAGGCAGCACCGTCTGGATCAGCGAGAGGATCAAGAACCCGGTCGCCATGCCGGCAGAAATCCTCTCAGTCTCGCCGGGAATCGAGGCCATCCCCAACCTCGGCACCCCGGTCCCCGCCCAGTTCCTGCGCGGACGTGTTTTTACCTGTGAGTTGCCGGCCAAGCTTGAGCATCTTTTACCCGGCACCCAGGTTCATATTCACCGCACGGAACCCGGGACATTTGATTTCTGGGGATTCGGGAAAACTCCCGTTAAATCCGCCAGCAACTAAATCCACGCAAGCTTGAGCGATCCCCCATGCCTCATATCTCCTGATATTTTACAGGTACCGCATCGCTACCTCACGAAATAGTCCCATCTAATTTTTCAGCGCAAGGCTTGCAACCCCGGCAGTCGCAATGCTAAAACAGATTGAACCAGCGATTTCAGCCTGTCTAAAGAACAATTCATCCCCCATATGCCCCGAAGCCAAAATATACCGGGTTGTGCATGCTGCCTCAGCATCGCCATCGCACTGTCCTGTGCCCTCCCCCGGCTTGCACACGGCGACGATCAGCAGGCCGGAGGCGAGGATAATAAGGCCGGCCTTGCTGAACTCATCGCACTCGGCCTGAAGAACAGCCCGAAGTTGATCGCCCTGCGTGGCGAGATAACAATCGCCACCGCCCGCAAACAGGCTGCCCGTGACTGGCCTGACCCGCAAATCAGATTCCGCAAGTCATGGGCATACAACGAGATCCCGGCCCCATACACTGAGTACAGGACGGAAAATTACAGCGAACAGGTCAGGCGTAGTGAAACAGATGAACTGGGAGCGGTTAAGAACTCAACCATCACTGAAAACGTTGCGCGCAGTGCGCAGCGTACCATTACCGAGGGACGGGACAAGACAGTCATTGAGGAAACAATCGACGAGAGCAGGGCGGAGGTCACGGAAACCGCACCCAACCCGGCGCTTTTTAAACCCGGAAAAATCACGACAGAAACCCGCGACCTGCAGCGCAGCGGACGCGAGACGCGCTTCCACGAGATTGACCCCTTCGCCAGCGAGGAGGACCTCGTCGCCCAGTTTCGCCTTTACGTTCCCCACCCGGGGATCAGGAAGGCAAGGCTGAAGCGCGCCCAGCATGAAATTCAACTCGCTCGGGCTGCACTGCTCTCCGAGGAGCGGAAGATCGTGCACAAGATCCGTGAAGAATACGAGGGACTCCAGTATCTCAAAACCCGCATTGAGCTGCAGAAAAAAATCGATGCAGCCGCGAAGACCTACTCGGACGCGCAGGATGAACTGCTCAGCAACGGCCTGACCACCATTGACAAGATTGAATACGTTGAGACCAACAACCTTTCCTCTGAGGGAATCGCCATAGAATACGAAGCCGCGCGGGACAGGCTCGCAGCCGGTGTCGGCCTGCACAACTCCTCACGCATCCGTATCACCGACAAGTTGATCAGTCCCTCAGTAGACCTCGACCACACCCACCTTGAATACCTCATCAGGATGGCTCTTGCCAACCGCGGCGAGCTGACCACCAGCCTGGAAAAGGGAAAAATAGCGAAAGCGCAACTCAGTGAGGCAAAAGCCAGGAACCTCCCCTGGTTTGACTACTTTCAGGCCGAAGTCGGCCACGATGAACAGGGCGGCACCAAGGCCGGAACGAACTGGGGAATACAGTTCGCAATGTCCCTGCCGGTCTTTTCCTGGCTCGGTCACGAAAGGAAAATCCATGAGGCGGCGGTTGCAACGCACTACAGCAAGATGGGGGCAATCCAGAGGATTGTGACCGCTGAAGTCGCTGCCGCCTACCAGAATGTCAAGCGCTGCGCCGCCCACCGCACACGCGCACGCGAGCATGCCGTGAGCCAGGCAAAACGCAACGCCGAATTTTTTGAGAAGATAAGGGGCATGGACCGGCGCAAGTTTGAAGAAACCCGCTACGATGTCACCCGCGGCACGGTGAATGCCGACCGGCACCGGCTTGATGCGGAACGTTCCTACAATCGCGCCCTCCTGCAGCTCGAGCAGGCCCTCGGCACCTCGCTTGGCCATGTGTTCTCCGAGGGGGACACAAACAAGCCGACTGCGGGCTCCCCCCCGTTGCCCGCCGTGGCGCAGCCTGCACCCGCGGCCAGCATTCCCGGGGTAACACAAGCCATCACTGCAAGGCAACCCGCCACGGCGCATAAAGATAAAGGGTTGGCGACAGCAAAGAAATCAACGGTAAGGGGAAAAATCCGCTCATTACTCGACAGGTTCAACCTGGCCGGTAAAACGCGAAAAACCAAAAATCCCTAGACCGGGAGTTCACGCCCTTGCGATGCACCGAACTGCTCAGCTTGTTGTTACCCTGCTGGCTTCTCTCTGCCTGGGAAAAACATTCGCCCTGGAACTGCAGGAAACCGATAAGGCAATCACTATCAGTGACGCAGGGAATACTGTCCTGGTTTATCACAAGGCCGAGATGCCCCCGCCGGCAGGTGCGGATCCCGTCTATCGGCGCAGCGGCTTTGTTCACCCGTTGTGCACCCCGTCGGGAAACATCGTGACAGGGATTCATCCCGCCGATCACATCCACCACATGGGCCTGTGGCATGCCTGGGTAAAAACCGTGCACGGATCACGGAAACCGGATTTCTGGAACCTCAAGGGAAAAAGCGGCACCCTCCGCTACGCGAAAACCCTGCGTAAGGAAAAACAGCCTGACCAGTCAGTATCATTTACGGTGCTGCAGGAATTCATCTCCCTGGACAACGGCACCAAACCCGTGGTGGTGCTCACCGAGGAATTTACTCTCACTGCTCAAAAACAGGATAAGGCCTACCTTGTCGACCACACCACGGTGCAGACAAACATCACCAAGACCACCCTCAAGTTACCGGCCTACCGCTACGGGGGACCTATAGCCTACCGCGGACCTTCCCACTGGAACAACACCAACAGCAAGGTAATCACATCCGAGGGTAAAACCCGCGCCAACGGACATGCCACCCGCGGACGATGGTGCGCCTTCACCGGCCCGTCCGAGCACGGCAACGCGCTGGTCGCCATTCTTTGCCACCCGAAAAACCACGATGCACCGCAGAGGATGCGCATCTGGCCACCCGATACCCATAACGGCGCAGTGTTCTTCAATTACGTTCCAATCCAGGAAACCTCCTGGCAACTCAAACCGGAAGAGCCTGCAACCATGCGTTACAGGTTGCTTGTCAGCGACGGAAAAATGGACGCCGCCAGGATCAATGCCCTCTGGGAGGCATTCGCCAGACAATAATATGGCGCTGCCTGGGGCAATCTCTACTTGCGCAACGCCCCCTCTCCGGTAACAGTTTCACGCTATCTGAAGATGCCCAAGATTCAGCCGATCACACAGCTTCCTGACTGACCAGTTAATCCCGGAACATTTTTTCTGGCACATCCAGTCCGGGCACCGGTGCCCAGTATCTGCCCCCGCCCCGCCGCACAAGTCGATCAATTACAATCCACACGCCCTTTGTTACCGCATCCTGCCTGCCAAGCTCCAGGAAACCCATAACTCCCCCTGCATCAAGGAGCTTCGAAAAACACCCTGCATGTCTCCGCAAGAACCCGGAAAACGAGAACTGCAACAACTATGTGCCTGCCTGCAGTCAGGTCCTGTTTCTTCTCCAGACAGGGCTTTTATCTATCGACTTGCGGGAAGCACTACTAATCCTCCGAAACACTTGCTAAAAAAGGCTAATTAAGTAATTTTCCCGCGTCGAATGAGCTCATCCCCAATTGCCGACCAGAAACCGTCAGCCACTGACGAAACGACCTCCGAGCGGAAAGAGGACATTAATAACGCCGTGATCCGTCTCGCGGGCAATTCGCAGGATGGCATCCAGACCATCGGAGGATTACTGGCAAAGCTCGCTGGCCGCAGCGCTCAGGAAGTCATGACCTACATGACCATTCCCTCAACGATCAGCGGTGGTGCCTCGATCTTTCAGGTGCGTATCGGTTCGGGTGAAGTCCTCTCACCCGGTGACGATGCCGACTTTCTGGTCGCCTTCTACCAGGACAGCTACGAAAATCACATCAGTACACTTCGGGAAGGCGGTGTTTGCCTCTACGACACGGATCATGTCGAGCCCGACCTTACTGACAGCAGGTTCACCTTTGTCGGTGTGCCGATGACCAGTATCACCATCGAAGCCATCGGTGGCTCTGCACGTGACCGCGGAAAGAACATCTTCGTCCTCGGTCTGCTTACCAACCTGTTCGATCTCCAACGCGAGAAACTCGCCCATATTATAGAAACCCAATTCAAGAACAAGCACGAGAGTGTCCTGCGCAACGCAATGCTGGCATTCGACGCGGGGTATGCCTATCAACTGGGTGACATCTTCAATCGCAGCTATGAATTCCATCCCGGTGAGGCCGAATCGGAGGAGCGTATCACCACTAATGGCAACACCGCACTGACCTGCGGGCTCCTTGCCGCCGGTGTTCGCTACGGGGCCGGTTACCCAATCACTCCATGGTCCTCAATCATGGAGCAATTGCGCAGTGAACTGCCAAAGTATGGAGGAATCTTCGTGCAGTCCGAAGACGAGCTTGCCGCCATCTCGACTGCAATTGGCTTCGCCTACTCTGGACATCTCGCAGTGACCGGGAGTTCCGGGCCCGGATTGTCACTGAAGATGGAGGCACTGGGTTATGCATCAATGGCTGAATTGCCGTTAATTGTCATTAATGTGCAGCGCGGGGGACCCTCCACGGGACTCCCCACCAGCGTCGAGCAGAGTGACCTCATGCAGGCAATTTACGGCAGTCACGGTGATTCCCCGCGGGTTGTCCTTGCACCGAAGGATGTTGAAGACTGCTATTATATCGCCATTGAGGCAGCCCGGATTGCCCGGGAATTCAGCACCCCGGTCATGGTGCTCAGTGATCAGGCACTCTCCAGTCGTATTGAGGCATTCTCTGAGCCGGATCTCTCCGGCGTAGTAACTCCCGAACTGGATCTCGAGCCCCGCGATGAGGATTTTAAACCTTACCCCTTCGACGCCCAGACCAATCACGCTCCCCCCGGCACCAGGATGACCGGCGGCAAGTATCCTGTCGTCACCGGGCTTGAGCACGACGAATGGGGACATCCCAGTTCCAACCCGGAACTTCACCAGAAGATGACCGGGAGAAGGCGCGATAAGCTCAAGCGCCTGGCCACATCCCTCCCCTCACCCGAGATTCATGGAGCCGAAGAAGGAGAAGTCCTCCTCATTGGCTGGGGCTCTACCTGGGGCCCCATTCGCGAAGCGGTGAATGCCGCCCGCGGCAATGGCCATGGTGTCTCCGCCATTCATCTGCGCCATATCCACCCGATGCCGGAAGGCATCGACAAAATCATGCAGGGCTTCAAGAGGATTCTTGTGATTGAAATGAACGATGAAGGGATGTACGGATATGGTCAGTTGGCCACCCTTTTACGTGCCCGCTATGCCAATCCTCAAATACAAAGCCTTACCAAATGCGATGGGATTGGCTTCAAGATCCGCGAGATTATTGCCGGTATCGAGAAATCCGGCAACTGAGCATCTCTTCGATACCCTGTAATTCTCCGACTTTAAACCCACACCCTAGTTTCCTGATGTCCACCACAGCACCAGCCAAGCCCGAGAAACTTACCAAGAAGGCGCTCATTGCCGACCACCCTACATGGTGCCCGGCCTGCGGTGACTTTGCTGTCCTCGCGGCCTTCTTCAAGGTGCTGGAGAAGTTCCAGATTCCCCATGAGAAAATTTGCACGGTCGCGGGCATCGGTTGTGCTTCACGCTTTCCTTATTTCGTCAACAGTCACGGCCTGCACTTCATCCACGGCCGGGTATTGCCGCTTGCCATGGGCATCAGCCTTTCGCGGCCCGACGTGCATGTCTTCGCTTTCGGGGGGGATGGCGACGGCTTCTACATCGGCGGCAACCACCTGGAGCACTGCGCCCGCAAGAACCCGAACCTGACTTACATTATAATGGACAACTTTGTCTATGGACTGACAAAGAAACAAACCTCCCCGACATCACCAATCGGGTTTAAGTCAACGACCGACCCCGGCGGAGTCATTGACCAGCCGGTAAACCCGATGAAAAAACTCATCTCATCGAGTGCAAGTTTCATAGCCCGGACCCATGCGGCACAGGTTAAGCACATGATGGAAATGTTTGAACGTGCAATCAAGCACCCTGGCTTTTCCGTCGTCGAGGTGCTCTCCGAGTGCGTGGTCTTCTACAAGGGTGCCTTTGATGACGGCAACCCGCGCAAGGGCGGCGAGTTCGAGTTGATCGAGGAGAAAAAATGGGACAATACGCCGGAAGATGATGCCCGCCACGACGTGACCAGCGAAGCGGATGCCTACGCCATAGCCGACATCCAGTATCCCGGGAAATTCGGGGTCTTCTACCAGAACGAGCGACCCTCTAAAAATACCCTTGAGCAGCAGGGAATCGATGCCAGTCGCGAGAAATCCGCTGGTGCTGATGCCCGTGACCTGTTAAAAAAGCGCTTCGCACTGATGAAGTAAGCCGTGCGGGCGAACCCGGTTTCGCCGCCCGCGCAAGCTCAGCAGCCCTTCGCCTGTTCTTGCCATAACCAGGCAGTCAGTATGCGTTTATTGATGCCTGTTCACTGCCCCGGGTGTTTTTCCGGATAACAGAGCTTACTGACCCTGTGCCGTGGCCCCCCGGCCAAGCGTGTCCTGCTGCTGCGCCCGGCGATCGTGCTTACCATGCCCTGACCTTTACTCTGGGCGCAATGCCCACTAAGGCATCTCTAGCGCACATTGTTAATCGCCGCCTTTACCGTGTCGTGCTTGGTCTTCATGGCCTGCCCTTTAAACGCAAGCACCCCCACCGGGACTGGCCGGCGGGGGTGCTGGTGAAAGGTTGTTTTTTTAAGGCTCTGGTTTTGCCCCGGGGGCGAGCCCTACTGCCTCTGCGCGACTTTGGGCACTTTACGATGTTGATCTGGTCCGCTTGGCCGCGGCTTGGCAACTGCCAGGATACGGCCGAGGTTCATGTCGGGCAGGTCGCTCAACTCGCGCAGGACGACCTGACCGCCACCGTCGATGATGACCACCGCGTGGGTGGGATCGCCATCGGAATCGGTGATCCCGTAGGAGCCAAAGACGGAAAGGTCCGCGTCGGAGAGCAGGGCAAAGGGGAAGTCCTGCATCTTGCCCAAGTCCTCCACCGTGTCCGGGCTGAGGGCGACGACGTTCACGCCGGCATTCTCAAAGGCGGAGTGGGCCGCCTTCATCGCCTCGAGCTGCTCCAGGCAGACCAGGCATTCGTGCCCGAGGAAGAAGAGCATCACCAGCGGCTCGCCGCGGAAGTCCTCCAGGCTCTGCACATTGCCGTCCCGGCCGGGGAGCTGCCACTTGTCGGCTGCCACCGCGGCACCAACGATGGGGTTGTTGCCGCCAGGCTGACCACCGCCGCCAACAATAGGTCCAATATCCACATTAATGCCGCCGCCACCGGGGTCCACCACGACTCCGCCGCCACCGGGATCCACCACGACTCCGCCGCCACCGGGGTTAATATTGACAGGTCCAACATCAAAGCTAATAGGTCCAACATCAAAGCCGATCAGGGAGGTGGCCTCATTCAAATCGTAGGTAAGGCGATAGTAATTGGCACTGCCTTCGCCGGTGGACACCTGGAAAGGGGTCCGGGAATTGTTGACATCCGTCCAGTTCACAAAGTCGGTGGACGACTGCAGCCTGGCGGACTGCAACACGCTCCCATCCCAGCTGATGCTTATCGCCCCGTTCGGCGGCGTTGCCTCAACAACCAGATCGGGATAGCGGGCGCCCAGGACAGTGACACTCTCCTCGACGATGGCTCCGTCATTGTCCTCGACCTGCACGGTGATGATCTGGGCCCCTGCGTGCAGGTTCTTGGCGGTTGCCGCGTAGGGCGGCACATTGACCTCCGCAAAGAGGGCAGCCGGCACACCCAGCGAGCTCGCACAGGACTTGTAGAAGAAGCGCACCGCGGCCACTTCCCCGTCAATGTCCTCAGCGTTCACCTGGATATCAAGCGTTGTCCCTTCCCTGGCAATGGGACGTTTTCCCAGGCTCTTAATAGTAACAAGCGGAGGCATATTATCCACGAAATGGATCTTGCGTTCGACTGATCCGATATTCCCAGCATCATCCACCGCCTCGGCACGCAGGACAAGGGCGCCGTTATTGTGCAATCCACGGCTGAAGAATTGGGTGTCGATCCTGTTGCCCTGTGTTTCCTTGAAGAGCTGGCCGTTGAGATAGAAACGGGTCGCGACAATTTCCCGGTCATCCACCGCGTCGACAATGACCCTGATCGCCTCCTCGGAGCGCGCGCTGCACATGGTGCCGCCGACGATGCAGTGCACCGAGTCATGCAGGTTGATTGCCACCACCGGCGGCGTGTCCAGCCGCTCGGGGCCATCGGCGAAGAGCTCAAGGTCAAAGGCAGCGTCGTAGCTGCCCTCGGCCTGGTGCAGCTCGGCGGCAATGACATTGTCGCCCGGCTTGAGGAGGGCCAGGTATTGGGTCACATCAAAGGTTACATAGGCATTCTCAAGGGCACCCTCGACCGGCTGCCCGTAAGTCTTATAATTAATATCACCGCGTGGCAGGCCACTGCGGTAAATGACAGTTCCGTTGAGATAAACCACGACCCCGTCATCAGCATTGGTGCGCACTGTCAGCGTGCGGTATGCCTCCCCCCCGGCACTCTGGAAGTTACGCCGGAAGTATGTGGTCACGCGCGGTTTGGTCAATTTCAGGGAATCATGCAAGCCCGGGCCATGCTCGAGCCGGTTGCGCAAATCATCAAATGTGCGGAGCCGGGTGGAGTATTTCGCCTGAGCGTCGCCGGGTTCATAGCCAAAATTGGCATTGCCCACCTTCCAACTGCCATCATCGAAGTCAGCGGTGTTCCAGCCCTTCCCGGCAGCAACACCGAGGTCATGGTAAGCCCACCTTGACCCGGGCTTGACCAGCCTGATCTTGTTGAAATCAATGTCGTAGGTGTTGCCTCCGACGACCTGGTCATCCTGCAGTTGCTGGACATCCAGGCGGAAGCGCCGCTGCGTTGCGTTGTGCCGGTTCTTCCCAAGCTGGAACTGCGGCGTGATCCCGAAGAACTCACCGGCTGCAAGCGGAAAGTCGAACATCTGTGCCCGTGGGCTGAGGATCCTGACAGTGCCACGATCGTCAATGATCTCCACACCCTCAGCCTTGCCTCCTGCCTGCTGCCAGCGCTGGAACATTTCCCGGGGGATGTCCACGGTCATCGTCCCCACCTCATTGAACGGGTAATCCTGCCCATCCGGGCCGGTGACATTAAAGTTGAGAGTGACGAGCACGGCTCTGAGCCGGTTGATATTGCGTATCACGATGCCGCCGACGATTCCTGTGAGTCCCAGCCCGCTGAAGTCATCCACCACGGTCAGGTTCTTCCAGGCAATGTTGTTGTTGTTGCGGACATTGGTGCCGAGCCCGTTGCCCTCCGGGAAGGTCATCCCGTAGGGGGACGGGACCTCCGTCTCGATGCGTGCAAGCAGGCAGAAGTGCCCCTGACTGCCGTTTGTCCCGAAGCAGTCAAAGTCATCGGGATTGGGCGGATACCAGGGGATCTGGACGATCACGCTCTCGCCCGGCTGGAGAGCCGGCACGTAGAGCGGGGCGGTGTCATAGATCGGCGGACTGACCACCGATGCATGATTGTAGGGTTTTACGTTGACGTAGCCACCGGCTGATGTCCATGGGGCAATCCCTGCACCGATCCCATCCCAGGGGCCAATGGTGCCACTGAGCTCAGTTAGTCCGCCGTTGGTATTTGTAACAACATTACCAAGGTTATTGAACTCCAAATCAGTATTGCTCGCGCCATTATATGCTGTCGCCGTGTCCAGCCGGTTCAGGTTATAGCCGGAAAGGGACTGGTCACGCTGCCACTGCGCCCACAGTCGGTCCACGTTGCCATGCAGCATGAAAAAGAACGGGTCTTCAGCAGCCTGGTTAAAGTTTCCAGCCAGGTTAGCGCCACGGTTATCTAATTGGTTTCCTGCAGGATCTGGATCTTGAAACACTGTTCCGGTAGATATGTGTGCCAGATTATGAGGATTTGACTGCACGTCACCATCCAAGTTGAATCCCCCACCACCAGGAGCTGCACCCCCAATGTAAGCAAATTGCCCGTAATCACTTGCCAGCAAAACCGTCGCATCAGACTTAAACATAGTTTGCAATTGCGTATTGAAAGGACCACGTGTGATTGCCGGAACAAAGGTATCAAAGGGAGAGCCCACGGCCACAGCAGAAGGCGGAGCTCCTTGAATAGTATCGTACCAACTGCTGGTTCCAAATTGCCCCAGAAAATCATAGTCTCCATTGGTTGGAGCAGGCCTGTTCCAGTCCCAGTAGAGCAGGGTCACGCGCGGGTCCTGCTTTAAAAGCGCCTGCTCGTAGCGGTTTAAATACTCACGGTGCCAGGCCACAAAGGAATCATTGAAGTGCTGCGCATGCCCACTGCTATGGATCATGTCTTGCAGGTCAAAATACGTTCCACTGGACCCGGGATGAACCGCGCTGTCCAGTGCCGCCACCGCATCCGCATAGATCTGTTTTTCATCCGCAGTGGCTGAGTTGCCCTCCTTGCGCGGCTTGGTGATCTCCTTGCCAAAGACCCTCCAGACCCCACAATCATTGGCGTAGTAGGTGTCGGCATCACTATTGCCCGGAGCCCCGGTCCATTCGTGCGGCCAGCCAAGGCCGGTGCCTGCCTTGGCCCAGTAGACGCGCAAGCGCTCGGTGCCGTCAGTGGCAGTCGAGTCGCGGTTTGTCACGCGGACATAGACGTAGTTTGGCTGGGCGTAGTCACGCTCGCGGTATTCAGGATTCTGGTGGGGCTGCGGTGTCCAGGTCGGGCTGGCGGTCGGGTGGGGATAGGGCACCCAGTCCGGGTCCGGGTTCGTGCGCACCCAGATATCCGGGCTCTGATACATCGCACCGGTGTGCGGGTTCGGCTCGGTGCCGTCGTCAGTGATGTTGTCCCTGACATATGCGTCCTGGGCAGGGGAAGAGGGAAGTAGCAGGGCAGTTGCCACGCTGAAAAGAATCGAAAGTTTACAGGGATTTATTGATTTCATGTTTTGATTGGGGGTTTAAGGGTTGCCGCTTGATTAATGCACTTACTCAATGCTTTACGCAATGAAACGGCTTGGGGAATAGTCCCGTGACGAATGAATGAATGATCTTATGCAAATTCATTCCCCTTGCGCAATAACAAACCCCCCGGAATTTCCGCAGGATAGCCGGCAGGATCCCTGCAAACACGGGCCCTTGATGCCTGTGTTCCCTAGAAACGGGACTCGACCCTTAACCTGACAAATTCCCGGGGCGCAAGGGGTAATGCACGCCAGGCAACGACGCTGGTGCCATCACCGGCGGGCGTTTCCAGCTCAACAGTGTAATCGCCGCCCGCCGGGACCCAGGAAACCAGGTCAGCGGAAACCTCAACCGAGAATATCACGTCATCAGCAGCAAGGTTGCGTGGATGACTGAAGAGCAGGCCGCCGGATTCGTCAGCCATCACTGCCACCCCGGACGTCCCGGCAATCCCGTCATCGCTGCCCAGCGCATGCTCAAGGAAAGCGCTCAAGCCATCGGAGTCCCCATCTGCATCGGCCTGGCCGGTAAAGATGACCGCATCACCCTGGCCCGGGCTGCCCCCGGGCAAGACACTGCTGCGCCAGTTATGCGCAAGGGCATGATCCGGGCTTAGGTCCGGGGCAATCAGGACCATGCTGTATCCATCCCCATCCGCCCCTTCCGGCCATGGCGCACGGTCATTGTAGGTGAAACTACGGATATCGGCACCCGCGGCATCAACCAGGCGCAGTCGCTCGCCGCCGTTGGCAAGGCCGGTAGCGTTGAGGAATCCACCCGCCGCCAGCGACCCGGATGCCCCAGGGTGCCGCCGCAGGAAAGCGGCACGGTCACGGGCAATGACCATACGCCCACCGGGGGAGAGGGTGATGCCCTGTGAAAAATTATAGTCAACCCCGTCAACAAATCGTGCCCCGTCAAGTGTCACGCTATCCGCGCTGATGTTCATGACCTCGAGATATTCAAACTGGTCAGGGTCAACAATTCCCGCATTGATTTCAAATGGCGTCAGCCCCGCCGGGTGATACATGATCTCGGACACGACAAGGTTGCCTGCCGAGGCGGGTTCCAGGGACGTGGTGTTGTTGATGGTGATCGTGTCGGTGCCGACCACCTGCCCGGAAAAATCCAGTGCCTCCAGGATAACCGAGCTCTGCCCCGGCGGGGCGGGCAGGGTAACCCGCCAGCTGTTGCCGTCCGACCACGTGACAGGCAGGGCATCCGGGTTGCCCCGGACACGGATGCCGCGCACATTGACCCACCCGTCACCGGACACCGTCGCGCTGCCTGCAGACACAGTCAGTGGCGAAGGGCTGGCAATTGAGAAATTCACCGGCGCAATTGCGCTGTTGATCTGTGAGAGCACATTGCCGGAACGACTGCTCATGTAGCTGAGGTCACTCGACCAGTTCTGCGCCGGGTCGAGCGCGGCAAAGTGCGACGTCCAGATGGACATATAGCCATTGTTGTAGGTGGTGGTGATAATGTCATGCAGGTGACCGAGGTAGATCCTGCGACGCGAGGCATTTGAAGTCAGCTTGTTGCACTCACCGTTAGCGAAGATGCTACGCGAGGTGCTGAACGAGAAATCCATGTCATGGGGCAGGAACATGACCTGGCCACGCGGGTTCGCGTAGTAGGCGCCGTTATGCTGGCTGCCGGCCGCGGCGTTGTCCCCCGACCCGGTCAATACGGCGTATGCCATGCCGCGCAGCCAGCTGTCAACATCGACCACATCCTCAAGGCCGTCCTCGAAGGCAGTCCCGGACTTGCTGAACTGCTTTGCGTAATTGATGATCGGTCCGAAGTTATCAGCCTCGCGGTTGATCTTGTTGAGGAAGAACCAGCGGTAGGCCTCAGGGTCATCGCCGAGGTTGGAGACACTGACACCAACCACGCGATCGGGCTGCGGCCGCTTCAGTCCCCCGCTCTCCGAGGTCGGGTAGTAAATCAGCTCGTATTCGTAGACTTCCCCTTCAGAGCCATCCTCAAACTGCGAGTCAAGGAACAACTCATCATAACGTGCCAGCTGTAAAGTCGCGCTGCCGGTAAGCGAGTTATTCGGGGCAAGGACCCTGATGAGGTCATAATAGCGGCTGAGCACTCCCCCGGAATTCGACATCATGATGTCAAAGAGCAATTCACGCTGCCCGGGTGACTGGCCCTCGGAACGGTCAATGCCAATCCTCTCATGCACTCCAAGGTAAAGGTCATCGGCAGGAAACTTCACGTTGTAACCGACACGGTTGAGGTTATCCCGACCCCGTTCACTGCTCTTCAGGCGCACCCCGCAGCCATAATAAATATCCCCCTCACGGTCAATTACCGTGGCATTAAGCCGGTCATTGCTCATCACCTCAGTGCTCACGTGCATGAAGGAAACATCAGCCGCGCTCATGATAATGCGGAAGTTGCGCAAGCCGCTGGTGGCAGCCCTGCCGTCATCGACCTCATACAACGCCGGCCTCTGGGCCGCCAGTGGAGGAAATTGTGAAATGTTCCCAGCCGTGTCATTGCCACGGACATAAAAGGCAACCACTGCCCCGGAAGACTGCCCCGGGATACCACCCTCATAGCGCCCGCCGGGGGCCGGCCCCATCGTCACTGCCTGGTAGGCACCGCCGTTGACC
>JAYGGE010000014.1:0-2207 GCA_046581505.1 Verrucomicrobiales bacterium | reverse complement strand
TCACTATCCTCTCTTCCTCCAGAAGCCCGACGAGAAGGAGGCCTACTTCAATCTCCCCGTCGCCAAGCGGATGGAGCTTCTCAAACTCTGCGAAGAGAACGGGGTGGTGGCCTTCCTGGCCGGTCACACCCACAAGCTGATTGTGAATGATTACAAGGGCATCCAGCTCGTGAACGGGGAGACCACCAGCAAGAATTTCGACAACCGGCCGATGGGATTCCGGTGGTGGGATGTCGGCTCAGACCGGAAGATGAAACACCGCTTCGTGGAGTTGGGGGGGATGGACAAGAAGTGACGGACTGAAGATTGGAATTTGCACCCCCACCAACCCCGCCTCCCGGACCGCCATCAAGCCCGTCAACGGTGCGCCTCTATGCGAGACCTCCCGAAACCAGAGACGCACAGAGTCCCATGAGTAAGCAAAAAGCAGCAAAACCGGTTACAAACGACCAGATGGCGGACAGGGTGGGATTCGAACCCACGGTACCGTTTCCAGCACACACGCTTTCCAAGCGTGCTCCTTAAACCACTCAGACACCTGTCCTTGATAAACGCAGGCATATCGTTGGGCTAGAATGACCAATTGTGCAAGGGCAAGGATTGGCATGGGGCGGTTTTTCCGCGCGGTGCGGGAAGCAGGACGGGTTGCCTCTCGAAGCCGTTGCACAGGGGGGAAATTGGTGCTTATAGTG
Organism: Verrucomicrobiales bacterium; assembly: GCA_046581505.1. GTDB lineage: Bacteria > Verrucomicrobiota > Verrucomicrobiia > Verrucomicrobiales > DEV007 > CACIUL01. Next base: position 1,515 of record JAYGGE010000014.1, on the reverse strand, counting down.
GCTCTTCCCGGGTGAGTCCGCCGGTGGCAACGCGGGTATAGCATAATGGTAATGCCCTAGCCTTCCAAGCTAGTCATGTGAGTTCGATTCTCACTACCCGCTCACTTCTTGGCTCTCGCCTGTATTTCCTGTTTTACTCAAGGCGAAGGCGGAAGAATCCCCTCGCGCCGGCTGCCGGGTAGCTGCGAGTCACGGTGGTGCCGTCGCCGGCGATGCCTAACTCAATGGCTTGCCAGCTTTTCGCGTCGGCAGAACCTTCAATGGTGTAGGATATCCCGCTGGCGGCCAGGAAGCTCAGGGTAAAGCGATCAATGGCACCGGATGGCAGGCGAGTGGCACTGCCGATTAGCTCGGGGAGGGCGGCGGGAATGGGTATAATTTCGCGCAGGCCGACGTTGCGCACACCGGCGCTGCGGGTGAACCCGCCATAGGTGATACTCTGTCCCGGGGGCAGGTTGGCCGTGGAGTAAGTGCTGTAAGCTGTGGGGATACTCAGGTTGATTGCCGTGTTCGCGGTGCTTGAAAGCATGACCTCCACCCTGGATCCCGCCGGGATTGACTGGATTGGAATTGCGAAGCTGCCCACGGCAGTGGAGACATCATATTGCGGGTGGGGAACATCCTCAACGATGAGGCTGACGGTGATGCCAGCCGCCGCCTCGGAAGGTTCATAGCGGTTGTTGCCGTTGGTGTCGTTAAACAGGGTGCCGGTAAGGAAACTGATGTTGCCTGAGCTTGCCAGGTCCATCGTGTAGTAGTGGCGGTAGGTTGATGATGGCCACTCAAAGTGGCCGTTGCCGATCTCACGGTGCCGGTCCCTGTACATGTTGACCCGGTGGCCGGTACTCTTCCACCACCCCACGTAGACTGCCAGTGCACCCGTGTAGCCGGCGGCGATGTTTTCTCCCGCGCTGTTCCAGTCGTAGCCCTCCGCCTCCATGCGGTCCCATGGTGAGGGTTGGCTAACGGCATTGTAGTGGGCGCTGCCGGTGACAGTCTCGTGCTGAAAGGCATTGTTTTTTGCCATGTCCTCACTGTGGTGCCTGCCGGCGAGGGTGAGTTGTTGGTTGGGGGCGAGGGCACTGGAGGTGGCCGGGACATCGGAGTAGGCGGTCCCCTGCGCGGCATTTTCAGCGGTACTGTCAAAGCGTCCGCGATTAACCAGCCACCTGATTTCCTCCTCGAGTCCGGAGGGGATGCCATCGCCGTTGTATTGCTGCGCCCTCGCAGATGATACGGTTATTGGCAACAGCAGGGTAAGGATAACACGAATCCTTGCGTGCCGGTTAAAAAGGTAGTTCGATATTTCCTGCATTGAATGTCAACGCCCGATGGCTTTAAGCCAGATGAAGCGCCAACGGCTGTCGGCAATGGCCTGGATGTCCTTGACGGAAACACGGATGTCCCGGCCGGGAAGAACTTCCTGCCGGATGGGGGCCGGACCGGAGAAGCTCAATGTATCCCCGGTGACAATCCGCGTCAGTGTTTGACTCTCCCCCCCAGGTGCATCTGAGG
>JAYGGE010000201.1:0-55230 GCA_046581505.1 Verrucomicrobiales bacterium | reverse complement strand
ACAGGTCTGCCCGGTGCTGCAAGCCATGCCCTCAGCCCGGGAGTCGATTCCGCATCCATCGGGTCGCCGCCAAAGATGAACTCCATGAAATTTGACTGCTGGTCCCTGTCATTATCTCCTGTGCCATCGGCAATGCCCACTACAAGGCCAACCCCGGATTCCCAAAGGTCATGCATGCCGTCATTGTCACTGTCAAGCCACTCGACTGGGCTGCTGCCGGCAACAAGCTCATCAATATTGGAGATCCCATCAAAATCATAATCTGCACCCGAGTCATCCAGAAGAGGATCAAGCCTGTTGCCAATTTCCCAGCCATCCATCATGCCATCGCGGTCAGTGTCTGGAAACAGGGGATCAGTACCTGCAATAATCTCTTCCTCATATTGAAGGCCGTCACCATCGACATCTTCATCGGGATCATCAACCAGAGTAACGCTAATGGTTGCATCAACAAGATTTGCACCATCATCTGCTTGAACCTTGATTTGCAGTAATTCCGGCCTGATTATGCCCGGCCGGACAATCTGCAGCCCCTCCGGAATAGACACCTGCCCGTCACTGTTGCGGCCCCATCCAACCAGCGTGCCGTCAGACTTCAGGGCAATGCTGTGAAAACCACCTGCAAAGATGGCAGTTACTCCTGCCAATCCTGACGGCACATTGGCCTGTCCATCATTGTTACGCCCCCAGGCAACAACTGTGCCATTCTCCCTCAGGGCAAGATTGTGATAACCGCCGGCGGATATGGCAACTACTCCAGTCAATCCGGCAGGTACAGTGACCTGGAGGTGGGTGTTTTGCCCCCAGGCAACCACCCTGCCATCAGACTTTAAGGCAAGGCTGTGCAGGGCACCGGCGGCAATGGCGATTACTGAATCCAAGCCTGCCGGCACAGTCCTTTGACCCCAATTGTTAATGCCCCAGGCAACCACCCTGCCGTCTGTCCGCAGCGCCATGGAATGCCATGCTCCCGCTGAGACAGCACTTAATGAACCCAGGTTACCCGGCACATTAACCTGTCCATAATCATTGCTCCCCCAGGCAACCACTTTGCCGTCTGCCTGCAGCACCAGGCTGTGGTAAGCACCGGCAGTAATGGCACTCACTTTACCCAGGTTACCCGGCACATTCCCCTGGCCATGGTTGTTGCTTCCCCAACTGTACACCGATCCTTCAATTACTAATGCCAGACTGTGCTCAAATCCGCTGGCAAGAGCCCTTATCTGGCCCAGTTGCGCCGGAATGTTAATCTGTCCCTCATCATTCCTGCCCCATCCGAAAGCGTTACCTTCCGATCCGAAAGCAATGTTATGATATGCACCAGTTGCAATGGGAATCTCCCTGGACTGATAAAGCAAATCCCCCGAATCATTAACCAGAAGACGATTCCCCTCGATCCTAAAGGCATCATTGCCGTCATGATCAGGATCAACGTTGGTGATAATTTCATAGTCTACAATATCTCCGTTCTGATCAGTGACAGGGAAATATCCAATTTCCGAGCCGGTATTACTTGATCTGGCAACGAAAAAATCCCGGGTGGGAAATATCGGGGGCAGGTCGGGCACACTTCCCGGGTCATTCGGATCAGTTCCCATTGCCACCTCCTCGTCATCATTAAAACCGTCGCTATCCGTATCTACTAGAGAGATATCGGTACCATGCTGTAACTCCTCGAAATCGGTTAACCCGTCACCGTCTGTATCCACGGTGGAAGCATTCATGAGCGGATCCCAACCATTCGTGATCTCCCAGAAATCATCCAGGGTGTCTCTGTCAGTATCAGTTAAAACAGGATTGGTGCCGTGATCAAATTCCTCAAGGTCGCTCAACCCATCGCCATCCGTATCGTGTTGCGCATCATTTACAAGTGGGTCAAGCCCATACTTGAATTCCCAGCCGTCCGGCATGCCATCACCATCGGAATCCGCATTGTCAGGAGAGGTACCCGCTATGCGTTCCTTAACTGAATTCAAGCCATCATTATCAACATCGATTGCGGAATCATCCCGGCGCGGGTTCCAGTCATTGTCAACCTCCCAGCGGTCAGAAAGCGTGTCACCGTCAGTATCATTGGATGCCGGGTTGGTGCGATTCTGAAACTCTTCAATGTTGAGCAATCCATCATTATCCGGATCTCCCCGGGCATCATCAACCCCGCCGTATTCGATCTCCCACCAATCAGCCATGCCATCGCCATCGGAATCTGCCATCGCAAGCCCGGAAGACTGGTATTTGCCACGCAGCATCGCCTCCACTTCACGCCTCTCCGGATGCTTCAATACCCGGGAAAAAGTGATCACTTCGCTATAATCTGCCTCTTGGTAGGCCATCCCGCCGATATGCCCGATCCAAAGTGGTATGTTATTGGCCGGAATCCTGCCAGTAGCACGCCCCTGTTCCTCGCCATCGACATAGATTCTGCCCTTCTGGTGCTCTTCGTCATAGATCAATGTCACCACAACAGTCTCCTCCAGCAGGCGTTTATGGGAACGCACTGAAAGTTTATTCTCTTGCTGGGTTGAATAAAAGTGCAGGTAACCCTGCTGCAGGGTGAGCCGGAAACCACTCTCACGCCACACGCTATTGCCCATCAACGCATACTGTTTCGCAGACCCATCCACCCGCCGCGACTTAAACACCGTTATCAGTGTCCACCCATCGGATCCCCCGTCAAAAACCAAACCACCCGTAGTCTTCAGATCACCCGGACCAAAATGCAGTACGGGATAGCCATTGGTGAGTTCTTCTGATAGCAATGGACCCTTATGATTGTATGCCCTCGCCATTCTTATCCCACCGCCTCGTCGGTCCGGCCATGGTGTAATCTGCCCATCTTCACTAACTCCCAATGGCCCGCTTGATTTCAGCCACATGGTAAGCCCATCAGTGGGGAATTTCCCCATTAGCGGATTACTTATCCGTGGAGCAAATCCCGCTTCAAACTCCTCCAGATTACTGAGGCTGTCAGCATCCGGATCGCCAAGAGCATCTGCTACATTAGGCTGCAAGCCTTCTCTCAGTTCCCATCCATCCGGCAGCCCATCGCCATCCGTATCACTGGAAGAGGGATTCAATGCCGCGTTATATTCCTCCAGATTACTCAACCCGTCCTCATCCATATCGCCAGCGGAATCAGCCAGCAAGGGATCAAGCCCGTGGGATAACTCCCAGCCATCCGGCATTTGGTCGCCATCATTATCAATACCCGGATCGAAAGGCGGTTTCAGAAAAGGTGCCTTGAGTTCAGCATACGAAATCCCAGTTGTCTCTAGAATAAGCTTATTTAGTTCAGGATTGGCCTTATTAAAAAATGAGCGGTGCCTGCCGATAAATTCACTATCGGAATCCTGACCAATAGACTGCCATTGAGCCCAAGTATAAAACGCACCGATGAAACTGCTCTCGGTATCACCTTGCGAATACCAATGAAAGCTGCCTGACGTCGGAGCCCCCGTTAAATACAGATTACGCTCCCAAAGATTACCTGCGTGCTGAAAATCCTCGTAAGTATCCCAGCCAGACCTTCCGTATTGCAGTCCATTGTAACCGCCGTCGGGCATGATCATCACATTGTCGTGAATGTGGTTTCTCTCGGAGACATGGTCTCCGCAGACTCCATCCGTATGCTCCGGCCGATCCTGGTTAATAATCGATACCCCGCCACCACGGGCACCTTCATCCGGGGCGGCCTCGAAATAGTTGTGGTGGACATTGGCTCCCTCCGAGTTCTGGATAACAAAAGGCACTCCCCATAACAAGCCCCCACGTGGATCAAGCCCATTCCATCGCATGACGTTGTTGCGTATTTCGCAATCGCAGCTCAACTCAAAAAGCAGCCCTTCCCAGGAGTTCAATTCACTGAGATTTTCCTCGAACAAAGAACCGTGCGAATTAATGTCGAACCAAAATCCAGGCCCGGTGTTGTGATGTGCATAATTGCGGCGAACAACCATGCCTGCCGAACCCGGCATCTTGGCACCCCCTCTAGACCAGTTTCCTGAAAACCCGGCCCAGCCATTGTAGGCAAACTCACAGTATTCTATTACTGACTGCGTGCCACCGTCATGCAAGCCCGCCAAGCCATTCCAAAAGAACTTGGACCGCTTGACATGGGAATGACTATTGACACGAATACCCGTTGCATGACTACCACTGACAGAACATCCCTCAATCAAAGCATATTCACCGACTTTGACAGCCGCACTCTGCCCGACCGTGGCATATTTTTCACAATGTATATTACGCAAGACGACTCCCGGAGCATTCGTTCTAATCGCAAATCGACAAAGTCCGCTCAATTCCATTTTTCTCTTTGCGGGATCAAAACGTACATACACTCTGTCCTCTTCATAATCATAGGCCCATGACGTTTCATCTATAATCAGGGAAGGGTGATATTTCTGTGTCATTGGCACGTCATCAACAAAGAGATCATGTGGCCACCGCGCACGGAACTCCCAATAATGCGCGGATGAATCGTCATCAGGCACTGCTTTCGAATGCGGCCCTTCATGTATCCAGAAGGGATCTTCAAATCGCCATCCAACAAGCAACTCTGCACCCGATAAAATTGCGCCTGGTTGCCCGGAAAAGGTGTCGCCTTTCTTGAAAGCAAGCTCGTGACCACGATGCACTCCACTCTCCAACTCGTAATGACTGCCTTCCGGGTGACTGTCAATGATGCTTTGAAGTTTTGCGCCATGCGACAATACAATCACTTCGTTCGCGGACACTGCGGATAAACAGAAAACAGTAGCCCCGCAAAAAACCGCAGCAAATTTGAAACCGCTAGCCATCATCACCTCAAAAAAACAGCGTGTCGTTTTCATGCCCGGCAACATTTAAAATCATGCTCCCAATGAGGGGTTTACAATTCCTTCAAGGAAAGCCATCCGCCTGGCCTCCCAGTAATCACTGCCCACATATGGAGCCACTTCCTCCAAGGGAATACGCTGACCGTTCATCCTGTTGACAAAGTCCAGAATTGTATCCTTGGCAACTAGAAGTCCGCCTTTGGAATTGGGAACCTCAAGAACCCAATCGGGAGCATCCCTGCCCAGAAACGCCGTGTCCCTATACGGCAATATAACCGGCAGCCCGGCAGATAAATAATCCCGAACCTTCAGCGGACAGGCCTCCTCCATGTCCTTGGTATGCAGACCTGCTGTACCTAAGCCGCAAGAGGCCTGCTTGAAAATATACTGAAATTCCTGCTCATTGAGGAATGAATGCCAAATGACATTCGCAGGCAACGCATCCCCGGAAAATTCATATCCCGCCACCAAGTCAAATTCCAGTTGGCCAACAGTTTGTTCTGCAAACCGAATAACATCACCCACCCCATGCCATGGATTATCGGCTCCGATCATATACACAACACGGGGCAAATCTCCAGCACGCCCCTCAAATGTCACTGGGGATTTACCTGCCAAGTTCGTCGAGTTGGGGATTGCCATAGTGGGAATTCCAGACAACTCAACTCTCCGGTTCTCCAGAATTTCTTCAGTCACTCCGACAAACCCCGCAGCACACCGCTCGAATTTTTCCCCGGTCATTAAATTATAAAGGTATCTTACCCTGTCCACAAAACTGGTCTTTGCCCTGCTCTTGAACTCACTATCGTAAATGGCGTTCAGTTCAATGACCGTTGGAATATCGCGCATTAATTTAGCCAACGCGGACTTGTAAAATTCCCACCGCAAGTAATTCACATCAGGATTAAAATCCCGCACTGCATTACAAAGATTCTGATAAGTCCTGCGGTTGGAAATCACTGCCAGAGGATTATCCCATATCCGCCTCCTGCGAAAGATATTTGCCGGAAATGATGCTTCTGTTTTCAGGTAACTGGCACAAAAAACCTCAACCTCATGGCCAAAAGACCTCCAAGCCTCCACTTGTTTTTCGACCTTGCTCGTTACCCCGTCTCTTTGACGCAGATTCCAAGTTAAAATATACGCAATTTTCATCACAAAAAAAACCGGTTAACCAAATACATAGCCAGTCAGACCGCTCTATTCCAATCTCCATCCTCACCACGCTGACGAGGACACCCTTTACTCAATACAGGCTCCCTCCCATAACAGTTGCCCATTGTATCTCGTGGCAGTGAATGTTCTAAGCTTCTGCAAACTCCCGTAGACAAATAACAGCGGCGACCCAATGACAGAAATTTGTCCAATTTGCCTCTAATACTTTTCAACCTTGAAGAGATCGCCGTCGATCCATGATTGCAAACACAGAATCCTCCACAGATTACGGTAGTGTCTTAGGGAAACCCTCTTCCCGGCCAATACAAACCGGCCTAATTTATATAGACGCCTCACATCACAGAATTCACCAATCCTGGAAGCGGGATCCATCAATCTCTCTTCACGATCACGATAAACCTCAGGAACAAACTCGTGCTCGGGAGTTTCAAAACCGACCTTGTCCTTGCGCCAGCAAACCTCATCGGGCACTAGCCCTGAAACAGCCTTCCTTAAAACCCATTTCGTCCATCCTTCTTTCAGCTTATAATCTGCCGCTTCCCGGAAAGCGTGCTCTACTAGACGAAAGTCTGTAAACGGAACACGCGCCTCACGGCTAAATGCCATGGAATTTCGATCTTCCCAGTGCAAAAGCCTTCCAAGATTAAAATCTGAAACCATAGAACGCAAGGAATCCTCCAGACTTCGACAGTGGATCACATTCTGAAATCTGCGTTCCATATAGCCGGCGTATTCCTTAGGATCCACCGAGTCAAGCAACCGCTGCGAAAGGTAACGGTAATACCCGCATTGACCATGGAATCCGCGCGCCTTATCAACCAATAATATGCCACGACTCTTGGCGCTCTTAATGACAAGGTCACTCAACCCGAAACCGGAAGTTTTGCGCATTTCCCGCAGGGCCTGCATCCCGGCCCAGTAACCCTCTTTATCAATGGTCTGACGAAGCAACACCGCAAACGGTCTGTATCCGCCATAAAGTTCGTCAGCAGCCTGCCCGTCCAGCAGGACGGGTGTATTCTGACATTGTGCTTCCTCCATAACACACCATTGTGCGAAAATACTTGTCGTGGAGAACGGCTCCTCCTGATGATAGACGAGGCGATCCAGGTCCACGGTTAGTTTCTCAGCGGTTGGATAGGTGTAATGACTGGCCGTTTGGTAATGCTTGCTCACCAGATCAATAAAGGACCGTTCATTATAACGACCCTCCGAGCCATAAACCGCACTGAACGTATTGAATCTTGCCGAAGCGTTCACTTCAGCCAAATGGCGAGTTGCCAACCCAACGATCCCTGATGAATCAATCCCTCCGCTAAGGCAACTGCCGACGCTAACATCTGCCCGCAAACGCAACTTGACCGCATCGCTAAGCAAAGACTGCAATTCCTCAATAACCTCTTCGGCAGCCCTTGGTTCTGAAGACAATTGAACCTCACTTAAGCTCCAAAACCTGGTCAAACTGATACCTTTTGCCCTGCGAACCTCTAGATTGTTCCCGGGCGACAATTTTCTTACTCCTTTAAAAAATGTATCGCCGGAGGAATCCTCCGGGTAAGAGGATTTTGCCAGAAAAAGCATCGTATACATATCATTCACTTCCGGGTTGATCCCTGAAAGACGGAATAGTGACTTGAACTCCGAGCCGAAATAGAAACTGCTGCTATCCTCGATATAGTTTAAAGGCTTGATGCCAAGACGATCTCTGGAAATCCAAAGTAACGGTTCAGTGTGCCGTAAATCCAACACGGTAAAGGCCCACATCCCATTAAACCTTGCCACACATTCTTGTCCCCACTCGTCATATGCGGACAAGATTACTTCGGTATCAGTACCCGTTTCAAAATGATGCCCTATACTTTCAAGTTCCTTCCGAAGCTCAGGAAAATTATACACCTCACCATTGAACACGATCACAAGATCACCCCTCGCATTAGACATTGGCTGGTGACCTAGTGGTGAGGTGTCCTGAATTGAAAGGCGGCGGTGCCCCAAAACCAGATCAAAATGTCCTCCCACAAAATCGTCAACGTGGGGTAACATGGGTTTTCCAGGGGAATCATCCCCCCTGCAATGGTGTGATTCCCCAGTCGCCGTGTTCATCAGGAAATAACCTTCGTCGTCTGGGCCGCGATGTCTCTGGAGGTTGTTTGCCTGCACCAGTCGACTAATATCCACCGGCTCTCCGTTCCTGTTTAATTGGCCTAATATTCCACACATTGAACTAAAGATTCATTAACTCGATGCTGCCCGAAGATTCAGGTTTGCGGGCATTATTATTCTTCATTAACAGGCTTACCGGGCAAAGCTCTCACATGCAGCAGCAACGTATTATGCTACTCGCTTAATTTATGAATGGCATGCCATTCCGCGTGCATGACCGCGTAGGGTTATGAACTACTAATCGCCCCATTTAAAGCAACTGTCTCCAGCAGTAATTCCTCTATGCCCTCAGCAGCAGCTTGACCGGCCCTGCCATAGTTCGTGAGTATGCGAGATCGGCAGTCTCTAATACTTGCAATGCACTCCTCCTGCGAAGCCATGAGTCTGCGACAGGATTCTACCACTTCTTCAGCATCACATCCGCATACTGAACCAAGATTTTCGCGCTCCTTGAGTTCAATCGGGTCGAGCCCAACCGACCTATAGTCCTCATTAAAAACTTTGACAGGCACCTCCACGAAAACAACGGGACGCTCCATAACGAACGCATACTCGAACGCAACCCCCGAATAGTCAGAAATCATCACATCGGAGTAAAAAAAACTGGTGCTCTTCTCGGATGGATCTTCAAAGGTAAAACCATTATCATTCTTGAACCTCTCGCGAATCGCCGCCACGGCACCTGCGTTGTTTCGCAGAATTCTCAAATGCGGACGCAGCGTGACTCCAAAACCAGCCTGTCGTAATCTGCTCACAAGTTGCATCCCCATCGATTCGACAATGTTCTCCCTACCCCATGACGGTGCTATGAGGACCGTCTTATTGGTAACGCCTTGGTGAGGGCTCACCCAGTCCTGCTCGTCCCTCCATCGAAGCTGCATATCAATCTTGCCGTATCCAACAAGAAGCGTCCGCCGCTCCGTAAGTCCCCCCAATCTATTCATTGCCTCTATTTCCCGCACATGATGTACTCCGCATGCCAGAACGGTATCATATGCATCAAAGGCTCCATTCTGATAAATCATGTGCAGGCTGACAATAGAATGCGGCAAATGCACAACCCGAATTGCACGTCGCGGCATCATCTTACGACTGAATCCGCTGGCGGGTGTCACGAACACCTTGCAACGCAAAAATTGCATAATAATTCTTGGGAACAGATTTGATACCCGCACCTTCCTTGTGCTTAAAAAGCAATCATTTCCCGCGTCACGCGGAACCAAAACTACATAGCTAATCCGCTTTCTCTCAAGCTCTTCAACTGTCGTTTTAATTACATAAATGTTGACGGCATGGTCACAATAGAAAATAACTTCAGCCTTTCGATGGTTCACGCGACAGAATGCAACCAGGTCGCGCGCCCAATCAAAGGAAAAGCAATAACGCCATATGTTGCGTATTACTGAGGGCATAGTTCTATGGTTTATCTCTAACTCGCCTATGCTAATTCCCGGCGCAGCACCTGCCCTAACCTAGCATTAATAAAAAGATAACGGACAATGGAGAGGGTAGAGAAAACTCCAATCCCAACTAGTAAATTATTGATCGCTAGTCCTAAACCAAAAGACGCCAGAGAAATTATGAGATAAGAGAGTTGATTTAGGAAAAGATACTTTTTTTCATCAAAAACAATGAACGCACTTGTAAGTGGTGCCACCGCTACCATGACAAAAAACAAGGGCAAAAGCAGATACGCGAAATTCCTGGCATGTGACCAGTCGCCTTTAAGGATATAAGTTGATAAAACCGGGAACCCGGCAGCGATACAAACACAGGCCGCGAAGCCAAAGACGACAAGCATAATTCGCAACCGGCGAATTTCCTCAAGCATTGAACCACGCACCTTCGCTCGGCGAGCCTTAGCGATCTTTCCATGGAATACCGTGGATATGGAGCCCCCTAGCAAGTTTAAAGGCGCACAACAAAACTTGAGGACAATCCCATACTGGGCAGCCAAAGCTCCTCCCATGAACTTCTCGATGAGAATAGTAGGGAGGTTGTATGCCGCCGAGTTCATGATTGTTGATGGCATAACCATTAACGGATTACTCGCATGGGCACGCAACAGGCTTCTGACTCCAGGCAACCTGCCGTTGGAAAAACTGACTTTCCTGAAACTAATCAGCAGATAACAAACCGAAACAAGAAGCTCAATGAATGCCACCAAGATCACAAAATCGCGAATGCTTAAGCCTCCAACCAGAAAGGAACCCGCAAGAAGCATTGCTATCGAGACTGGCCGGGCGATCCTGACAACTGCCATTAAGGCAAATTGTTCAAGGCGCGTGTTAACCATTTCGCCAATCCTGCCAAAGCCTCGGGCTATAAGCAGTACTCCCAAGGAAAAAGCAAAAGGGTAACTAAAGAATTCGCTGAATCCGTATACGGTAAAAGAAAATAAAATGAGTATTCCTATGCAAGCCAATAACAAAGAAGGGAAATCTTCGTCCGAAATATTGGGCAAAGCCAAGTCATAACCCAAAAGTGCGCCTAACTGCAACATCGGCACATATGATAGCAAGACTACGTAAAGGCCGAGATCTTCTTTTTTCTCGAACAAATAAGTAAGTGCGGCCCAATTGGCAACTCCGACTAATTGTGCTGCTACCGCAGCGACTGCCATAAGAGCCGATGTCTTTAGAATTTTGTCCTTGAGAACTGCCCTTAGTAAGCCTCCCATCAGCCTGTGAGTTGGCATTGTGAGCTCACATCAGAGCAAAGAATTTCCGCTAGCCTGGCCTTCAGGCGCTCATGCATGAAATAATATGTCCTGCCCTCGGAGCTATCTTGCGGAAGTGCAGGTAAATCCTCAAAGCATCCCCCTTGTTTTTCCATATTTCTCACCACAGTGATGAGTGTTCTAGCCCTCAAAATCGGGTCACATACCTGTAACAGTGCTTTGATAATTGCATCGGTTCCGAAACGCATCACTGCATCTTTCGGGAACGCGGGTCTGGGATACTCTTTTGTCGCAAGAACCTCGCCGGTATCAATGCCGGCATTCATGTAGAAACAGCTCATGCCGAGGCATCCGCGTACAAGTAAAGACCACAAAAGGCAATGTGATCCCCGGACATGCGGTACCACTCCAGGGTGAATGTGAATGAATTTAACATGTGGGATTGAAAGAATGGGTTTCCGGAGAATCCCTCCTCCAGTAAAGAGGTATAGTTTTTCCTCTTCATTACTTCGCATGTAATCGATAACCGATTGGTCATTGATGGTTTGCGCATAGTGAACCTCAAACTCATCAGCGAAGTCCTCATAGCGGTACACAGTATTGAAACTGCCGGCGGCAAGCCGCTGAGTGAGCGATACCAACTCCTGGGGCAAACTCCTCTTACTGCTAAAACTACGCTTCCATCTTTCCACTGCCATCCGCGCCAAATTACGCCCGACAACCTTCTCCAGTATCCGTCCGCGGTTCCCTGCCAAAGGAAGGCACAACCGAACAATTTTCCTCGGTTTATAACCGGCATCACGCAATTGGTGAAGATATGCGGATACTATGGGCCCATCAAAAGCCAACACTGTAAGATCCAATGTTTTCACGAGATTGAAACTCTGTGTAATGCAATTTCCAAACCCTCACCAAAAACCATAGGCCATTCAATCTCATCGAAACCATTGACTAACCCGCGCAACTTAAGGGCTGTATTAAGTAGCTTTACGTCTCCCCGCTCCAAAGTTTCTCTGAGCAGTAACATCCCAATGAGAATGAGTTCGGCGTTCGATAGTGGCCTTTCGCTTAAAGGTTTCCGGAATCCTGCTGAATATTGTTCCACTAGTCGGCCGGCTACGTCGATCTTTCGACAAACACCCTCGAAAAAACAACACCTCTCCACATCGGAAGCCTCGCGTCTGGCAATACGTAATGCTTCAGCGAGAACGGAAATCCCCTCACTCTCTTCCGACGCATCCACTGCCGGGAAACCTGCCAGGATCATCGACTCTAACTCGACGACCAGACGACTTCGCAAATCCTCAACTGCATTAGGCATCGTAGAATTTTTCCAGGCCACCAACAGCCGCCAAGCTCTCGTAAACTGCCAAATCCTGCGTTGAATCAATCTCAAGCCAGCCGTTGTCTATCTCGACCGCTTTGGCCTCAAGGCCATTATTAATCAGGGCCTGCAAAAAACTTGTCATATACATATTATCGAAATCCTTGCCATCAAACACCGCGGCACGATCCATCCCATGATAAAAAGCTGCGATTTCTCCAATGGATCGTCCTCCGAATTTGATCATTCCGATATACTGCCCCTGAATTTCGTCAACCGAGCGAGGCTTTTTCCCGAGTTCCAGAATTCTCCCCTGATCATCCAAGCGCAATGTCTCCGCATCGGCTAGCGGATCTTCCATGCGCACACGCCAATAGCGCTCCCACTCACGGTCAATGACCAAACTAATCGGGCCATCGCTGGCAATGAGTTTTTCCAACACTTCTTTCTGGTAAACAATATCACCATAAAGAATCACGACATCACCTCCGCGCTTCATCACGTCCTCTGCCGCAAACAAGCTCTCAACCATGTTAGTTGTTGCAAACCGGACATTGCGACGCACCTCGAAACCTAGATCTTTAATCATTTCCCCGCGGTAGCCGGTAACAACAATCGGATCGGGTAACCCAACCTCATGTATGATTTTTACCTGTCGCTCAAGCAGGGACAGGCCAAGGAGAGAAACCAAACACTTTGGTCGCTCATCGGTCAATGGTCTCAACCTTTCTCCCTTTCCAGCAGCAAGTATAATAATGTTCATGGCAAAAAGAATACGTTTCGGAAAAACTCGAGGTTATCCCCGGTAAACGGCACCTCCCGCTCCGGATGCCACATTACGCCCCACAGCGGAAGAGATTCATGCTTTAACGCCTCTACCGAGTTACCAGGGCCAAGGGCAAAAGCCTGCAAAACGGAAGCCAGACCCTCCAAATTAATCCCAAGATCATGGTAGCTGTTCACTTCCGGGGTGGCGGAAAATCCCGGGCATGCCTCAACGTGTATCAACTCAATAGGGTGTCGCACCGCAGTGTGCCCCGCAATTCCGATGAGCATACCGCCAAAATAGTGGTTCAAGAGCTGCATCCCCCTGCAAACCCCGATCACCGGGATCCCTTTCTCAATACAATGAACTAACAAAGCTTCCTCCGTTGCATCCCGCTCCGGAGCCACAGTTGCCGTGGAAGACGCATATTCCGCCAGCGTATTCCCGCCGGTCAGGATGACGCCATCCAAGTCAAGGTCATCGATCAACTGTCCGGGAGAGGAATGAAGATTAGGCAGTGGCAACGGGATAGCCGGAAGCGCCCCGATAAATGCCGTCCATTGCTGATCGAGACAGTCACGGCGCTCACCATAACTTTCCACCGTCTCCACCCTTTGCGTAAGGCCAATCTTCTTCACGAAACCAAAATGCTTACCGGTTAATGCGAATTATCTTGCTGGCACAATCCAGTTCGACCACCTCGGCTTTCGACAGCATCTCAAAGAGCTTTTCGCCAACACCAATCGCAGCAGGCAACCCGAGTTCCGCCGCACGAATTGCCATGTGTGAATTTGCACCGCCATACATTGTCACCAAGCCAATGATTGAACTCCCGAATATCCAATCGAACCCCGGGTCCGCCTGGGGAATGAGAACAATATTTCCCGAAAGCGCACCGGGATCATCGTGGCCTGTGAGGACATGGATATTTGCGACTGCCCGACCTGAAGTAACAAAATTAGGTTCACTCGACTTCCTCTCAAACAGATCAAAGTCTGCTTCTGAAAATAAAATTGGCGGGAGTTCAATTGCGCTGGTTAGGCGATAGGCTTCTCTCCCCTCCATAATGCGATTCTCTGTCCACTGCCGCTGCGTGCCGATTGCGAGCCCGGACCGCAACTGTAAGATGTCATGAAAATGAAGAAATGAGGCGGAATCACGATCCAAATTATAATCTCCTGCCCATCGACGAATCTCGTCGAGAGCCGTGCTGAGACTCCTAGTGAAAACAAATTTTGCCCATTCTCTGCCCTCAATTGCACTCTTGGCGAACGACGCAAATACATCAGCATCAATCGGGATATTTCCCTCACGAAAACTGGCATCGATTGACTTGCGCGCATCATCTGACCATTTAAATCCCTTACCCTTCGCGGGCTTGTTTCGGCCAGCGGATGCTATGATCGGATGTAGGTACTTCTCCGGATTCTCAAAATAAGCCTCAGAGGTTATATCATAGGTTCCCGGTCTTAAGTGGCCATATAAATCCACAAACTTGTCAAAATCCAATTCGCCAGAAGCTACTTGGCAAGCGTCAAACTCGAAACGACCCGTGACCGTCTCCAGCGAGTTCATGAACCTGTCGAACTCGTCAATGGTTATTGCTCCAATCCGCACAAGGGATTTGAGGATTGTCACCGCAACAAATCCTGCGCGTGCAAGATGACTGAACGCCAAAGTCCCGAAGCGTTTACATTCCTCAACCAAGCAACAGGCGAGTTCAAGTGATGAAAGTCTGCTGGACAGCACTTTGGCATAGCGTGCTTCCAGTTCAATAACTGATGCCCTGTCTTCGTTGATCCTGTTAATGCCATTGATCGTAATCTCCGCAAGCGATTCCTCGAGTTCATCACGCTCTCTCTTGCAAAAAATGCTCGACGGCAGCCGCTGAGCCAACAAATCACGGATGTCCGGAAACCAGCACGTGAATAATATGTCGAACTCCACCTTATCGTGAAGTTGAGGTTTTTCCCTTAGCTCGCCGAGATAGTGTCTAACAAGTTTGTCAGCTAATTCATTATCCAACCCTGCTGGAATAAACGAATTAAAACTCGCCCTTACATCTACGAACGGGTGGCCCTGGAATCCAACAATCAGGGGTTGTGGCCGGACATCTCTATAACCATATTCAGCCCGTTGCTCAGCCCAGATCTCATTCGTGATCAAATACTGATAAAGACTCAGTGCCAACGGGCGGGGTTTTGTCCCTACAATCTCAGCAGGGTTCCAGTCCGGCATAACCGCGAAAATCGTATCGGCACCCAGAATATAAGGCGAAGGATTGGACTGTCGCCGAAATTGCACTTTGGCATCAGTCAACGCGGATGCAATCTGTTCATCCCCTACCTGATGAAACTGATGAGTTACTGCAATTGGCCTAACCTGCAGGATATGCAAATGGCCACCTGATGTGACGGCGAATTCAATATCCAGCGAGTCATATCCCACGAGGCTTTCAATCTCGGCGATGGCCAATATCAATGGTTCAAGATTTGAATCAATCTCACCGATGCGCTCGCGCTCGGATCGCAACACCATCACTGTCCTAAGTGATTCTCCCTGACCACTGGTAACACTGTCGGTACTGGCTGTTTCATCATCAAAATTCACCACATAATACGGTGCCCCTTGATCAAGAGTGCGCGTGAAAACAACCCCACTGAGGGTAACATCGCTCAACATCCTCTGCACAAGGACCTGATCCTCTAAGCTTGAATCACCGTAAGATGCTATAACCTGATTGATTGCATCTCTTAATTCAGTTTCGATCCCGCTATCAACATTTAACACCGAATCAAACCCGCCCGCATTTGAGATATTCCAGCAATCTTCGCTAAGCGCACTGCTTCGGACAATAACTTGAACCCCAGAGAACATCTCATGAATAGAGGAAAGACATCCCCGGGAATCACGGTTCCACGCCCTCCCTGATATGCTCACCTGCTCTTCGATTGAAGCTGATTTCAATAAGGGCCGCAGACGATCCAGAGTCTCAGCCTTGGTGCCAAGCACAAATCTTGCTAAATCCTGGGGTGCATTGAGTTCCGACCAATTGCCTTCGAAATCAATCGATTGAATCTTAAGTGAAGAGTTACAGCCCCGCAGATAAGCAAGGAGGTCTGGCATTGACCATTTTTGGTAATTCAAATTTTGTTGCCGTAAAACCAGTGACTTAAACTCACTGAGGGCATCTCCTCGTAAACGTATCATTCCGGTAAACTCTGCTTCTATACCCTGCTCACTTTCATTTGCGCCAATGATATGACCCAGGTCATTGAGTCGCATCGTCTCCGCATTAGCCAAATCCTCAGACGCGCGCTGGGAATAACGCTCCTTCCACCGATAATCGACACCAAAGACTACATCTGCTCTTTCTTGATAAAGCAGTTCCACGGCGCGGCGACGAAACACAGTATCGGAGTAGCAGACGTAGAGATCTTCTACATCCTCAGATACAGCAAGAGCCAAGGAGCTGACACTCCCGGTATCGCGCCATTGCTTATTAACCGTATAGTCCAACGCGGGATAGCTCGCTATCACTTCATCGATCTTATATCCACCAACAAAATGAAATTTTGCCGACGCAACAACGGAAAACGCTTCAAACAACCAATCAAGGACTCGCTTGTTCTCAATTGTCTGAGCGATTGCTGAAGGAGCATCACCAAAGAAAGGTTTACCAGCTCCAAGGATAACGACAAGGGGACTCTTAGACATCGGCCATTAACACTTATGTGCAGGAGATACGGCTAGCTAGCTCGTCGCAGCTAAATATTTTTAGTGACGTGCTGTTCATCCCTGATGATTGATCCGAGTAGAGGAAAATTGGATCACGGGAATAAGCTCTGAATGAAAGCTTCTAATGATTAAAAACGCCCAGCCGAATTGCTATTATTTGTCGGGAGATTTGTTGCCATTGAAGTAATTGCTATCAAAGGGCACCAGCAAAATCATTCCCTGGAAAAGCGTAATAACTAACGAGCCTCAATCTCGACAATATGGAAGTTCTTGTTAGTGGTATTATGTAAACCGACCACTTTAACCTTTCTTACCATCCTAGGATTAAACTTGTGCTCTTGCCAACCATGCGAGGGCTTTTCAGAACGATCAACTATCATCTCCCAATCGTCATCTTCATGAGGCGAAATGAAAAGTTGGTATTTGTAACGTCGGCGCTCGTCTTTGTTGTAAAGAAGAAAACGTATTTTAGATATTTCTTGGGATCTTGGAAACTCGACAATAAAATCTGATGGATAAACTCCCCACGCATAGCCATCCCCGCCAGTTGCTGTCCCACTATGCACAATTTTTCCGTCGATAAGATCATTAGCACGATTTGGTGCCTTTGCGGTTGCTCCCGCAGAGGCCAATGCAAGATCTTTACTCCCCTGGACATTGTGTTTTCTTTTCTCACCGTCTCGAAGTTTGATCTTTCCCCGGAAGACCTCCAACTCCTTCTTCGCAAGTAATGCCTCCTCGAGCTTTGCGGCGCGTTGCAGGCGAGCCAAAAGATCGACAAGCGCCTTGTCATACTTGAGCTCCCAGGGTCTCATAAAGCTGAGTGCCTCACGGCGAAATCTCGAGTTCAGGACGGCCAACTGCTCCGGTGAATCCGGAAAACCAGTAATGACATCCACCCCTTTCACCAGTGCTATGCGGACCCGCTCTTCCCTGACCTGTAAAGCTTCTTCAAGTTTCTGGCCCTGGGCGAGAGCTTTCTCCAGAGTCAGCAGAGCATTGACATGGCGCTCAATCAAGGGCTTGAGAACTTCACCCACTTTGCGCTCAAATCCTGCCTTCAGTCCGTCGAGACCTACAGGAGCCGACACGCATTCACCCGCTAATGCGGCAAACAGTGTAAGCACAGAGAATATAGACCTTTTTCTCATCAGGAGAAATTATATCAAAATGTTATCTTACTGCAAAGCCGGTAGGCAATCAGGCCAAACAAATAGCACGAATCGCGCTACAGACCTCATCAGCCTCAGCCTCGCTTAAATAAGGATTCATTGGTAAACTCAAGCCCTGTGAGGCAACTCTATCAGTGACGGGGAAATCACCTGACTTATAGCCCAGGCTGGCAAAAACCGGCTGCAGGTGCAAGGGCACTGCATAATAGGAGACTGAGGGAATGTCGGCAGCAGTCAGTGATTTCTGTAAGGTATCACGATCCCCTGAGAGAATGGTGTATTGGGCATAGACTGAGGTGTTGCCCTCCACGATATGCGGCAATCCGACCCCGGCACCATCGAGCTTTGCGTTGTAAGTGGAAGCAACCCTCTGCCGCTTGGTGATTTCATCATCAAAAATCGATAACTTGGCCAGCACGATTGCCGCCTGGATCGAATCCAGCCTGCCGTTGATCCCGAGCACCGGGTGGTGGTGCTCTTTTTCCTGCCCGTGCACTCGGATCTGGCGCATGGACTGTGCAAGCTCATCATCATCAGTAAACAAGGCACCTCCATCCCCGTAACAGCCAAGCGGTTTACTGGGAAAGAACGAGGTGCTGCCGATTGTCGACAAAACGCACGACTTCCTGCCGTGATGAGTCGCGCCGAAGGACTGTGCGGCGTCCTCGATGACCGGCAGGTTTTCGTTTCTTGCCGCGATCTCGTTGATCGCCGTCATGTCAGCGGTCTGGCCGTAGATGCCAACCGGCATGATTACCCTTGTGTTTTCCGTGATCGCCGCCTCAAGCAGCTGCGCATCCATGTTCCAGGTCTTCTCGTCAATATCGACAAACACCGGCTTCGCTCCAACCAGCGCAATCATTTCCGCAGTCGAGATCCATGTGTAGGGAACCGTGATTACCTCATCCCCGGGGCCAATGCCGAGAGCCAGCAGGGCAATAAGCAGAGTGTCCGTGCCGCTGGATGCACCGATGCAATGCTTTACTCCCGCATAATCTGCCAGCCGCTCTTCCAGTTCAGCAACCTCCGGGCCGAGCACATAGCGGCCATGATCAAGGACTGCCTTGATCCGGCGCTCAAGATCCTCCCGAATAAGGGCCTGCTGAGATTTAAGGTCGATGAATTCCACAATGAAAGCTTGATGTTACGAATTATCAGTCGCGAACCGCTGCAGATAAGAAGGCAGCAATTCAACGGTTTCCCTCTCTTCCTGACCGGTCATCTTGGTGTTGCAAGCAGATGAGGCATAATCAATTTCTTCCCATTGACTGGAACTGGTGCGCTCAATCGCTTCACTCAACATATCCATTTGGGTCTCGTAAAGTCGCTCGGAGAGGTCGAACACATTGTCATCATGGTGAAGAGTGATCTCTCGACGCTCCAGGATTCGCCCGGCATCCACACGGTGATCAATGAGGTGTGAGGTAATTCCAAGAGGAATGGCATTACGCACTGACCAGAGAAGTGCGTCAAGCCCGCGCGCCTCGGGAATCAGCCCCGGATGAAAATTGATAATGCCTTTATCAAAAAGCCCGATGACATCACGTTTAAGGATTCGAGCCCCTGCAATCACACCAATGGATGGCCTGATCTCGCTGAGCAAGTCAACAATCTCAGCACCCCGGTGCGCCAGCACATGATAGCGGGCACCGATTGCCGCCGCCACTTTCCCTGGATGGATCAGTCCACTGTGGCGCACTTTCGTGCGTACCTCACCGGACGGGATGTTGAGTTTCACGGGATCAGCAGCAAGCACATCGGAAACCCTGATTTTCTCGGCCAGGAGCCTGAAAAGGAAATCCTGAGTCTTCCTGTGCGGGAAGTTATAGGCAAAAACCACGACTGATTCCTGATTGCTCATGATTGGGGAGAGACTGCCACGCAATGGGGATACATATACCTACCCGGAACCATGGACCGAATCCAGCACCCGCAAGACATCCAAGCCGTTCTTGCCGTCTGAGCGGGGCGTTGCGCGAGTTCGCACGCACTCAATAAAATGCTGCATTTCAAGTCTCAAGGCTTGGCCGCTGCCCTCAAAGACAACTTCCTCCCCGCCATCCTGATTCTGCAGGTCTGAATCAATGGTCTTGCGGTGCAGGGTGACATTCTGCGCAAGTTCGTTATAAACCAGCATCCCCTTTTCCCCGACCACGGTCAATCGCCGGCGGTTCTCGGGCCAGAGCCAGGAATTGTGCAGGTGCGCTTTGACTCCCCCGGTAAATTCCATATGCAGATATGTGTCATCATCAATTCCATCCTGAAGACCACAGTGCCCGGAAAACGATGTGGCAACCGGCGCACTCCCGGCAAGATGGAGCAAAACGGCAACGTCATGCACACCCAAACTCGACAGCACATTCTCCGCCGCACGCGCTCGGCCAAACTTCATCCGCTCCTGGTGAAATGAATACACCTTGCCCAGTTCCCCGGCACCGAGATATTCCTTAAGCCAGTCAATGGCCGGCTGATAAAGCAACAAGTGCCCGACCATCAGGATCCGCCTGCCTTCCTCAGCCCGGGCAACAAGCCCTTCGGCCTCGGCAGTGGTCAATGTCATCGGCTTCTCGACAAACACATCCTTGCCGGCAGCAAGGAACTCTCCCGCAATTACAGCGTGGGTAGGCACCGGGGTGGCTATGGCAACCGCATCAATATCCGCCTCCAGTAAAGGCCGGTAGTCATCCAGTAACTCGACATCATCCGCCGCGGACTGCACCCGGTCGCGTAAATCCGCAACCGCCTCCGCAACATGACTCAAGACACCAAGGGCACGCAGGTTGCGCACCAGGTTAATCCCCCAGTTGCCTGCACCGATGACTGCGATTCTCATAAAGCCGGCTGCTGCAACCTCTTGGTATATCTCATGCCTTGATCACCTGTCCCTCTGCAGTCTCGATCCCTTCCATCGCGTTGCGCGTGTCGACAATGCACTGTGACCACTGCGCCAGTTGCCCGAAATCACATGCATCATGCCTGGTGACAATAATCACGCAGTCGTGGGAGGAAATATTCTCCTGGTTCCATTTCACCGACTCTAGCCCCGTCCATTCATCATGTTCGCGGGTCGGCATAATCTTGGCGATGTGCGGATCATGGTAACTGACCAGGGCCCCGCGCTCCTTAAGCAGGTCCATCAACTCGAAAGTCGGTGATTCGCGCATATCATCAACGTTTGCCTTGTAGGCCAACCCGATGAGCAAAACCCGGCTGCCGTTGACCGGTTTCTTGAGCGTATTCAAGGCAGCGGTGGCACGTTCAATAACATATTCGGGAATCGACCGGTTGATCTCGCCGGCCAGTTCAATGAAACGGGTATGCAGGCCGTATTCCCGCGCCTTCCAGGTGAGGTAAAACGGATCAATCGGGATACAATGCCCGCCAAGTCCGGGACCAGGATAAAAGGCAGTGAACCCAAAAGGCTTGGTCTTCGCCGCCTCGATTACCTCCCAGATATCAACCCCCATCGCTGTGGCCACGATCTTCATCTCGTTAATCAGGCCGATATTCACCGCCCGATAGATGTTCTCCAGCAACTTGGTAAACTCCGCCACACTCGGGGAACTGACCGGGATCACCTTGGCATAGATCGCACCATAAAGGGCAGTCCCCCGCTCAAGACAACCTTCCGTCACACCTCCCAGTACTTTAGGGATGACCGGCCCGGCAAAGCTCTCGTTGCCGGGATCCTCGCGTTCCGGGGAAAACACCAGAAAGATAGACTCTCCCACTTCCAGCCCACCGGACTCAATGCGCGGCTTCACCACCTCGAGTGTAGTGCCGGGATAAGTGGTGCTTTCGAGTGAAACCAACTGCCCCTCACGCAAATGCGGAACAATCGTATCAAGGGTGACCGTGATATAGGAAAGGTCAGGTTCCCTGTGCACGCTCAGGGGAGTCGGCACGCAGATAATCACCGCATCCACTTCCCCGATCCTCGTGAAATCATTAGTGGCCTTGAGGCGGCCGTCACCGGCATATTCGGCAATCGGTGCCGAATCGATGTGCTTGATGTAGCTTTGCCCGGCGTTCAGTGCCTCGATCTTGGCCAGATCAACATCAAAGCCGATCACCTTGTAGCCTTTCGCGGCATAATTTAACACCAGCGGCAAGCCGACATAACCCAGGCCAATCACCCCGACAGTGAGTGACTGGTCTTCTGTTTTCTTGGTAAATGAGGATGACATCTTAATAGGCAACAAGGAATCCCAGTGAGATCCTGGTCAATAACTAACTGGAGAGTTTATATTTTCGCAGGCCGGTAAGCTGCAGCAATGCACGGATTATAAAGACAGGGTTGTTCTTCAGGTAGCGTCTCCACAACCTTTTTGGTTCCTTATACAGGCGATAAAACCACTCAAGGCCGCATTTCTGCATCAGCGCCGGGGCCTGGGGGATCAGTCCTGCATGGAAATCAAAGGCAGCACCAATCCCAAAGAAGATTTTTGCTCCCTCCAGGCTGCCGTCACCACCGTGCTCACAGCCGAACTTCTTCAGGAAACTGCTCATGAACAGTTCCTGCTTCGGCGTGCTCAAACCAACCCAGACACAATGCGCACCGGACTCGTTGATCTGGTCCCGAACCTCAATCTGCTCATCTTCAGTCAATGGCCGGAAAGGCGGGGTGTAGATGCCGACAACTTCCAAACCCGGGAAGTGACCGGTTAATTTTTCACGCAGCATCCCGGCCACGCCGTCACGCCCGCCATAAAAGAAATGCCGGATGCCACGTTGCCGGGAGCCGGCACAGATGCGCAACATCAAGTCCGGTCCGTAAACACGTGAAATCTCCCTGTTGCCGTTGAACTTCCCATACCACACCATCGGCATGCCATCAGGAGTATTGAGGAAAGCGCCGTTGAGGATCCGCTTAAACTTTTGATCTGCCTGGGCTTCACTGACGCCATGCACGCCACTGACCCCGACGTAACCCTGGCGGCCATCCTCAATCCCGGCGTAAACACCTGCTTCAGCACTGTCCAGGTTAATTGGACTGATCCCCACACCGAGGACATTGATGCGCTGCTCAAGCGGGTGGTTGTATTTGACGTCGCTCAAGGTCGTTGCGGTCACGAAATGCCGGTGGTGGACGTTTTTAACAGGCTTCAAGATAGAATCCTGGGCAGAAGCTCAGGATATAACCGATTCCCCCCGCGCATCCTTCTCAACCTGCTCCTCAATCCAGGCGTAGGTTTTGGCAAGGCCGGTGCGCAGGTCAACCTCCGGTTCCCAGCCGAGTTTCTCGAGAATTAATGTGTTGTCGCTGTTGCGGCCACGCACCCCCTGCGGAGCATCAAGGTTGTGCACGCACTCAACCTCAACACCGGCAATATCGCTGATCATGTCGATCATCTGGTTGATGGAAACCAGCTCCGAGCGACCCAGGTTGATCGGATCGCTGAAATCGGAATCCATCAGTTTATCAAGCCCGGTGATGCAGTCATCAATATACATGAAGCTGCGTGTCTGCTCACCGTCCCCCCAGACCTCGATTTTCAGGTCGTTATTGCGCTTGGCCTCAATGATCTTGCGGCTCAGCGCGGCAGGGGCCTTTTCCCTGCCGCCGCGCCAGGTGCCCTCGGGGCCGTAGACATTGTGGAAACGCACGACCCGCACATTCATCCCGAAATCCTCCTCAAAATGCTTGCACATGCGCTCGCTGAACAATTTCTCCCAGCCGTAACCGTCCTCGGGCATCGCGGGATAGGCATCCTCTTCCTTAAGTGCAGTCACCGCGGTATCGGTCTGCTTGCCCGCCGCATAGACACAGGCACTTGAGGAATAGAGATATTTCTTCACCCCATGCTCCCTGGCAGCCATCAGCAGGTGGGTGTTGATAAGAATACTCAACATGCACAGGGCCCGGTTATTTTCGATAAATCCCATGCCGCCCATGTTGCATGCGAGGTTGAACACCTCATCGCAGCCTTCGGCAGCGCGAAAGCACGCATCTTTCTCCTCCAGGTTGGCAACGATATTCTCCGCTTCGGCAACCTGCTGATACCACTGCTCAAGCGGTTTGATATCAACAACACGCACAGCATGGCCACGGCTTGTCATTTCTTTAGCCAGGTGGCCGCCGATAAAACCGCCGCCACCGGCAATTAGTATTTTCTTAGACATAATTCTATGTTGGGGTGGATATGTTTTTTACTGATTGGGAAAATTGTAAATTAAGAAAATCCACTGGCTTCCCGGCACCGCACGCTGCCGCCCCCGGTCGCTCGCACCATTTTTGGCACGAAACCGATTCGCCTCCTGTCATGTGGGGATGTTCCATCAACTGGTTCCCTCCTGTGAAATCGCCGCCTCAAACCAGTGCAAAACTCTGCTGCGGGACCCTCCCGCTCTGCACATCGTGAACTGACACCTCGGCCTCGCTGACGCGGCCGAGAAATTCTATAAGCAATCGAATCCGCTGCCGGCCGGCCAACAACCCGGTAACAGTTCCGGTCATTCCCAGGAAAGGTCCGGCTGCAATCTCCACTTCATCGCCGACCTGCGTATTGGTTTCAATTCTGCGGATATCCGCGCCACCCATCTGCATGCGGATCTGATCAATCGATGAATCCGGCACAACGGCATAACGATCTCCAAACTGCAGGACCCGTGTGACCGCAGTGCCGTAACGCACAGCGCGCAGATGTCGCGCAACCCGGAAACGCGCGAACAGGTAACCGGGGAACAGTCCCTCGGTATACCATACCTTGCCGCGCCGCGTCAGGCGCTGGAATTTAAGGCGCGGGCAGTAAACCTCTATCTCCCCGCTGCGGGCAAGACTCGCGGCGGCTATATGCTCGGACTTGGCACGCGTCTGCACCGCATACCACAGGGGCATTTCCCGCCAATCCGCTGCAAGGTCCAATCGATCCTCCATCACTTCTTTGTCGTCCTTCCCAGGAAACGTCTCACGATCTTCAGCAGCATGCCTCCCCGGCGGCGCCAGTTGCCAAGGCGCACCACCCGGTCGCGGAAAAAATCCGCATGCAGCGATGTGTCTGCCACAGCGATTTGCTTAAGCTTTTCAAGGCGCAGCGTCCCGCTCTCAAGGTGGGGGGTTAATTCACCGCCAATGAAGCCGGCGGCGAGCTTCTTGAGTTCAGTGACAGCATTAAAGTGCTCGCGCCGGTCCCCGGGAATGTTGCAAGGCTTTACCGCGCCCAGGTTGCGGAGGAAACGCAAACCCTGGCTCGCCGATCCCTTGGAGATACCCAACCGCGCAACAATCACATCAAGCGGAAGTGCCTCGGGGGAAATAAAGAGCAGTCCGTAAATCTCACCGACGGATTTCGGCAGGCCCAACACCCGGACCGCATGCACAAAAAGCTCAATGACCTCAACCTGTATAGCTGCCAGTTGCGCTTCTTTGGAAATCGCCAGGCCGTCAGTATGAATACTGACGCGCTCATGGGCGGCGGATCGGGCTTCGGAAGTCATGCTGGAGAGCAGAGAAACTAGTGCCAAAGGCGGTTTGTTCAATTAATATTGAACAAACCTATTTTAGCTAAGTGCCGTTAAATGACTGGATATGGAAAATATAAATGTGCCCGCTTTATTCCGGACACTCTATTTAATTTTGCAAATCCTTGATACTCAATGATCAAGCCAAGATGCAAGCTGCCCCCTGAGTGACTCACTGTCCTTCACCTTGAATTTTTCAGAGGCCACCAGATGTACCCCTTGCCCATTATTGCCAGTGACACGCAAATGCAACGGGGTGTCTCCGCAATGCTCGGCAACAATTAACCGGATTTTGCACAGGTCATCAGAGGTATGCTCGCCACTGCGCAATCGCAGGGTCAGGGCAGCGACGCCGGCGTGCCCGGCACTGCTGCCGTTGACCTGATGCTGCCCCGGGCTGGAATCAGCCTGCCGGACAGGCTCCCCTTCTGCAACGGGTTTCTCCAGTATCCTGATACGCTCAGCAGTCAGTCGCTTGGAATCCGAAATGGAATCAAGTTCAACCTTCGCCGTGAGGACAATCACCCTGCCCACTTCCAGCAAATCGGTAAATTTCTCAAAAACCTCGTTCCAGACCATCACCTCAGCCTGGCCGGTAAACTCCTCAAAAGTTATAATCGCGAAAGGTTTACCCGCTTGCTTGGTAAAACGCTTCTCCACTTCCACTATGCGCCCGGCGAAGTCATACTTGCGTGACCCCTTCAGATCCTGCAACTCGGATAAACGGCGATATTTCCCCGAGGCAACCGCCGGCCGATAGGCATCAAGTGGATGGCCGCTCACATAGAACCCGAGGAGTTCGCGCTCGTCAGCAAGAATTTCATCCTTACTCCAGGGAACAAAGGAAAGATCCCCGCCGCTCAAGGACGGGGCAGGGGAAGAGCCAAAGTCAGCGTCCTCACTAAACAGCGATGCCTGCCCCGAAACACGATCCCTCTGGGCACTTGAGGCAGCCGCTATAATATTCTCCAGGCGGACAAAGATACGGGCGCGATCCTCCCCTGCGAAGTCAAATGCCCCGGCACGAATCAGGGACTCAAGGTTTTTCTTGTTTACCGATTTCGAGTCAAGGCGCTTGGCAAAATCCTCAGCACCTGTAAACTCACCGTTCGCCTCACGCTCCCCGATTGCCGTCTCCATGGCAACACTGCCAACGTTCTTGACGGCAGCCAACCCGAAGCGAATGGCTTTGACTCCCGGTGTGCTAGCGCGATCCGGCACAAACTTAAGCGGGCTTTTATTGATGTCAGGGGCAAGAACCTTGATCCCCATGTTCTTGCACTCCTCCACAAACACCGCAATCTTGTCGGTATTGTTAATCTCGTTAGACAGGAGAGATGCCATGAACTCAACAGGATAATTGGCTTTCAAATATGCGGTCTGGTAGCTGATCAGCCCGTATGCAGCCGAATGTGACTTGTTAAAGCCATAGCCTGCGAACTTTTCCAGCAGGTCAAAAATGCCATTTGCCTGCTTCTCGGGGATTTTATTTTCCCTGGCACACCCGCTGACAAAGGCATCCCGCTGACGGGCCATTTCATCAGGATCCTTCTTGCCCATTGCCCGCCGCAACAGGTCAGCGTCACCAAGGCTGTATCCGGCGAGCAGGTTGGCCGCTTTCTGCACCTGTTCCTGATAAATGAGGATGCCGTGGGTCTCTTTGGAAACTTCCTCGAGCAGGGGGTGGAGATACCGGACCTTTGTCCTGCCCTTTTTCCGGTCGATGAAATCAGGAATGAGATCCATCGGACCCGGGCGATACAGCGCGATGAGGGCAATGATGTCCTCAATGCGATCAACACCGAACTGCTTACAAAGCGCGACCATGCCACCGCTTTCCAACTGGAAAACCCCGCAGGTTTCACCGGCATTGAGAAGGCTGTAAGTCATGTCATCCTCCAGGGAAATCCCGGTGATGTCAAAACCCGGTGTGTGATGGCGAATGAAGGTTTCCGCATCCTGGATAACAGTCAGCGTCTTGAGACCGAGAAAGTCCATCTTCAGCATCCCCAGGTCCATAAGGGGCTTCATCGCATACTGCGTGACCACCTCCCCATCATTACCCCGTGTAAGGGGAATATGATCATCAAGATTACAGCCGCCAATGACGATACCGGCTGCATGGATCCCTACCCCGCGGGTCAGCCCCTCCAGCTTTACAGCCGTCTCCCATAGCTGCGCAGTAGCGGGCTGCGTATCAATGGCTTCCTTAAGATCCGCGTTCTTCCTGCGCGCTCCAGCAAGGGTAATGCCAAGCTCTGCGGGAATCATCCTGGCCAACTTGTCAGCATCCCCGTAACTCAACCCTAGCACACGCCCGACATCACGCACCACACTCTTGGCTCCGAGGGTGCCAAAGGTAATAATGTGTGCAACCCGGCGTTCCCCGTATTTTCCCCGGACATATTCGATCACCTCGGGACGACGGGTCTGGCAAAAGTCGACGTCAACATCAGGAGGACTGACACGTTCCGGATTCAGAAAACGCTCAAAGATCAAGCCGAAGCGGATCGGATCCAGATCGGTAATCCCAAGACAATAGGCAACCAGAGACCCGGCAGCCGAACCGCGACCCGGCCCAACAGGAATACCATTGTCCTTTGCCCACTTGATGAAGTCCCAGGTAATCAGAAAGTAAGAAACAAACCCCATGCGTTCCATGATCCCGATCTCGTAATCAAGGCGCTTGCGCAATGCGGAATCACTCGAAACCCGCTGTTCGCCGTAACGATCAATCAGGCCCTCATCGCACAGGTTACGTAAATACTGTTCCCTGGAACTTTCTTCAGGCGAAGCGTATTCCGGATAGCGCTTTGAACTGGCAGCATCAAGTTGCAACTCAAACTCCACCTTTTCAGCAATCTCCAGGGTATTATCACAGGCCGCAGGAAGTTCCCTGAACAACTGGCGCATCTCCCCGGCAGTCTTGAAATAAACCTCGGGTGAATAACGTATGCGGTTCTCGTCGAGCACCATGCTGCCCGTGCCGATGCAAATCAGCGCATCGTGTGCCTCATGATCCGCCTTGTCGAGAAAATGAACATCATTGGCAGCAACTGGCTTAAGTTCAAACTCACTGCAGAATTCCAGCAGCTGACGGTTGCATTTTTGCTGCTGTTCCATGCCGTGATCATGCATCTCAAGGTAGAAATCCTCCCTGCCGTAAATATCGACAAACTCCCCGAGTTTCTCGCGTGCAATGTCAACCTGGTCCTGTTGGATCCAGTAATTGATCTCTCCGTTAATGCAGCCGCTGAGACAAATGATCCCCCCGGAGTGTTGATCGAGGGCTTCCTTATCAACCCGGGGTTCATCATACAGGCCATCAAGATGGGCTAGTGACACAAGCTTTACCAGGTTCTCGTAACCACGCTGATCCTTTGCCAGCAGTGTAAGGTGATGAGCATTGGGCAAGCCGGGCACCTTTTTCTTCTCATGCATGGACCCGGGAGCGAGATACATCTCGCACCCGATGATCGGTTTAACCCCGGCCTTGACGGCATGCTTGTAAAAATCAATCGCCCCGTAAAGATTGCCGTGATCAGTCATAGCCACCGCAGGCATCTTGCATCGATTCACCTTGGTCATCAGGGTCGACGCACGCACGGTGGCATCGAGCGTCGAATACTCGGTGTGAAGATGAAGGTGAACGAATGAATCAGGCATGGAAGGGCAAAGACACTGTGCCATCACCCAAGATGACAACATTTTATCCCCTCTACTCTACTAAGGAAGCACGGACTAAGGTTCAAGAATCTTTGTTCAGAAGAGTTAATTTTTTATTCACTGCCCACCAAAATACTGACTGCCAATGCGGGTATATCATGGATAATATCATTACAGGACCACACAAAGCCTCCAGTAATTGCTGACAGGGAATATTTTCCAAGGAAAATGCCCTGTCCCCCGGAAAAGGCCTCCGGAAAGCTTTGCCGCGACCCCGGTGGCCACTCCGTCGCATTTTCTTGTCGGGTTGGCACAGGATTCGCTGTATAGTTAACTTCAAAGAAAATAAGGTCTGCCATCTCAGG
The DNA here is from genome assembly GCA_046581505.1 of Verrucomicrobiales bacterium. Classification (GTDB taxonomy): domain Bacteria; phylum Verrucomicrobiota; class Verrucomicrobiia; order Verrucomicrobiales; family DEV007; genus CACIUL01. The sequence goes on along the minus strand of JAYGGE010000201.1, from coordinate 25,902 downwards.
TTCCTTCGGGAAAGTGAGAGACCCCCGAAATAAAAACCCCTACCCATACAGAAATGAAGAAAATCGAAGCTATTATTAAACCTTTCAAGCTGGAAGACGTGAAGGAAGCGCTATCCGAAATAGGAATTCAAGGCATGACCGTAACAGAGGTCAAGGGCTTCGGACGCCAAAAAGGCCACACTGAAATTTACCGGGGCAGTGAATACACCGTTGATTTCCTGCCAAAGGTGAAACTTGAAATCGTAGTGGATGATGCCCAGGTTGCGGAAGTAGTCGACAAAATCGTTACCACTGCCAATACCGGAAAGATCGGTGACGGCAAGGTCTTCGTCTCACCAGTGGAGGAAGCCGTCCGTATCCGCACCGGTGAAAAGGGTGCTGAAGCCGTCTCTGTCAGTTAGATTCAAACAGACGTTTCTCTGAAAGAAAAGCGCCTCCGGCAAACCGGATGGCGCTTTTTTTCGGTGCCTTTCTTGCTGACAGGTATTGGTATAAGCTTCCTGTCTTTAAAACAACGCTTTATCTGTTTTATCTGTTTCTAATACTCAATAATCCGGAAGAGAATATCCCGCAGGTAATGCCCGACTCCTCTGACATCCCCAGCCCTCCTGACTATAAAACCCTCGCGGCCCATATCGGGAAGATGCTCGTTGCCCGCGGCACCGGATTGCCTCAACACGGTGAGCCCTGGCATCTGGTTCATGTAACCAAGCCTGCAGAAACAGGAAACCTCAACGAGATGCCCATTATCGCCTTTGAGGCCCTGTTCCTCACTCCGGGTAAACGCGAGAGCAGCACCTACATTTTCACCGATACCGACAACGGGCTGATTGGGTCGATGCATTGCAACACTTTCATCAGCCCAACGGGAACCACCTGTATGCGTTCACTTTTCTCAAACGTTGATGAACCGCCGAAAATTCCCCCTGAAGAGCATGCCGAAGAAGCAATCTAAACAGGCAGTTCATTAATCTGCTTAATCTTCTGCTTGAGGAAATGAATTTTGGCAACGACCCACAGTGATATAGACTAATTCATGCAATGGGCAACAGACACTGCGCTCCTCGCCGGCTGGATCGGCATGCTTCTGGGCGTCACCTCGGGAGCAATTATCGGGATTTTCTTTCACCGGGAAGACTGGATGGGCGGTTATAGCTCATTTCGAAGACGCATGACACGCCTTGGCCACATATCGTTTTTCGGAATCGGGCTGTTGAACATCCTTTTCGCACTGACCATTAAAGCTCACCCGATTCCTGAAACCGCGGCAAGGGTAGCCGCCATCCTGTTCGTTGCAGCGCTGGCAACCATGTCCCTTTGCTGTTTCCTCACTGCCTGGAAAAAAAGCCCCTTCCGTCATTTCTTTTTCATTCCGGTTGGAACTTCCGGAACCGCAATCGTCCTGCTTTTGCTGAACTGGAATCCGTCATAACCTGCCCTACCCGGAAAACACTTCATCCGCCAACCGCCATCGAATCATCCAATGCGCATCGGCTTCATCGGCGTCTCTGGTATCCGGGTCTGTAAACCGGAAGTGGTTGAGCTTGGAATGTCATTCCCCGCACTCGCGGGGAGGGTGAAAGAAATCGAGGCGCTGCCATCGCTCGGCCTGCTGACCCTGGCCGGCATGACACCGCCACACATCGACTGTGAATACCTGGAGGTGCGCGACGTTGAACTCGATGACCTGCCGAAGCGCTTCGACGCGGTGGCGATCTCCTCGCTGAGCGGCACCAACAAGGAGGCCTTCCGCCTGTGCGAGCGCTTCCGTGATATCGGCACCCCGACAGTTCTCGGGGGCCTCGGCCCAACATTGCAACCCGAGCTGTCGGCGAAATATGCTGATGCCGTGGTGATCGGTGAAGGCGAACCCGCCTGGCCGCAGGTGGTCGCCGACCTCGAGCGCGGCCAGTTGCAGAAGATCTACAACTCGAAATCCGGCCCGCCCTTCGACCTCTCTAATGCGCCGATGCCGCGCTTCGAGCTTCTCTCCCCCGAGCGCTACCCGCGCTTCACCGTGCAATCACAGCGCGGTTGCCCCCTGTCCTGCGAGTTCTGCGCCGCTTCTATCCGGCTGGCACCGAAGTTCAAGGTGAAGCCGGTCGACAAGTTCATTGCCGAGCTGCGGCGGCTCAAAGAGCTGTTCAGGAAACCGTTTTTCGAGTTTGCCGATGACAACACCTTTGTGAACCGTAAACACTCGAAGGAGCTGATGCGTGCCATGGCGAAGGAAGACGTGCGCTGGTTCACCGAGACCGACCTTGGCGTCGCGGAAGACGACGAGTTGCTGGGCCTGATGCGCGACGCAGGTTGCGCGCAAATCCTGATTGGCTTCGAGAGCCCGAATTACGGCGCCCTCGACGGCATTGAGCAGAACTCGAACTGGAAGGCCAACCGCGTTGATCAATACGTCGCGGCGGTGGAGAAAATCCAGCGTCACGGCATCACGGTAAACGGCTGCCTGGTGTTAGGGCTCGACGGCGCTGGGCCAGAGCAGTTCAAGGATGCGATGCGTTTCGTGCGCGACAGCGGGCTTTATGACGTGCAAATTACCTACATGACACCTTTCCCGGGCACCCCGCTCTGGGATCGCCTCAGCGAGGAGGGTCGTATCCTCAGTGAAGAGGCAACCGAGCGCTGCACCCTCTTTGATATTAATTTCCAGCCCGACTCAATGTCTGTCGCGGAGCTTGAGGAGGGGTTCCTCAAGATCATTGGCACGCTCTATAGCCCACGCTTTGTCGCCGACCGTTCCCGGCGCTTCAAGAAACATCTGCGCGGCAGGATCAAAGAAAAGCGCACCGCCGCGGCGACAGGATAGGTTGTTTACCGCAACAGGCTTGCAACAACGGCAACGCCAGCGGTGGAACAATGCCAGCCGGGAGAATAGTGCCGGCAGTGTTTCCCTCTTTCTGAACGGGCATCCTGCGTGAACAGACTCTTAATCCCGTGGATCTTCCTGCCTTCCAGCAAAATGTCTCGTTTATTAACGATTCACGTTCCCCGTTCCAACCCTGTTCAATCCTCTAATTAACATTGACACCAGCAACCGAATTTTCCTAAAATTGAGCTAACCCCTTGGCCTACAGGAGCAAAATTCCTGACCATTCCTGACCATTCCTGACCATGATCACCTATCACCGATTTGCCCACCAATCCGTCCTTGCTACCACCGCAGTCCTGCTTGCCTTTGCCGGCGTTGCCAAGGCAGAAGTCACCTACAGTCAAAATTTCGACGGCTTCGCCGACGGCACCACCAACCTCGGTGACGGCACGATGATGTTTGGTACTGCCAAGGTTGTGGGCGGGGCTCTGCAACTCACCCAGGACGGCATCGCCGGGGGCGGCGCCAGCTTCTCGATACCGCCGCTTGCCGAGGCCTCAAGCGGCTGGAGAGCCACCTTTGACCTGACGATTTTCGATAGCTCCGGGAATAACCCACCCGCTGACGGCATGTCCTTCAACTGGGGCAGTGCCCCGCTCGGTGAGCCGGGAGCGGCCGAGGAAGGGATGACCGGGCGCGGTGTTTTAAACAATATCTCCTTTGAAATCGACACCTGGAATAACGGTGCAGGCGAACAGGGAGTAAACATCTCCAATATTGTCAATGGAGGAGACCAGAACCTGGTCTTCACCGGCGGCCCCATCCTCAACGATGGAACCACGGTCAGTGGTCAGGTTACAATCAGCTGGGACCCGGTCACCGGCACCTCATTCACCACCACCGGGCTGCTCACCAACGCGGACTTCGAGAATGTGGCTACCAGCCTGGTTGGGGATGATTCCTTCACCTTTATCTTCTCCGGCCGTGTCGGCGGTGCCAACGAGACCAAGACAATCGATAACCTCGTGATCATCACCAACCCGGACCTAGATAATGATAATGACGGTCTTCCCGACAATTGGGAAGAAAGATACGGCCTTGATCCCAATGACAACGGGCTGGTGGATATAGACAATGGTCCTGATGGGGACCCGGACGAGGATGGGGTTAATAACGAGGATGAATACGCCAACAGGACCAACCCGATTGATTCCGATACCGATGACGACGGTCTCAGTGACGGGGTGGAGACGAATACCGGCACCTTTGTTTCGGCTGCCGACACCGGTACTAACCCATGGCTCGCCGACAGCGATGGTGATGGCCTCAATGACGGGGTTGAAAATCCTCTTCTCGCATGGGACCCGGCAAACGCCGCAACCCAACCGGGCACCGATCCCAACAACCCTGACAGCGATGACGACAGTGTCAGCGATGGTGACGAAATCACAGCCGGAACCGACCCGACCACCGACTCCCGGCCTCCGGCACCCACCGAGTACGTGCAGGACTTCGACAACTTTGCCGACGGCACCACCGACCTTGGTGACGGCACGGTGATGTTTGGTACTGCCAAGGTTGTGGGCGGGGCTCTGCAACTCACCCAGGACGGCATCGCCGGGGGCCGAGCCAGTTTCTCCATCCCGCGATTGCGCAATTCCGCTCTAGGATGGACAGCTGCTTTTAACCTGACGATCTCCGATAGTGTCGGTGCAGGCGAACCCGCTGATGGCATGTCCTTCAACTATGGCAGTGCCCCTCTCGGTGAGCAGGGTGGAGCAGAGGAAGGGATGAACGGGCGTGGTGTTGCAAACAACATCTCCTTTGAGATCGACACATGGCAGAACGGTGATGCCGAGCAGGGAGTCAACATCTCTGAAATTGTCAACGGAGCGGAGCAGAACCTGGAGTTCACCAACGGGCGCATCCTCAACGATGGAACCACGGTCAGTGGTCAGGTTGAAATCAGCTGGGACCCGGTCACCGGCGCCTCATTCACCACCACCGGCCTGCTCACCAACGCCAACTTTGAAGAGGTGGCGACCGACCTTACCGGGAATGATAACTATACATTCATCATCTCCGGGCGGGTAGGCGGTGCCAATGAGACCAAGACAATCGACAACCTCGTTATCAGCAGCGGCAGTGCATCTGCATTACCCTTCGCGATCACTGACGTCCAGGTTGATGACAGCAATGACCCAATCAGCGTGGTCTTGACCTGGGATGCACAGCCCAATCATCTGTATAAAGTGGAGAGTTCAACGACAATAACCGCTGAGGGAACACCGGGCGGATGGCAGGAACTGGACGACGGTGTGGCCGGCGGTGAATACCGCGACACGCTGGCAGTCGGCACCAAAAAGATGTGGTGGCGGGTAACAGATTTGGGCCGCTTTTAACTTAAATATACCTAGCTCCTCTGTTCCTTGAGAGGGGTAGCAGAAGTCTCCGTATATTTTGTAATATGCCCGGGCCGGCCCACCCCGGGCATATGCCATTATAATACCCCCGGAAATTCCTGAAATTGCTCATTCGGAATTCTGGTCCCGTTTCTCCCGCTACAGAACTTCCTCACCCGCCAAGTCAGTCCAGTAATCAATCATATTGCTGAATGAACAACCTGAATAGGCAAGAAGCCTCGATGAAATGCACCGTTCGTTCACTTGTCGCCGGCTCAAAGATAGAGTAAAATGAAATCATGAAGGCGATGCCTTCTTCCTCATCCACGCCAACTCAATCCCCCGCTTAATCCCCCCATGTTGCGCCAATTTTCCCCCACTACCATTGTCGCTGCGATGCTCCTTGCCTGCTGCGATTTCAACGCCAAGGCGGACACCTACAGCCAGGACTTCAACGGCTTCGCCAACGGCACCAGCAACCTCGGCGACGGCTCAATGATGGCGGGCACCGCCAACATCCAGGGAGGTAAGCTCGAGCTCACCAGAGACGGGGTAGCCGGCGACTCTGCCAGCTTCTCCTTCCCGGCAATGGACGGCTCGTCCGGCGGCTGGACAGCCTCCTTTAACCTGACGATTACCGACAGCTCCGGGACCAACGACCCCGCCGACGGCATGTCCTTTAATTACGGCAACTTTTCCCTTGGCGAACTCGGGTCTGCCGAGGAGGGCATGGCGGGGGTCGGGACGGTAACCGATAACATTTCCTTTGAAATCGACACATGGAGAAACGGTGATGCCGAGCAGGGGGTGAACATCGCGGAAAAAGTGAATGGCGCGACCAACGATGTCGCCTTCACCAATGGGCGTATCCTCAATGACGGCAGCTCGGTCAGCGGCTCGGTCACTATTGCCTTCGATCCCGTAAACGGTGCCTCCTTCACCACCACTGGATTGCTCACCAACGCAAACTTCGGCAACATGCCGGTCAGCTTCGCCGGCAACGACGCCTATCACTTCTGTATCTCGGCCCGGGTCGGCGGTGCCAACGAAACCCTGCTGATCGACAACCTCGTCGTCAACACTGTAACCGTGACACCGATCGAAACCGGCGGGCCGGTTATCAGCGAATTCTGCGCCGATAATGATGATACCATCGAGGATGAGGATCTCGACAGCCCCGACTGGATCGAGATTTACAACGGCCAAAACAGCAGCCAGGGCCTGTCAGGGTATTATTTGACAGACGACCCGCTGGACTTGACCAAGTGGCGGGTCCCCGCGATCACCATCGGCGGTTATGGCTACCTGTTGATCTTCGCCTCGGGCAAGGACCGCGACAACCCGGGCGGGTTGCTGCACACCAGCTTCTCCCTGGAAAAGGACGGCGGATACCTGGCCCTCGTCGACCCGGACGGCAGTAGCGTGCTCAGTGAATATACTTACGCTGACCAGTCCGAGGATATCTCCTATGGTGAACTCGGCAGTGCCCGCAGCCGCGGTTATCTTGAAACGCCGACGCCGGGCTGGAAAAACGGCGGTTCACAGTCACCGGAGGGGCCTGCGGAGGACGCCCGGTTCGACAGGACCGGGGGGCTGTTCAGTAATTCCACGACCCTGACAATCCTGCCAACGGTCTCTCCGGGCGCAGTCGTCCGATACACGACCAACAATACCGTTCCGAACGAAAACTCTACCGTTTATAACGGCACGCCGTTTAACATCACCAACACGACGACAATCCGCGCCCGCGTCTTCGACCCGGGTCGCCTCCCCGGGGAAATCAAGAGTCGCACCCTGATCGAACTCCACAGCAACGTGCAGAACTTCAGCTCGGCGCTGCCGATCATCATCGCCGATTCAGCCGGAACCAACGTCGACAGTGGCAGCCGCTCCTTTCACTTCACCTACACCGTGGTGATCGACAAGGATCCGGGCGACGGCTTCGCACGCATGACGGGCCCGACGGACTTCACCGGGCGCGGCGGCATGCACATCCGCGGCCAGAGCTCGGCCGGCTTCCCTAAAAAGCAATATGCCTGGGAAACCTGGAACAACGCAAACGAGGACAAGAACGTCTCCATCCTCGGCATGCCCAGCGAGTCAGACTGGATCATACATGCCCCCTATTCCGACAAGACCCTGATGCGCAATGTCATTGTCTATGACTGTGCCCGCCAGCTGTGGGGCAACAACGGCGGTGTACGCACGCGTTTCGTCGAACTGTTCTTCAACCAGAACGGCGGCACCGTCTCAATGTCCGATTATCGCGGTGTCTACGTGCTCATGGAGAAGATCAAGGGCGGTGAGGATCGGGTCGACGTCGAGCGCATCAACAACAGCGTCACCGACCCGGAACTGATCCAGGGTGGCTACATCTTCAAGAAGGACAAGTCGCCAAGCAGTCAGCCGTGGTCCACAGCGACGGAGGGAATCCCCCTTGACATGCATCACCCGCAGTCGGTTAACAGCACCCAGTTCAGCTACCTCAGGGGACACGTCAACCAGTTCGAGGCTGCCCTGCACAGTGCCGACTTTGAAAACCTGGAAACCGGATATCCGGCATTCATCGATGTCCTCTCCTTTATCGACAACCACCTCTTCGTCGAAACCTTCAAGGAAATCGACGGTTACCGGATCAGTGCCTATTTCGCCAAGCCGCGCTATGGCAAGATTCGTGCCCTGCCGGTTTGGGATTACAATCTCGCCCTCGGCAACGCCAACTACCTGCAGGGAGAAGTCCCGCAGGGCTGGTATTATACCCAGCTCAACGGCACGAATTATTACTGGTACCAGCGCTTGTTCCAGAGTACCGAATTCCGACTCGCCTACTGGGACCGGTTTTGGGATCTGCGCCGGGGTGCATTCACAACCCCGAACCTGATGGCGAAAATCAACGCCTGGGACACTGAACTCGACCAGCCCAACGCTGCCGGCGAGTCGGCGGTGACCCGCAACTTCAACGAGTGGAATATCCTTGGGCGCTACGTCTGGCCGAACGCCGGCGGTTACGGGTCGCGCACCACCCACCAGGCGGAAGTCACCTGGATGAAAAACTGGCTGACCCAGCGAATGACCTGGATCGAGACGCAGTCGCGCGGCACCAACGCAGGCGCAACAGCCAGGCCGCCGTCATGGAACCAATACGGTGGCACTCTCCCGGCGAACTTCAATCTCACCATGTCTGACCCGAACGGCTGGGGTGGAGCAAATATCTATTTCACGACCAACAGCAGCGACCCGCGTGTCGCCGGCAATCATCAAGGCTCCGTTACCACCTTCTTTAACGAAAATACCGCCTGCGAGGCACTGGTGCCATCCGCTGTCAACGGCGGCAGCGCGCTGAGCATCGCGCAATGGACCAATCCCGCATCGCCGCCAAATGCAGCAAACTGGACCGCCGGTGCGCAGGGCATTGGTTACGAACGCAGTGGCAACAACACTTACGGCCCGGAAATCGACATCGACCTTGAACCTGATATGTATGGTATCAACCAGTCGGCATATATCCGTATCCCCTTCACCGCTGCTGACCTCACCGGGATCACGCAACTAACCCTGCGCATGAAGTATGACGACAGCTTTGTCGCCTACCTCAACGGCACTGAAGTGGCACGGGATGTGGCACGAACCCCCGCAGCACCAGTCTGGAACTCAGGCGCAACCTCATCCCACAACGACGCCGAGGCACTCACCTTCATGGACTTTGACATTACCACGCATGCCGACAAACTGCAGGAAGGCAGCAACATGCTGGCGATCCACGGGCTCAACAACGGCTCCAGTAGCAGTGACGCGCTGTGGCGCTGCGAACTGGTAGGTTCTGCCGGTGCCAGCAACAGCCCATCGCCGGCCGCGCAAATCTACTCCGGTCCGGTGGCTCTCAATACCTCGGTCGAAATCAAAGCCCGTGTCTTCGATGGTTCCAAATGGAGCCCGGTGAGTCAGGGCCTGTTCATAATCGATGCAATACCCGCCTCATCATCAAATATCGTTGTCTCCGAGCTTGACTACCATCCTGCCCAGCCCTCTACCGCCGAGATCAACGCCGGTTACCCCGACCGCAGCAAGTTCGAGTATATTGAACTGCTCAATATTGACCCCACGCGCTCGGTGACACTCGAGGGAGCACAATTCATCAACGGCATAACCTTCACCTTTGATAATTCACTCGCTCCGCAGGCGCTTGTCCTGCCACCCGGCGGCCATATCGTGATCGTTGACAATACCGATGCCTTCGCCTTCCGCCACAACACATCCGGCGCAATCGTGGCCGGCGCCTACAACGGATCCTTGAGCAACGACGGTGAACAAGTCGTCCTGGTCGATGCCTCCGCTAATGTCATCAAGGATTTCACCTATAACGATGTCGATCCGTGGCCGGTAACTGCTGATGGTGACGGCTTTGCACTCGTGTTGATGAACCCCGCCGATAACCCCGACCACAGTGACCCGCTCAACTGGCGCGCCAGCGTAAAGATCGGGGGCACGCCGGGCTCAGACGGCAGCCAGCCCTTTACAGGGAATCCTGATGCAGACAATGATAACGATGGCCAGAGCGCCTTTCTTGAATACGCACTGGGCACCGATGACAACGATGCAACATCCCGGTCATATCCCGGTGCAACCGTGGAACTGTTGAGCGATGGGGGTGTGTTCGATCACTATATCGTTTTCAAGTTCCGGAAAAACCCCGCTGCTGTTGGCGTTGATTACTCAATTGAATCTGCCGCCAACCTCGACGCGTGGCAGGATGCAACGGAAAACTTCGTCTACCTGTCCACAACCGATAACAACGATGGCAGTATAACAGTGCGCTATCGCTCCGCGACGCCATTCTCCCCCGTAACACGGGAATTCTACCGCCTTGCAATATCGGGTTAACCCGCAATCGTCCTAAATTTCAAGATCAACAGCGAGTTTGTCGACTTCTTTCAGAAGATGGCCCAGTGCATTGGTAAGTATTTTAGGAAGCTTTCTTTCCGGTAAATCCCCATCTTTCACCATATCCGGGTCAAAAGATCTGTTGATACCGTGTGCTGCTCTTGTTGAGGCATTCATGTAGGCACGCAACCTCTTTGAACGCACCGGTGTCACCTGTTCAGCGACACCTATCAACCCGACGCCGAGCACCTTCACCTTGCCGTCAAGTCCTACATATGCGCCGGCAACAATATTGGCAATCCCCGCAACATTGTGTGCCAGATCAATATAGCCAAGACCACTGAAGGTTGCCTGCCCCCCAGGCTGCCCCTCCGCCACCTTGATGCCACCCGTTTTACGGACTTTCGTATGTCTTCCGGCAAACAGGGCAATGCCGGTGAAAATCTTCCCCAGCGCCTCATCGGTCGGCAATGTCTCGAAACGAGCCCTGGAATTGCCCGGAACATCCGCTTTCCATTCAGCAAGCTGATCAGTAAGCTGACGGATCAGCAGGTCACAGCAACCGACCAGGAAAGTTCCCCTGCGAACGGCATATTTTGTCTTGCCTGGATCGTAGTCAATATGCGTACGCTTACCGCGGGCAACAAGCCCCGAAGTCTCCCCCCAAAGGAGAAACTCAATCACATGGTAGCCTGTCGCAATATTTCCCTCCCCGCCCCTGCCGTTCATGCGCTCAAGGGACTCCGGGCTCAGGTCGGGAAACCCATCGGGATCACAAATAATCCCAGACTCCGGGTTACCATCAATATAATCGATATAGCCGGGCCTGACCGGCCAGCTGTTCATTGCCGCTGCCTGGCTGCCATAGGAGAACAGCGCTTCAGTTTGCAGGTAGGGCAGGCGGGCCTGAACCCAGCTCAGCTTCGCGGCGACATGATTATCCGGTGTTGGATCGGTAACCAGGGCCTCGATTTTCTTCCGCAATTCAATCGCCGTGACAAACGCGCTCATGGAGGTGGCCTCGACAATCTGCGCGTAGGTTTTAACCGCCATATGCTTTGCCTGGGCGAGATCTTTCGGTTCGAGTGCCTTGAGCGCCTGCTCTCCACCGGAGGCTGCATTGCTCTCCTCCGCGGAAAGCCGGGTAGAAACAAGGCACATTACCGCCACACACAAACCCAGGGGAACAGGAATATAATGAACTTTCATCTTTCAGCGGCAACACTATCCCGAAGATTGCGCCTGTGCATCCCTGAGTTTTTGCAAGCACCATGACCCGATTCAACCTGTTCTGCACACTGTTTACAACGCTGTTGACAGCTGTGGCGTGTTCCGGGAAGCGTCATCTCCCCGCAAACGGCAATACACCGCCAACCGAATGGCGTGAACTCTTTGACGGCAAATCACTGGCAGGATGGCAGAGGCTCGGATTCGATGACTCCGGAGGCAGAATAGAAGTAAGAGAGGGAAAACTCCTTTTCACCCGCGGTGATCCGTTAACCGCGATGGTGATCTCCGACCGCTCCTTCACTCCACCGGCCCGGGAATATGAAATCATCGTGCGGGCACGCAAGATGGATGGGCGCGATTTTTTCTGTGCGCTTACTTTCCCGGTACCGGAGAAATCCGCCTGCTGCACCTTTGTCGCCGGCGGCTGGGGCGGGGGAGTCACCGGCCTCTCAAATATCGACCATCTTGATGCCAACCGAAACACGACGCGAAGCGTAGTCCATTATGAGACAGGACAATGGTATGACCTGCGCATTGAGATCAGGTCTGGACGAATCCGCTGCTGGGTGGATGAGCGTATCGTTGTTAACTCCCTGATCGCAGATAAGATTGTATCCATGCGCCCTGGAGCAATAGAACAGTGCCAACCATTGGGCATAGCCAGCTTTGCCACGAGCGCGCAATTTGAGTCCCTGCGACTGCGTGCACTGCCACCGGAAAACTAGGGCTGCCGGTGTGTTTTGCACTGTGGACAGCTCTGCGCTAACTGTTTCTCCATGGGCAGCAGCAAAAGGACAATAACCCGCGAACACCTGCGTCATATTATATTCGATCACAACACCCGGCGTTCAAAGATCTTCGATATCATCCTGCTGATCCTGATCGGCCTCGCCGTGGTGGCGACCATGCTGGAAAGTGTCGAGTCCATGAGCCGCGAGTACGGGGAAACGCTGCGCACGGCAGAATGGATATTCACCATCCTGTTCATGCTTGAATACAGTGCCAGGATCTACTGTTCAAAATCACCGCTCAAATACGCCCTGAGTTTCTTCGGTATCATCGATCTTCTGGCGTGGATTCCCCTGTGGCTCACCCTGCTCATAGACCACGATGCGGCACACTACCTGACTGTTGTCAGGATACTGCGCATGCTGCGGGCTTTCAGGGTCTTTAAAATGATGCCGCTGATCGGGGCAGAGGACCGCCTGATGGAAGCCCTGCGAAAAAGCCTGCCAAAGATCCTCGTATTCATGTTCTTCATGGTTACCCTGGTGACCATTCTCGGGTCACTGATGTATATCATTGAGGGCACCCAAAACCAGAATTTCAGCAGTATTCCCACCAGCGTCTACTGGGCGATCATCACCATCACTACTGTCGGCTTTGGTGATATTACCCCCATTACACCGCTGGGAAAAATCATCACCAGCATGATGATGCTGATCGGTTACGCCATCATTGCCGTGCCGACAGGAATCGTGATCAGCACCATGAGCAACAGCCGCGCATCAAAGCCTCCGGCAAGTGGCAGGGCCTGCCCGGAATGCGGGCGCGATGGGCATCGTGATAATGCCAGGCACTGCTGGCATTGTAGCGGAAGGCTTGAAGAGGATCCTGCCAACGAAAATCCCTGAAAATTCAGAGCGTTTTCAGGTAACTATAAAGATCGGCAAGTTGAAGGAGATCAAGGCCGGCAAGCAGGCCTTTGGGCATCAGTGATCCCGCCCATTCATTCTGTGCGGCAATATCGCTTTCATCAAGCCTCACTGTAGTAGCTGTCCCGGTGCGGATAATCACCCCGTCAGCCGAGGTAAAGGCAATGCGCCCGATGTGCCTGCTGCCATCCTTCATGGTAAATACGCTCACACGATAGGCGGGCGGCACATCCGCATCCGGCATGGCTATCGCCGTGAACAGGTCAACCGGGGAAAACCGTTTGGCCACGCCGGAAAGATCCGGGCCAAGGGCATTTGCTGACTGGTGACATGCTGCGCAGGCACGCAAGGCAAAGAGCGCCCTGCCGCGTACAGGGTCACCGGCCACCCAATCCACTTTCCGGAAAAATGCCGGCCAATCAGTTTGTTGCCGCCCCTTACCAATGCCAACGGCAAGGGCAACGTCAGGATGCGCAGCCGTCAACCATCGCTCAGCAGCCGCGCGGCCGGTAAATTCCTGCCCTGCAACACGACCAATCAGCGGCAGGCTGACATCTTTAACGGCAGACCCGAACAGGGCAATCAGGTGATCGGCATCGGCTTTGGGTGCCAATTTCCCCAGGCCTTGCAGGGCAATCGCGCTCACCTCTGCACGCGGTGAAGTGGTCGCAGTTAACAGCAGGTGCCGGTCAATCTCCTGGGGAGCACGAGCCAATAGTTTTACACACTCGTCACGTAAGCCTGGTTGCCCGGCAAGACGGCGCAGGACTGGGGCAGAATCACGCGCGTCCATATCGGCAAACAAGCCGATTACATCCTGCAACCAGCCCGCTTCAGGAATTGATTTGACTGCGGTAAAGAATATCCCGGCTGCCCGGCTCAGGAAAGGCTCAGGGAAGGCCGCGGCAATCCCCGCATGATTCGGCCGTGCCAACTCTGCCCGGCGGCACAATACCTCGTAAATCGGTGCCCGCGCTGCAATGCGGGCAATCACCTCATTCAACCTGTCGATGTAGGTTTGCTTCGAGCGCATCTGCATGCCTCCGGTTTTCCTGTCGAGTGCCAGGATAGCATCCGCAACACGCACAATTCCTTCATCGTCCAGCGGTGACTCGATGCACGCCAGGCAACAAAGATAATGAAAGTCATCCTGTGGCGGCGTATCTCTGGTAATGGCATCAAGCACCCGTCCGGCGGTAATAGGATGGGGATCGCGCAACATCGCCGAGAGCCGGGCCGCCTCGCGCCTTTCGTCCGGGTCAAGCGCACGTAAAAGAGCACGCGGTGAGTTGCGGCAAAGCCCCAGCAACTCAGCATGCTCCTGCTCGAAAATTTCACTGCTCGACAATTCATAGCCGGCAAAGGCCTCCCTGCTTGGCTTACTGAGATTCCAATCACCGAGAGCCCGCATCAGCAGGCGCACGAAGGTCATGCGCTGCTCAAGCGACTCTTTGAGGATCATCCTGTCCAGTTCTTCGGCAACGAACTGCACGGCCTCAGCATTAAATCCATCAATCACGACACCGTGATCCTGCAAAATACCTAGTGCGCCGCGTGGTGAGGGAAGTGCCCCCTTAAGGCCATCATGAGTCACTTCCCCGACCGGGACGGGCCGCGACCCCGGGACAGGATTCTTCGCCCGGACGTGATATACCGATCCGGTAGTCCCCCGGCCGCCGACCGAGATAAAGACGGACCCGTCCGGTGCTACTTCAATGTCTGTCGGCGCGAAGCCGGTGGTTCCCGTGGACTCGATGAAGATTTCCGCGGTGGTAACGCCCAATTCCTCAAGATCCGCATCAGGACGCGTAAAATAAACCCTGCCAAAGGTCCAATCACAGTAAAACACAGCATCTCTATACCCAGGCGGAAAAGCAGTATGCCTGTAGACAGCAACACCTGTTGGCGATCCACGCCCGACATTCAACATGGGCTTAACGCTATCAAGATAATAATCAGGCCGTTTCCAGCCACGCCGCCAGCCCGGTAGCCGCCAACCATGGTGCGCCCCCGCCTGCACGCGGTATAAGCGCGTCGGCGCATACCACGGCAAAAGGTATTCCCGTTCGCAATCGCTGTCATAGGTGTAAATCTCCCCGTTGCTGTCGAAATCAAAATCATAGGGATTGCGGAAACCGTGGCAAAGAACCACCGGATTTTTCAATTCCGCAGAATAACGCACCAGTGCACCCCCTTCAATCCACCCGGATTGTCCACCGGCAATATCCGCGTGCCCCCGGAAATTCGCATCATTTCCGCCGATCAGGTAAATCCTTCCCTGTGCATCCTTGCGGATCGCATGCAGGCCGTGCTCGCCGCCGTGGAATTGAGCGATCTGTTCCGGTCTTGGGTCAAATGTCCCGTCCCCATCAGGATCACGATAGCAGTTGAAGCTGCCGCCCTCGCTGGTCAACAGGGTTGTCCTGTCGACAAATAACATGCCCATCGCACCTGCCCTTGACTCGGCAATCAGGACATCGCCATCCGCACGCCCGTCACCATTTTCATCAATCAGGCGCTTGATGTATCCACGCGAGGAAATAATCACGTCCCCGGCAGGGTCAAGCGTCATCGAATACACATCCGGCGCCAGAACATGATCTGCAAAAAGCGAAATCTCAAAGCCCGGGGCAATGCGCAATCCCAGTTGAGGAATATCATCAAGCTCCCCGCAGGCGGTTCCCGCGGTAAGCAGGGCAGCCATGATCAATCGATGCCACATCAATTGAAAGGCTAACGCATAAACCCATAGGGTCGAGGCTCAAAGCAGGCGCATGCCAATCAGGCACGGCAGGCAATTCAATGATTTACGCCAACCAGGGCTCGGAGACCACTGCTCCCTTCGCCTTGTTGTGCCCGCCGCCCATGATCGCCTGCCAGGCGCAGATCATGCGCAAAATCTCCCCGGTCCTCTTTTCTCCACTGGCAGCTCCCACGAGGATACGCGCCAGGACTTTGTCATGTTGCGCAATAGCCTCGGCAAGCCGTCGCAATTTTTCATCTTCAGGGGCGTCCTCCGGATAAATCCACTCTGCAGGATCATCCTCAGGAGCAAGATTCTCGTCGCTCAATATCTTAAACGCCTCGATTTTATATTCTTCATCTGGTGAATCGTAACGGAAACTGGGCATTGTGTGGTTTATGCAGGTGTGTGGTTTAAGTGCTGGCGGCTAATTTTCTTTTTCTTCGCCGGGTGGCGCAGGTTGTTGCAAGAAAGGTGAACCTTTCTCGACGTATCCCCTGATGGCATCAATAAGCAGATGGTTTGCAGTCTCGGCCGCATTTTTCCCAAACATCCCTGTTTCGGTCATACGTGCGAGATGCTCCCGCACCGTCTCCGTCACTGACACCGTCAGTTGGACAGAGGAAATTGCATTTTTTTGCCTTGGCATCCAGATTTAAATTCGTTAAAAATGGCATTCTTTCTATCATTTGCAAATTTTTATTTTGAGAATTATAGCAATTCTGATTTAATAAATAATTCTGAGGCTGAAATGTGTAATTTTGAGATCTTTTGGAGCCCTAATCCGGATACTGGTACGAATTACGAATTTGCGGGCCCTCTGATAAGCGGCAAAACAGCTATTGAATTTCTGTATTGTACCCCCCTGTTTTCGGCAAAAGCGCTGCGACAGGCTGCGATTGCATCCCACAACCTCATCGACATTACCCGACAGATGTATTCCGGCTCACAGCAGCAAGCCGCCCGGCAACAAACACGTCCGCTGCAACATGCGCAGCAAAGCCTGTAAAGTTAAGGCGCTGCTCCGGAAGAAAAACCCCTTTAGCCACTACGCTTATGCCCCCGCGTGGTAGTCACTGCCCCTGGCACTCTGCACTATACAAAATCACCGCGTTGCTTAAAAATCAAACTTGTCGTCGGGAATTTCAAGATTGTCATAACGATTTGCCTTGGCATCCGTCTCAAGAACAAGCTTGGCATCAGGCAGTGCCTTGCGCAATTTGCTCAGGCCCTCCGAGGTAATCTTGGTTTTCCATGTATACAGGGACTTGAGCCTGCGGTGTTTAGCCAGCATGGGAAGCACTGCATCGCTGACCCCTGTGCCGTATAAATTGAGATACTCCAGTGAACGCAACCCGGAAAGGTGTGCAATGCCCTTGTCCGTAATCTGCGTGCGGCTCAGGTTCAGGTGGGTCAACCGGGCAAGCTTGCCGATGTGCTTGAGCCCCTCGTCGGTCACCTTGGTACGACTGAGGTCTACCTCAACCACATTCGGGGCAATGTGCAGAATCTGCTCAATCTCCTTGTCAGTTGTCTTGTGATAAGTGGAAATCCACTCTACCACAAGGTGCTGCGGAAGATTCGCCGCAAGCTGGCTGATCGTTGCCCCGAGCCCCTCAAGGTGAGCAACTCCATCGGCATTGGGCTCCCGCTGGGGCATCGCCATCACCTTGGTGACATCCAGGTCGGCGGCAATCTTGCCAACTCCCCCGCTCCCCGAACCGAACCTGGCGCCATCATCAATCCACTTCTTGATCAGCGCAATTTCCTTGGCTGACAGAGGACCGCCATCATCAGCCGGGGGCATCAGTTCATCATCGGTCTTTGGCAATGAAACGCGCATAAACAGGTCACTGCCAGAGGCATCACCGGGATCAATCACTCCTCCTGAACGAATCCCCCCGGGCGTGTCAAGTGCAAGCCCGGCCTTGGGTTTCTTATCACTCTCCCTCTTTTTCGCAGTGTGGCACTCATTGCATTTCGACGACAGGATCGGTGCTATATGCTTCTTAAAGTCAACGGTCTGCCCCGATGCGACACCCGCTGCAAGGAATACAATAACCGGACCAAAAAACCTGAAACTCATCAGAGACATGTGTATGTACAAAAAGAGGGGCACGACATAACGTGCCCCTCCGGTATAATCAAGTTTATGCGAAAACCTCTTTAACAGGCTTGGCCTCGTCACCAATTGTAAAGGGCCGCCCTGAAGGTGATGTCACGACCCGCTCGGTCGGCAGTCCAAGAGCATGCCCGATAGTGGCATTGAACATACCCGGGGTCACGATCCCCTCTTTAACGGTATGCGCTTTCCGGTCGGTTTCGCCGTATACAAAGCCACCTTTTACACCGCCGCCTGCCATCAGGGAACTGAAAGCCCGCGGGAAATGGTCACGGCCGGTATTCTCGTTAATATCCGGCGTGCGACCGAACTCGGTGCCCAGCGCAACCAGGGTGCTGTCAAGTAAACCGCGACGCTCAAGGTCGGAAATCAGGCCGGCAAGCGCCTGGTCCAGGATCTGGCAGCGAGCCTCAACAGAGACAAAGTTGTCGCTATGGGTATCCCAGCCGCCGAGGTTGACCTCGACAAAGCGCACCTGATGCTCAACAAGGCGACGGGCAAGCAGGCAACCCTGCCCAAAGCCATTCTGCCCATACAGGTCACGCACCTGGTTGTCCTCGTGCTTTATATCAAAGGCTTTCAGATCCTCACTGGTCATGAGCTTGATCGCCTCATCGTAAAGGCCGTGGTAAGTCTTGACCTGCTTCTGCTTGAAGCGTCCGTGAAAACTGGAATTCATCTTGTCAGCCAGTGTAAGCCGACGATCAAATTCCTCCTTGCTGACAGAGTGGGCGCGCTTTGAATCCTTCAAGCCCGAATTGGCATTGCCAAGCGGAACCCCGCCATACCTGGCTCCCATGAAGCCCCCGGTGGCGTTTTCCGATGAACCGCCAATCGCGACGAAACCGGGAATGGTTGTGTTGCGGCGACCCGAAAGGCGCATTACCCACGCGCCAAGCGCCGGGTGGACAATGGTTCCGCGCGGTGCATAACTGCGGTGAAGGAGATATTGTCCCTGCTCATGTGCCCCCTGATTGCTGCGCATGCCGCGAAACAGCGTTATATGCCTCATCATTGCGGCAGTCTTTGGCAGGAAACCGGAAATCTGCACACCGTCCGCACTGGTATCAATCACAGGAGTGGGACCCTGAACATCCTTGTTCTCGGGCTTGGGATCAAAAGTATCCAGATGACTCATCCCTCCGGACATATTCAGGAAAATCACGCTCTTGGCGGCACGCGGGCGCATTGGCGGCGCGGCACCGAAAATATCACTGGTCGCCACAGTGGCACCAAGCATTGGGAGGACACTGACACCGAGATAACTGTGCGCAGCACCAATCATGAATTGTCGGCGGCTCACTTCGTCACCTTTATTGAATAAACTGTTCTCTGACATCTGCTTAATGGGTTTTGGGTATTTATTTTTTGTGATTGAGATAGCTGGAAACTGGATAGAGGGCGGATTGATTCAGGCCTTACTGGACGAACATGAATTCAGCCGTGGAAATTAATGCTGACACCGCATTGCGAACTGCCGAGCCGCGATCCATCTTAAACTCATTCAGGAATATCTCCTTCTCGGCCTCCGACGGCATGCGCGAGAGGACGCTCAGGAAAATCCGATCAATTTTTTCCCCGTCTGATTTACCGGCATT
Organism: Verrucomicrobiales bacterium; assembly: GCA_046581505.1. Classification (GTDB taxonomy): domain Bacteria; phylum Verrucomicrobiota; class Verrucomicrobiia; order Verrucomicrobiales; family DEV007; genus CACIUL01. Next base: position 6,447 of record JAYGGE010000201.1, on the reverse strand, counting down.
GATAACCTTGAATACCTTCGCGCCACTGTTACTGGTGATATGCTTTTCAACATGGCCGTTAAGGATGGAAAGTACCTGGGTCACATCTGAGTCGGTGCTGGAATTTTCAATCACCTCACGGTCCGACTGCCCGAACTGACGCAGGAAATGCCCATTGGGCATCGGTGAGCTGAGCTCGGAAGCCCGCATCTCTTCGCCATACTTCCTCGAAGCATTCTGGGCCATCATCATCTTCATCTTCATCTTCTCTCCGCCGCCGCCGCCGCCGCCTTTATCGTTCTTGATCTGCCTGTAAAGGTCTTCGGTGTATTTCCAAACCGCTGCGGGGCTTTCGAGGGAAATCACATCACTATAGAGATTCTTCATCGACTTCTTGCCCACCAATACCGGACGGTTACGAAACATAATCGCGCCGCCGCCATAGCCATTGCCCTTCCGGGCATCAGGCTTATCAACTTTCAGGGTAAGCAGTGAATCCCAGACCTGTTCAGCACTGAATCGCTTGAGCTGGCGGCCGTTGAAATTGTAAGGCGAGCGTGCCGGATGCTGCAGCGGGTTGGGGCCAAGCTGGAAGGTATAGGTGTAAAAAAGAACCTTCTGGAAAGCTTTCAGGTCATAATTGAGATCAGCCAGTAATTCCTCAAGGTAAGCCATAAGGGCCGGGTTTGACGGGGTCGCGCCGGCACTGAAATTGTCCAGAGGCTCAAACAGCCCGGTTCCCATCACGCGCTTCCACATGCGGTTGGCTATGACCTTGGTGAAGCGCGGATTCTGCGGGCTTACTATCCAGTCAGCAAACTCCAGCCGGGCCTCGCCCGCATCCTTGGCCTTTGACTTGAGGCTTACCCGAACCGATTTGCCAAAACCCGACAGTGATTTTGCACCGACCCGCTCACCCGGCTTGGCATCACGATATTTATAGTCCTTCGGCAAATGGATGCTGCCATCACCTGCATCAGCAACAGAAAAATCAAAAACCGCGTAGCGTATCAAGCGTGAAACATCACGCAACCCGCGATCCATGTCCTTCTCATCCTCCTTGTCTGAGAGGTAACTTGAAAACGAGTCCCTTGCCCCTATTTTCATCCCCGATGTGAAAGCGGCCATCTCGTAGAATTCCATCTGCTTCCACGAATCGAAGGGGTGATTATGGCACTGCGCACACTCAATGCGGGTGCCCAGGAAAATACGGGTGGTGTTCGCCATGTTGTCCTTCAGCATCCCCTTGTCGCGCATATAGTAACCCACCGCACCGTTCTGCCAGCCTCCGCCGGAAGCGGCAACAAGCTCGTGAACCATCTTGTTATAGGGCTTGTCTTCAGCAATGGCGTCCTTGATCCACTTGATGTAGGGCGCGCCTGAGGTGTTCTGAAAGTTATCAGTGGCACGCAACAGGTCAGCCCACCAGTTGAACATGTGCATATTGTAGCCGTAGGAGCCAAGCAGTGTGTCAATCAGATCCACGCGCTTGCCGGGCTCTTCGCTGTCGAGAAATGCAACGGCCTCCTCATATCCCGGGATACGGCCGATTGCCGTAAGGTAACTGCGGCGAAGGAATTCAGCATCCGTGGATTTCGGGAGGGGGCGAACCTGCTTTCTCCTGAATTCAGCGCCGACGAGTTTATCGACCTTCCTGGCTGCTGCCAGTTGGAATTCCTTCGACTGGTTCGGCGGCACTGCGCCAGGGCGAAGACCCAGCTGGGCACTGACAGTGCCGAAACTGGAAAAGATAAAAACAATCGTCGCTAAATTGAGGATGCATCGCTGCTTCATGGTTGGAAGTATACCTTATTTCAAGCATTCTGGACAACAGAAAAGCAGAAAAGGTTGGTTATGCCCATCAGGCAGTTTGGGGCTTGTAATTACCTTGATTTCAAGAGGTTAACAGGGAGGTTGGGGATACTGTGATCCATGTATTTTTGATCTTTCCGACATTCATCCCCTGAATTTCATTTTGTTGATAACGCTCAATCATTTGCATTACTCCTGGTTTATTTTTTGTAATATCCGCGTGGCAAATACCTGTTCGGCAATTAATGAACACCACTCTGAAATGAAGAAGCTCTCCCTACTCATCGGATTCGCATTCGTCGCTCTCATCCCGGTCGTCGAGCTCCAATGCTTTTACATCGATAGTCGTGAGGATGGCACTTCTACGGGACCCTCTCACGCCAGCAATTCTGTTACCCGGCAACACACGTCGCAGAAAAGGCTCGAAACCGAGGCGAATAGCCCCCGCGTGATGCGTCCTCGTGCCGCCGCAACGGGCGATGCCACAGATCCCAGAGAAGACGATATCGAGAGGCTTAGGCGTGAACTCAAGACCACCAAAGCCGAACTGGAGAAGCTCTCTCGCCCACTCGCCCAGGATATTCTAAGTTCTACGGTAAGCGCCGAGATCAGCCCCGGCGAGACACTCGTAACTGGCGGGTACAAAACAGCCGACGGGAATTACGAAATCACATTTCTGACGCCCCGCAGCGTTACGCTTAGCGACGGACGTGAGGCAATCGAGGTTAAGTCCCAAGTTCTTTCTGTCGGGTCTGAATTCGTGCAGGAAAACGATTTGGAGACGCTTGTGACGAATGCTCGGAATACTCTCCAGCACGCTGAGGCATGGAAGCAAGATGACACCGATGCAACTTTAGCGTCCGCGAGCAACGCCGAAGGAGCGGACGTGATATCCACCCGAATTCTCACGCTCCCCTCGACCTCGTTCGCCGTAAAAATGGGTGAAGTGGACGGACCTCAATTCACGCTCGAGGCAACAGTAGCGAAGAACTCCGATGGGAATTTCTCAATTCAATCTCGCGTCGAAAGAACACCCGAGGCCGAACAAGGCGCTGCACCGCATCCCTGACCCGCCGTGGGTCGAAACCTTGATGCCCGTTCAATCATCAACCCTGAAATTAACGCTCGCCCTCGGTCAGGGATGCGGTGAGCTTTGACGTTGTTGAACAAATTCGCCGGATTGTGCTGATCCCATCTTTTTTGACAGCTTCCTTGCAGAAGCAATGCATCCTCACTTCCTGCGCCGCGGAAACGGGAATTTCCAGCCGCCGTCACCTGCCACGCGGATATCACGACCCTGGAAGCCAAGCCACGCGAACACGGTGAACAACAGCGCAAATGCCAGCAGGCCAAGGACAGGTTCAATTTGCAGACCGCGCATGGCATTGGCCTGAAAATAAGTAAGCGGTGAAAATCTGGACAGCGTCTCCAGTTGCGCAATTGCCTTGGCGAGACTGGTGATAATATATCCGGCCAAAACAACAACACCGGTGGTCATCGCGGCAGTCACCCTGGAGGGCATCACCATGCTCAAAGCCAGTGCCAGGGTCGTGAAAAACACACTCACTGCCAGCACCGAAGTGTAGGGGAGCAAGAGCTGGCCGGGAGGAAAATCAAGCGACCCTGCACGCAGAACCCCGCACCACAACCCGATCCACCCCAACCCAATAATGGCAATCAGTCCGCATCCCAGCGCGGCTAATCTTCCAAAAAAGAACGATGCCCGCCCTGCCGGGTGGGCCAGCAGAAAATCGAGTATGCCGCGCTCCTCATCAGATGCCAGCATTCCACTGCCGGCCACGGCACCGAAAATACCCAGGATAATCGGCAGGAACGAAAAATAACGTAAAGCTATGAACCCCTCGGGAGTAAAAATATCCTCAGCATCCTCACCCCCTATAAAGCTTTTTACCAGTGGCTTCAGCCCCTGGATAACCGGCCGGAGTTGACGCTCATTCTCAGCGACGAGGTCATAAAAAGGGGCAGTAATCAGCCCCAGCAACAACAGTGGAATTCCCCAGCCAAGAACTGTCCCGCATAAACGCAATGCTGAAAACCTGAAGACCGTCCAGAACGAAGCCATTACACCTTAACGCTGGTCTGCTTTTTCCCGTTCCCCCTCATAATGCGAATGAAATGCCTCTTCAAGGCCGCCGCGCCGCGTCTCCAGATACTCTACCGGGTATTGCGCCAACAATTTCACCAGCGTGTCCATCGTACCGTTGACCGCCAGTTCAAGCACCCGCCCGCCATCCCCGCAATTGATCAGCTCCACGCCCGGCAGGGCATCAAACTGCGGCACGTCAACCTTGTCCGGGTCCGCAAACACCACCCGCACCTGAACAGTGCCCCGCGCCGACAACTCCGAGGTGGCAGCCACCTCAACAACCCTGCCGTTGCGGATAATCGCCACCCGCCCGGCAACGGATTGCACCTCCGTGAGTACATGTGAGGAGAAGAAAACCGTGGCACCGCCATGCTGCGCCTCGCACACCAAATCCATCACAGTCTGTTGCACCAGGGGATCAAGACCACTTGTAGGCTCATCGAGCAACAACAATTCCGGTTCATGCATGAAGGCGGCGACAATGCCAATCTTCTGCTTGTTGCCCTTGGAAAGATTCTTGATCTTGGATCCCGTGTTTAATTCCAGGCGATCGGACAATTCACCTGCCCGCCTGCGGCAAGCTGAACCACCTCCGCGAAGTTCCCTGAAAAACCCCAGTGCTGTATTGACCGTGATATTCTCGTCGAGCCGAAGTTCTCCCGGCAGGTATCCGCAACGCTCACGCACGGCAACCGGCTCCTGCTGCGGATCGTGTCCCAGTACCCGCAGTAATCCCGCGGATGGCCGGATTAGGTCCAGCATGCAGCGGATTGCTGTCGTTTTCCCCGCACCATTGGGGCCAAGAAACCCAAACACCTCCCCGCGCTGCACCTCAAAACCAATTCCGCGCAATGCCCGGAACGCACCATAAGCTTTAGTGAGGTTCTCAACCCGGATGGCCGCCTGGTGATCTTTACTCATCTTGAAACTTCATGCGGCCCGGGTCAATCCAGAGCCGGACCGGCACACCCTCAGCGATATCCTCAAGCCGTGGTGCCAGGATTTCAACAACATGCGGATCATGAAAATGCTCAGGCTTGGTTTCCGGGTGCGGCCAGTAAATATAAGCCGGCACCGGCTCCCCTTCAGTGGTGGCAATCCTCATGTCAAAGAATGAAAAATCCTCTGCAGGGCAGTCCGGATGCCACATTATATCCCGGAATGTAGACAGGGCCCGCTGTGGCTGGGGCAAAAACGGTGCCACGGACACATTGAGCGTGCCAAGGTGGAGGCCCTCCAGGTCAAGGCCAAGCTGCCGGAATATCGGCAGTTGCAGGGCCAGCGTGCCGCCGGGGAACCGGGGGTCGCCGGTATAACCGGATGCCACGCCGTGACCGCTAACCACAATGCCATTAATCAACATGAAATCCCTGGCATTGACTCTACAACACTTTGCCAGAGCATCTCCGTAGAGGGCAGGCGCTTAGAGGTCAACCCTTACCTGTCCAACCCCGGTTAACACCAGCATATCCCGGGAAAAAATCCTGTTCTTCTCCTTGATCCTGATCAATTATCTGCGCCATGTCAGAACACCGGGCAACACTTACTTGGCAGCGCAACGGCAGTGAATTCACTTATAAGGCTTTCCCGCGGACGCATCAGTGGGACTTTGGCAACGGCCAGGTCATGGATGCCTCAGCTGCACCAGATTTCCTGGGCGACAGGGAACTGGTCGATCCCGAGCAGGCCTATGTCGCCTCACTTGCCAGTTGTCATGCATTGACCTTCCTTGCAATCTGTTCAATGCAGGGAATAACGGTCGAGAGCTACACCGACCAGGCTGTCGGTTTCCTTGAAAAGGCAGAAGATGGCAAACCATGGCTGGCACGCGTGGAACTGCGGCCGGAAGTCACTTTCAGCAACGACACCATGGCTGATAGCGACATGATCAAGGATCTGCATCACAAGGCACATCTTGAATGCTTTCTTGCAAGGTCGGTTAAGACCAGAGTTACGGTCATCGCTTGAAATCCGGGAATGCAAGGAGTGCATATGCTCCATGCGTAACATGTCGGAAAGAAAATAATGAAACTGGAAACCATCACGATATCTGCCCTGCTGTGTGCCGCCGGCGTGATCCGGGCACAGGGACAGGAGGATCTACCTGCCCCCCGTCAGGAAAGCGCCATTGATCCCGAGACACTGAAGAAAGAGATTGAAGCAATGCGCGTGAAAGATGTGGCCTGGCGCAAGATCGGATGGAAAACCTGCCTGCTTGATGGCATCCGGGCATCACGAAAGCAAAACAAGCCGATGATCTTGTGGGTCTTTATCGACCGCCCGGTCGACGACAAGCGATGTTGAGTATTTGCCGGCGCCGCCCGTGAGGCGGTATTTTCCAAGCCCGAAGTGATAGCACGCATTAATAAGGATTTCATTCCCGTTGCGCTTAAGGCCGCCGCCGTCCAGAAACCTCCTGCCGGGATCGAGGGCAAAATCTACCGCGAGCTTCTGCGGACCCAGCCTGCCGCTCAGGGCATCTGCACGATGAACTCTGCCGGCAAGGCAATTGCCTGGTCGCTCTCCTTTGATGACAACGAAAGCGTGCT
>JAYGGE010000197.1:0-11538 GCA_046581505.1 Verrucomicrobiales bacterium | reverse complement strand
CATCCCATCAGTTATACACAGAACAAGTTCATCATGCTGCTACCATTGGCAATTATTTCTGCGAGGTAAAGGGCGAGGCTGGTAGACCTGCATCATTCACGAGGTTTGGCACTGCGGCCTGGTCCCAGGCAAAGCGAACGTATGCAGGAGCTGCCACCTTGTCACTCTTGACCATGAGATGATCACCAAAGACGATAGTCGCCTGTGCCGCATGCCAGGCCCCATCCTTGCCGGCAACCTCAAAATGGCTGGGTTCCTTGCCATCGGTGGTCTTCAACCCGTGGTGCTTGCTGCCCAGCTTCTGGAAATGCACGGTAATATTGTCCTTCCCTTCCGCATGGTCGGCCTTGTCGAAGATGGGCCCGGAGTAGACGATATCCTTTTTGCCATAGTTCTTGGCCAGGGCCCACAGGGAGAGGCGCTTGCCGACATCCTGCTTGTTGGGCGGATGAATGTTGCCCACCGTGGTGATGTCAGTAATCACCGCCATCCCCGTGTTGGGAACCTTAAGGGTTTCCAGTTGAGCCTGCCAGATTCCCGGCAGTTTCTTGCGGTCACCGCCGTAATTGAAGGGAGCCAACTGCACAAAATAAAACGGCAGCTGAGGCTTGTTCCACGCACTGCGCCACCCGGCAATGAGGGCCTTCATCTTCTCATGATAGAGCATTCCCTCACCATTGTTTGACTCACCCTGATACCAGAGGGCTCCCTTGATCGCATAGGGCAGGAGCGGATGGATCATTCCGTTATACAGTGCCAATGCGCTTTGATGATGAATCCTGTTGCCGTTCCTGTGCGGAAACTCGCTGAGCTTGTCGGCAAAATCAGCCTTGAGGGCAGGTACCGCCTTGAACCCTTCCGGTGCAACCCATGGCTCAATGCGCGTGCCTCCCCAGTTGGAACCAATAAGGCCAACGGGAACCTTCACCTCGCGTAAAAGTTCACGGGCAAAATAATAGCCTACCGCGGTAAAGTTGCCCGCGGTTGACGGACTGGCAACCTGCCAGCCACTTGTATTGAAATCACTCTCGGCCTTCGCCGAGGGACGGTGATTAACCTTGATGTGCCGAATCAATGGATACTTCGCGGCAGCTATTTCCTGCTTCGCATTGGTCGATCTGGAAACAGTCCACTCCATGTTTGACTGGCCCGAACACAACCAGACCTCACCAACGAGAACATCCTCAAGAATAATTTCATTGGATCCCTTAACCACCATCTTCACTCCCTTGGAATTGGCCTTCATGGTCGGCAACTTGACCTGCCATTTCCCGTCCGTATCCGCCTTTGCCGAGGCCGACGCAGCACCAAATACAACAGTGACCGCCTCTCCCGGATCAGCCAAGCCCCAGATGGGTACCGGCTCACCCTGCTGCAGGACCATGTGGCTGCCGATGACCGATGGCAACTTCACCTCCGCCATGACAAGGGCGGGTAAACAGGCGGCGGCAACAAAAACAATAAAGGGGATCAAGTGGGTATAGGCTTTGGATTTCATGGATTGGTTTCTTGTATTCTATAAAGTGAGGGGTGTTCAAGGAAATTGTCATCCCTATCCCGGCAGGCAAACAGCGCAAGCCCGGGAAAGCCAATTCACCGGTATTTTAATGACTCAGTGGCACGCAGCCCCGTGTTTCTTCAAGCGCCAGTAATTGTAGGGCCATGGCGTGATGAACCCGGCAATGAGCATCACCGGGATTGCATAATAATTCATTCCAAGCTGTCCGCCGGTCGCGACCAGGTCGGTAATCTCCATCGCCACCTCCATCATCAACATCGAGATAAATGACATTCCGAGGGCTGTGGAAAGGGATTTCCTGAAATTCATCTGGCCGCGCATGAGTAATATTGTCTCTAGGATCACGCTGGTTATCAAGCCGTTGATAAGTGGAAGAAGCAGGAGAAAATAGTAGAGAAAAGTTGCCGGGGCGACCACGACAGCGGTCCCGAGAACCTGGTAAGCGGCAAGTGTGCCGAACTCACCGATTGAACAGCCGATCAGGCACCACTTGGTATTGCCCGCACTTTTCCTCCAGACAACCCGGTCTCGCCAGTTGAATGCTGATTTTTGCTGCTGGCCTGGGGTTGCCGTTGATCCCTGTAGCGAACCAGGTTCAACAACCGCGTAACCTGCCCCTGTAACGGCCATCGCCAGAACCTTCCTGTCGGGACCGTTTTCACTGACATAAACCACCGCCCGGTTTTCCGCCAGATCAACACGCGCATCAGTAACCCCCGGTATTGCCGAGAGCACATCACCAAGATGACTTGCACAACCGTTGCAGGTCATGCCGTCAATACCCAGGGTATAATGCTCAACTGCCATCCTTCGCGTTCCCGTAGTGATCCATCAAGGCTGGTCGCCAGTAGCCGAGAGCAACACTGACGCACACCGCTCAAGTGTTTTTATTTCATCCCCGGAATAATCATGTTCCCCGTCCTTGCCGATGCCCAGTGTCGCGACGACTTTCCCCTCCTCATGGATCAGCGGCACCACCACCGCACCCTCAACCTTTGTATCACGGGCTGCGGGACGGGCGACACCGGTGTCATCCGTCTGCAGGTTGCACATGGTCACCGGTTCACCACGCTCGGCACAAATGCCGGCCATGCCCTTGCCGAAGGGAATTCTCCCGGCAATCTCGGCAATGTGCGGGGGCAGGCCAACCTGCGCAATCAACTCAAGCATTGAATGATCTTCACTTACCCGGTGAAAGGTGCAGGTGCGTGCCTGAAAATACCCGGTAATCTCCGTGAGTATCTGCTGCAACCGGTCCTGAAGATCGCCGTTTTCCTGAAGGATTGCGTCAATTCGCTCCGGAAGTGGTGCTGGTTCATTCATGGTCATTGACTCTTACCCCAACGAGTATCTGGAACAAGGCGATAACTCAGGCATCCGCAGGATCACTTGTGCGGCAAGTATTCGCCAGTCACTTTCCACCCAGGCGCTTCACCGCGGCATCAAGTACCGTGTCCGATCTGCCGAGAAAATCAGCCGGCAGCGCCTCCATCACCACATCCGGAGGAACACCCACCCCGTCATACGATTCACCGGTCGGGCGAAACTTCGCGGATTGACAAAGTACAAACCCCAGCCCGGTATTCGGCAGTGAATAGCTGTCCATCCAGCCGTTGCCTCCACCGCTGGGCATTCCCATCAAGGTCGTGTTCTCCAGTCCCTTGAATCCGCCGAGAAAAATGTCACCCGCACTGAACGTGCCGCTGTCCTGCAGGACAATCAGCGGCTTGTGGTAATAATAACAGCGCGGGTTCATGGTTGAATCGAAGGCCAGCACATGCCAGTCACTGAACTTCTCCATCGGCAGTTTCCATTTAGGCTCAAACGCCTTGATCGCCTGTGCGACCTGTTGCCGCTGTGCATCGCTCTTCCAGTGCGATGAGGTCGCCGGTTGCGCCGACATCGACGACATCATGAAACCATCCGGATGCGCCTTCGGCAGATCCATCGGCTTCCTGTAGGTCGAGAACTCAATCACGCGCATCGGGTCACCGGGCTTGAGGAAATACGGCATCAATGTCAAAAGGATATCCTTGGTGCCCCCGGAATTGCCACGCACGTCAATGATCATCCCTTTGGTATCCCTGAACTTCTCCATCCACTCTTCGAGGCCGTTCAAGAATCTCGAACTGCTGGTCATCTGGGCAATGCGCAGGTAACCAATGTCGCCAATCCGCCTGCTCTCACCGCGCGGAAATTCTTTCCCTCGTGCGGGTCGCCTTGCCACGTCGACCTCCATTGCCCGCTTCTTCTTTCCGTCCGCGGATTCCAGCTCAAGGCTGATAGTGTCCTTAAGCGGCAGCCCAAGCTCCGCCCGCAGGTAATTGACATAGCGGAGGTTTTCAAGGGACTGAAGCAGGCGCCACTGCGGCGACTCCTTTACCACAATATAGGAGGCAGCCTCCATCCACTCATCTATCGGGCGCCCGTCAATAGTGCCCACATAAGGATGCCCGGGATCAAGAAGACCATTGCCGTCACGATTGCAAAGATAAATCCGCCCCTTGTAGCTGCCCGCAAGATAGGGGGCATACCCGCCGGGAAGATACTCCGATGGATGATGCTGCATGCGTGCATGTCCGTCACAGAACAGGCTGATCAACTTCGCCACCTGCAACTCAAAGTTGTTGACCCGGGTCTTCTCATCCAGGGACAGGCGAATCACATCCAGCGCTCCCCGGTAGTCCACCGGTTTCAATTCAAGGTAGGCAAAGCATCTGGAGAGTATATGCTCAAGGTAATCCAGGTCCTCCTCCAGTTCCGCCCGTGTAAAGAATCTTGAACTGTCCCCCAGATCAGGCTTGGAAACCAGGAACCTGTGTTCCCTTCCAACAGCCTTTTTACGTTCACGCGCGATGGCTTTATCATCAAAAAGAACACCCGAGAGAACGTGGGTCTTGATGTATGAGCGCACCACCTGCCGGTCGGTTGGCGCCACTGCGTAGGCCTTCCTGGCAAACTCAAGTCCTTCCTGCGCGCGCCCGAGACCCTCACTGTAGACCTGCAGGGCCAGCATCGCCATGGTCCGGGCATAGTCGGGATGATCAACCGGCAGTTGCCTTAGCAACTCTGTTCCCTCTTGATACTTGCCCCGCCTCAAGGCGGTCATCCCGTCCCGGTAAAAATCCCGCTTCGGTACCTCGCCCGGCAGGTAGCCGCTTATCTCAAGGTCAAGGAACAGGTCACTGCTTGCCGGGTTGGCCTGGTGCACCTCCACGGCAACCGTGTTCAGTCCTCCTTTTGCCAACAATCCAGCGGGGACAATATAACGGTGATAAGTCGCCTCGTCCGCGGGACCTGTCGCGCTTGAAGCCGTTGTCGAGAACACGACTTTCCCGGGGCCCATGTTGCTGCGGGTCGCCTCCCTGCCATTAAGGTAAACCACCGCGCCGTCATCACGGCGCAAGAGGATTCCAAGTGCTGCGAATTTCTCACCCTCCGCAGGCTCAACCTTGAACGTGGTGCGAAAATACGCACTCATGTGCTTGTCCTCCTCGTCATCACCAAAACCCAGAGTGGTTCCGAGATTCCTCTCGCCATATCCCAGCGGTCCCTTTCCCCGCTTCCATCCCGAATCATCAAACCTGCCCGAGTGCCATGCCTCACCCGGAACCGCGGCACCATCGAGATATCTCCACTCGGTCTTCTCCCCGCGCGGCAAAAGGATCTCTCCGCCAAGACCCGTCGCCGGTAACCCGGCCAATATACCAAGGATAATTACACACTCTTTCTTTATGCTCATTGCTTCACTGCGTTTTCTGCTAATCAATAGGCAATAACTCCCGGGTATGCGCCGGTAAAGCAAAAGCCTGCGATACCTGCAGTTTCAGGCAGGTGGCATCATGTTGAGTGTAAGCCCTTGTGCCTCAAAAAAGAATGTCACTCGACTATCGGTGCATGATACAGCATAACTGCCATGGTGGATTCTCACCGCCACCCCGTGCTTATCGCCCACCAGAGAAAAATGGCCCTTTCGCGGATACAATCGCTGAAAATCGGGCTTATTATTGTTTTGTTTCCGCTGGCTTCCCTCTCTTGCAGAAAGCACGCTCCAGGACCCCCGCCTGAGGAAAAAAAGAGTGCCGGGCTGCCCGGAAAAACCGTCGTTCACGCGCGCCTGGAAAGCATGGCAGAGGTCCCAAACCCGCTGATAACGCCATATATCCGGATTGTCTGGTCACGGGAAAATTCCGGAAACTTGGCATGCAACGGGGCAAACTGGACGGGGAAATATTCCTCGCCACATTCTGAGCCTTTCGTGGACGGCAGCAAACAGGGGTGCAAAACCTGAAGCCGGGTGACAAACTCAACCTGAGCCTGCGCCCAATGCAGAGAGTCAAGGGTTTGAATTCCTTCATGCGGCTGGATGAGACCGACGATTTTATATCCCCCTCATTCTTCACTGATTACTGGGATACCCCGGGATCCGGGAAGCTCACCCGGGAACCAGACCCGCAGGAGAAGGCCACAGTCAGCTTCACCGACGAGGAAACCAGATTAATTCCGGCCATTAACCGGGCCCTGATAAGCCAAACCGACAAGTGCATAGCGGGCAATGGAGAAATGTTTTTCTTCCAGTTCAGCAGGGAAATTTATCGCCCGCAATTCTGGCAACTCCCGCCAGACACACGGTTTGCAAATGGTGCGGTGGGGGCACTTAATGCAATCCAGAATTTCCATGGACAACTTCAGGAGCATGACATCCCCCTGCTGATCGTCGTTACCCCGAGGAGCGGTTCAATCTTCCCGGGCCTGGCAACCGGGATGCCGTTCTCACCAACTGCGGACAGGCACGTCAATTTCCCGGTGGCAAACTTCGTGAAACACCTCAACTCCCTTGGAATTCATGCATTAAATCTCACCCCGGTTTTCATGAAGAACCGCTGGAAAACACGGGACGGCAAGAGGTTCCCCGTCACCCTCCCCCATGAGGATCACTGGAGTGGTTTCGGCGCAAAGCTGGCTGCCCTGGAAACCTTCAAGGCAATGAAGGGCATCTCCGGTTTCGACAGCCGCCTGCAGGGTAATGAGGAAGCTTTCTCCGGGGTGCTTGAGACAGAAGATACCCTGAAGGTTGGCGGCACTTTCCAGCGCTTCTTCCGGGACAACCCGGGACGCGTCCAGCCCAGGGAAACCATCATCCATAGGCTAAAGGGCATTGAAGCCGCGGAGAAGGCATACGAGATCCGGAGCCGACCACGGCGGGGAATCATGATCGGTGATTCCTACCTGAGGATGTATGCAAAAAATCAGGCAAGCTATCCGCAGCATCTTAAATTTCTGCTCAGCCAGGACCTGCAGGTAATCTCTCCGAACGGGGGCATTACCAGTTCCCGCCAGATACTGGCAAGGACGGTTGCTCCTGATGAAATTTCCTTTGTAATCTGGGAGTTGGCGGAGGATTTCCTGCCCCTCCACCAGCTCTGGCGGGAAGTTCCGATCGGCACCCCCAGGATCATAATGGCCGGGGAAACCCACTTCAACCGCTCTCAAGGAAAAGACAAGCACTGGATCATCAAGTCGGACACCCTCACCGGGATAAAGGAATCCAGCATCATCCATGAATCACCCCGGGCCGGATCTGATGTCTCCATCACCTGGGAATCACTGCGCTTCGGTAAAGCGGGATCATTCATTGCATCACTGGCCGTCGGCCCCGCCCCACTGCTGGAAAACCAGAAAAGAACCGCCGTGGTTTTCCAGGTGATGATCGACGGGGAGATCATAGCCGCCAGGAACATCACCACAAAAAGCCAGGGTTCGGCCACCGTGCAGGACTGGGAAATACCACTTGGAAAATTCCGCGGGAGATCCGGTGAGTTTACTCTCCGGTGCCAAGTCCAAGGCAGGACAAATCCCGAATTTGTCGGGTTCAGGAACCCGGTCTTGAATGATGCCACCTTTTAGCCCTGCCGCCAAGTGAAGCAAATCTACCAATCTTGTTAAACGTGCCGATGACAAGGCCGGCCTCAATGCCACGTTCCAAATCCTGGAGGGTGCCGGTCACGGCGGTCCGCAATACCGGGGAAAGGCGCAAGAACCCGTAACCCAGGCCTTTACAGGCAGATGCCAGGTTCAATCACTACAAGGCTTGGCAGTATGGCAACACAAGCCGCCTGCCGGAAACCTACTGATGCAGGCGCTATTCGCTGACAACCTTGATTGAACTCCAGTAACCAAACTCGTTGGCCCAGTTATTGGCCTTGTTTTCAAGAATCAGGGGAATCTTCCTGCCGGCATACCCGGACAAATCCAGGTCAAATTCAAGCCACTGCTCCTTTACCTGGGAGTGCCCGACGATCTTGTCATAAAGCACGTCCTTGCCGGCGCGGACACGCAACTGCCAGTCCCCGTGAGCATGATAACTTGCCCGCACCTTCAGCACCGTCTTCTTGCCGCTGGGCACCTGGAGGTCACGATAGATCTCGCATGCAACCTTCCTGTCCTTCGGGTGCGTCTGCACTGCGGGTTCATTGCGGAAACTCTTGATCGAACGCACGCCGCCCTCGCCCACATTGCGCACCCTGAAGCCCGGGGCAACCCGCTCAATATGCTTCTGCCAGGCCGGGTCCGGTTTGCCTGCGTTTTTGCCGCCGCCCGCGGCCATCCGCCGCGGCACCAACTCCTGTAACAGTGGGATTTTCCCTGACACGGCAAGGGTCAGCGCCTTTTCCGCATGCCCCGGGACCATCGGCTCAAGTGCATACCAGAGCATGCGGGGAATATTGTGGTCATTGGCATCCTGCTCATGTTTCACCAGCTCTCCCAGGATTGGCCAGCGCTGCTCAAAGGGCAGGCGCTGTGTTGCCGCAACAATGTAGAGGCGCACCAGTGCAGAGGGATCCGCCGCTGCCAGCTTCACGAATGCCGCCCTTGCCGCATCGGAGGGCTTTCCCTCCTCGCACAGGAGCTGGATATTCCAGGCGCGCACATACTCGTCCTGATGGCCAAGCAGCTTCAACATCGCGGACTCGTCCAGCCCGCCGGTGACATGCAATGCCCACAGGGCACGCAGACGTTTACCCGGGGTGACGGCAACCTTGAACATTTTTTTCAACCTGTCATGCACCGGCTCACTCTTCAGCCTGCCCGCTGCCGCCCGGCTGTGAAGCAGCACCCGGGCCTGGCGCACATACCAGTCGTTGGAGTGATTCTGCATTGCCGCCAACTCCAGGTCGGAAAGGCCGCGCAGGTTCGGTCGCGCGATCTTTTTCGCACCTTTTGGCATGATGCGGTAGACCCGTCCGCTGTCAGGAAAATTGATCGCGTTGCCGCACACATCAGTGTCATGCCAGTCAAGGATATAGACGCCGCCATCAGGACCGATCTCCACGCTGAAACCCACCCAGGCAAGATCATTGACCGGGAGAAAATCAGCCCCGTGCCTGCCGACATAGCCGGAGCCTTTGCGTTCCATGATATCAATTAACACCTCATGCTGGTGGATATTGCACATGAAGAGCTGGTCACGGAATGACGCCGGGAAGGTGTCCGCCAGGTAAAAACGCGCGCCGCCGTGCGCAGATAAATGGTGGTGATCACGAATCGTCTCAATCGGCTTATAGACGTAGCGGTTCCTGTGCGCCCTGCTCTGCTTGGTGAAATACCCTCCCTGCACCACGTGGAAGAGATGGGGAATCACGCAGCAGGTGGCGAAAGCCTGGCCGGCATCATTGAAATCAAAGCCCCAGGGGTTGGACAGCCCGTGGGCGAAAACCTCAAATGTTTTCCTTACCGGGTGGAAACGCCAGATCCCGCCGTCGATAAACTCACGCTGATCCTTTGCTGTGCCGGGTTTTCCAACATTGGACCTGGTGAACACGCCCTGGCAGCCATACAGCCAGCCATCCGGCCCCCAGATGAAGCTGTTGAGAGTCTCGTGCCTGTCATTGATCCCCCAGCCGTCGAGCAGGATCTCCGGGGCACCGTCAGGTTTGTCGTCCCCGTCTGAATCAGGGATGAACACCAGGTTCGGGGGTGCTCCCACATACACTCCGCCAAACCCGATCGCGATGCCCGAGGAAAAGGACAATTGGTCGGTAAAGAGTTTCTTCTTGTCAAATACACCGTCACTGTCCGTGTCCTCCAGGATCTGGATACGGGTGCCAATGCCGCCCTTATGGGCACCCCGGTTGACGTAATTGCCGTTCTCCACGACCCAGAGCCGGCCGCGATCATCAAAACAAAAGGCGATCGGCTCACCGATATCCGGTTCAGCAGCAAAGATGGAAACCTCGAAGCCCTTGGGAATGGACATCTTCGCCACCGCCTCCTTGGGCTTGAGGAATGGCGCGTTGCTGGTGCGGTGCTGCCTCTTCTGTGCCGGCACATTGCCGGCCAGCAGGGTAAAACACACCAGGGTAAGGGTAAAGAAATGCAGCTTCATGATTGGGACTTGTCTGTTTGTTGTTCGGTTTGCAGGTATTTGATCAGGGCAAAGAAATCTCGCGGGGCCATGGCTTCAAGCATGCCTTCAGGCATCATCGAGAGCGGCAGCGTCTGTCTTTCCTTGATGCTGACCTTGGCCACCACTTCTCTTCCGGAAACCGTGTTCAAAACCACCTTCAAGTCATCCTCCTCGCCGATGGTTCCGGCCAACACCCGATTGGTTTTTGTCTTTAATACCACCATCTTGTAGCCATCGGGAACATCAAAGTTCGGATCAACGATGTTCAGCAGGATGTATTCGCGATTCGCCCGGTTGGAACCGGTGAGATCGGGACCCAGGATACCGCCTTCGCCATACATCCGGTGGCAGACCCCGCACAGGTTGGAGTAAACCACGCGCCCATGGGCCGGATCCGCCTTCCCGGCTTCAGGCAGGTCCAGCATGGCGGAATATTTCTCCATCAATTTGGCCTTGTCAGCAGTCTGCTCACGCAAGTCGCCGTATACCTTGGTAAAGCGTTCCCCAAGCATGCCTGTCAGCAGGCGGGCTGAATAGGCCGGGATATCCCGGGGCAGAACGAGCTCCTTCTCCATCGCTGCAAGCAACTCTTCTGCCAGGTCCTTGCGCGTTGCCAGGGTCTCCACCACCGCACGGCGCTCCTGCGTGGCAAAACCGGGATAATGCTTGAGTAATTGCCCGGCACCAAGCCCGGGGATCTTCCCGAAGGCGCGGATGGCATCAATGCTCAATTCCGGATGCCTAAGCAGGGATCCAAGTTCATCGCCTACTCCGGGGTTCTGCTGCGCCAGCAGGGACTTCAAGGCAGCCCGTCGCTCGGCCGGCCTTGCCTTCGGATCACGCAGCAATGCGAGGGCATTCTCGGCAGCCTTCTTATCACCGAAAATCTGCCCGAGCTCACGGGCCAGGACCTGGAGTTCCGCGACATCACCTGCCGTCAGTTCTGCTGACAGGGCACTCCATCCCTCCGGCGCGGGCACGTTGCGCTGCCCTTCAAGCCCCTTGAGCATCCCCTTGAGCAGGGCCGCCCGGAGAGCAGGGTTCTTGGATTGCTGGGCGGTCTTCACCAATAACCCCATGGCATCATCGCCCGCCTGGACGGCTGCCGCCAACAGGCTGCAAACAAACAATATTCGCAGGCTCCTCATAAAATATCACTATCCATTCCCCGACCCTGCTCCAAATCAAATTTAGCAGCAACCGTAAACCCCTCATCTATGAAATTTTTAAGGTGAACCTCCTTGTTATCAGCCGACTCTCCACCGGGCTCTCCGATTTGCCGAAGGATTGTTAAAAAACAGGCATTGCTCGAAATCCCCAAGCATACGCTATGATTTCGCGCCCCCCTGGATCCCTCGATGAAGCAGACGAGGCTGAGGGACATTTACCCCTAGCCTCGGAACTGAAAAAGCGAACCGGACTCGACCGGAATTCGCCCGTCAATATTTGCGTAACTATTTGATTATCGATAAGTGGAGGCGAGGGGAGTCGAACCCCTGTCCTGTTAACCTTCCGCCTAGGCGTCTACATGCTTGTTCGGTGCTTATGCTGGAGATGGCGACCGCATCCGACAAGGTCGTTCATCCCCGGTTGCCCTGTTTATTTTCGACCT
>JAYGGE010000162.1:0-18275 GCA_046581505.1 Verrucomicrobiales bacterium | reverse complement strand
TCCCGGTGATCCCGCTTTTTTGCCTTGGCGCGTGTACTACGATGGTGCGCACGGAGGCACCACCGCCACCGGCAGCGGGAGTTTTCAATTCCTGGGCCTCTGTGGATGACGCCACCGCCACCTTGAGCCTCGGTGCGCTCTTCTGGGCGGAACTTTTGCCGCGCTCCAGGATCTCGATGGCAACACTGCGGCTCTCGGGAATAATGAACTTCGCCTCACAGCTCATGCAGCGGCACTTGTCACCGGCACTGACCCCATCCGCCCCGATCTGCGTCGAGCAGACCGGGCAATACAGGTCCTCGCCGCGCTCCAGGATCTCGACCGGCTCATCAGGAGCAACCGGGATGATGAACTTCGACCCACAGTTCATGCAGCGGCCCTTGTTGCCGGCATGGGCCTCCTCGACCTCGATCCCGGTCGAGCAAATGGGGCAATGGATCTTCATCTGGCTGCTTTCGCTTACACCTTAAGGCCTGCAGTGCACAGGTTCAAACGCTGCCGGCAAGGCGACCTGATTCTCCGGAAAATAGAGGCTTGCTCAGCTTCGGGGCTTGGGAGCTTGGGCGCAGTTCCCTTGAAAACAGGACCACCCGCCCGTTCGTGCCATCGACCATGCAGACGCCGATGAATTTCCACCCTTCCTTTCCATGGGCGTTAAATGTGTCCTGGAGTGACTTGACACTGTCGGTGTCCCTCACCGTGTAGACGCTCTTGTATTCATACTGCACCGGTAGCGGTACCGGTTTTCTGGACGCAATGTAATCATCAAGCTGGTTTTGTAATTCCGAGATTCTCCCCTTCGCCTCCTCAAGCTGCGCCTTGAGGGATGCATCCTCCCCATGGTTGCAACCGCTGAGCATGCATGCCGCCAGGAAGAAGCCCGGCATCGTGTGTCTGTTCATGGTGGAACCCATGTTGGCATCCCGCGCGGCCAATGTGAATAAAAATCATATTCGCTGCAGGGCCCAGGAAACCCCACGGGACATTAATTTCCCCGCAAAGCACGCCCGAGAGGACTTGAACCCCTAACCTCCTGATCCGTAATCAGGCGCTCTATCCAATTGAGCTACGGGCGCATCATCAAAGGGAGCAGGAGACACAGGCTAAAAAAAACCTTTGTCAGTGCATCGCAAACGCGACGCCCAGTAAATCAAATCAGGGCTAATCCGCAAGGGAAACTTTGGAACACCGCGCAGATTCAATCGCGGGCACGCCGGTCGAGCAGCTCAAGCATCACGCGGCCAACCCTCCCGAGGCTCCCGGGAGTAACCGAGTCAAGGCTGTCGGCGGCCGTGTGCCAGCTGCCCCTGCCCATATAGCCCGCGTCGATCACGTCGAGCGCGGGAATCCCGGCGGCATTAAGCGGCACGTGATCGTCAGTGATCGGCGTGGAGTGCAGGCCAAAGATGCGCCGCTCGCCGGCAGCTTCAGCCGCCCTGTAAAGCTCACGCAGCAAGGCAGGCGGCGAGTCGGAGGGAGGGGCAATGCGCAGCCTCGAGTCACCCACCAGGTCGAGCACGTAAGCTGCCTCGGGTTTCTCTCCTGCCGGGGCCGCCCTCCAGAATTTTGCGTAGTGCCTGCTGCCGTAAAGACCGTCCACCTCAGTGAATTCAACCACCGCCTCCTCACCGTCAAAGAACACCAGCTCAATTCCGCGGGCAAGCTCCGGAGCCATGCCCAGCACAGCCGCCAATTCCAGCAATACCCCGCTGCTCGAACCGCCGTCATTAGCGCCAACAAAATTGATGGCATCCATCAGCTTGGTGTCATAATGGGAACAGAGCAGCAGCAGTCCGCCGCCCCTCTTCCAGTCCATATTGCCTCCCTCCGGGGAGGGAAACCGGGCGCGGATATTGACAAATTCCTGCGTGCCCCGCGGTGTATCATCCTTAAAGTGCTGCAGGCTTGTCTGCCAGCCCGCTTCCCGGAGCTGTCCGCTAATATAGTCCCTGGCCCTGCCGATGGCCTCGCTGCCGGGATGCCGCGGGCCGATCCCGACCAGCGACGCAACATGCGCATAGGCACGTTCACCCGAGAATGGCCCCAGCTTCCCCTTGTCACCGGAAGTTGCCAGAAATACCGCCGCAACCGCCGCAACCGTGGCAACCAAAATGAGCGGGACAAATCGCACCACTAATCAGGAAATCCCCATCAGTTCAAGCAACCTGTCGAGATCCTCATTGCTGTAATACTCAATCTCGATCCTGCCCTTCTTCTTGCCGTGATGGATCTGCACCTGGGTTGCAAGGCGCTCACGCAGCCGCTCCTGGACCTCAGCCAGTGCCGCAGAAATCTGGCTGCCGGCTTTCTTCGACGGCACGCCCGTGCTGTCGTCGGGATTAAGATGCCCATTCACCAGCTTCTCCGTCGCCCTTACAGTCAGCCCGCGCTTTACAACCTGCGCGGCAATGAGCGTTTGCTCACCCTTCAACTTGATCGCCAGGATGACCTTGGCGTGACCGATGCTTATCCTGCCGCCAACAAGATGTTCGCGCACCTCGACCGACAGGTCCAGCAGGCGCATGGAATTGGCCACGGTTGCACGGTTCTTGCCGACCCGACTGGCAATCTCCTCCTGCGTCATTCCAAAATCCTTTGCCAGGCGCACATAGGCATCGGCCTCCTCTATCGGGTTGAGGTCCTCACGCTGCAGGTTCTCAATGAGTGCCATCTCCAGCACATCACGGTCACTGGCCTCACGCGCAATCACCGGGACCGTGGCAATTCCGGCTTTCTGGCACGCGCGCAATCGCCGCTCACCGGCAATCAACTCAAGCTTGTCCCCGACCCTGCGCACAATGAGCGGCTGGATGACCCCGTGCTCACGTATCGACTCGACCAGTTCATCAAGAGAATCATCGGTGAAATTCTTCCTCGGCTGCAACGGGCTGGGAACAACCTCCGAGATGCTCGCGGACACCACGCGTTCCCCGGGCTCCGGATCGGCGTTCACCGGCGATGCCGTGGCACCACCGCCTTTATTGACCCGCCCGATCAGGGCGCCTAAACCTTTTCCTAAAGCCTGCTTGGCCATAAGCGCAGACTAGGCGATCCGGGACGAGCCTGCAAGACTGTGGAAAAGAAAAAAAAGCCGCCCTGTCGGGGGTAAAACAACCAGAAATCAAGGAAACCTGTAGCAAGAAAAGCCCTATCCCAGTCGATAAGTGATACGGGCCTTGTCGATATCGTAGGGAGAAACCTCCAGTTTTACACGATCCCCGACAACCAGCCGGATAAAGCGCTTGCGCATCTTGCCGGAAATATGCGCCAGCATCTCGTGATCATTCTGCAACTTCACCTTGAACATTGTCCCGGCCAGGACGGCACTGATTGTCCCCTCAATCTCCTGGGATTTGTCATCCCCGCTGCCGGCACGCCGGCGCTCGCCTTCCGCAATAGCCTTCTTGTCAACCCGGCGTGACCGCGCTTTTCGCGCCCGTGTACGTTTCTCGTTACCCATAAATCAGTTATTCATTGGCACCCGGCAGGCTGCCTGATAAGCAAATCCTAGCACATCTTTGACAAATTTCCACATTTTCGTGACACTCAAGAGCAATGACTAAACCTGCAATGGATATTGAGTTTTCCCTGTTCGGCGAAAAGTTGCGCGAACACTGCGGTATCATCGAGTTAATGGACGACCTGGGAAAAGCCCTGACCACAAATCCTGACATGCGCATGATGGGCGGCGGCAACCCCGCCGCCATTCCCGCAGTCCAGGAAATATGGCGTCAACGTGCCGCGGAATTGCTTGACGGAGGTGAGGATTTTGACCGCATGCTCGTCAACTACGACCCGCCGGCGGGCAACCCGCGTTTCCTGGAGGCTGTTGCCGGGTGCCTGAACCGTGACTCCCACTGGAACGTGCAACCCGGCAACATCGCCGTGACCTGCGGCGGACAAACCGCATTCTTTTTCCTCTTCAACATGCTTGCCGGAAAATTTGCCGACGGCAGCCACAGGCGGATTCTCCTGCCGCTGACCCCCGAGTATATCGGATACGCAAACCAGGGAATCAGTGAAAACCTGTTTACAGCGATTCCCGCACTTATTGAGGAGCACGACGACAACACGTTCAAGTATCGCGTCGATTTCGACAACCTTGAGATTACCGGGGATATTGCGGCAATATGTGTCTCGCGCCCGACAAACCCCAGCGGCAATGTGCTCAGTGACCATGAAATCAACAGGCTCTCCGCCCTGGCAAAGGAAAACGGCATCCCGCTGATCATTGACAACGCCTACGGCAATCCCTTTCCCGGGGCGATATTCACTGATGCCACGCCAATCTGGGATGAGCATATCATCCTTACCCTGAGCCTCTCCAAACTCGGCCTGCCGGGAACCAGGACCGGGATCGTCATCGCCTCGGAAACAATCATCAGGGCCATCTCGGCCATGACCGCGGTGGTGGGTCTTGCCAACAACAATATCGGCCAGGCACTCGCGCTGCCACTGCTGGAAAGCGGTGAACTTATCAACATCAGCAACAACATTATCCGCCCTTTCTACAAGGGTCGTGCCGACCTCGCCCGGGAATCCGCGACAAGGGCTTTCGGAAACTCAACGCCCTACCGCGTTCATGCCAGCGAGGGTGCATTTTTCCTCTGGTTCTGGTTCCCGGACCTGCCCATTTCCTCCAGTGAACTCTATGGCCGGCTCAAGCAACGCAACGTGCTGGTCGTTCCCGGCGAATACTTCTTCTTCGGCCTCGGCAGGCCATGGCAACACAGCAAAGAGTGCATCAGGGTCACCTTCTCGCAGCCGGAGGAAACTATCACGCAGGGAATCAGCATCATCGCCGAGGAAGTAAGGAAAGCTTACCGCGAATGATCACAGGAACCTGCCTATAATCGGCTCAAGCTTCAACTTGGCCTGCTCCGGCCAGAGCGCGGCATCAGTGACCAGGGCACCGTCAAGGGCGGTGTGTTCAGGCCAGTTCACTTCCTCCGGGATCCTCGGGATGACATCGGCAATGATTTTTTTTGCCGCCGCCGCGTTGGCATTCAGGTGACCAATGACAGCCTCCGCGGTGACAGCATCCTCACCGGTTTTCCAGCAATCGTAATCGGTGATCATCGCCAGGGTTGCCAGTGACATCTCGGCTTCACGCGCGAGCTTTGCCTCGGCCAGATTGGTCATGCCGATGACATCAAAACCAAGCCTGTGGTTGAGCAGGGACTCCGCACGCGTGGAAAATGCCGGGCCATCCATGTTTACATAGGTTCCGCCATTGTGGACACTGCCCCCATGCAGTGCGGATGCACTCTGATGGAGAAGCTCACGCAGGCCGCTGCTCACCGGGTCACCAAAAGCCACATGGGCGCATATCCCCTGCCCGAAGAAGGTATGCTCCGCGCGGCGGCTGGTCCGATCAAAAAACTGATCCGGCAGGACAATGTCCCGCGGGATATATTTTTCCTGCAGGCTACCGACTGCTGTTACCGCAACCGTCCACCTTACACCAAGTGACCTGAGCGCCCAGATATGCGCCCGGTGGTTCAACTCATGCGGAAGCACCCGGTGCCCGCGGCCGTGCCGTGGCAGGAAAAAAACCCTCCTGCCTGACAGGCGCCCGCCGATAATGGCATCGGCGGGATCACCGAAAGGAGTCTTCAGGCAATGCTCCTCAATCTCCTCAAGCCCCTCGATCCGGTAAAGACCGCTGCCTCCTATCACTCCAATTGCCGGTTCTTCAGGATCAATGCCAGCCATGCTAAATGCAGGTTAGCCGCCAACGGCCCGGGGTCGAGCCACAATTATCACCCGCCGGCAGAAAGATTCCATCGCAAGATTGCGTTCTCTATTGTATCCAATACCCCGGTTAAAGATGTCCAAGACCCTGCTGATTGTGCTGTTATTGCTTTGTGCCGGAACCGGTTTCCTGATCGTCAGGACGCAAGTCCTGGCAAAGACCGCAAAAGACACGCAGACACGCCTTGAGAAGATAAAGGAGGTGAGCGTGCCGCGGCTGCGCAGGGAACTCTCCCTGAAGGGGCTTAAGCTCGGGGCACCTGTTTTCCTGAGAATCTTCAAGGAGGAGAAGCTTCTCGAGTTTTGGATCGAGAAGGAAAAGGCCGGGAGATTCGAACTCTTCAGGTCATACCCGATCTGCACTTTCTCGGGAGGTCTGGGGCCCAAACTCGCGGAAGGTGACCGCCAGGCACCGGAAGGGTTCTACTTCGTGCCCCGCACGCGAATGAATCCCAACAGCAGATTCCACCTCTCCTTTGACCTCGGTTACCCGAACTCCTGCGAGCGTAGCCTGGGCAGGACCGGATCATTCCTGATGGTCCATGGCAGCTGTGTCTCGGTGGGCTGCTATGCCATGGGCGACAGGCAAATCGAGGAAATCTACACCCTGGCCGATGCCGCGCTCAATGGCGGACAATCCTTCTTCAGGGTGCACTGTTTCCCCTTCCGGATGAGCACTGCCCGCATGATAAAGGCCTCAGGAAACCGGTGGCACGATTTCTGGTTAAACCTCAAACAGGGATACGAGCATTTTGAACACCACAAACGGCCACCGAAGATCAGCAGTAAAGGCAAGCGCTACCTGTTTGGTAATTCCTAGGAAAAAATGGCCCAATAAACGGATGCTTGTAGCTTTACGGTATATCCATCAGGTGGTAAGCTCCTGTAAATGCCCCCACTCCCCCAACTCCGGGTGGCCGCCATACTGCTATTTGCCATCACCCCGCTCCCGATAGCTAACGCCCAGATCTGGGGCGGCGCATCTGGATACAACGACCTCGCTGCCGAACTGGGAGGTCCGCCGGCAACCAACTATGCCGCCACTAACTATCTGCAAGCGGCGGATTCCTCGTGGCGCTACAGGAGAGGAACAAGCGAGCCATCAAACCCGGTCGATGCCTGGCGCAAACCTGTCTTCGCAGAAGATGGCAGCTGGTTTACCGGACAGAGCCCTATCGGCTATGGCGATGGTGATGACAATACCCTCCTCTCCGACATGCGGAACGCATACAGCACGGTCTACCTGCGCCACGAGTTCAACATCCAGGCAGGCAGCATCCCCGCGCGTCTTACCCTGCGCGTCTACGTGGATGACGGAGCAATCGTGTGGATCAATGGAACCGAGGTCGCCCGCCTCTTCGTGACCACAGGATTCAAGTCCTTCAACTCCCTTGCTGCAGTTCACGAGGCACAATGGCAGGATGTCCAGTTGAACAATACCGGTGACTTTCTCCTCGAGGGCAGCAATGTCATTGCAATCCACGCCATCAACCAGCATCCCAACAGTTCCGATTTTTCCATTGATGCCGAACTGGTCTCACCGGCCCTGAGGGTCACCCAGGTGGAGGCAGCATCAGGTACTGATTTCCTGCCGCAGGATTCAGGCGAGACAAATCCCCCTGTCGGGTTCACCTTCAGCGGAACAGACATTTTCCTCGGCAAGACATTTCACCTCCGCAACACAGATCCCGGCCTGACCTACGGCAAGTCAAGCCATGCGGGTAGTGTCGGGAACCGGTTCTACAGCAGCAACTCCATCGCCCCGCAGGTCGACCTGATCGACAATTACTACACGGGAAACTGGATCGGCAGCAACTTCCTGCGCACCGGGTCCCCATCACAGCCCCGCATCGAGACCAGCGCGCTGCAGAACCATTCCTGGGTTGTCCCCGGCCACGCGAGCGATGCAACCATTGAACAAATTGACAATGATATCAGGGTATATACAGAGATTGTCAGGCGGCTGGATTACGCCATGAATCGTGACGGATTTGTCACCTGCGCCGGCTTGAACACCCGTGCCAATACTACCGTGCCGCCGGTCTTCGGTGCAAGCTACAACGCGATATCAGTCGGGCTCACCAGCGGCGGCCACAGTCGTGGCGGCACCATCAGCGCCATCGGCACGGGAAGCGGTGCTGTTGAATACGATGGTGTTGGTCGCACCAAGCCGGAAATAGTCGCCAATGACAGTGCCACAAGCTACTCGACAGCCCAGGTCAGCTCGGCCGCCGCGCTGCTGCTCGGGGTAGCCAACAACAGGGGCATGGGCAATGCCTTCCGCCCGGAAGTCATCAAGGCAATCCTCATGGCCGGGGCAACCAAGTCCGAGTTTACAAACTGGAAGCGCACCACAACGCAGCCGATTGACACCGTCTTCGGTGCCGGGGAAATGAACGTCCAGAACAGTTACCATATCCTTGTCGGCGGTGAAGTCACCACCGGTATCACTGCCGGGCACTACGGTTGGGACCGCGCGGCATTGCCCGCCGGGGGAAATTCCGTCTACAGCCTGAAGCTCGAAGAGGACATCACCGAGTTCTCGGTGATGCTCAACTGGAACCGAACCATCATCACCGCCCCCTGGCTTGGCGGGGGATCCTATAATGAATCGATCGCTGACATGTCACTGCAGCTGCACCGTGTCGACAACGGGATTTCCGTGTTGCTCGACGCCAGCGACTCAAGCATCGACAACCTGGAACACCTATACCTCCAAGGGCTTTCCGCGGGCAATTACACACTCACCGTGACTACCGATATCGCCGGCGATTATGCCCTCGCATGGCGCGCCGACCGCGGCAAGCTCCCGGGTGTCACCTTTGCCGCCAGGGTCACGGAAAATGAATCAACCTTCTCCTTCACGAACCTCATCCCCGGCAAGGAATTCACGCTGGGGAAATCCGCCAACCTCATCTCGTGGAGCGATCATCACGTATTCACCCCGGCGGAGGAAAGTGAATCTTTCACCGATCCCACCGGCCATGCCGCCGGTGCCACTGCCTTCTACAGGCTTTCCTGGGACCCGGTAAACTAGCTTTTCAAAGCAGTTCCATCTGGCCCTTGCGCCGCACCACCTTGTCAACCTTGTGCCGGGTAATGATATTGCCCTTCGAGGCACGCCCCTTGACCGCAATATCCGCAAAATTAATCTCAACCTCCCTGATCCTGAGTCGCGGCGCCGCCTTCAGCACCACCGTTACCGACGGCGTATCCTTCTCGGAATCATGTGCTGAAAAATAAAGCACCCGCGTCCCATTCGTCCCCTTGGTCAGCTCATACATCTTGTCACGAGTCACGCCCTGGACACTGAAGCGCTTGACCATCGCCGGTCCGTCACGGCCATCACGGTAAAGCATGCAGTAGAACCTTGGATCCTCCTTGCGGAAAATTGCCACGTGGGCCGGGTTCTTGCCGACATAGGTCTTCTCGGCAACCTTTGACACCTGCATCGTGCCCTCCCGGCCAAATACAATCACATCATCCATACGCGAGCACTTATCCACGGCGGTGCCGTCACGCTTGACCCCGAAACCGGCAAACCCGTCCCTGGAATTGAGGTAGAGTGTCTCGGTTGCCACGGCAACGCTGCGGGCAACCACCTTGCCGAAGCTGGCAATCTCGGTTTTGCGCCCGCGATCCCTGCCATACTTCTCCTTCAGGCCCTTGAAGTAACGGACGGTGTAGCGGGTCAACCCCTTGAGGTTCTTCCCGGTCTCGGCAATCTGCTCCTCAATGCCCAGGATCAACTCGTCCGCCTTGAGTGCATCGAACCTGGAGATGCGCTTGATCTTGATTTCAGTCAGGCGCACGATGTCATCATCAATCACCTCACGCCTGAGCGACTTGAGGAATGGCTTCAACCCGGCCCAGATTTCCGCGATGACCGACTCCCAGGTGCTGCACTCCTCAATGCGGCGGTAGATCCGCTTCTCGATAAATATCCTCTCCAGGGAACTGAAGTGCCATTTGTCCTGCAGTTCACCCAGCCTGATCTCAAGTTCCCACTTGAGCAGTTCCCTGGTATGAAGGGCCGAGTGCTTGAGAAGCTCGTCAACGCCCAAAAACTTCGGCTTATTGTCCTCTATGACACATGAGTTCGGGGAAATTGACATCTCGCAGTCAGTGAACGCATAAAGCGCCTCAATCGCGGTGTCAGGATCAAGGCCAACCGGCAGGTGGACATTGATCTCAACCTTCTCCGCAGTGATGTCCTCAATCCTGGAAATCTTGATTTTCCCCTTCTCATTGGCCGCCACAATATTGTCCATCAGCGCACCCGCAGTGGTCCCGAAGGGAACCTCCGTGATGCGCAGGACACGCTTGGTCTTTGTCCTCTCAATGCGGGCCCGAACGCGAACCCTGCCGCCACGCAGTCCGCCGTTGTATTCCGAGACATCAATGAGCCCCCCGGTCGGAAAGTCGGGAAATATTTTAATTGGCTTCCTGCGCAACACATTGATGCAGCTGTCAATGAGCTCATTGAAGTTATGCGGCAGGATCTTGCAGGCCAGCCCGACGGCAATGCCCTCCGCCCCCTGCACCAGCAGCAGGGGAAACTTCACCGGCAGGGTTACCGGTTCCCTGTTGCGACTGTCGTAGGATGCCGCCCATTCAGTGGTCTTGGCATTGAATGCCACCTCCAGTGCAAATTTCGTCAGGCGCGCCTCTATATATCGCGATGCCGCGGCCTTGTCCCCGGTAAGGATATTGCCCCAGTTGCCCTGCGTGTCGATAAGCAGGTTCTTCTGTCCAAGGCCCACCATGGCGTCACCAATCGAGGCATCACCATGCGGATGATACTGCATGGTATGACCGACAATATTCGCAACCTTGTTGTAGCGCCCGTCATCCTTCTCCTTAAGCGCATGAAGAATACGCCGCTGCACCGGTTTCAACCCGTCATGCACATTCGGCACAGCGCGTTCAAGGATGACATAACTGGCATAATCAATGAACCAGTCCGAATACATGTCATCGACGTGGACAACCTCCACCTTTGCTCCGCCCTCACGCCCCCCTGAAGCAGCTTGCCCAGGCGCCCGCGGAGTCTTCTTCGCAACCTTGCGCCGCACCAGTTTCTTACGGGGAACCTTCCTGAGAACCTTCTTCTTGATGATTTTTCTGGCGGTTTTCTTCTTGGCCATACGGATATTCCCAGGCAAATCCCGGCAGGGAACAGTTCGGCAAACCCAATCAAATAGCAAACTGCAAGAACAATCCAAACCGGCGTTTTCCCACTGGAAAATGCTGCAGTTACTGAAAGATTAAGTCGGCACGGTAACCACAAAGATGACAAACGAAAACATCATCAGGATCATCAAGGAAGGTTACTGGGAACGCACCGCTGTCGTTAACGGCACCGACGGTCAACCAAGAATCCGCAAGGAGAGTTGCAGTAACAAGGCGGAAAATCGGCCCTGGGCCCGCCTCAGTCTGCTCAGGGAAATTAATTACCTGAAATCACTTGAAGGGTCCGCTGCTGCCCTGTTCCCAGAATTTCTCGGCTCCTGGGGAGAGGAAAACAAGAGCGGACCGATCGGATACGAAATGACATTCCTCGACGGCTGGACTGACCTGGGAGACCTTCTTCAACAGGGCAATGTTGACCACAGAATCATTAAAACCCTGGAGAAAAACATGGCATCAATGCTCTTCAATGTCCTCTACATTGAGCAAAAGCCCACCGAGATGCTTTCAACCCACATCGAGACTGCAGTGGAACTGGCGATGCGGCACCTGTGCGGCAAACGTGAACTGGCAGCGATCATTGCATCGGACTCAATCAGCATCAACGGACTTGCCGTCCCGGGGCTGAGACATTCATTTGATGCTGGCCGCAGGCAAGGAATTCTTGAACGCCTGAACAACGGCCCACAGGTGCGTTTGCATGGTGACCTGATCCCTGAAAATGTCCTGATCCCCCGGTCATCACCCCTGCAAGCTGATGAGTTGCTCTTTATTGACCCGGTATCCGTTGCCGGTGTCAGCACCGGCCACCCCCTCTTTGACCTTGTTAAATACGAATCTTACGCACAAGGAGATCTCTTCGCGATTAGAAGCGGGGCGTTAACCGCCACCCCGCATGCAAACGATGAACGCCTATTCCAGCTTGATCTAAAGCATCCCGAACCGGCGCTGGAGAATTTTTCCAGAGCGCATCTGGGCGAATCCCTCCGGTTGGAGTATACCCGGTGTTACGGGAAACCCGATCCCAATCTGGAACATCTCCTGCTCGGTTACTTTTCGCTGGTGATGGCCATTAACACTACAGGCAACCAACCGCTAACGCGCACACTGGATGCCGCACGAAATTGGGCAAAACTGTCGTGAACCATTGACCTCGCTGCCCGGCCCGCTAACCTCAATTCCCATGAAAGCAATGACAATGGAGGATTTTGGCGGCCCTGAGGTATTCAGGGTGTCCGAGTTGCCAAAACCCGTAGTCAAAGACGGGCAGGTTTTGATCAGGGTGACAGCGTCAACGGTCAACCCTATCGATTGCAAGATCCGCAGCGGGTTGCTCAGGGCGCTGGCTCCGGAAACGGGAGTGCTTGGGTTTGATGTGGCCGGGACAATTGAGGAAACCGGAAAGGGTGTCAGTGGCTTTGATATCGGTGATGAGGTCTTTGGATGCACCGGGGCAGTTAAGGAACACTCCGGTGCACTGGCGGAATTCCAGGTCGCTGATGCCCGGCTCCTCGCCAGGAAACCCGGAAACCTCAGCCTGCATGAGGCGGTCGCGTTGCCGCTGGTGAGCATAACAGCCTGGGACGCGCTCATCCGCGGCACCGGAATTAGTGAAGGGGAGCAGGTGCTCGTGCATGGCGCAACCGGGGGGGTGGGCCATGTTGGCATCCAACTGGCAAAGAATGCCGGTGCTGAAGTTTATGCCACGGTATCCTCCGTGGAAAAAGCCGCCATCGCACGCACCCTGGGAGCTGAACCAATCAACTATAAAGAGCAACCGGTTGAAGAATACGTGGCCGAATGCACCGGCGGAAAGGGCTTCGACGTGGTCTTTGACACTGTCGGCGGGGAGAACCTGACACGCAGCCTTGAGGCAGCCGCACTTGAAGGAAGGGTAAGTTCCGTCAATACACGAACCACGGCTGATCTAAGCCTGCTTCACCAGAAGGCACTTTCGCTGCACGTTGTCTTCATGGTCATACCAATCCTCCACAATCAACCCGAAGGACGTGCCCGCCACGGTGAAATCCTGCGCGAAATTTCAGGACGCGTTGAACGCAACGAACTCCGCCCGCTGATTCATGAGCAAAGGTTCCCCTTCGAGGAGGTCGGCAGCGCTCATGCCCTCCTTGAAAAAGGAGGCGCAACCGGAAAAATCGTGCTGACCGGGTTCGGGTCATCCTGAAACCACCCTGCAGTGAATTTTACTGACAAACTATCGTGGCGATTACGACAAATTATCAAAAGACATAAAGGAACTTGCGCTTCCTCAATAGACAGTTTAACTCCCACATTCAAGTGATGAAAGAGTTGGCAATATTAACAAGGCTGCGAAAAAGGAAATTATGAGTCCGCGACCATTCGTTGCCGGTCTGGCAATCTGCACCCTCCTTCTAAGTTCCAGCTGCACGAAGGATAATTCAAAACAAGCTGGAAATCCCAATGGGGATTCAGGCGCCACCAAGATCCTGCGCTTCTCCGCAATCCCCGATGAAAACACCACCGAGCAATCGGCCAAGTTTAAAAAAATTGCCGATTACCTCTCCAGGACACTCGGGGTAAATGTCGAGTTCGTCCCCGCTGCCGATTACGGTGCCTCGGTTGACAAGTTTGTGAACGGTGAGATTCACCTGGCCTGGTTCGGCGGTCTCACCGGGGTGCAGGCCCGCGCCGAGGTTGATGGTGCCCGCGCTATCGCTCAGGGGATCGAGGACCCGAATTATATCTCCTACTTCATTGCCAATGCGGACACGGGGCTTGAACTCAGTGAGAGCTTCCCGGCGGCAATCAAGGACATGAAATTTACTTTCAGCTCGAAAACATCCACCTCCGGAAGGCTGATGCCAAGTTTCTTCATCGAGAAGGAAACCGGTATTGAGGCAATCAAGTGGTTTGCAAATCCTGTCGGCTTCTCCGGCGCCCATGACAAGACAGCCAAACTGGTCGAAGCAGGCACTTTCCAGGCCGGCGTCCTGAGTTACAAGAAATATGACAGCATGGTGGAGAATGGTGACCTCGATGCAGCAAAATGCAGGGTCATCTGGAAAACGCCCGCCTACTCCGACTACAACTGGACTGCGCGCCCTGACCTTGATGTGATCTTTGGCGGCGGATTCATTGATAAGCTGCAGGAAGCACTCATCGAAATCGATGACCCGGCACTGCTGAAGGCGCTGACCCGTTCAAGATTAATCCCGGCCAACAACGATGACTTCCAGGGCATCGTCGATGTTGCCAGGCAACTGAAACTCCTCAACCACTGATCAATCAGCGGCAGGGCGGCGCTTGCCACGGACAACATGAAAACTTCCACCCGTGATGCACCGGCCACCTTCAATCTCGAGGGTGCCGGCTGTCGCTATGGTGGAGTAAGGGCCCTGTCCGCCACCACCCTCACCATTGACAGGGGTGAAAGGGTCGCCCTTCTCGGCCCTAGCGGCAGCGGCAAGACCACCCTGCTGCGGCTGTGCAACGCCACGGTCCACGCCGATTGCGGGACTGTCAGGCTACTGGGAAGCGACACTGCCTCCCTTTCCCCCGGGCAACTGCAGGCCATTCGCTCACGGATTGCCACCATCCCGCAACATCTCGGGCTGGTTCCCAACTTGCGGGTCTGGCAGAATATCGCCTCCGGACGGATCGGTAAAAGAGGATTGCTGGGAAACCTGCGCGACCTGCTGCTTTTGCCAAGGACGGAAATGGCCGAAATCCACTCACTGCTCGAGCGTGTTGGCATTGAGGAGAAACTCTTCGCCCGCACCTGCGAACTGTCCGGAGGGCAACAACAGCGGGTCGCTGTTGCACGCGCACTGTTCCAGAAGCCCGAGGCAATCCTTGCAGACGAGCCGGTATCCAGTGTCGATCCCGCACGGGCTGCCAGCCTGATTGAACTGCTTTCCGGCATCGCCGGGGAACATGGACTGACGCTGGTGATGAGCCTGCACAACCTCGATCTTGCCCGCGCCACCTTCCCCCGGTTAATCGGCCTGCGCGACGGCAGGATCCATTTTGATCAAAGCCCCGACGAGCTCAACATTGCGTCTCTGGAGGAACTTTACCATCTCGGCGAGGACGAGATACTCGAGGGGGGCGGATAACGATGGGCGCAACCACATCCCAGCGTTATCTTGGCTCACGACGGGCAACCCTGCTCGGCATCGCGCTGGCCGCCGTGATCTCCTGCTGGGCACTCGGGCTCAATCCACTTCGCCTCTTTGACAACAACAACCTCAAGCTCAGCGGTGAATTTATGCTCGCCGCGTTTCATCCGGCACTCGATTACCAGGACCCCATCGATGGGGCAGAGCCTTTTCTGCTGACAGTCATCAATGCCACTCTGCGCACCCTGCGTTTCGCCATACTGGCAATGACCGTCGCGGTGCCATGCGGGGCAATCCTTGCTTTTCTCGGGTCTTCTGCATGGTGGCCAAACCTTCATCACCACCGCTTCCTCGGCATCTTCCTGCGATCTCTCTACTTCATTTCCCGGACAATAATGGCCTTTGCCCGTTCAATCCACGAGCTAATCTGGGGACTGTTGTTCATTACCGCAATCGGGCTATCCACCGATGCCGCCATCATCGCCGTGGCTATCCCCTACTCGGGAATCATCGCAAAGATCTACGCGGAGATGCTCGAGGAACATTCACAGGAAGCGCAGCTTGCACTGCGTGCGATAGGTGCAGGCAGCATTGTCGCTTTCATTATCGGCCTGCTTCCGCGCGCACTGCCCGATCTGGTGACTTATACTTTTTACCGCCTCGAATGCGCCGTGCGTACTGCGGCAGTGTTTGGATTTGTGGGCATTGAAACCATTGGCTACCGCATCAAGCTTGCTTCCGACGAGTTCCACTATCGCGAAATATGGACCTATCTCTACGTGCTCTTTGCACTCATTATCCTGATCGAGTGGTGGGCCGGCGCAATACGGCAAAGATTAAAGCCCTGACATGCCGGCACACTCCACAGAAGGAAATTACCTGCGTATCATTGAGCTACGCCGCGCAAGATCACGCCCATGGTTCCTTTATTCCAGCCTGCTGATCGCCGCAGCACTGGCAGCCTGGGCATGGACTGCCGACGATCTCTATCAGTCAGTGCTCAATGCCGGGCAACGAAGTGCTAATCTTGAACGTTTCCTCGGAAAGATAACCCCGGCTGCCGTGCGCGACTCCGGTGACTGGTCCGAATTCGCCCCGTGGGCCATCAAGCTGCTGCACGAGGGCGAGGCCCTGAAGGCAGTTGGCATTACCTTTGCCCTCGCCACCGCTGCCGCCGCGCTTTCAGGTTTCCTTGCCCTGTTGTTCCTGCCCTTGGCTGCCCGTAACCTGACCACGCCAAGCCCACTGGGGATCACCAGCGGGCACCGTGGCATTGCAGCAGGCCTATGGATTGTGCTCAACAAGATTTCCCGCCTTATATTTGTCTTCACCCGCAGCCTGCCTGAATATGTTCTCGGGTTTTTGCTCATCTCGATCCTCGGGCCCGACCCGTGGGCGCTGGTACTGGCACTGGCAATCCATAACTTCGGGATCCTCGGTCGACTGGGTGCCGAGGTCATTGAAAATGCCCCGCCTGAACCCGCACAGACAGTGATTTCCCAGGGCGGCGGGCGGCTTGGCGCCTACCTGGCGGCACTGCTTCCCGAGTCATTCAACCGCATGGTTGTCTACTTCTTCTATCGCTGGGAAACTTGCGTGCGCGAAGCCACGGTTCTCGGAATGCTGGGCGTGGTTTCGCTCGGATACCTGATCACCAACGCAAAAGCCGGGCGCGCCTTCGACCAGATGGTGTTCTTGGTGCTGCTCGGTGCCCTGATCGTTCTCGCCGGGGATCTCCTTTCCCTGCTGGTGCGGCGCTGGCTGCGTTTCGAGAGGTAAGCCCGAGCAGGAAATTTCTTCTATTGCACCCTGAGGCGCACGAAAGCCGCAGGAACAGCCACAGCAATGGCATCGCCACGGCGCAGGAAACCAACGGCATGCCCGCTGGTGAAATAAACCGGATCGGCGGTCTCAACCAGTCCCTCGGAACTCCAGTTCACGAGGTCGGTGGAGTGCTCGACAGTAACAGTGGCCTCAACGGCAGTCGGGACACTCAGGTGTTCAATGGCAAGGTAACTTGCGCCGGCATCCCTCAAGATAGAGACATGCGGGCGCAACAGCCCCGCATCGGCCAGGAGGGGGATGCCGCCAAGGGCATACTCGGCAAAGTTCCTGATACCATCGCCATCAGGATCGGCCAGTGGGCCGGAAACAGTGCCTTCCGCGGCTTGCGGGGCGTTAAACGCAAGGGTTTTCCAGGCGTCATAAGTCAGCGGCAAAGGGACACCGCCGGGATGGCCGCCGGGATGAGCGGAACCTGTCCAGCTTGCCGCAAGGTCGTGGTCGGATGCCCCTGAGGGATCAGCAAGCAACAGGGAGGATCCAAATCCGTCGGCAGCGCGCGACCAGGGGGCAATGTCATCGTAACTGATGGTGTGCAGGGGCATGACAACATCCCCGGCGAGGTCGAGCTGGATTTTCTCGCCGCCGTTCTTGAGGTTGCCGAGGAATTCGCCGGCAATGGAGGCGGTGTGCGCGTTCCCATAGCGCAGGTTGAAGGCGGAACGGTTGCCGACAATGAGCACCGATGCGCCGGGCTGCAGCGCGACAACATCCGAATCGGAGAAGTCAAAGGTAACGCCGTCACTCAGGCGCAAGCCCTCAATGCCAAGCATGTCTGGGCCAACGTTGGTCAGGCGGATAAACTCGAAATCATCGGCATCACTATAACCGGCAGCCTGCTCAACAGCACTGACCGGGGGCGGATTATACATGATCTCGCTGACGACGAGGTTGAGTGCCGAGGGAGCAGTAAGCGGCACGGAAAAACGGGCCGTGGTAAGCGCGCCCCATTCGCCGGCAGCGGAGCGGACACGGGCATTGAGAATAAGCGGAAGGTCGATCGAAATCGCCCCCGTATAAGTTCCGGCAAGAGGTGAGAGTGCTCCGCCGGCAAGGCGGGGATCTGAACCGTCTATTGTATAGTAGACACTCGCACCGGCGGGAATTGCTGACATGGTAATGCCCTCACCGGGTGTGACATTCCCGCCATGCCGGCTGAAAACGGCAGGCGGGGTGGCAGGCCAGACCCCCGCATCCGGAAACTGGGTGTCTGCGGGACCGAGAAGGTGGGCGCGACGGCCGTTTCTAGCATCCACCCAGGCATCAAACCAGTTCTCATTCCACGAACCGGCCATGTATTCAATGCCCTCCCTGACCGTGTCGCGCAGTTCATCCTTGAGGGTATGGACTCGGTTATCGCTGCTGCGGTCATCTAGGATCCCGCCGTTG
>JAYGGE010000089.1:0-30837 GCA_046581505.1 Verrucomicrobiales bacterium | reverse complement strand
GAAACCTCCTGCCGGGATCGAGGGCAAAATCTACCGCGAGCTTCTGCGGACCCAGCCTGCCGCTCAGGGCATCTGCACGATGAACTCTGCCGGCAAGGCAATTGCCTGGTCGCTCTCCTTTGATGACAACGAAAGCGTGCTGAAATTCTTCGCTCACGCAAAGAAGAGTTTCGCCGCCAATCCCGGTTCCGGCGAAGCCTCAGAACGCTACAGACGCTTCCCGAGCGTCAAGCTACGGGATGTTCCTGACAACGGGAAGGCATGGAAACTTCCGGCGACCCATCCCGAAGGTGAGCACTGTCCGGGTGAGCGGCGCAGTCCCAGAGGTTCACTCGCCGGGAGAATTGTCGGACGCGCCTTTGGCAAGGACGGCAAGCCGCTCTCGGAAGTACGCAGCCAGGACAACTACGTCGAGGACACTCTGGAGATTTCAAGGGGGATGCAGGAAGAGTTACTGAAAGCATCCGGCAAGGCAGTTGGTCGCTTCCTGATCCCGCAGGCACTGGCACGGGAGTTCGTAGGAAATGCCTACCTTGGAATGCTCGACGTGAACCCGCTCGGCGGCGACCGGGTGCGGGCAAAGACCATTGAGGAATCCATCCAGCTATGGGCACAAA
Organism: Verrucomicrobiales bacterium; assembly: GCA_046581505.1. GTDB lineage: Bacteria > Verrucomicrobiota > Verrucomicrobiia > Verrucomicrobiales > DEV007 > CACIUL01. The sequence continues at coordinate 30,220 of JAYGGE010000089.1, read as the reverse complement.
AACATGGTGACGGGCAGCTGGTCATCTCGGGAACCTCAAGGGTAAACGCCAAAAACCGTGAGGGGATAGTTGCCGACACCGGCCGTAAATGGACTCATCTTGTCGACCTCAAATGGCACGGTTTCATCGATCTGGGCACTGAAGGCATTCGGGAAATCATCCTCTCTGCCCGTGGAAATGAACAACTTAACTGGGGAGGACCCGGCAGTCGGGTAAGCCCGGATGCGGCGAGAAACCCGGTCGCACATCTCCCCTCCGGCCATTCTCTGGATATCTCCAGCGCGGTGCGCTACGGGATCACCGCCAAATAAATCACCCGCCTGCCCCCGGCTCTGCCCGCTCTCAAGATTAGTTCTCCCTTTCACTTACCCCTCCTGAGCTTATCATCGCTGGTTACGAAGCGCAAAATCAACATTCCCGATCTGCTTCTATACCTTGTATGCCTGTCTGCTTTTGGTTGTAACATGGGGCATCCGGTCAAGACAGATAAGAAGGTGTCGGAACCTGACTTGCTTGGATCGTGGACTTACCGAACAGAGATTAACATAACCTTAAATGAAAATAGGAATGGGACACAGTTATTTGAATCAAAGGTCTACCCCATAACATGGGAACTTACTGAAGATAATCACATCAAACTAAACTCCATACGTTATAAATTCGGACCTGAAGTTAAAATGGAAAACTTTCAATTCATCATATCCGATGATTACAGAGATCACTTCTATATTTTTGGCGGACCTGTCGATTTCGACAATTATGAGATATGGAAAAAGCAATCATAACCAGTCAGAGCACTCAATGTCGCTAGCGCGCCATCGAGTGTCTTCTACGTTATTCGCCGGAATTCCCCATTGCCCCAGCTGCGTGTAAAAAACGTCCGCGCCACGCTACATTTACCAAGCACTGTGCGAGGCCGACCATCCAACCCAATGGGATTTTAGATGCTTCCGCCACATTCCCGCAGTATAATTGGCTCCCAAAAAAATGTTCCGTGGCTTTCTCCTTACCCCCCTGATTGTCACCCTGACATTACCGGCAAGTGCCGCCATCAGGCCCGGCCTGAAACCCATCGATCCCGACAAGTTGAGCGAATCCCAACGCAAGCGGGCCTCGGAACTCTTTCAGGAACTTAAATCCCATCCGGACGATCACGTTAAGCGCACTGAGATTATCAGGGAAATCGTCGGCATTGGCCGTGCCAGCGCACAGAAGATGTTTGATATACTCGATCGTCAATTGAAACCGCTGTGGACAAATTACAGGGCATCATTTGCCGTTGCCTCCAGGAAAGCGGCGGCGGCAAAATCCACCGGCTCTGCAAGACAGGAAGTCTTAAAGCTTGAAAGGCAGGTTCGCGCACTGAGAACACTGGGAGACAGGCTCAGTAAAGATAATATTCAGCAAACCGGTGATCCCGCGCTGGAACGGCTTGGGGAACTGAAAGTCCTCACGACCGGGGAAATCTTCACCACCGATCCCGGGTTGACGGACAGGCGCACTGAGATTCTCGAGATCGGAAAACAGCGGACCCTGTGTATTGAGCAACTTCTGCTGCTTGAGTTTGAAGCTATGCCCTTTGGCACCGATGACATCAGGGCCTTTGAAGAAAATACTTCCAGAAGTGCTCTTGGTCTCCCGGGAGAGCATCTCGCCATACTGCGCTATAACGTCAGACTCAGGGCAATTATTCCGGTCGAAGAAGCCGAGGCAATTCGCGACATGAACCGCTACCGCATGCTGATCGGACTGCCCCCCTGCGTGATCGATCTGAGGCTCTGTAAAGCCGCTCGGGATCACTCAAAGGACATGGTGCAAAAGGATTTTTTCTCACACGCTTCCCCGGTGCCGGGCAAAAAAAGCCCATGGATTCGCGCCAGGCTGGAAGGCACCACCGCGTATGCCGAGAATATCTACTCCGGGAACAAGGACGGCAAAGCCGCTAATAAATCCTGGTGGTACAGCCCCGGCCATCACCGCAATATGCTAAACCCCGGAAGTCGCCGGGTCGGCATGGGGGTTCACGGTAAAAAATGGACGCAGATGTTCGGTAATTGATAAACGGAAGTTTACAGTTTTTTGAAAAAAAAACTGGTCAAGGCTCTACCTGACTGGGTACCATTAAGACAATGAAATTGTGCAAATTCTTCTCCCTGACCATTCTTGGCTATGCATTACACCTGGGAACAGGAAGCGCCCAGTTCGACAACTTTGATGATGGCAACGACAACGGCTGGTCGCACCACGACCCGATAGGGTCATTTGTAGGAGTGAGCTGGGTGACATTCGATGCCTCTTCAAAAGCCTACAAGATAACAGCCAACCCGACTCCAAACGCCCAGCTGGGGCCTTCACGGGGAGCCGCTTTCCAAGCTAACATCTACTCGGACTTCTGGGTCAGTGTGGATATCAAGGATTGGGATCCATCACTGCGACAGGCAATTGGCGTCCTGGCAAGAATCCAGCCGGACCCCTCCCTGGGGAATGCACAGGGCTACCTGCTGAGTTATCAGCCTCAGGAAAACGACATCCAGATTACCCGTCTCGTCGGTGAACAGCCGGACGGCTATATTGGTGAAGACCCGGTGCTTTCACCGCAACCGCAACCCGGCGAAGGACTGCGTCTGGTTTTCGCCGGCAACGGCAATACCCTGACCGGACGTGCCTACAGCATCTCAGATCCCGATATCCTTTTAGCGGAAACTTCAGGCACTGATAACTCCTTTACTGAAGGGATATCCGGCGTGCTTACCTTTGACTTTAGCGATGCTGGAGATTCACCAATCAACGCAACCTTTGACAATTATTTTGCAGCAAAGGAGGAACCTTACAAATTCGGCATCATCGGTGCCCGCATTGTTGGCAATAACCTCCTGATTGATTTCCTGAGCAAGCCGGGGAATTTCTACGCCATTGAGCAAAGCAATGACCTCGAGAACTGGCTGGAAATCGATGACGGCATTGAGGGGGTAGCCGGTGACCGCACGACTGTTACAGTCCCCTTTATCGCGGGCGGCAAGCTGTTCTTCCGCTTATCGGCACTGTAGCACTTCAAGAATATCGTGGGCTTGTCAAAAGTGCAGTGCCCGGGCACGCCTACACCCGTTGCCACCCCGTTGCCGCTTGCTCTGCGGCATCCCTTGGAACATTGTTGGCCGGGATCCCCGCCGGCATCATTTGCCGGCTTGGGATCGGCGTCAGGCTCAAGAAAATCAAAGGATTCCAGCACCTCGTCAAAAGTCTCTCCCTTCCCGGTAAAGACATAAAGCCGGTCTAGGTGCTCGGCTATGACTCGTTTCCTGACGCCCTCCGTATCGGGCAAGTCGATATCAAATCCCTCACACTCCACCCCGCCAACCTGCTCTTTAAGCTCACTGCCGGCAACCATGCCCTTGTGCAAACGGACCCGCCAGCCCGGGTCCCGGGTGATTAACTCGAACACGGTAAAGTCATTGCCCGGATATTGCAGCTTGAGGACAATTCCCGGCATATCAACACCCTCCCGGTCCTCCACCTTAAGGTTCAACAGGCCCGGGTAGCGGATACTGAACTTAAGCGCCTCGTTGTAATATTCCCGGTTCCCGGGGATGGAATCCCGTGGATTACGCGGTTCGGGTGTCTCGCAGGAAGAGAAAATCCCGGCCGCAAGAACCGCGATACCCAGGCCCCTGCTAAAACTCATCTTCATCATCAAGTTTCCTGGCGGCCGCGATTTCCGCTTCATCCAGGTTGCGGATACCAATGTTGCGGTATTCGCCGGTGGTCCGGAAAGTTGAGATCGCAAACGGAATCGATTCCTCAATCTCACCAAAGCGCATGCCTATCTTGCGCCCCTTTATACCAATATTGACAATGCGCTCACCGTCGACAAACCCCTGAAAGCGGTGGTCACTGACGACCAGCCGGATCCTGTACCATTTTCCTTCCTCGAACTCCCTTGCCGTCATGGTCGAATTGTCCATGGCATCCATGAAGTCGATGCTTGAAATGCCGCATACCGAACCCCCCCACCCGCCAAGCACAAAAGTCGCGTGTGTATCCCTGTACGGAAAGGTCAAACAACAGAAAAAATCATCCCCCTCGACCCGGCGCGCCTCCATCTCCACCTCATAATTTAATTTAGGCAGCTTCTCCTTGTCATAGCCGGGCCGCTTCACGCCGCTGAGAATTTCACCGCGCCCAATGCGCAGCACCCCGGTTTTCCCGTCAACGGCAATCTCACCGATGCCGGCATAGTTGCACGCCTCCCAGCCCTCCATTGAGCTGCCATCGAAAAGCACTGTGCCCTTCTCGCCGGCGGCCACGGAAACTTTCTCCCCGCCGGCAGGCGCCTTGTCCCCCCTCTTGTCACAGGATATGACGAGAAAAAGCAGGACGGGCAGGAGAACAATAAATTGTTTCATTTCAGTGTTGTAGGATAACCTCACCCCGTGCCCGGGGGAAGGGCAAACCCTAAACCCGGCCTTCGGCAAGAACTTCACCGATGACCTCCACCGTGCGGGCAATATCCTCTTCGGCATGCGCCATGCAGAGAAATCCTGTCTCATAGGGGGATGGAGCAAAGAAAATGCCGCGTTTCAGGCAGGCATGAAAGAACAACTTGAAGGCACTTCCCCGTGCAGCGGCCTTGGCGGAATCAAGATCGAACACGTCATCGCCTGTGAAAAACAGGCAGAACATCGAGCCCACCCGGTGGAAGGTGTAATCGCGCCCCGCCTGTGCCATCACCCGCCGCACCCCGCTCTCAAAGGTCGCGCCAATTTCCTCAAGGCGCTGCCAGCCTCTCTGCTTCTCCATTTCACGCAGTTGTGCCAGGCCTGCCGCCATGGCAAGCGGATTGCCGGAAAGCGTCCCGGCCTGGTAAACCGGCCCGTCAGGCGCAAGTTGATCCATGATATCGGCACGACCGCCGAAAGCGCCCACCGGCAAACCGCCGCCGATCACCTTGCCCAGGGCGGTAAGGTCAGGTGTCACGCCATAAAGTTGCTGGGCACCTCCCCTGGCAACCCGGAATCCCGTCATCACCTCATCAAAGATCAGCAGCGCACCATGCTTTGCGGTAATCTCGCGCAGCAACTCCAGGTAACCATCACGCGGGAAAAACAACCCGGCATTGGCGGGGATCGGCTCAAGGATGACCGCTGCTATATCATCCTTGCTGGCTGCGAAAGCCTGTTCAACCTTCCCGGGATCATTAAAGGGCAGGATGATCGTCTCGGCGGCAAATGCAGCGGGCACCCCGGCACTGTCAGGTTCACCATGAGTCAGCGCACCGCTGCCGGCGGCAACCAGCAGCGAGTCAACGTGCCCGTGGTAACAGCCTGCAAACTTGATCACCTTGTCGCGGCCGGTAAATCCGCGCGCCAGGCGAATCGCGGACATGGTTGCCTCAGTGCCGCTGTTAACCATGCGAACCTTTTCAACGGAAGGCACCCAGTCAACAATCAGCCTGGCAATTTCAATCTCAAAAGGATTCGGCGTGCCAAAGCTAACGCCGCGCTTCGCCGCCTCGGAAACCGCCTCTATAACGGGGATCGGCGCATGCCCGAGGATCGCCGGCCCCCAGGTGCCCACGTAGTCAATTAATTCATTACCGTCGACATCCCACAACCGGCAACCCTTGGCCGCGCGCACGAAAAACGGCTCGCCGTCGACGTTGCGAAAAGCGCGTACCGGCGAATTCACGCCCCCGGGTATAATTTCGCAGGCACTCTGGTAAAGCTTGGAGGAAAGGGAATTTCCGGGCATAAACTCAATATCAGGATCGTCCTGCCCTTCTATATGCGCAAGCGCGGGGCAAATATTCAGGCACATTGCATTTTAAGCCAGATTCCGGTAAGCTCTATAAAGTCATGAAAATCAAGCCATCCCGAATCATCACCACGTTCATTGCCGGCATGGCGGGGCTGGCCTTATTCACGCCCCGCTCTGAAGGCGCAACCGGGCGCGAGAAAAGCGGACTCAGCCGTGAACCCGGCGCCATTTACTTTGAGGATTTCACGGACAATAGGGTGGAGTTGCTGGCCATCAGGCAGGATCCCATCTATACCTCTACCCAGCGCAAGCGGGCCCTCGGGGTGCTCAAGAAGGCCAAGAAAGTCATCGTCCTGGCAATGACCGACAAGCAGTATTTAATCCGCGGCATGGCCCTTCATGGACAGGTCAAGGGCTGGGTATTCCCCTCTTCGCTGGCTTCCCTTGACAAGGATTTCGTCGCCAACCTGCGCGCACTCTATGAACGACAGAAGGTTGTTGAAGACCTGATCAAGAATCATCAGATCGCGCTTGGGATGACAATCGATGAGGTTGTCGCCTCGATGGGCAAGCCGGGACGCAAGCATTCAAAACTCGACAAGGGCGGACGAAGTGATGTCTACGATTACGTGACCTACGAAAGGGTGCCACAATACCAGACCCGGCGCGATGCATACGGCAACCTGATCAGGCAGAAATACTATATTAAGGTGGAGAGTGGTAAGCTCGCCGTGACTTTCAAGAACGAGGTCGTGGAAAGCATCGAGGAGACCGAAGGCAACCCGCTTGGCGGCGGCGGAGCCAAGATCGTCCCGATACCAATCGAGTTGTTCTAGTAATTACCCGGATACCAGCCCCCCGGGGTCTTTAGCCGGCATTGCCCGCGCCCCGTGTCGGGGGGAGGATGGTTTTTTTTGTCACCGCTTTGAGAAAAGTGATATTGTCCAGCAAATGATGCGCCCGGTTCTGCTCTTCACCTTCCTGTCCCATGCCATCCTCCCGCAGGTATCCGCCGCCAAGCTGCGCCTGCCCAATATCTTCGGGGAGAGCATGGTTCTCCAGCGTGACAAGCCGGTAGCCCTCTGGGGCTGGGCCACTCCGGATGCTCAGGTCACTGTCAGCTTTGCCGGCCAAAGCAAATCCGCAGCCACAGCCAAGGACGGCACCTGGTCCCTTAAGCTCGACCCGATGCCCGCTGCCGCACAACCCCGCTCGCTGAGGGTCTCCTCCGGGGGGGAGAACCTGAATATAGGTAACATCCTGGTCGGGGAAGTCTGGATCTGCGGAGGACAGAGCAACATGGAGTGGACCCTGCGCGGCTCCCGCGATGCCGACCTGGAGCTTACCGCCGCGGATTTCCCCGCCATCCGCTTTATCCGCCTGCCAAAAGTAGCCCGTATCAGTCCACAGGACGACTTCCCGGTCGAGACCCCGGTAAACCCGGTCGGCAACTGGCACAGTGCAGTCAGTGGACAGGTCGAGAACTGCACCGCGGTCGGTTATTACTTTGCCCGGCGCCTGCACCGCCAGCTAAAGGTTCCCGTCGGTATCATCGATAACTCATGGGGTGGCACCCGTGCCCAGCACTGGTGCAGCAAAAAGACACTGGCAACCATCCCGGAAATGGCTCCTGACCTGGAGAAATTCACCTCTGCGCACAAGGCCTGGATCGACGGCGGGCACGCAGCTGGCGCCGAGGAACGGCTCGCAAAGGCCCTTGCAGACTGGGAAAAGCAGCGCCAGCAGGCTAAAGCAAAGGGCGAGCGCGAGCCGCGCAGGCCGAACGCCAACAACTACCGTGACCCCGCCAACAGTGGTCAACCCGGCGGCATGTTTAACGGTTCACTCATGCCGGTGGCAAAGACAACCATCCGCGGAGCGCTCTTCTACCAGGGCGAGAACAATTCCTTTACCACCGCGTGGAAGCCCTTCCACCGCACTTTCCCCGCGGTCATCGCCGACTGGCGCGCCGCTTTCAATGAACCCGGCCTGCCCTTCGGGATTATCCAGATTGCAGGCTGGAGCAACCGCCGCTCGATGGCATACGACATGAACCACCACTGCAACATTGTCCGCGAGATCCAGGCCGATACCTGGCGGGACATCCAGAACACCGGGCTCATCGTCACCTACGACACCAATTCCAACGGCAGCATCCACCCCGGCCGCAAGCTGCCGGTCGGTGGCCGTGCCGCCCGCTGGGCACTCGCCGAAGTATACGGCACAAAGCAGGCCGGATCCGATAAGCCCCTTGAGTGGCGCGGACCGCTCTTCGAGGCTGCCACCTTCGGAAACAACAAGGCTTTCGTCACTTTTCAAGGCGGCACTGACCGTGGCCTGCGCCTCGACCAGGATGTCGATGTCGGCTTCGTCCTCGCCGGTAAAGACCGGGTATTTCATCATGCGCGCGCGCGCATCAGCCAGAGAAAGACAGATAAAAGGCAGCAGGTCGAGCTCTGGTGCGATGAGGTCAGCGAGCCTGTCGCCGTGCGTTACGCCTTCTCAAACCTGCCGATGGGCGGCCTCATGAACGCCCGTGAACTCCCCGCCTATCCGTTCCGCTCGGATGACTGGCCGATGACCCCGCACCAGTCCACCGGCTCTTACCAGCGCCAGGCAAGACAATGAATCCAAAGCTGCCATTCACCCTTTTACTGCAGTTGATCGGCTTCTGCGTGTTCGATACTGCCGCCCAGGTGCGGCCGGTCGCGGGGATTCCGATCCCCCAGCTGGCAGCCCTTGACACGGCAATGCAGGACATCATGCAGGCCAATGACATCGGCGCAGGCGTCCTCGCCGTCATGAAGGATGACACGGTGGTTTACCGCCGTGCCTTCGGCTGGCAGAACGAGGAACGCAACATTCCTTTGCGACCCGATTCCGTGATGCGCGTTGCCAGCGTTACCAAGCCGTTCACCGCCGCCGCAATTCGACACCTGGTATCCAGTGGTGCCATTTCCCTGGACAGCCGCGTCTTCAGTGGCCGCAACCCCGAGAGCGGCATCCTTGACTACAATGCTTTCGGCACCCGGGATGTGAGGCTCACGGACATCACCATCAATCACCTGCTGCAACACCAGGGAGGATGGAACCGCGATGCGCCGGGAATACCCGATCACACCTACCAGGAACTGCAGATCGCCGACGAGATGGGAATCGCAAGCCCGCCTTCACGGGTCAACATCGTGCGCTGGATCATGGGCAAACCCCTGCAGTTTGACCCGGGAACCGATACCGCCTATGCCAATATCGGCTTCCTGCTCCTCGGGCTCATCGTGGAGGAAACCTCCGGGGAAAGCCTCTTTGATTATCTCCACGACAATGTATTGGTCCCCATTGGCATCACTCCCCATCAGATCCTCTACGGCCGCAGCTTTAAACCTGATCAGGATGCCCGCGAACCCCATTACGACGCCGGCGGCAGTACTGCCGCCAATGTATTTTTTCCCGCATCCAGTAGCGATCCTTTGGTAGAGCGTCCTTACGGAAGCTGGAACCACCAGGCGCGTATCGGGCAGGGCGCCATCGTCGCCGATCCTTTCGCAATCCTCGCCTACCTTGCCGAGCACCAGGTGGCAGGCGGCAATATCGGGGGACCACGCCCGGCACCCGGCAACTGGAAGTGGAGCCATACCGGTGCGCTCTGGGGAACTGACTCACTGGCACGACAAAGGGGTGACGGCATTAATTACACCGTCATCTTCAACAAGCGTCCACAGTCCGGCACCTCGTATGCGCTGCAGATGCGCGCCACCCTGGACGGGATTATTGAGTCTGGAGCCATTGCCTCCTGGCCCAGGGTTGACGTGCGCTTACAGCAGGTGCCGCTGCCTGGAATCGAGATCGACATTGATCCAGTCGCGATTCGCCTGCTCTCGACCGCCGGGAGGCATTACCGGTTGATGAAATCCACGAACCTTTACGACTGGATCCCCGCCGCGCCGCCGCTCATTGGTGATGATACCGAGCTTGCGTTTGTGATCCCCGCGGAAAACGCAGACCTCATGTATTACCGGGTGGAAATCAGGCAGTAGCCTGCCTGCCACAGGGGATAGGGTAACACCATGAAGAAAATTGCTCTGGCAGCACTCTGTATCTTACCGGGCCTGGCAGGGGGTGGTAACCCTCCAGAAAAGCCCAACATCGTCTTCATCCTGAGCGATGACCAGGCCTGGACCGATTATGGCTTCATGGGGCATCCGGAAATCAAGACGCCAAATCTCGATAAACTGGCCAGCCAAAGCCTTGTCTTCGAGCGCGGTTACGTGGCAGCCCCGCTTTGCCGCCCCTCGTTGGCTACAATGCTCACCGGCCTTTATCCCTTCCAGCATGGCATCACGGGAAACGACGTCGACGGCAGGAACAAGCGGGCCGAACTGGATGTGCCGATAAGAGAGCAATTCCATACTCATCAGAGCTTTGTCAGGATGCTGACAAACAACGGTTACCTGGCCCACCAGTCCGGCAAATGGTGGGAAGGTTCATGGCAGGACGGCGGCTTCACCCACGGCATGACCCACGGCGACCCGGGACGCGGCGGGCGCCATGGTGATGAGGGCCTTGCAATCGGCCGCAAATCAATGCAGCCGGTCAAGGCGTTCATCGAGCTGGCCATCAGTAAGAAGAAACCATTCTTTGCCTGGTACGCCCCATTTCTGCCGCATACCCCGCACAATCCCCCGGCACACCTGCTGAAAAAATACACCGTGCCCGGACGCGCAACGGATGTGGCTAAATACTATGCGATGTGTGAATGGTTTGATAACACCTGCGGGGAACTTCTCGGCTACCTGGACAAGAAAGGGATCCGGCAAAATACCCTGGTCATCTACATCTGCGATAACGGCTGGGCCGCCCCCAGCACCAACAGGGATGACCCGGCCCAAAAGCTCTGGAAAGCCTACGCTCAGCGCTCCAAGAGCTCACCTTTTGAGAATGGCATCCGCACACCAATCATGGTGTCATGGCCAGATCACGTTAAAATAGGCCACGTTCAGGACCTGGCCCATGCCATTGACCTTTTCCCCACCATCGCGGCAGCAGCCGGGCTGGAAGTGCCTGGAGAGTGCCCCGGCATCAACCTGCTTGATAGACGGGCAAGGAAAGAGCGCAAGCGTGTCTTTGGCGTTTGTCACTCCGTCTATAACATGACCCCCGGCAATCCCGAGGGCACCCTGCAATACCTCTGGTGTGTCGAGGGTAATTGGAAGCTCCTGCTTCGCTATAACGGGCTGGATACAACACATTACAGGCAATTGCACATCTGGGATACAGCACCCTTCAGGTTGTACAACCTGAAGAGCGATCCCCATGAAAAAAACGAGTTGTCCGGTGCGCATCCGGAAATCGTCAAGCGCCTGAAGAAGGAAATCGAGACCTGGCATCCCGTCCTCAAAACACGGCCTGCCAAGCCCGTTGAGAAAAAGAGGACAGGGCAATGAAGACTTGCAGGGGCCCGGGCGCAGCAAATCTGCATATACTCATGCGTTATCCTCCCGGGACTCGCTCCCGGATCGATAAGCCGTTAAATTTGTTTTCGCTACTTAGGCTCAATGCATATAATCACAACAGTTGCCATGCGGAAATCGACTGGACCTTAATTGCATATGAAAAAACAAATCCTCACCTGCCTGCTTGCCTGCCTGCTTGCCTCGCCCTTTGTGCAGGCTGCTGAACGGAAGCCAAACATCATCGTTGTCTTCTGTGACGACCTTGGTTACGCGGATATCGGGCCATTCGGCTCAAAGACACATGCCACGCCGGTGCTCGACCAGATGGCCGGGGAGGGCATGCGGCTTACCGACTTTTATTCCACCTGCTCAGTATGCACGCCATCGCGTTCCAGCCTCATGACCGGTTGTTATCCGCGCCGCGTCAACATGCACGTGGATGAAAAGAACCTGTGCGTGCTCTTCCCCGCCGCCCGCAAGGGCCTCAACCCCAGCGAGGTCACCATTGCCGAGGTGCTCAAGGAACAAAATTATGCCACCATGTGCATTGGCAAATGGCACATGGGTGACCACCCTGATTTCATGCCCACCAGCCAGGGCTTCGACCATTACTTCGGTATCCCCTACAGCAACGACATGAACCGCAAGCAGGTGCCGCTGCCCCTGGTGCGTGACCTCACGGTAATCAAGGACAGTGTACAGCAGGACACCACGATCACTGCGCAGTATACCGCCGAGGCCGTCAGGTTCATCAAGGCCAACAGCAAGAAGCCTTTCTTCCTCTACCTGCCACACACCGCCGTTCACCTGCCCCTGGTGCCCGGCAAAAAATTCAAGGGTGCCAGCAGGGACGGCGCCTATGGCGACTGGGTGCAGGAGATCGACTGGTCCATGGGGGAACTCTTCAAGACAATCAAAGCCGAGGGAATTGATGAGGATACACTGGTCCTGTTCACCTCGGACAACGGCTCAGCCAGGGAGAAACAAGGCAGCAACCTGCCGCTGCGCGGGCGCAAGGGCCGCACTGATGAAGGCGGCATGCGCGTACCCTGCGTGGTGCGCTGGCCCGGCAAAATCCCCGCCGGCACCAGCACTGGTGCGCTCACGAGCACGATTGATTTGCTGCCCACGCTCGCCGCAATCTCCGGCGGCAAGGCACCCGCTGACCGCATCATCGATGGCAGGAACATCTGGCCAATCCTCAACGGCAAGGAAGAGGGTCACCCGCGCGATGCCTTCTTCTACTACCAGATGGATCAATTGCAGGCGGTGCGCTCAGGTGACTGGAAGCTCTTCGTGGCAATGGACTCCAAGAAACGCAACTGGGGCAAGCCCGAGGGCAAAAAGGAACTCAAGCTTTTCAACCTTACCAAGGACATCCACGAGGACCAAAACGTGGCCAGCGCCAACCCCAAGGTGGTCAAGCAACTCCTCGCCTACGCCGAGGCCGCCCGTGAAGACCTTGGAGACGTCAACCGACCCGGCAAGGGACAGCGTAAAGCCGGCTGGGTGGAAAAAGCCTCACCGCGCCTGCTGAAAAAATAACGAAACGTCTGTGCTTTCCATTAACCCGTTAAAAAGCACCCCGTCGCCAGCTGACCTTAAATGACCCGGCCAATCATCACGCTGCTAAGCGCACTACACATCCTGGGAATCCTTACCGCCCGGGCCGCCGTGGCACCCTACAGCCCCGCGGACTTAAAAACCAAGGCCAGCCTCATTGTCAGCGCAACGGTCATCGAGGTAACTTCAAGAAAACAGAGGTCCAAAGTTGAAAAAGCACTTGGGATTCATGTTGACCGGGTGTTCACGATCAAGCTCAAGGTAAAGAAAATCTCAAAGGGGAGCGAAATCAAAGCGGGTGATGAAATCCTTGTCGAGGCCTGGCAGCCGGTTCTGCGCATCCCGCCCCTGCCGGGATTGCAGGGTCATGAAACAATTCCAAGAAAGGGTGACAAGGTGACATTATACCTGAAGGAAAAGACGGGGAAATCCTATGAACCTCTTTTGCCGAACGGAATCGTAATCAAGAAAGATGATCAATAAGTGGATGCAATTTTTGATGGTGATGACGGTGCTGCTGACAGTCGCCACCCTTGCTGCGGCTCAACGCAGCGCCACCTCACCCGACAAGATCCGTTTGCCTGACGGCTTTAACATCGAGCTGCTCTATTCGGTCCCGCGCAATGAGCAGGGCTCATGGGTGGCCATGTGCCAGGACAACAAGGGACGGTTCATCGTCAGTGACCAGTATGGTGGCCTGTACCGGTTTCCTGTTCCCGGGCCTGGGAAGCCACTCAACCCGGCAGCCATTGAGCCGCTTACCCACGCCGTGGATGCACCGGCGAGGAAAAAAGGCGGCAAAAAGGCGGTAGCCGTGGCGAAGAGGGCGGCACCGGTAAAAAGTGAGCTCCCTCGGATCGGGCATGCACAGGGGCTCTGCTATGCATTCGGGAGCCTCTACGTGGTGGTCAACTCCCGCAGCAGCGCCACCGGTTCGGGAGTCTTTCGCCTGCTCGACACCGATGGCGACGACCACTTTGATAAAGTGGTCACCATCAAGAAGCTGGAGGCCACCGGCGGGGAACACGGACCGCACGCCATCCTGCCGGCGCCGGACGGCAAACACCTCTATGTAGTCATGGGCAACCAGACCCAGTTACCCGAAGACTACAGCCATAGCCGCACGCCCGAGCTGTGGGGTGAGGACCAGCTCTTGCCCTCCCTGCAGCATTTCATGAAGGGCGTAGAGGCCCCGCGCGGACACATCGCACAAATCGACCCCGAGGGAAAAACCTGGGAAATCATGGCGACGGGATTTCGCAACCAGTATGACGCAGCCTGCAACCGGGAAGGCGAGCTTTTCACCTACGATGCCGACATGGAGTGGGACCTGAACACGCCCTGGTACCGGCCGACCCGGGTCAATCACGTCATCGACGGTGCCGACTACGGCTGGCGCACCGGCTCCGGGAAGTTTCCTGCCCACTGCAGCGATACCTTTGGCGCAGCAGTCGACATTGGCCCGGGCTCCCCGACCGGGGTGACCTTTGGTTACGGCGCTAAATTCCCCGCCAATTACCAGGACGCTCTTTTCATCTGTGACTGGTCCTACGGTAAACTCTATGCCGTTCACCTCGAGGCGAAGGGCTCCACCTACAGCGGCACTTTTGAGGAGTTTGCCAGTGCCCAGCCTCTTCCTCTCACCGACATCCTGATCAACCCTGAAGACGGGGCGATGTATTTCACCGTGGGCGGGCGCCGAGTCCAGTCCGCCCTCTACCGCGTCACCTACACTGGCAAAGAATCCACCGCGCCGGTCTCTGCTGCGAAAAGTGCCGCTGAGTGCAAAGGGCAACGGCAACGCCGCCACGCCCTCGAGTCCCATCTCCAAAAGGACGCTTCCCCGGCTGCCGGCAAAGATCTCGACCATATCTGGCAATCACTGGGATCACCCGACCGGGGAATTCGGCATGCCGCCCGCGCCGCCCTTGAGAAACAGCCGGTCGGAAACTGGAAAGGGCGACTAAGGCCCGAGAAGAACCCGGTGATTGCGACCGCGGCCCTCATCGCGCTGACCCGTGCGGACGGGAAAAAATCCTCTTCCTCCGTCATTGAGAAAACCATTGGCTTCGACTATGGCAAACTCAAGGATCGCCAGCAGCGCCTCGATTTGCTCAGAGCCATAACCCTCGCCCTGACCCGCGGCGGGATGCCCGCGCCGCAACCCAGGACAAGGCTCATCACCTGGCTTGATGCCATTTATCCGGCCAGGACCCCGGAGGAAAATCGAGACCTCTCAACCCTCACGGCCTTCCTTGAGGCTCCCTCCACAGTCCGGAAAACAATGACCCTGCTGCACAATGCCACGGGCCAGGAAGAGCAAATCACCTACGCGATCAACCTGCGCTTCCTTAAGGAAGGCTGGACGCCTGCGCTGCGAAAGCAGTATTTCCAGTGGTTTATACGCGCCGGCAGCTACCAGGGAGGGGCACGCTTCCGCAACTATCTGGGCGACATCAAGCAGGACGCGGTGGCTTCCATCCCTGAAGAACAGAAGACACCTGCCCTCACTCGAATCATTGACACCGCTCCTAAAGACAGCACCCCGCAATTCACCAGCAAGCCTCGCGGTTTCGTCAAGATGTGGGCCATGGCAGACCTCGCGGGATTGCTCGGTGCGGGACTTGAAGGGGGACGTGATTATGAAAACGGGCGCCGGATGTTTGGTGCTGGCGCCTGTTATGCATGCCATCGCTTCAATAACGAGGGCGGTGCAGTGGGCCCGGATCTCACCTCGGTAGCCGGCAGGTTCACCCCGCACGACCTGCTGGAATCGATCGTCGACCCCGGCAGGGAAATCAGCGACCAGTATGGCGCAAGCATCTTCAAGCTGAAGGACGGGACCCGGATTATCGGCCGGATCATGAACCTGAAGGAAGATTCTTACTGGATCAACACCGACATGATGACACCCAGCACCATCACCAAGGTCGACGTGAAACTCATCGACTCCATTGGGCCATCCCCGGTCTCCATGATGCCTCCCGGGTTGCTGGCCACCATGAAGCAGGACGATATCCTCGATCTTCTCGCCTACTTGCTTTCCTCCGGCAACCCGGAGGACGCACTGTTTCAAAACTAATGAAATCAAGTCACTTCCCTGGGATGTTCCATCTCCTGAAAAAAATAATGAACACTGCCATGCGGGGCCTGCTTCTCCTGATCATGCCTGCCCTGATCCCGGCCGGTATCCAGGCAAGCGAGGATTTCGAGATCCTCAAGAACGCCAGGAAGATTGTCTTCCTCGGGGACAGTATCACCTATGGGGGTGAATATGTGGTGTTTTTCGAGAGATGGCTGAGCGTCAATCATCCTGAACTGAACCCGGAGGTGCTCAACCAGGGAATACCGAGTGAAACCATCTCAGGACTGTCCGAGCCGGGCCACCTCAGGCACGGGTTTCCCCGTCCCGACCTGCACGAGCGGCTGGAGCGCGCCTTGAAAGCCCTCAAGCCTGACCTGGTCATTGCCTGCTACGGTATCAACTGCGGAATCTATCAGCCCCTCGACGAGGGACGTTTCACCAAATACAAGGAAGGTATCGAGCTACTGAAGAAAAAGGTGGAGGCCCAGGGGGCAAAGATCATCTTCATGACCCCTCCGGTGTATGATAAGCCCGGCCCGGATTTCGATTATGACGAGGTCATGTCATCCTACTCCAAGTGGCTGGTTAGCAAACGCGGGGAAGGTTGGCGGGTGATCGACCTGCACACGGTCATGAAGAAGGAGCTCAAGAAAAAGCGTGCGAAGGACCCGAAGTTTAAATATTCCCGCGACGGGGTCCACCCGGGGACCGAAGGACATTCCCTGATGGCCCAGCAAATCATTGATTACTTCGCGATCAAGGCTCCCCTCAAGGATCCAAGCCCAAACGCCTATGGCCGGATGATGATGTTTTTGCGTGAACGCATGCGGGTCAAGCGCGACGCGTGGTTGACGGAAATCGGGCACAAGCGGCCAATGAGAAAGGGCAAGCCCCTGGCCGAGGCCAACAGGATTGCTGCTGAGAACACCGGGCGGATCCAGCAAAACCTGAAGACCATCCTTCAGGCCGCCGGGAAACAGGAAGCGAATTGAGAAGACTTGCTGGAATGTGGAACCTGAAAATCTTAAGATAGCATGAATCTCCTCAACAAGTCCCCCTTGCCTCTGCGTCTCTGCGCAGGCTTCATCGTCTTTGCCGCCATCCAGCATGAGGTCGCCGCCAAGCCCCCTGCTACTGAGAATTTCCTTATGTGTTCACCCGGCAAGGTCATCTTTAGTGAAACTTTCACCCCCGGCACTGTCAGTGAGCGCTGGGGCATTCGCGCATACTACAAAATTGACAATGGGATCCTCAAGCGAACAGGCCATGAACCGGAGAAGACGGCGCGCACCTTCCTCAAGGATGCGGCCTTTCATAATGTCATCTTCCGCTTCGACTTTCGCTTTGAAGGCGCATCGGAAATCCGGTTGATGACCGGCGGTGGTGGTGGTTATAACACCGTGACCCAAATCTTCCCCACTCATTTTCAGGTCAATACCGCGAAACGAAACAACGAATTCGTGCCTTCAATGCAGGGTGAGTGCGCATTCGATTTCAAGGAAGGGAAATGGCATACCATGACGGTGGAGTTCCACGATGAGGAAGTGGTTGCCCATGTCGACAAAGACCACTTTATTGTGGGCCGGCACCCCATCATCAATACCGAGCGCACCTACCTTGCCTTCCAGGTCAGCGGCACCGGGGCTGCTTTTGACAATTTTTCCGTCTGGGAAGCAGCGCAAAAAGAAAACTGGCAGGCACAAAGGGTCCAATTGACCGCTTCCCAGGCAAGCAGGCCACCTGCAATCAAGCGGGATGGCAGGCAACAATACGATCTCATCATGCTCAAGCTGAAGGACCGGCTCAGCCGCAGTGACGCAAAATACCAGGGCCTCGTCACCCACCATGAGAAACTTAAAGCGGCACTGAAGGCAGATTATCCAGAAGCCTTCCGGACACACAAGGAACTCTCCAAGGGCATTGCCAAGAAGCGGATAGAGATCAAGGGGAAGGATCCCCGTTTCAAGCAAATGGAAGGAGCAGTCAACAAAGCCCGGAAAAAAGAAAAGGAATACATCCACTCCAGGCACAAGGAGCTGGAAAATCTCCCAAAACATCTCTATTACGCAGCCTTTGAAGAACGCAGAAAAGCCATGGCCTATGATTCCCGGTTAAAAGCACTGGAGAAAATCACCGCGCGCCTAGAGGCGGATTTACACAGGGCTTTTCCCGGGGCGTTCCGGGAAGTTGATGCCCTTGTCGAGAAAAGGAACGCTTATGCCGCCAGCCTCAGGGATGACAAGAATTTCCGGACACACAAAAAGTCAATTGCTGAAGCCAATGACGCAATCAACAATTACCTGCTCGATGTAGACCCGAGGCTGAAACAACTCGCTGCGGTAAGGATGGCCATTATCCAGGGGAAAAAGCAATAACCCGGGCACATGCCGATGCGAGGGGGGAGCAGCCCGGCTGCTTCATCGCCGGGCACCAGATATGCCGTGTGATAATCCCGCAACAAAGCAGTTAGAGGGATGGGGGCATTCGGCAAGGAGATATATGAGATTACAGTGGGCAAAGTGGTTTTTGTAATCCAGATTCCCATTGAACAACAGCAGTCCTTTCATTGTGCCCGCTTTCCATATGCGCATAAAGCTTCGAATGTTTATGCCCCTGCTCGCATTGCCGTGGCATCTCACGGCGGCCGAAGGCATTCAATTCAATCGCGATGTCAGGTCCATTCTGGCAGACAATTGCTTCGCGTGCCATGGGCGGGATGCGAAAAAACGCAAGGCCAAGCTTCGCCTTGACCAGAGGGAAAGTGCCCTCGCCGACCGTGACGGCAGCCGGGCCATCGTCCCGGGGAAACCGGGGCAAAGCGCACTGTGGAGCCGAATCAATGCGCAGGACATGGATGAGGTGATGCCTCCACCGAAATCCCACAAGGCACTGAGCGACACCGAAAAAGACATCCTCAAACGCTGGATTGAACAGGGTGCGCAATATCAGGCCCACTGGGCCTTCATGACCCCGGCCAAGCCTCAGGTCCCCAAGATCGCGGGGGCAGTCAATCCCATCGATGCTTTCCTACGCAATCGCTTCGTCAGGAAAGGACTCAAACCAGCGGCACCCGCAAAACCGGAAACCCTGATCCGGCGGCTTTTCCTCGACCTGGCAGGACTGCCGCCCACGCCCGCCGAGGTGGATGCCTTCCTTGCTGATCAATCACCACAGACATGGGAAAAGCTCATTGATCAACTCATGGATCGCAAAACCTACGGGGAACACATGGCCCGCTACTGGCTCGATCTCGCCCGCTACGCCGACACCCACGGCCTGCACCTCGACAACGAGCGCTCCATGTGGCCCTACCGGGACTGGGTCGTGCGTGCCTTTAACACGAACCTGCCATTTGACGAGTTCACCCGCTGGCAACTGGCCGGGGATCTCATCCCCGATCCAACCTTGGACCAGCGCATCGCCTCCGGGTTTAATCGCTGCAACGTCACAACAGGGGAGGGCGGCAGCATTAATGCAGAATGGATCTATCGTAACGCAGTGGATCGCACCTCGACCGCTGTTGAAGTCTGGATGGGACTCACTGCAGGCTGTGCAGTCTGCCACGATCACAAGTTCGACCCGTTATCGACAAAGGAATATTACTCCCTGTATTCCTTTTTCCACAGTGCCGCTGACCCGGCGCTGGATGGGAACAAAATCGACACGCCGCCCATTCTGCGCGTCCCAAAGCAGGGGATGCTAAAGCGCCAAGCCGAACTGGATGCACAAATTGCCGGGGTCGACAAGCGCATTGCTGCCGCGGTAAGCAGGATCAAGTACATCGATCCCGCGTCCCTCAAGCCACCGCCTGAGTCTGAAATCAAGGAAGTCATCTGGTTCGAGGATGGTTTTCCGAAAGGTAAAATTGAAGCCACCGGTCCGCCTCTACAGTTAGTTGCCAGGGAAGAGGGCCCGGTCTTCAGCGGCAAGCTGGCCATCAGGCGCACTGCGAAAAACGCAACCGGGCAGGATGTCTACTCGCAGGGAAAATTTATTGTGCCAAGGGATGGCACGTTCTTTGTCCATTGTTATCTTGATCCCAAGGATCCACCCGAAGCTGTCATGGTGCAGTTCCATGTGGGAGGTTGGAACCACCGTGCCGTCTGGGGAGCCCATGAAAAAATTGGTTGGGGCAAGGTGAATACCCACCAGCGCGTGGACATGGGTTCACTTCCGGAGCAAGGCAAGTGGGTGCGACTTGAGTTCGCTGCGAACATGGTGGGCCTCAAGCCCGGCACCACGGTCACCGGCTACGCCCTTACACAGTTTTCCGGGACCATGGGCTGGGATCACTTTGGCATTTCCTCGACGACGAATCCCTCCAAGGATCCTGCTTACTCATGGCAAGCCTGGAAGGCACAGCCGGAAGGCACTCGCAACAAGGATTTAACCGCAGACCAGCAAAAACTCTTCAAGGGAAAAGCCCCTGAAAAATGGCCGAAGGCCGAGGAAATGGAATTGCGCAGCCACTGGCTTGGCAGGGTATATCTCGGTGCACGCAAGGAGCTCGAGCCACTGACTGCCGAGAAAGCCGGGCTCGAGAAACAGAAAGCGGATGCAGGCAAGGATACGGCCATCACCTTTGTCATGGCCGATATGCCAAACCCCAGGCAAAGCTTCGTCATGCTGCGCGGGCAATATGACAAACCCGGGGAAAAAGTTTCACGCGGAGTCCCCGCATTCCTGCCCCCTCTTCCGCCCAGGCCCAAGGAACGGGATTATAATCGCCTGGACCTCGCCAACTGGCTGGTCAGCAAGGATCACCCGTTGACTGCCCGGGTTGCGGTTAACCGTTTTTGGCAACAGTTCTTCGGTACCGGCCTGGTCAGGACCAGCGCGGATTTTGGCACACAGGGGGAACTCCCCAGTAACCCGGAACTGCTCGATTGGCTGGCATGCCAGTTCATTGAGGATAACTGGGACATTAAGCGCTTCGTCAAGCGCATCCTCACCAGCCACGCCTACCGGCAAAGCTCAAGAATGACTCCTTCCCTGCTAAAGAAAGATCCCAATAACCGGCTGCTTGCCCGGGGTCCGCGTTACCGGCTGGACGCAGAAATTCTCCGTGACCAGGCCCTGCAGTTGAGCGGCCTCCTCGTGCACAAGGTCGGGGGCAGGGGAGTGAGGCCCTATCAGCCACCCAATATCTGGGAGCCGGTCGGGTTTGCCTCCAGCAACACCCGTAACTACAAGCAGGGCAAAGGGGATGACCTCTATCGTCGCAGCCTCTACACTTTCCTCAAACGCACCGCCCCGCCGCCGTTCATGACCAGCTTTGATGCGCCCAGCCGTGAACAAAGCTGCGCACTGCGCGGACGCAGCAACACCCCCATGCAGGCTCTCCAGCTGATGAACGACATCCAGCATGTCGAGGCGGCCCGCAACCTTGCCCAGCGCATCCTTAAAGAAGGCGGCGTAAATGTCGGGGAGCGTGTCCGGTGGGCCTGGCGGGTTGTTACTGCCCGTCATCCGGATGCGCAAGAATCCAAGATCATACTGGCAGTTCTCAACGGGCACCGTGCCCGATTTACCGGGGACGCCGGAGCCGCGGAAAAACTCATCGCCTTTGGCGAAAGTAAAGCCGATACCAGCCTCAGTCCGAATGATTTGGCCGCGTGGACACTGGTGGCCAACCTGCTGCTCAATCTCGATGAGGTCATCAACAAGAACTAAGCCCCATGGATCCAGCCATTGAATACCATCAATTGCAAACCCGCCGACGGTTCTTCCAGGGCGCCGGCCTCAAGGTCGGGGGCATCGCCCTGGCCCAACTCCTTGGCCGGAGGGCACTGGCCGCCAAGCCCGCTGTAGCCGGCGATGTGCATCCGGCCCTTCCCGGGTTCCCGCACTTTGCACCCAGGGCAAAGAACCTCATCTACCTGCACATGAACGGGGCGCCTGCTCAACATGACCTCTTTGACCACAAGCCCCAGATGGAGAAGTTCTTCGACAAGGAATTGCCGGACTCCATTCGAAACGGGCAGCGCATCACCACCATGACCAGCGGGCAAAAGCGTTTTCCCGTGGCTCCCAGCAGGTTCGCCTTCGAGCGTTGTGGCCAGTCAGGCATATTGATGAGTGAGTTGGTTCCGCACATGAAGGGAATCGCCGACGACATCACCATGATCAAGTCGGTGCATACCGAGGCCATCAATCACGATCCCGCCTGCACCTTCGTGATGACCGGCAGTGAGGTTCCCGGCAAACCCAGCCTCGGTTCCTGGATCAGCTATGGCCTTGGCAGTGAAAGTCAAAATTTGCCGGCCTTCGTGGTGTTCACCCCGACTGTAAAGAACCCGAGCCAGGCGCTATTCACACGCATGTGGACCAGCGGATTTCTCCCCTCCGAGTACGATGGCGTGAAACTGCGCAGTGCCGGTGATCCGGTATTGTACGTGAAAAATCCCCCCGGCGTAGTGCCCGCCGACCGGCGCGCCATGCTTGATGCCCTGGGGAAGCTGAACCGGAAAACTGTTGAGCGATTCGGCGATCCCGAGACACAGACACGCATTACCCAGTATGAAATGGCGTTCCGCATGCAGGCCAGCGTCCCTGAACTCACGGACCTTGGCAAAGAGAGCAAGGCAACCCTCGAGATGTACGGGCCAAACGTCCAGAAACCGGGCAGCTTTGCCCATTCGGCAATCCTCACCCGCCGTCTCATTGAGCGCGGGGTGCGCGTGGTGCAAATCCTCCACCGCGGCTGGGACCAGCACGGCAACCTGCCCAAGGAAATCAAGAACCAGTGCATGGACGTTGACCAGCCAACAGCCGCCCTCGTCAGGGACCTTAAACAAAGGGGCCTGCTGAAGGACACCCTGGTCGTTTTCGGTGGTGAATTCGGGCGCACCGCCTATTGCCAGGGCAAGTTGACCAGGGAGAATTACGGACGCGATCACCACCCCCGCAACTTCTGCATGTGGATGGCCGGCGGCGGCATAAAGGCCGGCATATCCCACGGGGAAACTGATGACTTCAGCTACAATGTCACGGAGAACCCCGTTCACCTCAACGAGATGAACGCCACCATCCTGCATTGCATGGGTATCGACAATCACCGCTTCAGCTTTCCCTTCCAGGGACTACAGCAACGCCTTACCGGGGTCGAGGATGCCTATCCCATCCAGGAAATCCTGGCCTGAGCGCGACTCCTTTGCGGCCTTGTACTTCCGTCTCCCATCATCAGGCAGTGACTTGCCGCCACGACCGGCATTCAAGCCTAAGGCCGTGGTTGCTAAACGTCCTGCAACCAAAGGGGATGCCGAAGCCTGGAAAGACAAATACTTCGAAGGGCATCCGGAAGCTGACGCGAACGAGGACGGTAAACTGGCCGGGCCGGAATACAAAGCCCACAAGGCCGGCCTTGATGCCTTGCAATCCACGGGCCGGAAGCCAAAGATAAAATCATAATGCAGAAGAATTGCGCCTGTTGTGCCCTGGCCCTGGTCATGATGGTTTGCTCAACAGGGGCGGCCAAGCCCCCAAACATCGTTTTTTTCCTGGTCGACGACATGGGCTGGAGGGACGTGGGCTGCTTTGGCAGTTCCTTCTACGAGACACCCAATATTGATCGTTTTGCAAAGGAGGGTGTGCGCTTTACCAACGCGTATGCCGCCTGCCATGTTTGCTCACCCACGCGGGCGAGCCTCATGACCGGCAAGTACCCGGGTCGCCTCGGCCTTACAGATTGGCTCTCCGGTCGCCGGGATTTTGATTTCCAGCACCTGCTGAGCGCCGAGAAACTTCAGGCCCTGCCCCTGGAGGAAATCACCCTGGCAGAGGCGCTCAAGGCACGGGGTTATCGCACGGCAATCTTCGGCAAATGGCACCTGGGTGACGGAGGTGCCGGCCCACTGAATCAGGGTTTTGATGTCCAGGTGCCAAAATGGAACGGTTGTTGCCCCAAGGGAGGCTACCACCCTCCTTACCGGATGGCTGGCTTGAAAATCGACGGCCAAGAGGACGAATACCTCACTGATCGCCTGACCTCCATGGCCCTGGACTTCATGGAAGGCAAAGGGGACAGGCCCTTCTTTCTCTACCTTTCTCACTTCTCGGTCCACGACCCGATCCAGGGCCGCAAGGACCTGGTGGAAAAGTATCGGGCCAAGCTGGCAAAGTTACCCCCGCTTGAGGGCCCGCCTTTCATCCTCGAGGGAAACCCGGACGACAAGGCCCCGCTCTCGCGTGATCAATTAACAAGCCTGGTGGGCAAACCTTCGCACCAGGCACACAAGGTGCTGCCGCAGCGAACGATCAAGATTAAGCAGCGCCAGGACAATGTCGAATTCGCGGCCATGGTGGAGTCGGTCGACGAGAGCCTGGGCCGCGTGCTGGAGAAGCTCGATGAACTGGGCCAGGCGGACAACACCATCGTCATCTTTTACTCGGACAACGGCGGGATGTCGGCGGGGAACTTCGGCAATCCCACTCGGGTCGTGCCGAACAGCCAGCTTGACCGGGCCTACGCAACCTCCAACCTGCCCCTTCGGGGAGCCAAGGGATGGTTGTATGAGGGAGGTATCCGCGTACCGATGATCGTCAAGTGGCCCGGCAAGGGCAGGGCAGGAGTGATTTGTGAGGAGCCGGTCATCAGCCCCGACTTTTATCCAAGCATACTGGAAATGGCCGGTCTGCCCGTAAAGCCCGCCCAGCACAAGGACGGCAAGAGCTTCGTCCCTGCCCTGCAGGGCAGGTCATTTGAGCGGGGCCCGATCTACTGGCATTTCCCGCATTACAGCAACCACGGCATGCAGAGCCCCGGCGGAGCCATTCGGTTGGGAGACTACAAGTTGCACGAGTATTTCGAGAACAACACCGTGCAGCTCTTCAACCTGAAGGAGGATGTCGGCGAACAAAACAACCTCGCCAAGTCGGAACCTAAAAAGGCGGCCGAACTGCTGGCCCTGCTGCGTGACTGGCGCCAGGAGGTTTCAGCGCGCATGATGGGGGCCAAGGACTCATCAGGAAAATAATCCCCATGCCTTATCCCCGTCTGCCGGCCCTGATCACCCTGTCTGTTGTTCTCGGGACATTTTGTTCCACGATTAACGCCGAGCGGCCCAACATCCTGTTCTGTATTTCAGATGACCAGAGTTATACCCACACCGGGGCCAATGGAGATCCCGTTGTGCAAACGCCGGCTTTCGATCGCATCGCCCGCGAGGGGATTCGTTTTACCCACGCCTTTTGTGATGCCCCGACCTGCGGGCCCTCCCGCAGCGCCATCCTGACCGGCCAGCCCATCTGGAGGCTGGAGGAGGCTGGCAACATCCATAGCACCCTGCCGAAAAAGTTCATCACCTACACGGAGGTTCTCCAGGGAGCGGGTTATGCCGTCGGCTTCACGGGCAAGGGGTGGAGCCCGGGGCGTCTCTCGGCGGGAGGCCGTGACTCCAATCCAGCCGGACGAGAATTCAGCAAGCGGAAATTAAAACCCCGCTTCAAAGGCATAAGCAACCTGGATTACGCGGCTAATTTCGATGACTTCCTGGGCCAGGTTGAGAAAGAACAGCCCTTCTGCTTCTGGTTGGGAACGCGCGAACCTCATCGCGGTTACGAGCCGGGTGGCGGAAAGAAAAAGGGCAGAAATCCTGCCAAGGTGATTGTCCCGCCGATCTTTCCCGACCACCCGACAGTCAGGAGCGATCTCCTTGACTACTATGTGGAAGTCGAGCACTTCGATCAAATGGTTGCCAGAGCCCTGGAATCCCTGGAAATGGCAGGGCAACTGGACAACACCATCGTGGTGGTGACCAGTGATCACGGCATGCCCTTTCCCCGGGCCAAGGCCAGCCTCTATGATGCCGGTTCCAGGGTGCCCCTGGCCATTCGATGGCCAAAGGGAATCGTTGCTCCCGGCCGCGTCTTCGACGGGCCGGTAAACCTCAGTGACCTCGCCCCGACATTCCTGATCGCAACCGGCCTGCAAGTTCCCGGCATGATGACGGCGAGCAGCCTGATGGATGTAATCAGGAACAAGCCCACGGACAACCATGTCGCCGCTTTTATCGCGATGGAGCGCCACGACGGATGCCGCGAGGGAGGCAAGGGCTATCCCTGTCGGGCCATCCGCACCAATGATTACCTGTATATCCTCAATCACGAGCCCGGGCGATGGCCGGCGGGCAACCCCGATCGCAGGTTCTGCGCCCGCGACATCCCCTTCGGTGAGGTCGATTCCTCCCCAACCAAGACACTGCTCATGAACAACAGGGATAAGCCCGGCTTCAAGCGCTTTTACGACCTTGCCTTTGCCAGGCGACCCGCCGAGGAACTCTTCTCGATCAGCGAGGATCCCGGTCAGCTCGCCAATCTCGCAGGCAATCCCGAATACGCCACGATCCAGGAAAAACTCAGTAAGCAACTCAAGCAACAGCTGGTTCGCACCAAAGACCCGCGGGCCCTGGGGCTGGAGGCCCCCTGGGACTTCTATCCCTACTACGGGTCACGGCGCAATAAAAACTGGAAGGTTGACCCGAAGCCGTGAAACCCCGCGTCGAATGGAAACCTGCAGGTCGCCCCCTGTAAAGCCGGACAAAGCCCTTCTCGTGATCAAGACAATCATCACCGTCGCTATCATGGCATTCTCCGCGCAGGCCGGTTTCGGCAGTCACTGGGAATACCTCGACAATGGCGTGGTTAGGATCGGCATCGACAAGTCCCGTGGAGCCTGCATCGGTTACTTCGCAACAAGTGCAACCGGGCGCAACCTGCTCAACAACCGCGATGAGGGGCGCTTTATCCAGCAGTCCTACTACGGGGGCCCTGACGGATCGAAGTGGAACGGCAAACCCTGGGTTTACAACCCGGTCCAGGGTGGAAACTGGAAGGGGGGGAAATCCCGACTTCTGGAATTCAACAGGGACGAAAAGAAAAAAACGATCTCGGCCCGGGTCGAGCCGCTCAGTTGGGCCAGCGGTATCGCCTGCCCGGAAGCCATCATGGACGTTACGGTATCGCTCGAGGGTCCTCTGGCACGGATCCGCTTCCGCATGAACTACACCGGCAGGGATCAGTCATCAGTCAGGGACCAGGAAATGCCGGCCGTCTTCGTGGACGCCGGGCTTGCCAACCTGGTCTATGCAGAAAACGGCAAGCTTAAACGCCGGGTTCCCGGCTGGCCAAACGAGCGCGGCAGGGCCCCGGAGAACTGGCTGGCCTACCTCGACGAGAAGGACTGGGGAATCGGGATCTGCACTCCCGGCACAGAGAGCTTCACCTGTTACCGCTTTAAGGGCAGCGATGAGGCGGGACCGGGAGGCTCGGCATGCTCCTACGTCGCTCCCTTAAGAAGATTCTCCCTTCAAAAAGGCACAAAGGTCGATTACGAGGTGTTCCTGACCATTGGATCAATCACCGAAATTCGTGAACGCTTCACCTCGCTAAAGAAAGAATCTGCTGACAGGCCGGTAAAACCGAAACCCGAAGAAAAACCCTGAAAACACAAAACTTTATCCTCTGTGCCCTGCTGCTTCTCCCGGCCTTCTCAGCCGGGCAGCATCCTAACTTCAAGCGTCCGCAGGCCAAGCACCGGACCAGTAGGCCCGTGCCTGATCCCTGGCTCGGCCAAGGTCATGACAATCATCCGGAAATGCGCAACGCAACCTACCTGAAAAACCCCGCGCAAATCCGTACAATTCCGGTGAAGGGAGGGGGCGGATCCAAAAAACTCAGTTACCTGAAAGGCAGTGGCCTGCGCATTGTCGCCACCGGCCACAGCTGGATGCGCCCGGGGTTTGGCACACTGCCGGAAATCGCCGGGGCTGCCGGCATTGAACAGCGCCTGCGGGTCAACAGCCGGGGCGGAGAACTTGGTGCGGCACGCATGATGTGGGAACTGGAAAACGGCATCCTCTCCTCCAGGGGCAAGCCGAACCCGGTATGCATGGCTGCCATCACAACCGGCAAATGGGATGCCATGATGTGGGGCAGCTACACCAACGACCGGCCCGAATACTACTTTGGCTGGATCGACTTCTGCCTGAAATTCAACCCCAAGATGGAGTTCTACGTCTTCAATGGCTGGCCGCAGTGGGCTGATGGTTTTGGCGATGGGGATCGTAAGCCAAGGATGGAAAACTACCGTGCCCGGGCAAAAAAAACCGACAAGACCACCACTTGGCAAATCGCCGGTCTTGATAAACGCTATCCCGGCAAGGTCCACGTCATGCCGACCAACGAGGCCATGCTGGCAGCACTGGAACTTTACTTCGAGGGGAAACTGCCGGGCATAAAGGCACTCAACAAGAAGACTGAGGGCAAGAGCCCCTCGATCTGGAGTGATGGCGGACACCTCGGTGAGGGCATGGCCTGGCTCGAGGGCTACGTCTTCTATGCCACCCTCTATAAAAAATCGCCCGAACTGATCAAGGGCAGGCCCAGGCAAAAGCACGTGGATGGAGAACTCGATACCATATTCCGCAAGATTGCCTGGCAGGCTGTCATCAACAATCCGCTCTCGGATGTCACCGACAGGAACGGCAACGGAATCGGCGATGCAATTGAACATTCAGCCGATGATAATTGAACGGATCAAATGAAGACCCGTATTCTGATCCTCTGCACCTTGAGCGTCACCTTGTGTGCTGCCATGGCCCGCAAGCCGGCTCAACCCAACATCCTCTTCATCTTCGCCGATGACTGGGGATGGGGTGACCTCAGTTGCCATGGCCACCCCTATGTCAAGACACCGAACATCGACCGGTTGGCCGCGGAGGGGACCGACTTTTACCGGTTCAGCGTAGCCAGCGGGGTTTGCTCACCCAGTCGCACGGCCGTGATGACGGGACATTTCCCGGCCCGTTACAACATCGACGGCCACTTCGCCTGGGTGCCCAGCAATGCGAAACGCAACATGCCCGACTGGCTGGATCCCGCGGCACCGCTGCTCCCACGCTTCCTTCAGGTTGGTGGCTATGCCACGGCGCACTTCGGCAAATGGCACCTTGCCAACAACATGATCCCCGACTCTCCCCTGCCCGGCCAATATGGCTTCGATGTCTATGGAGCATTTAATTGCGCGGGCAAACAAATGCCCGTCCACGATGACGCGAAGAATGCCATCGCCTTCATCGAGAAAAGCAGTCGTGATGGCAAGCCCTTCTTCATCAACCTCTGGTTACACGAGCCGCACACGCCGTTTCACACTCTCCCACAATACCGTAAACGTTTCCCCGATCTGAAGGAACGTGATAATATCTACGCCTCTGTCCTTTCCCATGCTGATGACCGGGTGGGCGAAGTGCTCAAAGCCCTCGATCGCCTGAAGCTGGTGGAAAACACGCTGGTTATTTTCAGTTCCGACAACGGCCCGGCCCGGGCAGGTAAAGCAACGAAGCTCGAATCCATGTACGACTCCGCCACCGGCAAGGGGTTCAACATCGCCGCTTCCCGGGGAATCACAGGCGGGCGCAAAGGCTACAAGGCGGCACTCTTCGAGGGTGGCATTGGCGTTCCCTTCATCGCCCGCTGGCCGGGAAAAATTCCCGCCGGCAGGGTGAACAAGACGTCCCTTTTCTCGGCCGTGGACCTGCTGCCGACATTCTGCGAAATCGCCGAAGTGGAACTGCCCGCTAGGTATGAGCCGGATGGGATCAGCCAAGTGGCGACCCTCATGGGCAAGGGCACACCACTTCGTGAAAAGCCACTCTTCTGGAAGAGCCTCGCACCATGGCCGGCCCGCAAGGGCAAGCCCGATCATTGGGTCTCCTACGTCGTGGCAAGCCAAAACTGGAAGCTCGTGGCCAACCGGGATGCCGGCTACATTGAATTGTATGACCTTCTCGCCGACCCCCTCGAGAAAACCGACCTCAAGGCACAACACCAGGAAGTGGTGAAAGAACTCCTGCTGCTGCTCAGGCAATGGCAGGCCACGCTGCCCGCCAAGCCGGCAGGCAAGGTCTTTTCAAGCCTGCGCAAAAGCTAGCCGCCACCGCCCCTGCCCCCGGGATCGCGCCAGTTTCCGCTGCCAATTAACAAGGAGGGGTAAAAAATCCGCTGACTGCCGGTTGGATGATTCCCTTAATCAGGTAAGCTCACCGGATTCAAGATCTCCGGAAAGACAACTCCCCTTAATCCAAAACAGAATACCAATCATGAACCGAAGAAATTTCCTCAAGGCCGGCGCCCTCTGCGGCGGGGCAGCCGCCACGACCGGCTCAGCCCATGGCGCAAAGAGCAACCCATCAGGTGTCGCGGGTTACCAGTACCGGTTGCCCGGCTTCAAGGAGGGAACCCGGTTGCTGTTCATCGGCGACTCCATCACCGACATGAAATGGGGGCGCAACGAGAAGGACCGCAACCACTACCTGGGGCACAGTTATGTTTACCTGATCGCCTCGCGACTGGGGGTGGATATGCCCGAGGC
>JAYGGE010000046.1:0-14040 GCA_046581505.1 Verrucomicrobiales bacterium | reverse complement strand
AAGCTCCGCGAGGCCTCGGCCATCATCAAATCCGGCGCGCTGGGCACGATCAAAGAAGTCCACGTCTGGACCAACCGGCCGGTCTGGGCCCAAGGCGGTCCGCGACCCCCGGCGGCCGAACCGCCGAAGAAACTGCATTGGGACCTGTGGCTTGGCGCGGCGCCGTATCGTCCGTTCGGCAAAGGCTATCACCCGTTCTCGTGGCGCGGCTGGTGGGATTTCGGCACCGGCGCACTTGGGGACATGGGATGCCATATCATGGACATGCCGTTCTGGGCACTGGAGCTGAAACATCCGGTTGCCGTTGAAGCCAAGCAGGAGGGCAACACTACCGAGTCCGGGCCAAACAGGGCGATCATCACTTATACTTTTCCGGCCGGGAAGTACAACCACAAGATGCCATTCCTCTGGTATGACGGTGGGTTCATGCCTGAAGAATCGGTTTTCGAGGGCACTATAGTGAACTCGAAAAATGCCAAGAAATTTGACATGATCGTCATTGGCGATAAAGGCAAGTTCCTCTTTAACCGCAACAGCACGAAGTGGAAAACCACCCCGGAATCCCTTGCCGGAAAGATTGCCCCCGGGCAGACGATTCCGCGCGTGAAGAATGAGGACCAGGAGTGGATTGATGCGATTCGCGGCAGTGGTTCCGCTCCGCTTTCCGGGTTTGATTACTCAGGGCCTTTTACCGAGACCGTTCTGCTTGGCAACCTTGCGATTCGCCTTGGCAAGCAGATCGACTGGGATGGACCGAACCTGAAGGCCACTAACGCTCCCGAGGCGGCTCCACTCATCAAGCGTGATTACCGCAAGGGCTGGGAGATTTAGCCGGCAGTTGGCGATACCCTGCTGTTCATCTGAAAAAGCCTGACAAAGGTCCGGTTTCTGATTATGGGTTGCAGTGTGAGTAAATTACATATTTTTCCGGTTCTTGTTGCGCTCGGCTTTATCCTTGCCGGCTGTAAATCCTCAACTCCGGAGTTTGGAATTCCGGAGGAAAGGACGGGTTTTTTCTCCAGGGCCCGTGCTGAGGAACGCTCAAAGAAATGGGGACAAAAACGTGCGCAGTGGCGGCGTCATGAAAACGAGAAGGCCAAGCTGATGTTTGACCGCGTGAAGGGGGAATACTAGACGAGTTCCATTGCCTTGTGCGCAACGCCGATGGCGGCGGCGAAGTCACCGCCTACCGCCCAGTCAAAACGGGTGGTGGCCCCGTGTGGCGGGATGGGAGAGCGCACGTAGAAGGACGGCGCCCGCTCCCCGAATCCCGCTCGCACATGGTCAAGGTACCACTCGCGGAAACCGGTCTCGGCAAGTCCGCCGCCGATCACGATCAACCCGGGATCAAGCTCACTGGCCTGGTCGCCCATTGCCCAGCCGAGAATGTGGGCCTGGTGGCGAAAGATTGATCGTGCCAGCGGATCCTCCTGCTCGCAATAGTCACGCAGCTGGAAGGCTTTTTCCTCGATGGGAATATCAACTTTTGCAAGTGGATGATCCGAGTTTTCCGGCTTGGCCAGCTCGATGCCCAGCCTGCGGCGCAAAGCCACAAGGGACACCCAGGCCTCCAGTGAACCCGGTCCCTTGCCGGCACACTCGGGGAGACTTCCATCATCCTCACGGAAAGGCACTGAAATTGCACCCAACTCCATGGCGAGCCCGTTGGAACCCTCGTAGAGTTTACCTCCACTGAGGACAAATCCGCCACCCAGCCCCGTACCGGGGGCAACGAAGAGCAGCGGGCCATCGTGACCCGGGCGCAGCAGCCATTCACCGTAAGCGGCAGCGTTGCCGTCGTTGGTCATGTAGCAGGGGCGGTGTATTTCACCGGAAAATTCGTCTCGGATGTTTGTTCCCACCCAGTCCTCATTGAGGTTTGCCTGGCCCCAGATCACCCCCCCGGAAGAGGGTGCGGGAACATCAATTCCGGCAGCTGCAATGGCCTCAAAGCTGATGGAGTTGTTGTCGCAGAGCTGGTCGAGGGCTGCCCGCAGCTGCCTGAAAGTTGCCCGGTATCCCTCACTGCCGTGTGAGCGCACTTCCACCATCTCCCCAACCTGCCCCCCGGTGGCATCAAGGAGTGCCGCTTTTACCGTGGTACCGCCGATATCCAGTCCGGCAAAGTAGGCCGCCTCAGCCATAACAATTAATCCTATACGTCCCTGATGATTGTTTGATCGACGGAGAGCAGGTCATCACAGGCCTGTCCAACCCGCTGCGCCATCGCCTTTTCAGCCTTCTTCAGGTAGGAGCGCGGGTCGTAAACTTTCTTGTTGCCGATTTCGCCGTCAATCTTGAACACGCCCTCGACATTCTCGCACATGTGCGCGGCAACCGGGCGGGTGAAGGCATACTGGGTGTCGGTATCGACATTCATTTTAACCACGCCGTAGCCCAGGGTCTCACGGATTTCCGAGAGTTCACTGCCCGAGCCGCCGTGGAACACCAGGTCAAAGCCGGCATTATCACCGTATTTGGACTGTACTGCTGCCTGACCTGCCTTCAATATTCCAGGCTTGAGCTTAACGGCCCCCGGTTTGTAGTGGCCGTGCACGTTGCCGAAGGTGGCAGCGAAGGTAAAGCGGCCGAGCTCGGCGAGTGCCTCGTGCACGGTGACCATGTCCTCAGGCGTGGTGTAGAGATCCTCGTCAGGTGTGTCTTCGGAACCGGCGGAACCGTCCTCTTCCCCGCCGACCACGCCGGCCTCGACCTCAAGGATGATTTCAACCTCGGCACACTTTTTCAGGTAGGTCTGTGAGATAGCCATGTTCTCGGCGAGCGGCAGGATCGACGCATCGAGCATGTGGTTCTGGAAAAGGTTGTTCTCCCCCTTGGCGCGGCGCGCTGTGGTGGCGTCAATCAGCGGACTGAGGAACTCCGCTGCTTTCTCCGGCTGGCAGTGGTCGGTATTCAGGGCGATGAGCACATCGTATTGTTCGGCCAGTGCGTGGGCAGCCTCGGCGAGGATGATGGTACCTTTCGTGGCGTCACCATGGTTCAGTCCGGAGGCAAATTGCCCTGCACCGGTGGAAAACTGGATAATACCGTCCGAGCGGTTGTCGGCGAAGCCCTTCAGCGCCGCATTCAGCGTGGTGATACTTGAGCAGTTGATGGCCGGATAGGCATAATCGCCCTGCTGGGCGGCGTCGAGCATGGCGACAAATTGTTGCGGCGTGGCGATAGGCATAGCGGCGGCGAATCTAGAGGGAGGCAGGTAGCACGTCAAGAAACGGAATAGGCATGTGCTTGCACCTCACGAAAAGGTGGCTAACCTGCCCGCCTTCCCCGTTAATTGCCCTTTGTGTTAAATTCGTAGAAACCCTGCTATTATGCCCAAGAAGGTCGCATTTCTTACCTCCGGAGGTATCGCTCCCTGCCTGTCAGCATCAATCGGCGCACTCATTGAGCGCTACAATGAGCTTGCTCCCGATGCCGTGTTGAGTGCTTATCTCAATGGTTACCGGGGTCTTCTGCTTGGCAGGTCAATTACCTTTTCCGATGAGGTGAAGAAGAATTATGATGTGCTCTTTGCATATGGCGGCAGTGCCATCGGCAACAGCCGGGTGAAATTAACCAATATTGAGGACTGCATCAAACGCGGGCTGGTGCAGGAGGGAGAGGATCCCCTGCAGGTTGCTGCCGAGCAACTGAAAGCCGATGATATTGATATTCTGCATACCATAGGCGGGGATGATACCAACACGACCGCGGCTGACCTGGCAAAGTATCTTGAAGACAATGGCTACGGGCTCACCGTTGTCGGCTTGCCGAAGACTATTGATAACGATGTGTTCCCGATCAGCCAGACCCTCGGGGCCTGGACAGCGGCTGAGCAGAGCGCTCTTTTCTTTGAGAATGTTGCCAACGAGAATACCACCAGCACCCGCCAGTTGATCATTCACGAGGTGATGGGCCGCCACTGCGGCTGGCTCACTGCAGCGGCGGCACGGGACTACCGCAGTCGCCTTGATGACTATCGCTGGTTGCCTGAACTCAATGTCAGCCGTGAGCGCTGGGACGTGCACGCGGTCTGGATCCCGGAGATGGAACTCGACCTTGATGGCGAGGTTGCACGACTCAACGCGATCATGGATAAGCATGACTGCGTGAACCTTTTCCTCAGTGAAGGAGCGGGAACAGATGCCATCGTGCGCGAGAAGGAGGCTGGCGGGGAGGATCTCAAGCGTGATGCCTTCGGGCACGTGCGCCTTGATGATCTCAAGCCCGGCCAGTGGTTTGCCGAAAAGCTGAAGGCAAGCCTTTCAGCGGACAAGGTGTTAGTACAGAAGAGCGGCTACTTCGCGCGCTCTGCGCGTCCCAACGAGCGTGATCTTGAACTGATCAAACGCAGCGCGGCTGCCGCTGCGGCTGCGGCCATGTCCGGGAAGAGCGGGGTTGCTGCCCTCGACATGGACCAGGACGGTGAGATGTCGATCATTGACTTGCCGCGGATTGCCGGAGGCAAACCCTTTGACATCAACGAACCCTGGTTTGATGAGTTGCTGCTTGCTATCGGCCAGCCCAAGGGTGCACAGGTTACCGCTCACTAGAGCTCCCGCGCAGATTGACCGGGCGCGGTCTCGGGAAAGGGGCAGGATGCTTATTTTCCTAGTCGAGTGATTTATACCACTCGTAGTATTTGTCCTTGAGTTCGTCGATGCTGGGGATCGGGTAAAATAACAGTTCCCTGTGGTGGGCAAGCCAGAAACCCGTCCGCAACTGGGTGAATGCCATCTGGCCAAAGGCGGCATCAAGGCTGATGCCCTTGATGCGCTTGTTCGGGTTGCCGCGCACCTCAAGGATCTGCTCATGCAGTTTGTGCGGATGGACGTTGGGTATGGGGGACTTGTGGAAGGGATCCGCCTCGAGGCTTGTCAGGAAATCATCAATATCGAAGTCGATCTGGTTGAACAATACCTTGGGTGCCGACTTCGGTCGTTGCGGGTCGGTAATGTATTCACCGAATTCCGGGGGAGTCATCCATGAGAGCACAATGGCGCGCATTGGCGCAAGCTCCTGGAAGGTGCGCAGGTAGCCTGCCTCATGCTCCTTGTCGTACGGCTTGCTTGCAAGCGGCAGTACCTTGCCAATGGTCGAGGTGATATAGAGATCCTTGAAGGCGGAGAGCTCGACATGTTCAAGCACCCGGTAGGTGGCAATGAACTTGGTGCGCTTCGGGCGGCCAGCCTCGGTGGGCACGATTTGATCGATATAGTTGTCAATTTTGAGGAAATCGTGACGGTAGTCAGGGTCGATCTCCGCGAACACCACCTGCCCGTGGAAATATCGCGAACTGCCGAGGGTATAGTGCTTGCCGAATTCCCCAGGCGGGAGGTTCGAGCCGACCAGGGCATAATTTGGCCACATGATCACGTAAAGGTGTTTTTCGACCGGGTTACTCATGGCAAAAGGATTTCGTTGATCCGCTGCCTTTGTCAAGCGGATGAGGCGTCCGCATCAGGGCGCACGGCAGTAATTTCAGCTTACAATGTGTTGCAGTAGGCGGCAATGCCACTTGCTATTTCCTGGGCAAGGATATCACGGAACCATGATGTTGCGCAGCGCCTGTTTTCCCAGTGGTTGCTGATGAAGCCGCACTCGACAAGGGCGGCAACACCGCGGGTTTTGGTCAATACCGCATAGTGGTGCTTCTTGCTGCCGCGGTCATTGGTATTGATTCGCCTGGCCAGCCGGTTCTGCATGCTCTGGGCGAGCTGCCTGCCTTTGGAACTGACGTAGAAGGTCTCAATGCCCTTGATTGAACGGTTGGGATGGGCGTTGAAGTGGATGCTCACGAAAACTGCGCCCGCGTGGCGGTTGGCAATCCTCGCACGGTAATCAAGTGACACATAGGTGTCGGTTCGGCGGGTCATGACGACGGGAATGCCGCGTTTTTTCAACAGTACCTCGACTCTTTTTGCGACATCAAGGTTGAGTGTTTTTTCCGATACGCCATACCAGCGTGCGCCGTTGTCCCTGCCGCCGTGGCCGGGGTCAAGCACCACCACCGTTTTCGCTTCGCCGGCGGCGAGTGCGAAAACTGATAAAAGAAACGCGCTCAGGAGTGCACGAATAACGGTGCTTGCCGGCAAAATTACGATAACAAGTTCAGGTAAACTAATTTTAAATATACCTTAACTAAAGGGTGGGGGCAAGATGAAGTTTTCAATTATGAGAATCTGTGAGCGTATATTCGCGGCTCAGCACTCCCCGGCAGTATTTAACAAGTAAAGCTTTTGCAGGTTTGAATTATTCCGCTGATGCGCTATTAGAACAACACTTCCAGAGGTTGCATGTCTTGGCGTTGGCCGCGGCGGTCACCTCTGGTTTTCATTTAAAATTGTTTTTTCAGCATCAGGACTCATGTGTTTACTGGCTAATATCCTCATTGACAAAGGTGTGATTCTTTCGCTGGCGCTTGCCGGGGTAGGCTTGGTTGTTGCGATCATCCTTATCCGCATGGTGGTATCCCAACCCGCGGGAAGTGACCTGATGAAGAAGGTTGCCGGGGCAATCCAGGATGGCGCCAAGGCATACCTGCGGCGCCAGGTGGCGACCATCAGTATCATATCGGCAGGGATTGCCGTGCTGTTGTTCCTCTTGGCGCAGTCGGGGAAAGTGCATTCAATGATGCCGGTGGGTTTCCTGATTGGTGCCGCCTGTTCACTGATGGCGGGCTATATCGGCATGCGTGTTGCCGTCATGGCGAATGTCAGGACCACCCAGGCGGCAACCGAGAGTGAGCACAAGGCACTCAATATTGCCTTCAACGGGGGTGCTGTGACCGGGTTGCTTGTAGTTGGGATGGCACTGCTCTCGGTGGGTATTTTTTACCTGGTGATGACAGGCAGCAGTGAGGGCTCCGACTCGAAGACGGTGGTCGACAGCCTGATCGGCCTGGCACTGGGTGCGAGTTTGATCAGTGTCTTTGCGCGCCTCGGCGGCGGTATCTACACCAAGGCGGCGGACGTGGGAGCTGACCTGGTCGGCAAGATTGAGCAGGGCCTTGATGAGGATGACCCGCGCAACCCGGCCACCATTGCCGACAACGTCGGCGACAACGTCGGTGACTGCGCGGGCATGGCGGCGGATGTTTTCGAGACCTACGCGGTGAGCCTGATCGGGGCTTTGCTGCTGGGTACTCTGCAGGCGGGTGCGGATCAGGCGGCACTGATCTTTCCCTTCCTGATCGGCGGCATTGCCGTCATCGGCTCAGTGCTTGGTATCCTGTGGGTCAATGTTCGCAAGGGCTCCGCGGCGCGCCTGCTGATGGAGGGGGTGTTTGTGGCTTCAATATTGTCGGCACTGGCCTACTGGCCGGTGACATCCATGCTTTTCCCTGAAGGTCTTGAGATCGGGGAAGAAAAGATCGCCAGTGCCACCGACCTGTTCGGCTGTGCGCTGGTGGGTATTGTCATGACCTTTGCCGTGGTACTGATCACCAACTACTACACGGCTACCAAATACCGGCCGGTGAAGAAGATTGCCAGGGCCTCCCAGACCGGTCACGCGACCAATATCATCGCCGGGCTCGGGGTTGGCAACATGGCCACCGGCCTGCCGGTGGCACTGATCTGTGCGGCAATCTGGACCAGTTATTCCCTTGGTGATCTCTATGGGATTGCCATCGCGGTGATGGCAATGCTGGCACTGGCCGGCATCATTGTCTCGCTGGATGCCTTCGGGCCGATTACTGACAATGCCGGCGGCATCGCGGTGATGGCGGAACTGCCGGCAGTGGTGCGTGAGCGCACTGATGCCCTTGACGCGGTGGGCAACACCATGAAGGCGGTGACCAAGGGCTATGCGATTGCATCGGCGGGAGTGGCCGCACTGGTGCTCTTCGGGTCCTATTTCCTGGAACTTGAGGAAGCACTGGGGCATGTGGTTGAATTTTCCCTCAAGGAACCCGTGGTGATCATCGGCATGTTCATCGGTGGACTTTTGCCGTTCATCTTCAGTGCGCTGAGCATGGATGCGGTGGGCCGCGCAGCAGGTGCGGTTGTCACCGAGGTGCGCCGCCAGATCAGCGAGCGGCCGGGGATCATGGAGGGCAAGGATGAGCCGGAGTATGCGCGTTGTGTGGATATCGTGACGCGCGCGGCACTGCGCGAGATGGTGATCCCGGCGCTGTTGCCGGTGGTGACCGTCATCGTGGTCGCCTCGATTCCCGCGCTTGGCTACCAGGCACTCGGCGGGGTGCTGGTCGGCACCATTGTCACCGGGCTGTTTGTCGGCTTGTCGATGACCGCGGCGGGAGGTGCCTGGGACAACGCCAAGAAGATGATTGAGGAGGGTGCCTTTGGCGGCAAGGGCTCCGAGGCGCACGCCGCGTCGATTACCGGTGACACGGTCGGCGATCCCTACAAGGACACCGCGGGACCGGCGATCAACCCGATGATCAAGGTCACCAACATTGTTGCCATCCTTGCCATCCCGATCTTTTTTCAGGGGCCGCTTAAGGAGGGCAATGAGCCGGCCACGGACAAGGCTGCTGAGGAAAAGGCCGTCCAGGAAAAGGTCATTGAGAACGGCAGGTAATCCCGGTAAGGGTGCGCTGGTTATGATCTTATCGGCTTCGGATAACCGGTGATATCGGGTATTCTTGAGGTGTGCCGGATTAACCGGTATACTTGAGCATCCCCCTGACATGAAGTTTCCTCATCCTTTTGCCGCCTGTCTTGCTGCCCTGGCGCTGACCGTGAGCGCTGTCGCCGAACCGGTAATCTCTGAATTCATGGCATCCAACGATGCCACCCTGCTGGATGGGGATGGTGCTTTTTCCGACTGGATCGAGATCCACAACCCTGATCCGGATGATGCTGACCTGTCCGGGTGGGCACTTCGTGATGCAGGCAATACCTGGTTTTTTCCGGAGCG
Organism: Verrucomicrobiales bacterium; assembly: GCA_046581505.1. GTDB lineage: Bacteria > Verrucomicrobiota > Verrucomicrobiia > Verrucomicrobiales > DEV007 > CACIUL01. The sequence goes on along the minus strand of JAYGGE010000046.1, from coordinate 5,157 downwards.
GACGCTTGTCCCGCCGGGTGGCTACCTGGTGGTGTTCGCCTCCGGGCAGGAGGCGGAGAATTATTCCGACGCCGCCGGCAACCTGCACACCACCTTCAGGCTGGATTCGGCGGGCGAACCGCTTGCCCTGTTGCGCCCGGATGGCGGCACCGCCTTTGAATACGCGGATGTGCCCGGGCAGCACGAGGACGTTGGCTATGGACTGGTCACCGGGCAGCGGGAATTGGTGACGCCGGATTCCCCGGCCCGCTATCGGGTTGCGGATGCACCGCTGGCTGGAGACTGGAAGCAGGTTGGCTTCGATGATTCCGGCTGGAGATCCGGCAGTGCCGCCATCGGCTACAAGACCACCCCGGGGCCGGTGCTCGGCGGCGGCTCTGGATTCTACACCGCCTACATGATTGGGCCCGGCGCCTCGGGAAACCAAAACTACGGCGGGTCGCTCGGGATGGACTTTGATGTCCTGGAGGCAATCCGCGTTACCGACCTGGGGGTTTTTGATTCCGGAACCAATGGCTTGTCACGCACGATTGTCGCCCAGATCTGGAGGCGCAACGGCAACAGCGGGGTGCTGTTGACACAGCAACTGTTCACGGCGGGTGATCCCGGGACACTGGAGGGTGGCAGCCGATTCAAGGAACTTGCCACTGCGCTGATACTCGAGCCAGGAAACTACACCATGGTCGCTTATGGCTATGGCGTGGGTGAACCCAACGGCAATTATGGCGTGGGGGTAATAGACGGCATGGATATTGACCCCGGCGGCGGATTGCTGCAATTCGTCGGCGGTGGCCGCTACGGAGCCGCGGGCAGCTTTCCCGGGTCCCCTGACAACGGCCCCGCCAATCGTTACGCGGCGGGCACCTTCAAATACAGTCCCCATGCCTCGAATGATATCATTACCGATGTCGAGGAGGTGATGTTCAACTCCACCCCCGGGATCCTGCTGCGTGTGCCTTTTGCTGCCGCCGATCCCGGTGATATCGACACCCTGCAGCTGGAGATCGGCTTTGATGACGGCTTTGTCGCCTGTGTGAACGGGATCGAGATTGCCCGCCGCAATGCCCCGGCGCTACTTGCCCATGACTCGGCGGCGACCGTGCCCGGCAACGACACCATTATTGTCCCCGCCGTCCTGCCACCGGGAACACTCCTGCCTGCGGGCAACGTGCTGGCAATCCACGGCCTTAACATTGCCGCCGACAGCGATGATTTCCTGATCTCCCCGACCTTGCTGGGGATCAGCAACAATGTTGATTCCTCGCGTTATTTCAGCCGGCCGACACCCGGTTTGCCGAATGACCCGGACGGGATCCTGGGCTTTGTTGCCGACACGCAGTTCAGCGTTGATCGCGGTTTTTTTGAGACCCCCTTCGAGCTTGCAATCACGACGACTACCGAGGGTGCCACCATTCACTATACCATCGACGGCTCGCTGCCGACCGAGACCCACGGTACACTCTACTCGCTGCCGCTGACAATCAGCACCACCACGGTGCTGCGTGCCGCGGCGTTCAGGGAGGGATTCGGGGCAACCAACGTCGATACCCAGAGCTATCTTTTTCTTGATAATGTTGCGGTGCAGGGTGCCAGCCCGCCGGGTTATCCGGCCAGTTGGTCCGGGGTGGGTGCCGATTACGCCATGGATACCAATAGCGCGGACTACGCCCGTGCTGCAGGCAATGCGGGGTTCAGCCCCGCGCAGGCACGCGCGGCAATCGTCGAGTCACTGCGGGCAATTCCCAGCATCTCGATTGTCACCGGCCGGGACAACCTGTTTGATTCGGCCACCGGCATTTATCCCAATCCCTCGGGACGCGGACGGCAGTGGGAGCGCCCGGTTTCCGTCGAGATCATCGGCGCGGACGGCAGCGGACGTTATCAGGGCAATGCCGGCCTGCGCATCATGGGCTACACCTCGCGCAACCTGAACACCACGCCGAAGCTCAACATGCGCCTGCTTTTCAAGAAGCAATACGGCGAGGGCAGGATGAAATACCCCTTGCTCGGCCCGGAGGGCCCGGACGAGTTCAACACCTTTGCCCTGCGCGGCAACATCCGTGACGCCTGGGTGACCGAGTATTTCGGCTTCGGCAAGGCGACCTACATCGGGGACGAGTGGGCCAAGCGCACGCAGTTTGAGATGGGCCAGCCGGCATCGCGCGGCACCTTCGCCCACGTCTACCTAAACGGCATCTACTGGGGGCTCTACAACCCCAGTGAACGGCCTGATGATGTTTTTGCCGCGCATTATCTTGGTGGTGAGGCCTCCGAGTATGACGTGGTGAAGTTCTGTTGCCCGGACCGCTCGATTGCCGGGTCGATCGACGTTTGGGATGACCTGCTCGCCGCGGCGCGCTCCGGGCTCGGCGGCGATACCGCCTACCAGCGGATTCAGGGCAACAACCCGGACGGCACGCCGAACCCTGCCTTGCCCGTGTTGCTTGACGTCGACAACCTCATCGACTACGTGATCAACGGCCAGTATCACGCCCAGGTTGACTGGCCGGGAAACTACTATGTCAGCCGTGACCGGGTAGAGGGGCGCACCGGGGGCTTCAAGTTCTTCACCTGGGACAATGACATTGCCCTTGGCGGTGCCAACCCGAACAGCGGCAACAAGGTGCAGACTGCTGCCGGCCACAACTGGTGGACCGAGTCGCCGGGTGAGATCGAGATAGCAGTACGCGCCAACGTCGAATACCGCATGCGCTTTGCCGACCGCGTCTACATGCATTACCATCATGGCGGGGCGTTGACGGTGAACAACAACATTGCCCGCTGGCAAAAGCTGGCAGCTTTGGTGCGCCCGGCACTCTTCGCAGAGTCGGCACGCTGGGGCGATGCCAGGGGCTCCGCCTTGCGCACTGTGCAGGATCACTGGGACGCGCAGGACCGGGCGATGGTTAACATCTACTTTCCCAACAGGCAGACGGTGGTCTTCAGCCAGATGCGCGCCCACAACCTCTACCCCGATCTTGATGCGCCGGAGTTCAACCAGCACGGCGGGCACGTCCCGCCGGGATTTGCCCTGCGCTTCTCCGCTGATGCCACCGTGTATTATACCACTGACGGCTCCGACCCGCGGCTTTACGGCGGCGCGATCAGCCCGGCTGCCTCGAGTGCCTCGACAGGCCTTGCCACCGTGTCGCTGCTGCAAACCGGTGCCGTTGTCCGGGCGCTGGTGCCGCGGGATGGATCGGAGGGCAGTTCCTGGAGCGAGTCGGATTTTGACGACTCGGCATGGCTCAGCGGGACCACCGGGGTCGGTTATGAGTTCGGGGTTGGCTTCGAGGATGAGATCTCACTCGATCTCATTGACGCAATGCGCCACGTCCACCCGGGTGTTTACCTGCGCATCCCGTTTGGCGGCGCCAATGCCGCGGACTTCCAGAACTTAAGTTTGCGCATGAAGTATGATGACGGCTTCGTTGCCTACCTCAACGGTGTGCGTATCGCGGCGAGCAACGCTCCGGACGTCCCGGCCTGGGATTCCCAGGCTATTGGTTTCCATGCTGACCAACAGGCGCTGGTTTTCGAGGACATCGACATCACCTCCCACAGGAACCTGCTCTCCTCAACGGGTAACGTGCTGGCAATTCACGGACTGAACTTGGGTGCCGGCAGCTCCGACTTCCTGATCGTTCCCGAGATCCGGGGGCAATCCCCGGCAGGCGGCGACGCGGTGAGGCTGGATACCACGGCCCGTGTCCGGATGCGCGCCTTTGATGCTTCCGGGTGGTCAGCGCTCAACGAGGCAACGTTCATTGTCGGCGCTGCGCCGGATGCCGCCAGGCTGGTCATCAGTGAGATCATGTATCATCCTGCGGACTCCGATGCCGCGGGTGAGTTCATCGAGGTGATGAATATCTCCGCGACTGACACCCTTGACCTCACCGGCGTCAACTTCACCGACGGGATAGGATTCGGCTTTCCTCTCGGCTTTATCCTTGGTCCCGGCGAGCGGGTGGTGGCGGTTGCCGACCCGGTGGCCTTCACTGCTGCCCACCCGGCGGCGCGGGTTGCCGGTGGCTATAGCGGTTCACTTGATAACGGCGGTGAGCGTGTTGCTCTCGCCGATCCTTCCGGCAGTGTTTTCCTGGCTTTCGAGTACGATGACAACCTGCCCTGGCCGGAGAGTCCCGACGGCGGTGGCCCGAGCCTTGTGCTGATTTCCCCGGAGCGGGCACCTGACCATTGCCTGGCTGCCAACTGGCGCGCCAGCACTTCAGCCGGAGGCAACCCCGGCGCAAGCGACGCATTGCCCTTTGTCGGTGGGGACTTGATCTCCTACGCGCTGGCCTCGCCGCCGCAATTGATTGTCTCCGCCACGGGGGAATTGCAACTGCGCCTTCACCGCAACCTGGCGGCTGATGCGGCTGACATTTCCCTTGAGGTCTCCGGGGACCTCAAGTCGTGGCTCCCCGCCACCGCCACCCCGGTCAGTGAAAACGATCTTGCTGACGGCACCCTTGAGCGCATCTACGGGTTTGACCCGCCCCTGCAGGACAACAGCAGGCAGTGGTTTGTGCGTGTGGTAGTGATGAGCGGACGTTAGTGGCGGCACGAGCTTGTTCCTGGTCATTAGCAAGCGTGTGATTGACTGTCCGAGACGGTTCTCGTATTGAATACGGGTCGCGTCATGCCTGAAACGAATTTTACTGTCCTCGACTGGATCATTGTCGGCGCCTACCTGCTGGGCACGGTGGCCATCGGGCTGTGGGTCAACCGCTACATCAGGGGCATGGGGGATTTCCTGGTGGCCGGGCGCTCGCTGCGCACGCGGCTGGGGATCGCGACCATGATCGGCTCCGAGCTCGGCCTGGTGACGGCCATGTTTGCCGCTCAGAAGGGTTTCACCACCGGCTTTGCAGCCTTTCACATCGGCCTGATGGCGGGAGTCGCGACACTGGTGGTGGGAATCACCGGTTTCATCGTGGTACCGCTGCGGCGCATGGGGGTGATGACGATTCCCGAGTTTTACCAGAAGCGTTTTGGCAGCCGCAGGCTGCGTATCTTTGGCGGGCTTGTCCTGGCGGCGGCGGGCATTCTCAACATGGGTCTTTTCCTGCGTGCCGGCGGTGAGTTCGTTGCCGGCATTACCGGCATTGAGTGGGAGGCGGTGAAGTGGGTGATGACGGCGATGATCCTGCTGGT
>JAYGGE010000212.1:0-5097 GCA_046581505.1 Verrucomicrobiales bacterium | reverse complement strand
GGTTGTAGCCGCTTTTAAGGATGCCATAGGGCTTGGTTTCCTGCGGCTTGTCATCCAGCTTGCCAAGGAAGGGCTCCTCGAATTCAGCGGGAACAATGAGCTCCGCATGAACCAGCGTGTAGGGCAGGTAGAGAAAGAAGGCCTTGTTGCGGTTTTCCCGGATGAACCCCAGGGCTTCCCGGGTGAACAAATCCTGGGTATGCCGGGCGTGGGTTTCCGGGTTGTCGGGCAGCAGTTCCTTCTGGCCGTTTTTCCAGACCCATTCCGGGTAGTGAAAATGGGCACGGCGCTGGTCGAGGAAGCCATACCAGGAGTCGAACCCCTTGAGGTTGGGCAATCCTGTCCTGCGTCCCAGTCCCCATTTACCGATCATCGCGGTGGTATAGCCGTTGTCCTGCAGGAGGTTGGCGATTGTGTGATCCCCGACATGTAGTTCCTGGCCCTGTCCCTCGGTATGGGCCCGGGCGATGTGTTTACCCATCATTAATGTGAAGCGTGAAGGCGCGCACACACATCCCCCGGCATAGTGGGCGGTGAAGCGCATGCCCTCGGCGGCCATCCGGTCAAGGTGCGGGGTTTGGAACTTCTTCTGTCCGTAACAGGAGAGGTCACCGTATCCGACATCATCGGCGAGTATGTAGATGATGTTCGGGCGGGGTGCCGGTTGCGCAGAGCTTAATGCACAGGCAAACAGGGAAAGGATGCCGGCGATATAAATTCGGTGGTGTTTCATGGGGCTGTCAGGAGGATAATTTTTGTTACGCAATGATAACCAGTACCGGGGGCCAGGCGTTTTTCCTGGTCTACTACTTGCTGAGAAAAATCTCACTCTGCACGACGAGGTTCACCAGGTTGCGCAGGCGGTTTTCTTTTTTGCTTAATTTCTCAAGGATGCGGTCAACCTCACCACGATCGCCTGCCTCAAGTTGCCGCCCCGTGGCGTAGGTCAGCATCTTGCCGGTGAGGCAGCGGGTGACAAGATCCTTACGGTCCAGGAGCATTTTCTTGAAGGCAATGATGTCGGCAATCTCCCTGCCATTGGCCATGGTTGCCGAGGTATCAATCGGGTTCCGGGCCCGCTTGTACTTGTCGCGCCAGCGACCGACCACGTCGAAGTTCTCAAATGCAAAGCCCATTGGGTCGATCTTGATGTGGCAGCTGTAGCAGGCCTCGTTTTTGCGGTGCAGCTTAAGTAATTCGCGCACACTGGTGGCTTCCCGGGTGTTGGTCGGCAATGGCTCGACATCCGGCGGTGGCGGAGAGGGCGGGATGCCGAGCACATTTTCCAGCACCCACACCCCGCGGATTACCGGTGATGTCTCGACCCCGTTGGCGGTGGCGGTCATGATTCCCGGCTGGGTGAATATACCGCCGCGCCTTGGATCATTGAGGGCTACCTTGCGCAGGCGTTCCCCACGGATTCCCTCGCGTTTGTAAATCCACTTGGCAAGGGTCTGGTTCATGAAGGTGTAATCGGAATCGATGAATTCCTCGATACGACCGTTGGCCTTGAGGATTTCCTCGAAGTAAATCGTGACCTGCCGGGCGAGCATGGGTTCAACCTTGAGGTTCTTGTAGAATTGGAAATCCCCGCCCGATGGAGGCATGTCGCCGAGTTTGTCGAGGCGAAGCCATGCTGAGGGGAAGTGGCGGATAAAGGCCTGTGCCTTCTCGTCCTTGAGCATGCGTTCTACCTGTTGGCTGCGTATTGCCGCGTTGCTCAGCTTGCCTGCGCGGGCGAGGGCGAACAGGGTTTCATCCGGCATGGAAGACCACAGGAAGTAACTCATCCGGCTTGCAATCCCGAAATCGTCGAGCCGGCCCGGTTTTTCTCCGAGATAAAGGAACTGCGGAGAGCAGAGCATGGCCGCGTAGCCATCCTGCATCGCGCGGACCAGCAGCGGGATTTCATCGGCCTTTTTCTTCTTATTGGGATTGTTGCGCAGGCCCTCGATCGAAAGCTTGGCGTGTGCCATGCCCGGGCCTCCCCAGCCGGCACGGAAGCTGTTTGGCTGGCCATAGCCAAAATACTCGACCCGGAGGGCGTGTTCCCCGGGCTCGAGCTTCAGCGTGCCTTTTTTCAACTGGGCGCCGTGCAAGCCATCGTGCTCGACGGCTTTTTTCCCGTCGATCAGGATACGCGCACCGTCATCCGAGGCGATTTCAAAGATATAGTCCCCGGCCTTTGGTGCATTCAGATTGCCGGTGAAAACCAGCCCGAATTGTTCCTTCATCCCGGAAACACTGATATCCATTAGACCCTTTGGCAGCTTGCCTTCCGCCACCGGCTCGAGGGTGTTGAAGTCAGGCAGCTTTTCCCATAGTCCTTTATATACCCGGTAGCTAAGGTCCCGGATTCCGCCCGGCAATGTCACGACAGGCTCGACCTGTTGTTGAAGGACCAGTTGCACGTAGGTTTCCACCATGTCCGGGGTAACCGGGCGACGAAATGCCCGGGCGGCAAAAGCCATCATTAGCTGGCGTATTTCCTCCTCCTTCCCGGACCCGCTTCCATACAGCGCAGTGTGGCTCTTGGGCGGCCAGGTATCGAGCAGGGGCTCCAGGGTCAGGCTGTGGATGCGGATGTGTGGTCCCCGGTAGCCGTTTTCAAAAAGCACTTCCGCCATTTTCATTGGCCAGGCATCGTGTGCCGCCTTGTCGGTTTTCTTGTCCGGCCGCGGGCGGAATTTCCCGGGCATGGTTTTCTCGACGATGGTCTCGGCACGGAATGCCCGGTCCCATGGCCCGTTTTCCCAGCCGATCCAGGGGGTCCATGTCTTGTCTATCCAGACTTCATGGGAGAAGGTGTGCTTCTTGCCGTCATCAGGCACAGACCAAAGGCCAAGGGGAGTGGAGGTTGGTCCGGCAATGCCGCCATTCTTGGTGTCGGCAATGTTCAGGCAGAGCTGGAACGGGTCTTTTTCGTCCAGCTTGAAGCTTTCGCCCCAGGGGTGTTGCCGGTTGTGCGCGGAGGCCTCGATGGTGATGCGGTAGCGTGCTGCCAGACCAACCCCGCCACGGATCTCGGTTGGAGCGAGCCGCCCAAAGCGTTCATAGCCGGTAGCCATTATGTCATAGTTGGGATTAAATGTGCGCGAGACCGATTCAATGAGGTGCCCTGCCTTGTCCTTTATTAAATGCCCCGCAAAGCGCCGGGGTTCGACCTTGGGTCTGGCGTCAAGGCGGGTGGCCTGGGTGAGGACTTCCTCCACGGCTTCCAGGACCAGCTTCAGCAGAAAATCGGACATGACCAGCTTGTCGCCGATATTGAAGAAGCCCTCCTCCGCCTCGTCCTCGGGAAAGAAGCGCAGGGGATCGGTCCCGGTGCGCTCCACGCTGCCGTTGCCGTTATTGTCGGTCAGCCTGGATCCTGCTGCTCCCGGGCGGTATTCCGAGCCGTTTAGATAAAGCAGGTCGCGAAAGGTGTTGCGCAACTCGTGACGGTTCAGGCGGCGGAGCACGGTTTGTCCACCGGTGCTGCGGGTCTTTTCGTAGGCTTGTGCAAGTGCCCGGGTCAGGGTGTCGACCACCGGATTGACCTCGGCGCGCGTTGGTTGGGGTTGTTTCTTGGGCGGCATTTCACCGAGGTTGAGCTGGTCAAGCACGCCCTGCCAGATTTCCAGGTTTTCGTGTTGATCTAGGCTCCTGCCGAGAGTGTCGAGGCGGATGTCGCCTTTCTGTTTTTCAGCCCCGTGGCAATCGTAGCAGTGCTGGCTAAAAAAGGGCGTGAGGTCCTTAAGGGATTGCTCTGCCCGGGCGGATAGACAAGCGGCAAAGGCCGCCACGGCCGGCAGCCACTTGAATGAAAGGCTCAAGATACGCATCGTTGCCGCTTTTGCTTAGGAGTCCAGCAGTGTTCAAACCCCCCTTGGATTCATGACCACTCAAGTCCGGTCAGCGAACCGGAGCTTGAGCCAAACCGGTCGATCTCCAGCCCGCTTTGCTGCAGGATTGACAGCAGGAGATTGGCGGCAGGGATGCGTTGCGGGTCAAGTGTCGGGTAGACCTTGTGTTCTCCATGCTTGAAACCGCCGCCGGCCAGGACAAGGGGAAGGTTCTTTGTCTGGTGAGTCCCGGCGGCCATGCCGCAGCCGTAGAGGATGGAGGTGTGGTCAAACAAGGTACCGCCGTTGACCGGGTCTTCCTGTGCCTTGAGCAGGTCGATCAGGTAGGCCATCATCGAGATCTGGAAACCCTCGATTTTCTTCAGTGCCGCAACGGGCTCGTCGCGTTCGCCGTGATGCGAGAAGCCGTGGTAACCGCCGTTGAGGCCAAAGTCGCCGTTGGCAAATCCACTGGTGCAGGTGATTGCCCGGGTTGAGTCCGTCTGCAGGGCGAGGGCGATGATCTCTATCATCGCCTTGAGCTGCTCCTCAGTGCCATTACCGGGCTTGGGTTCCGCCACCCCGGTCCTGGGCTTGGGCTTCTCAAGCCAGGGTTCCTGCTGGGAGATTTTTTGCTCAAGGCTGCGTACGGAGCCAAGATATTCCTCGAGCTTGTGTTGATCCTGCCGGCCCAGCTTCCTGTTCAATGACTTGGCCTGTCCCATGACCACGTCAAGGATGCTATTGTGCCGCTCGAAGCGTTCAGCCTGGGAAATTTTCTTCTCGGCAGTGTCTTCAAAGAACATGGCGCGGTAGGCTTGCTGCATGCTGGTGTTGGGCACCTGCACACCTGTGCGGGTAAAACTGAGCAGGTTGCGTTCCCTGACCCCGAGGGTCATGGAGGGGAAGCGCGTGGCAGCGCCGTGATATTCAGCGAGTTTCTGATCCAGGCTGATATTGCCTTCCTCGTAGTTGTGCGCTAGCACCGGGCGCACTCCGCTTAAGAAGACCGGCACCCCCTGGTGGCCGCCGGTAAAGCCGTGGTCCAGGTTGGAAAAGGTGGTGAAATCCCTGCGGTGTTTTTCAAGCGGCTTGAGCGTCCCGGGCATGTCGTAGTTCGCTCCCACCTGCTTGGTGTCTGGAAAGAACCCCTTCTGGTAGACGCCGTAGTTGTTGGACAGGCAGACAAAGCGCCGGACCGGTTTTTTGGTAGCAGCTCCTCTGGCAGCCGGCATCATGGACTCCATCATGGGCAATGCGATGGCAACACCTG
>JAYGGE010000189.1:0-63112 GCA_046581505.1 Verrucomicrobiales bacterium | reverse complement strand
GAACAGGTGAGGCAATAGGCGGCATGAATTTTCCGGGAGTTTTTTCAGATATGTAAACCATCTCGCGAACCGTGATAGTTCTCACAAAAAACGCAATTGGGAATAAACATGGCACGACAAATGCTATTGATATATCTGCCGCTTAGGCGAAAAGCTAAAATCGAACCTGTAAAATTCCAATTCTCATGATCCAATTTATACAAACAATAAAGAAAATCGCCCGGGGTGCTACCCCAGTCAATATACTTTCAGTTGCCGCGATTCTTTGCCTGATGTCGTGCAAAGATAAAGCCCAGGATAGCGGTGGCGGCAGCAATGCAGCGAGCGGGGATACCGTAAAAGTGGGTGTTCTACATTCCCTGAGCGGCACAATGGCGATTTCCGAGACATCCCTGAGAGACGTTCTTCTCTTTACCTTTGATGAGATCAACGCCGCAGGTGGCGTGCTGGGCAAGAAGATTGAGGCCGTTGTTGCCGACGGTGCCTCTGACTGGCCGAATTTCGCCGAGAAGTCAAAGCAGCTGCTGCTTGATGACAAGGTTTCAGTGACCTTTGGCTGCTGGACTTCCGTGAGCCGCAAGTTTGTGCTTCCGGTATTCGAGGAAAACAATGGCCTGCTCTTCTATCCGGTTCAGTATGAGGGGGAGGAAATGTCACCGAACATTTTCTATACCGCCGAAGCCGTCAATCAGCAGGCGATTCCGGCTGTTGATTATCTTTTGGATGCCGGAAAGAAGAAATTCTATCTTGTTGGCACTGATTACGTTTACCCGCAAACCACCAACCTTGTCCTCTTTGAATATCTCCTTTCCAAGGGAATCTCGGAAGCGGATATCGGCGGTGGCTTGCGCAAGGAGGGAGGCAAGACCGTCGGCGCGGGGAAATACACCCCGTTCAGTCATACTGATTACCAGGCCATTATCGGCGAGATTAAAGAATTCTCTGCCGGTGGTGATGCCTGCGTGATCAATACTATCAATGGTGACAGTAATGTCCCGTTCTTCAAGGAATTCGCGGCTTCCGGGCTGACTGCAGAGGACTGCCCGGTGGTTTCGTTCTCGGTGTCGGAGGATGAATTCCGCAGCCTGCCAACCAAGGATCTCGTTGGTCATCTGGGTTGCTGGACATACTTCATGTCGCTCGACACGCCGGCAAACAACAAGTTCACGAAGGCCTGGGGGGACTGGCTCGCCGGCACGAATGTGACGGGTATTGTCAAGGAGAACCGGGTCACATGCAGTCCTATGGTACTCTCCTACAACGGGGTGTATCTTTGGAAGGCGGCAGTGGAGAAGGCAGGAACATTTGATCCCACGGCGGTCATGAAGGCTTTGGAGGAAGGTATTTCATTCGATGGTCCGGCAGGAACAGTCACTTCCCAGAAGAATCACCACCTAACGAAAAATGTCTACATCGGTGAGACTCTCGCTGATGGACAATTCAAGGTGGTTAAATCCTTCGATAATGTGGTTGGCTTGCCGTTCCTGAAGGGGACTTTCAAGTAGCCTTGACATTGCTCAGGGGGGAACCGCTTTGTTTCAAACAACACTTGTATTGCTCATCATAAGAAAGTGAACGGTTCTTGAAATCACCAGATGTTGCGCATAGGAAGCGAGGCTAAAGGTTAACCGCTGCCTGTTAATGCGAATTCTAGGTTCAATTGTAACGCTGCTGCTGGCAATTTCCGGGTTGCCAGCAGCAACGTTTTCAGGCTCTACTGAGGTCAGGGAAAAACTTGCCGAGGCGGTCATTTCTGCGGAAGAAAAACAGATTCAGATTCTCGAGGGCCTGCTCGAGACCGGAGATCCTTTTATATCAAAGGCACTGACTGCATGGCGACGTGGTGAATTGTTCCTCATTGAGCACGAGGGGTTAATGATTCCGGCTCTTCTGGAGAACGCTGACAGCAAGGAACCTGTTAAAGTGTTTATTCTGAGAAGCGGAGAAGTGCTCAAGGATAAGTCCGGCAAATCACTTACAGTCATCCCTTCACAACAAAAGGCTGCAGAAACAACGCGAACTCTTCGCATACAGTTCAAGAAAGTCATTGATTTACTAGGGATTTCAGATCCGGATCCGAAACTGCGGGCGAAAGCGGCATTCAGGCTTGGGAGTCAGGCAAATCCTGAATACTTCATCGCCTTGAAGAGGAGGGCAGTCATCGAAAAAAACTCCAGGGTGCTCAAGAAGTTGAAGGAGGGCATGGCCATCAGTCTACTGAGCATTGGTGATGAAAAACAGAGGGTCGAGGCGGCTGACAAGCTCGGCGAACTGCGATCCATTGGCGCGCTCGACCGTTTGAAGAGGATTATCAGCGAGCAGGAAAAGTTGACTGAAGACGAAAAGAACAATGACCTGATCAGTGAAGCCACGAAGGCGGTTAAGATAATCGAGGGCTACAAGGGTTGGGTGGACCGGGGTGAGACACTCTTTCGCGGGATTAACTACGGAGCCGTTTTGCTGATCGTGTCACTTGGACTGGCCATTACCTTCGGACTCATGGGGGTAATCAACATGGCCCACGGCGAAATGATCGCGATCGGAGGCTACTCCGCTTACCTGATGCAGAAGTGGATGACGGGACTTTATGGGGATGAGGCACTGCAGTGGTATTTTATTCTTGCCATTCCTTTTGCCTTCCTGACAGCTGCCACGGTTGGGCTTTTGCTGGAGCGAAGCGTGATCCGTTTCCTTTACCGTCGACCACTGGAATCACTGCTCGCGACGTGGGCGGTCTCCATGATCCTGCAGCAATGCTTCCGTCTTTATTTTGGTGCCGCAAATGTACAGGTCAATTCCCCTGATTGGCTGATAGGCAGCGTGTCCCTCGGGGACATGTCCTTCAATTACAACCGGCTTTTTGTAATCGCTTTTGCATTCATCATCGTCTCGGGGACCGGGCTCCTGATGTCCAAGACCCCCTTCGGGTTGAGCATCAGGGCGGTGATGCAAAATCGCGACATGGCGGCGAGTATAGGCATCAGGGCTTCAAGGGTGCGCATGTTCACTTTTGCCTTCGGCTCCGGGTTGGCCGGGTTGGCCGGGTGTTTTCTTTCACAAATCGACAACGTGGGCCCGGAGGTTGGTTCAAAATATATCATCGACAGCTTCATGGTGGTTGTCTCGGGCGGAGTTGGAAACCTGCTCGGCACAATAACCGCGGCCCTGGGAATCGGTACTGCCGACAGGATGCTTGAGGCATGGTCTGATAGCCCTGTAGTGGGCAAGGTTCTGGTTTTGACCGCCATTATTGTTTTCCTTCAGGTGCGTCCCGGTGGCTTGTTTGCAGCAAAGTCACGCAGTCTCGATTAACCCATGCAATCTGCTGAACCACGTTTTCCCCGGTCTCACCTGATCACTTTGGCGGCATTTGTCCTTGTGACATTGGTCATTGTGCCGCTGGTCTATTCCAACGGGGCAATCGCCAATCACGATCTTCAGCGTTATGGCAAGTATCTTTGCTGGGCGGTTTTGGCAACCAGCCTGAATCTGCTTTGGGGATACACGGGACTGTTGTGCCTTGGGCAGTGCGTCTTCTTCGGGCTCGGCGGCTACGCCTTCGGGATGTACCTGATGTTAAATGTCGGGGTGGATCCCGTTTACAAGACAGCCCTGCCGGACTTCATGGATTTCCTGGGTTACACCGAGCTTCCCGCTCACTGGAAACCTTTCGAGAACCTCGGGTTTGCGATGGCCGCCGTCATCTGGGTTCCCGGGTTAATGGCGCTCATCTTCGGGTTCCTGGCTTTCCGTTCACGGATTACCGGGGTCTACTTTGCCATCATGACGCAGGCTCTCACCTTTGTGGCCTGGATTCTCTTTCTTCGCAATGAATTTACCTTTGGCGGGAACAACGGATTTACCGGCTTCAAGAAAATCCTTGGGGCTAACCTCTACTCACAGCCTGCCACATCAACCAACGGCAAGGAACTCTTGTTCTTCATGCTCTCCGCCCTGTTGCTTATCGTCACGATTTCACTGATGCTTGCGCTGACGCGAACCCGTTTCGGAAAGATTCAAACGGCGATTCGTGACAGCGAGAACAGGGTGAGGTTCTCGGGTTACTGCACGGAGAATTTCAAGTTATTTATCTTTACCCTGGCGGCAATTATCGCCGGGATCGCCGGAGCGCTCTGGTTACCGCAGGCAACGGGAATCAACGGGGATGTTGCCTTCAGGCCGATTGAGTCCCTGTGGGTGGTTGTCTGGGTGGCAGTGGGAGGGCGCGGCACGATATGGGGTCCGGTCATCGGCGCGATCCTGATCAATGCCCTGAAAAGCTGGGCGCAGAGGGAATATGAAAACACCTGGATCCTTATCCTGGGCGGCATTTTCCTGGTCGTTGTGCTTTTCCTGCCTGGAGGCATCGCCAGCCTGGGTAAAAAACTGCCCAAGTGGTTCCGGATTTGCCGGGACTGGATTGAGGCCTTTGTGGCAACCCGCAAAAAGAAGGTCGATCCCAAAGAGGGCGGCGAAGAAACATCCTGATGAGCAAGTTACCGGAATTCATCCTTACTGTCGAAGATGTGAATAAGTCCTTTGATGGCTTTAAGGCCATATCTGAACTCAACTTCTATATGGATAAGGGTGAATTGAGGACAATTATAGGCCCCAACGGAGCGGGAAAATCAACTTTTCTTGACCTGATTACGGGAAAAATAAAATCCGATACCGGGAAGATTATCTTCGGTGAGGAGAACCATGATCTTACCAAGCTGCGCGAGTATGAAATCAACCGCCTGGGAATAGCCCGCAAGTTCCAGACTCCTTCAGTATATGAGGAGCATACCGTGTACGACAATATCATGCTGTCTTTACCTGAGTCCAGGGGGGTGTTTTCCTCAATATTTTTCCGGCTGGATTCGGAGGCCAGGGACCGGATTGCGGAAATCCTGAAAACCATTCGCCTTCAGGACATGGAAAGCGTGATTGCGGGTGCGCTCTCGCACGGGCAAAAGCAATGGCTTGAGATCGGCATGCTCCTTACCCAGCAACCCAGGCTCCTGCTTGTTGATGAGCCGGCAGCCGGCATGAGTGATGACGAGACCAAGAGGACAGGGGAGTTGCTTCTCAGCCTCGAGGGGAAACACAGCATTATAGTCATTGAGCACGACATGGAGTTCGTCAGGCAGATCGCCCGCAAGGTGACCGTGCTGCACCAGGGGAAAGTCCTCAAGGAGGGATCCATGGACAGTGTTCAAAGTGACCCAACCGTTGCCGAGGTTTATCTCGGCCGTAAACACTCAACCGTCGCCTGAATGAGTTCCCCGAGATTGAAGTTGGAAGATCTGGTGGTTGCCTATGGGCAATCGACCATCATCAGGGGCATTAATCTGGAAGTTCCGGAGAACGAGCTGGTTTGTCTGATGGGTCGTAATGGAGTGGGCAAGACCACGACCCTCAAGACCATTGTCGGGTTGCTTCGTCCTAAGTCCGGCGTCATTGCCATGGACGGCAGGCAATTGGATCGTCTGACGACATCGGAACGCGCGCGTTCCGGCATTGCCTATGTTCCGCAAGGACGTGATATTTTTCCGGGACTTACCGTCTGGGAAAATCTCCAGATAAGCATCGTGGTCAAGGGCAAGGCTGCCCGCGCACAAGTCGACCGCGTTTTTGAATTATTCCCCGCCCTGAAAGGTATGCTTAAACGCAAGGGAGGAGTGCTCAGTGGAGGGGAACAGCAACAACTCGCCATCGGGCGGGCTCTGCTACTGGATCCCAAGCTGCTGATACTCGATGAACCCACCGAGGGCATTCAGCCATCTATTATTGACCAGATTGAGGATACCCTGCTGGCGTTGAAGGCGGAAAAACGCATGAGCATTCTTCTTGTTGAACAGTATGTCGAATTCGCATTGGCGGTCAGTGATCATTTTTGCATCATGGAGAGGGGCCGCATCGTCAAGGCCGGTGAGATTTCCCAACTGGATGAGAAGACAGTTGCTGATCACCTCACGGTCTGAGGGGCACATACGCCATTCTGTCTCCTAGGGCATGGATTTCCCCCCGGCCGCATGGATGTTTCATTGAGGAATTCGTTAATATCCGGGATTTTTTGCTTCCTTTGATGCAATTACTGGACTAATAAATTTCAGTTATACGTGTCGGGAGATCCTATAAAATATCAGCCGGGGCGCAAAGTTTGCCAAGATTTGGCATGCTAATTGCTAATAAATACATGGGCTCATGACTGAAGGAAATTTTATCCATAATAGAAAAAGCCCTGAATTAACTAACTACCAGAATAAAACCAATTAAACATACCATGAAAAGTTACTATCTTGTTGCCGCGATTATCGCTGCTATGACATCCATCACCCTTGTTACGGTGCGGGCAGGTGAAGGTGAAGGAGGACCAACCGCGCCTCCGCTAGAAGCTGCCAGTTCTTTTTCAGGAAGCTTCTCTCTGGGGATCAATTCTCATCACATGTCCTCGGGGCGGGATATCTACGGCGATGGAAGCGGCTTCCACGACGTGCAATACAATCCCATGCTGAACCTGAACTTTGACTTGGGGAATGGCGTGACCCTCAACTTTGGTTCCTGGGCTGAGTTCAATGGCAAGGGTTCACCAATCGCCAATGGCCTATTTGATGGCGATAACTTCCAGGAGATCGATTTCTGGACCGGGATCAGCTTCGCAGCAGGCGGTGTTGATGTTTCGCTGAGCTATCAGGAATGGATTTATCTAAGTGATTCTGAGCGGATTCTCGATGTAACGATTGGCGGTCTTGATCTTCCGCTTGATCCTACTCTCAAGTTTCACGGCCGCCTGGATAAGGGCGCAGCAGGTGCGACTCACGATGAGGGTGTCATCACTTCACTTGGTGGATCTTTGCCGGGGTTCAGTCTCGGAGATCTTGATTTCGAGGTTCCTGTGAGTGTAGCCTTTGCCACCGACGGGTATCATGGTGGCGACTCGGGTTACGCCTACTCTTCAATCGGGCTCTCCACCAGTTTCGATTTGACTGGTCCTTGGTCATTAAGCACCGGATTGACCTACTACTTTACGGATTCTGACGTCATTCCCGGAAATCCTGACGAGGGCATTTTAACGGGCGGCATTAGTATCGGAATGAGCTTTTAAGCTTGATCCGACGCACGCCTGTTCAACATTCTTTGAAGCAAGGCTAACCCCTTAGTTTAGTTGAAAGGGCCTGCATCGCTGATGCAGGCCCTTTTATATCCGGGAATTATTGCAAACTGTAGTCAATGCACCTTACGCCGAGAGAACGGGACAAACTCATGGTTGTGGTGGCGGCGGATGTTGCCCGTCGTCGCAAAGCGCGGGGAGTAAAATTAAATTATCCTGAAGCGATAGCTTTGATAACCGATGAGGTAATGGAAGGCGCGCGCGATGGCAGGTCAGTGGCCGAGTTGATGTCCCACGGGACAACTGTCCTGACGCGCAATGATGTCATGGAGGGTGTCGCTGAAATAATACACGAGGTGCAGGTGGAGTCGACATTTCCTGACGGCACCAAGCTCGTAACCGTTCACAACCCGATTCGCTAGGGTTCGCTCAGAGTGATGATTCCCGGAGAAGTTATTGTTGGGGAGGGGAAACTGATCCTGTCCGTGGGTTTGGCGACAAGGACAATTCGTGTGGCCAATGCCGGGGACCGCCCTATTCAGGTGGGTAGTCATTTTCATTTTTTCGAGGTGAATTCCGCACTCGAATTCGACCGTGAGGCTGCCCTTGGATTCCGGCTGGATGTGCCTTCCGGATCGGCAGTGCGTTTTGAGCCGGGCGACGAGCGGGAGGTCAACCTCGTTGCCCTTGCGGGAGATCGTGAAGTGCATGGCCTCAACATGCTGGTGAATGCAAAACTTGGATCAGTGAACTGATTGCTTTTCGATTATGGCTTACTCAATTCAACGCAAGGCCTATGCTGAGACATACGGTCCCACGACAGGGGATCGCGTGCGGCTTGCTGATACCGGGTTGTTCATTGAGCCGGAGCGCGATTTGATTGCTGAGGGTGGCGGCTATGGCAATGAAATTAAATTTGGCGGCGGCAAGACAATCCGCGATGGCATGGGCCAGTCAGCACGTGCTGTGGGTGCGGATGTTCTTGATGTCGTGATTACCAATGCCCTGGTTCTTGATGCTGAAGTCGGGGTGATTAAGGCGGATATTGGTATTCGCAACGGGAGGATTGTCGGTGTTGGTCATGCCGGCAACCCGGACATCCAGGACGGGATCGGGTCGGCTTTGCCTGACCCGGAGGGCAAGTTCCATCCGATGATCGTCGGTGCTGAAACCGAGGCAATCGCCGGGGAAGGTAACATTATCACTGCCGGGGGAATTGATGCCCATATCCACTTTATTTGTCCGCAACAAATTGACGAGGCGATCGCCAGCGGTATTACCACGATGCTGGGCGGCGGTACCGGGCCGACGGCAGGCACCAATGCAACAACATGCACTCCGGGCGTCTGGAACATTCACCGGATGCTTGAGGCTGCCGATGCTTATCCGGTTAATCTAGGGTTCCTGGGCAAGGGGAACTGTTCAACGGCTGAACCCCTGCGCAACCAGGTGCTTGGCGGCGCAATGGGCCTGAAGCTACACGAAGACTGGGGTACTACGCCAGGGGCAATTGATTCATGCCTGAAGGTGGCGGACGAATATGATGTCCAGGTTGCCATTCATACAGACACATTGAATGAATCGGGTTTTGTGGAGCGCACACTCGAGGCGATAGACGGTCGAACCATCCATACCTATCACTCTGAGGGTGCCGGCGGCGGCCATGCGCCGGATATCATGAAGGTTTGTGGTGAAGCCAACGTTTTGCCGTCTTCAACCAATCCGACGCGTCCGTTCACCGTGAACACCCTTGACGAGCATCTTGACATGCTCATGGTATGCCACCATCTGGACTCGAAAATTCCCGAGGATGTGGCTTTTGCAGAATCACGTATTCGTCCGCAAACCATTGCCGCTGAGGATATGCTGCATGATCTCGGTGCCATTTCGATGATTGCCAGTGACAGCCAGGCGATGGGGCGGGTTGGTGAAGTAATTTGCCGCACCTGGCAAACTGCGCACAAGATGAAAGAGCAATTTGGCACGCTGGAAAACGATGGTCATCCCGCTGACAATTTCCGTGCATTGCGCTATGTGGCGAAATACACAATCAACCCGGCGATTGTTCATGGCATTTCCCATGAAGTGGGATCACTGGGAATCGGTAAACTTGCGGACATTGTGATGTTCAAGCCGGCTTTCTTCGGGGTTAAACCGGAGGTTGTGATTAAAGGGGGCATGATTGCGATGGCGAATATGGGTGATCCCAACGCCTCGATCCCCACGCCGCAGCCAACCTATTACCGGCCGCAGTTTGGTGCGCATGGAGGGGCGTTGAACACGACCTGCGTGAGCTTTGTCAGTCGTGCTGCCAGTGAGCGGGGGCTTGAGGTATCACTGGGTAAGCGGATTTCCCCTGTTTCGAATTGTCGTTCGGTGAGCAAGAAAGACATGCTCTTTAATGACGCCACTCCTGCGATTGAGATTGATCCCGAAACCTACCTTGTGAAAGCCGACGGCCGTGAACTGACCTGCGAACCGCTTGAGGTGGTTCCCATGGCACAGCGCTATTTTCTATTCTAAGCGAATAATGCCTATCATTGAGAGCGCCATCGACCCTGTCCCTGGACTTAAACGGGTCTTTATTGAGGTTGATCGTTTTCAGCTTCAAAAGTGTCGTTTCAGATGCAAGGCAAAGGACGGCATGGATTTCGCCTTTACGCTCGGGAGTCCCCTGGAGAACGGCAACTGTGTCTATAAAACGGCCACGCACTGCTACCAGTTGAGGCAACTGAGGGAAAAGGTTATACGCATTGAATTGCCCGGCAGTTCTTCGGAAATTGCGCAACTTGCATGGCAGATCGGCAATCTACACCAACCCGTTGATGTGCGGGAGACTTTCCTGCTGGTTGCTGATGACCCGGCTTTACGACGAGTGTTAAAGAAAGGCGTGTTCAAGTTTGAAATTATAACGGAGACTTTCACCCCTCCCGCCCATTCCGCTTTTGCCGCCCATCAATATGTCCCAGGACTTGAATACCAGCACAGTCACTTTTTTGGAATCAGCCACGGAGCCGGCGTTTGATCCCTGGCTGGCATCATTGCTGCAATGCAATGACAGTGCCTATCCTGTGGGGATGTTCGCGCATTCCTTCGGGCTGGAAGCGATGGTGCAGTCCGGCAGCGTCAGTGATCCTGATTCTTTGCTGGAGTTCCTTGGCGGGCCGGTCAGACACGGGCTTGCACAGGTGGACTTGCCGCTGCTGGCACATGCAAGGGCTGCCGTGTGCCGTGGCGATTACGGTGAACTTGTCAGGCTTGACTACCTGTCCTCTGCCTGTCGTGCGCCCTTTGAGTTGCGTGAGGCTGCATCACGTATTGGACGCCAGCGGATGGAAATACTGAGATCTGTGTGGGCCAGGCATTATAACGTTCCGGTTCTGGACTTGCCCTGTGAACAGGCACCTGTGGTGGCAGGGGTTGAGGCTCACGTGCTTGGCGTGCCCAAAGATAACTCCATGCTGGCCTATGCCCACGGTACCTTTGCTGCGGTTCTCAGTGCGGCGGTAAAATTGTTGCGCCTGGGCCAGACAACGGTGCAGCAGTTGCTCTTGGAATGCGCACGATCGTTGCAATCACTTATCCAAACCGCTGACAAAGTTTCGCTTGAAGACCTGGGATCATTTGCGCCACTTCTTGATACTTCATCAATGCGTCATGAGCGTTGCCCCGCACGCCTCTTCCTTTCTTGATTATTTCCTATGCAAACTAAATCCCTTATTCGTGTTGGCATCGGTGGTCCGGTGGGTTCAGGTAAGACAACCCTTGCGCGTGTTTTGTGTGAACGGTTTCGCGACCACTGCGAGATGGCGGTGGTTACCAACGATATATACACGCGCGAGGATGCCATGGCATTGGAAAAGAGCGGAGCATTACCTTCTGATCGAATCATTGGCGTGGAAACCGGCGGCTGTCCTCATACAGCAATTCGTGATGATATTTCCATGAACCTGGAAGCGATTCGCGAATTGCATGCCAGGCATGGCAACCTGGAACTGGTATTGGTTGAGAGCGGCGGGGACAATCTCACGGCTACATTCTCACCGGAGCTTGTCGACGTGGTAATTTACGTAATCGACGTGACTGAAGGTGAAGATATTCCGAGAAAGGGGGGACCGGCCATTGCCTTTAGTGATTTGCTGATTATTAACAAAGTCGGACTGGCTCCCTATGTTGAGGTGAATCTTGAGTCAATGCGCAATGACACTGCACGAATTCGGAAGGATCGGCCATGGCTGTTTACCGATTTACGCAGTGGCGAAGGCCTGCAGGAACTTGGCGAATGGTTTCACCGGGAGGTGCTGTTCTCGGACATGAAGGTTCGCAATCATGGTTGAGAACACCCACAGAACCGCTCATGCCGTCAGTGGCAGCCTGTCATTTGACGCAGTGCATCGCAATGGGCAAACCTACCTGGACAGTCTTTTTTGTTCAGTGCCCTTTCATATCAGCAAGCCTTACTGGGATGGGACTGTGTTGTTGCTCCAGGTGGCCAATCCAACAGCCGGACTATTTTCCGGCGATCAATTGTTCTGTAACGTGCAGGTTAAGGAGAATGCTGCATTGCTGTTTACCAATCAGGGAGCAAGCCGTATTCATCCGAGTACTGGCGCGGGGGTTATCCTGGAACAAGTCTTTGGGGTGGCTGACAAGGGTTGGCTGGAGATTTTCCCGGAACTGCTCATTCCGTATCGTGCAGCGATCCTCACTCAGAAGACCGTCGTTAATGTCACTGATGGCGGACGCGCCTACTTTGCAGAAATGCTGGCGCCAGGCCGTACTGCCGCGGGAGAAATTTATGCCTACGATAAGCTGGACTGGCGCTTTCACCTGTTTCTGAATGATCGCCCCGTGGCAGTTGAACGCGCCGAGATTTCCCCGGAGACAATTCCGTGGATGTTTGCGAGGCCACCGCACTGGCAGCACATCTATTACGGCTGCGTGTGGATTGTTGCTCCCGAACTTGAGGCCATGAGCAGTGCTGATTTCAAGGGGATTGAGGATCTTTCTTGTGATGAATGTCTGGTGGGAGCCAGTCGTCTTGCGGCTACTGCCATCGTGGTCAAAGCGGTCGGCGCGTCGAGTATCCCCTTGCGTAAGGCTCTGCAGTCGATTCGTTCCCGGATGGCTGCACTGTTGCCGTTTCTGCACAGTGATCCGCGCAAACTTTAACAATTTCCCGTGATGCACGTTTCTGATGGATTTCTTGAGGCCCCGGTGATAGCAGCCACAGCGGTGACAAGTATCGGGATCTTGTCCGTGATTGCTAAGAAGACTCCGGCGACAGAACTGGCATCACCTATGGTAGGGGCCAGTGCAGCTTTTGTGATTGCAGCGCAAATGGTTAATTTTCCGGTAGCTTCCGCTGTTTCCGGGCACGTTGTCGGTGGCGTCCTGGTTGCGATCCTGTTGGGGTGGCGAGTGAGTGTGCTTGTAATGACTGCTGTCCTCGTGATTCAGGCAATGTTGTTTCAGGATGGGGGCATCGTGGCTCTCGGCGCCAATGTCCTGAACCTAGCTATTGTCGGGCCGGGACTGGGTTACCTGATGTATCTGGGTATTCGCGGGAGGGTTGCGGGAGCGGGGGAAAGGGCGTGGACTTGCCGCGATTCTGTTGCCGCGTTCCTCGGCGGCTGGACTGCCAGCATTGTCGCCGCCCTGCTGGCGGCGGTAGAACTGTGGCTATCAGGTCAGGCCGAGTTAAAAATCATTATGCTTCTGATGCTTTCCGTGCACGCCCTGATAGGGGTTGCTGAAGGCGGAGCCACCGTCCTGATTGCCCGATTTCTTACACGTCACCAACAACAATGCACAGATTGCTCTCAAGTTCCCCGCGGAAATTACTCCTGATAGCGCTGCTGCTGCTGCTGGTTGTGCGATTCTCGAGTCAGTTACCTGACGGCCTTGAGTTCGTGATGGAGAAACTGGGAATTAAACAGGAAGATGCCGCCGATCCTCAGCACAACGACTAATAAGAGAGGGAGCGATGCCGCAGCGCTTGGGGGATGCCTGGCGATTGTGTTATTCATCGCATTGTTCCCGCTGACGGCAGCTGTTTATTGGCATGGGTTGCTGGCGATTTTTTCAGCGGTGACGATAAGCTTCATGAGGGTGCCCGCGGCATATATGCTTTCACGGTGCCTGTTGATTGTTCCCGGGTTAATCGCAGCGATGCTGATCCTGCCATTGATAGGTCAGGGTGAGAATGTCTCCGTATTTGGCATCGGGGTCAGTCTTGAGGGTCTGCGCCGTGGCAGTATTGCAGCTTTCAAACTCCTTGGCGTTATGTTTTGGTTGTCATGGGTCACCTGGAAATTGCCGCCGCAGCGAATGTTTCCCGCTATGGAATCTTTGCGGTTTCCGCGCTGGCTGGTTGCTATATTGCGATCAACCTACTGCAACTTTTCTCTTCTAAGTCGCGAGGTTTCTTCAATGCGCCAGGCATTGAGATCACGGGTCGTGCATCGGGGGATCTGGCTAATCCAGGCGACCGGGAAAATGCTGTCGTTATTGTTCCTGCGAACCCGGGAACGCGCTGCTTCTCAGGTTGTCGCGCGTGCTTCAAGGTGTAATGCTGATGATTCTCCTGTCATGCCTGCAACCTCCTCAATCGAGATCGAGAACGTCAGTTACTGCTATCCCGGCGCGAGCGGGAACGCCCTGCACGGTATATGTCTGGAGATTCCTGCGCAGGCAAAAGTCGCTATCCTCGGGTGCAATGGCGCTGGCAAGACAACATTGCTATTGCACCTGAATGCGGTTTTACCCTTGCAAAGCGGGCGCATTGTCGTTGGAGATATTATACTGAGCAAGTCCAGCCGTTCCCGTGTCCGCGAGGAGGTTGGCATGCTTTTCCAGAATCCTGACGACCAGATCCTTGGCCTGACGGTGGAAGAGGACGTCGCCATCGGCCCCAGGCAGTTATGTATTCCGGAAACGGGAAAAGCTGCACGTATCGAAAGCGCTCTGCGGCAGGCGGGATTGTGGAATCGTCGGGATCAACCCCCGCATAAGCTCAGTGGAGGGGAACGCAAGAGGTTGGCTCTTGCTGGAGTGATTGCCGGTGGAGGGCGGGTTCTCTTGCTGGACGAGCCCATGGCGGGACTTGACCCTCCCGGGCGTGATGAGATCACTGTAATCTTAGACGATTTGCACCGTGCCGGGCGAATTATCATCGCAGCCACCCATGATGTCGATTTTGCCGCCGAATGGGCAAGCATGGTTGTGGTCATGGATAGCGGCCGCATCATTGCTGCAGGATCCCCTGATATGCTTACTGATGCCAGGCTCATGGCAAGTGCCGGTTTGAGCATGCCTCGTCTCGCCGAGGCGTTCGCCGCGTTTTACACGGAATGCCCTGAAGTTGAAAAGGAACTCCCGGGAACTCGGAGGGCGGTGGTGAAATGGCTGCGCAAGAGGATTCCTGGCGGATAGATCAAGCACAATGAGCACTGTGCAAAGGGCATCTTTGCCGAGGCAGGGCAGCAGGCTGCCTGTAAATGGGATTCCCGCGGCTGGGGTGATTGCGTGGCTTCATGTGGCGCCAAGGGCGCGGGGAATTGTTCAGACAAAAAAGGGGAATATATTTCGGTGATCCTGGAGAATGAAAATGCAAAAAAGGCAGTGCAAATCAAGTATCTGCGTTGAAACTTGTCATCATTGACTGTTATGATCCAAACCGGAACACACTTGAATTGAAACAAGGCAATCAGAACAATGTCCCGGATCTGACAACGCCTGCCAGGCAGGACGTTGGTGGTGTTGTGTCGCTGAAGCTGAGGATTTTGAGATGGTCGATACCTGGATTGATTGTTGCCGCTGGAGCAGTGGCATTTTTAATGCTGTCCACACCTCAGGAAAAACAGAAAAAAACACCAGGTGTTGCCCGCAGGTTAAGAACCAAGGTGATTGAGCTTAAGGTTGAGGATTACACGACTAGTGTTGAGACCAGCGGCATCGTGCGTGCGCACAATGAGATCACGCTGACATCCCAGGTCCCGGGGCGCATCGTCAGCATTGATCCGCAATTTGAGGATGGCGCGTTCTTTGAAAAGGGCGATGTGCTTGTGCAGTTGGAGGAGGCGGATTTCGCCGCGGCGGTGGCGGGGGGGCAGGCTCAAGTTGCGCAGGCAACCGCCGGTCACGCTCAGGAGAAAGCCCGTGCTGAGCAGGCGCGTCGTAACTGGGAGGACCTTGGTTATGAGGATGAACCCAACGAGCTTGTGCTTCGTCTGCCGCAGTTGCGTGAGGCTGAGGCACGGGTTGAGGCGGCGAAAACGCAGCTCGCGCAGGCTAAGCGCAACCTACAGCGAGCCAAGGTGCTTGCCCCCTTTAATGGGCGTGTGCGCCAGCGTTTGGTCGGAATCAGCCAGGCTATTACCGGAGGGACAGCGTTGGGAAGAATTTTTGCAGTCGATTACGCAGAAGTTCGTCTGCCAATCAGCGCAACGGAGATGAGGTTCCTTGATTTGCCGGAAGATCCCGGTGATTCGCCTGTTGATGTTATTCTCAGTGATGCGCTTGATGAGAGTAATGTGACGAGATGGACGGCAATGATTGTGCGCACTGAGGGCGCCCTGGATCAGAACTCACTGGAACTTTTCGCAATTGCCCGCATCGGTGATCCGTTCGGCAAGGAATCCGGCTTGCCGTCTTTGCGTATTGGTCAGCCTGTAATTGCGTCCATACCCGGCATAGTTATAAAGGACGTTATCAGGGTGCCGCGCAGAGCGGTGCGGCAGCTCAAGCGCATTTATCTTGTCGATAAGGCGGATTACACGGTGAGGGGGCTCAACATTGAACCGATTCGGGGCAATGAGGAGTATATTATCATCCGGGAGGAGAGCATTGCTGACGGCGATCTGCTGGCTACCACCCCGATGGCTTATGTGCCAAACGGTGCCCGGGTGGAGATTATTCCTGACCAGGCTCAGGAAGAGCCGGATGCAGCCGCTGACACAGCAGCTGGATCGGGGGCGGGCGTGAAGAAATCCTCTTCCTGAGCACATGATTCGCTGGTTTGCCAACAATGGTATTGCTGCCAACCTGCTGATGATAGGAATCTTGCTGGCAGGGCTGCACAGCGCTTTCTTCAGAGTTTCCCTTGAGGTGATTCCTTCTGACAGTGGATGGGAAATTATCTACATGGAAATTCCTTACCGGGGAGCCACTGCGAAGGATGTTGAAAAAGGAGTCCTGATCCCGGTGGAGGAGGCGCTTGAGGGATTAACAGGAATACGGGAAGTTAACTCGGATGGCATGCGCGGTCTTGCTAAGTTTTACTTCAAGCCAGAGAAAGGAACAGACCTGCGTGAGTTGCGTGAGCAGATAAGGGGGCGTGTAGAGGGCATCTCAACATTTCCTGCGGAAACCGAAACCCCCAAGATCATCATTCCTGATTTCTCAAGGCATCTCCCGGTGCTCAGTGTTGCGGTTACGGGCGATCTTCCTGAAAGTGAATTGCGCGAGGTGACCCATCGTGTATATCAGGATTTACTGGAGATTGAAGGTATCAGCCGGGCTGATATCCAGGGTGAGCGCAGTTATGAGATATCTGTGGAGGCCAAGATGGAGAAATTGCGCTCCTATAACCTTGGGTTTCAGGAATTGGCCGATGCGATTCGCCGATCATCCATCGATTTGCCGGCCGGCTCGATTAACAGTGACAGTGGCACCCTGGTCGTTCGCACTCGCGGTCAGGCCTATGTTAAAGAGGAGTTCGAGCGGATCCCGGTGCGTGCGGCAAACGGGGCCGAGGTGATGCTTGGCGAAGTGGCAACGGTGAGGGACGGATTTGAGGAGAACAAGGTAATTACCCTTTTCAATGGTGACCCGGCAATGTTTGTCAGGATTTTGCGAAGCGACACAGAGAGCGCAATTGATATTTCCAACAAAGTTCAAGGCTACGTCAAGTCGTCAGCAACGTCCTTCCCGGAGGGGATCCATCTTTATACATGGAACGATACTTCCCTTTCCATGCGCGGCAGGCTGGGAACACTGAGTTCATCGCTGCTACAGGGTTGTGTTCTGGTGTTCCTCATCCTTGGGGTATTTCTTCGCCCAAAGGTTGCATTCTGGGTGGTGGTTGGCATCCCGGTCAGTTTTGCCGGGGGAATCATGCTGATGCCGGAATTTGGAATCACCGCCAACGTAATGAGCCTGTTCGGATTTATTATCGTGCTCGGTGTCGTGGTTGATGATGCCATTGTTACCGGCGAGAATGTCTATTCCCGTTTGCAGCAGGGAATGGATCCCACAGAAGCCGCGGTGCTTGGCACCAAGGAGGTTGCAGTGCCTGTAACGTTCGGGGTGTTAACCACGGTTGTGGCTTTCCTGCCGTTGCTCAATTTTGACGGACGCTGGGGCGATTTTGCCGGTCAAATTCCCCAGGTGGTGGCACCTGTGCTGTTGTTTTCCCTGGTTGAATCCAAACTGATTCTACCCTCTCATCTCAAGCATGTGCGGCTGCGTGGTGAGGGTCTTGGGCTATTCGGCCGGTTTCAGAAGGCGATGGCCAACAGTCTCGTGCGATTTGTGACGGGGATTTATCAACCTTCCCTTGAGTTTGCCGTTCGTCATCGCGTCGCTGTTCTTTCGGTTTTTATTGCGATGGGCCTGGCAATGGCAGGCTATGTTCTCGGAGGGCGTATGGGCTTTTCCTCTTTTCCTTCGGTTGAGAACCTCAAGGTCACCGCTTCCCTGAACTTGCCCAACGACCTGCCTATTGAAAGAACCGGGGAAATTATTGATCGCATCACCGCTGCGACTGGGCAACTAAAGAAGGATTTCGTTGATCCTGGCACCGGCAGGAGCCTTATTCAAAACGTTGCTGCAGTTACAGGTTCCTCCCGCCTTGGCGGCCGCTACGACCATTCGCGGGGACATGTGATTGTTGAGGTTCTTCCGCCAAGCCTGCGTTCCGAGCCGGGACCGAAAAACAGCAGGATTGCCGTTCGCTGGAAAGAGTTGGTTGGTGAAATCGAGGAGGCGGACTCGTTTTTTATCCGGGCTGAACTTACCGGCAAGCGTAACGATGAGGAAGACAAGCAGCCAGAGGCGCTGGAGCTTGAACTGCGCGGGAAAAATTCCGAGAAGAAGAACGAGATTGCCCAGCGCATCAAGGAGTTGTTGGGAGCTTACCAGGGTATTAACGGCAGTTGGGCACAGATCAACCGAGGTCAGGACGAACTGGAGTTTACCCTTAAATCGCGCGCTGCCGAGTTGGGACTCACCCAGCAGTCACTGGCGCGCCAGGTGCGTCAAGCCTTCTATGGAGAGGAGGCACAGCGCATCAGGCGCGGCACGGATGAGATCCGGATCATGGTGCGTTTGCCCAGGAAGGAACGCCGTTCCCTGCATACCCTTGACCGGATGAAGATACGCACTGCCAGTGGTGCAGAGGTTCCGCTCAGCACGGTGGCCAACGTCAAACCCACAAAGGCACCCACCTTTGTGGAGCGCAACGATAGTGCCGAGGTGATTCGTATTGGAGCGGCTCCCCAGGATGAGGATGTTGATATTGTCGGTATTGCAAAGGAGCTGATCCCGGAAATTGAGCGTCTCGTTAGTGAAGGCAAGGGACTCTCTTTCCAGTTTAAGGGATACATCGCCGAGCATGAGGAATCCAGAAAACGTACTATCATTGCGTTTGTTGCCCTGTTTTTTGCCCTCTTCGCATTGCTTGCAATTCCCTTTAAATCCGTAACCCAGCCTTTCTATGTCCTGTTGGCCCTGCCTTTCGGAATTATTGGAGCATTGCTCGGGCACATGATCATGGGAATTACACCCTCTTACCTGTCGATTTTCGGCATGCTGGCTCTGGCTGGCGTAGTGGTCAATGACTCGCTGGTGATGGTCGACTACATCAACCGGCGCTGTCGTGAGGGCATGACCTTGCGGGAAGCCGCCCTGGAGGCGGGCGGGAGGAGGTTTCGCCCAATCCTGCTTACGTCCCTGACAACTTTTGCCGGGCTATTGCCCCTTCTGATGGACAGTTCCCTGCAGGCGCAGTTCCTGATTCCGATGGCGGTTTCTCTGGGCTTTGGCGTGTTGTTTGCAACCAGCATCACCCTTTACCTGATTCCCTGTGCCTTGTTGCTGGGTGATGACGTTGCCAGGTCCTTTAGACGTATTTTCAAGGCAATTTACGGTTAAGGGGCGTAAATCCGCGCTGTTTAGAGCAGAGTGAAGCCTTGTCCCGCAAGGTCTTTAAAGAGGGGGGATTCCAGTCTTCGCAGGAAAGGAGATGAAAACGGGGAGAAATTGCTGCCAGGGCACTTCAGCAACCGGATTTCTGCAAGGCGCTACAAATCGCATAAAATCATTTCAAATCGTTTGATTATGATTAATAATCTTGTCTTGTTAATCAACTTGTTCTGTTAATAATCATGGAGTTCTAGGAGGAAATAGCCCAATCGGCCGTGAGGTAATACGCCGTTGTGGGGAATTGTGAAAATCATAGGTCGCATCTGGGTGCCTGCGGGGGTTTTTGTGGCGTTTTTCCTGACGCTCTTAAATCATGGCGACATCTACGGAGTGTTTATAGAAAATGGGCGTTTCGTGTCCCAGTCGGTGTTTTTCTATGGGGTACAGATTGGAGCATGGGTGTCATCCGCGTTCCTGTTCAACAGGCTGATTTCAG
This sequence comes from Verrucomicrobiales bacterium, assembly GCA_046581505.1. Lineage (GTDB taxonomy): Bacteria > Verrucomicrobiota > Verrucomicrobiia > Verrucomicrobiales > DEV007 > CACIUL01. Next base: position 43,376 of record JAYGGE010000189.1, on the reverse strand, counting down.
TGTTTTTCTGGGATGGACTTATTGGCGGGATTTCCGATCGACGCATACCGCGTTTACCCAAGGACGTGACATCCATCCTCATTTTTTCAATCACCGGGTTGATCGTTGCATCAACGGTATTTAATAAGGACACCACCAAGCTTCTTGCAGCATCGGGAGTCGTCAGCATCGTGATTGGACTGGCGTTGCGAACGGTTATTCTCGATCTCTTCATGGGGCTTGCCATCCATGTGGACCGTCCGTTCAAGATGGGTGACTGGATCATGATTCACCAGAATCGCAAGGAGACGCATATCGTCGCAGAGGTGATTGAGACCAACTGGCGGACAACGCGGCTGCGCACAACGAGAAACAACATGGTGGTGATTCCTAACAGCAAGCTGGGGGAAACCATAGTGACTAATTACATGGAACCTAAGCCTCACTTTCGAATGGACTTGGACTTTATGGTTGATTTTGAAATTCCTTCTGAAAGGGCGGTCAGGGTATTGACTGCGGGCATGCTGGCGGCATGTGAGAATGAGGGCATTCTTCATGATCCTGAACCGGAGGTAAGAATGAAGGAATCAACTCTCGAGGGAATGGTTTATGAACTCCGCTACTTTATTCTTCCGAAGTATATTTCCCCCAATGAATCCCTGCACGTGGTTAACCGCACTGTTCTCGATCATCTGCTCCACTCGGGGATCATGCCTGCTCATTCCAAAGAGGAAGTGTTTCTTTCGCGACGTCAAAAACGTTCGCTTGATGTGTCTCTGGACGGGGATCTCTACCAACTTCTAACGCGGACGGAATTGTTGTGCGGCCTTGCGCCAGGGGAGTTCAAGGAATTATTTGCCACGATGGAGAAGCACTGCCTGAAGGAGGGGGATATTCTCTATCGGCAGGAGGACGTGGCGGCATCAATGTTTTTGTGTCTGGAGGGACTGCTGAGCAGCTATGTCGGTGTCAGGAATGCCGGTCGAGTGAAAACCAGGACAATCCGCGCCGGGCAGCATTTTGGCGAGGGGGCGATGTTGGGCAAGCAGTGGCGTGATTCCACGGTGAGCGCAACAACGGAAGTCCTGCTGTATGAAATCAAGCGGGAAAAGTTTGAACCGATTCTTGTCCGCAACACAGCTTTGCAGAATCAACTTGAGGCCAGTGAAGCTGAGGCCACGGAGGAGGCGAGATTGATAGCGGAAAAGGCTGTTGAGGAAATGAAATCTGATCCTCAAGTGGAAAGGCAATCGACAATAAGGAAGGTAATGAGCTTGTGGCCAAAGAAGAAGAAGAGCCAGGAGCAGACCTTTTTTGCAAGTTTTCTTGATGAAAAACCGGAAGAAAATAACAAGAATGAATCAGGCAATGAGACTTAGGATCAATCTGGAGAGGATGGCATGCTTATGGGTATTCATGAGTTGCGTTCATTCTGCAGGAGGACAGCAGTCCCCTGCGACAGCAGTGGAAGCTGTCGGCGCTGATGTAAAACCGTGGCTGCAACAGGCGATTAGCGAGTTGTCCAGGCTTCCGGCCGGGGGCACGGTGAAGATTGCCTCACGCCGGGTTGCGCTTAGCTACATTGATCCCCTGCGGGCCACCCAAATGCTGGCCCTGCACGGCTACACGATTGGGAAGGCGGACGCTGTAATCGATCCGGCCGCGTTGCCGGTGGTGATTGCATTGCCGGGGACGACGTTTCACGAGACGGTTCCCAAGGTGGAGGAGAAATTTCCCCAGACAGAGACGGATCCGCTTAATGAACTGTTTGTTTTCCATAATGAAAATGAGCCGTCTCAACTGAGCGGGTTGCTGGAAATCCTGGGCAACGAAATCGACAGGCCGGCCCGTCAGATTATCATTGAGGCATTGATCCTGGAGGTCTCATCAACGGCACTCCATGAGTTGGGAGTCAAGTGGACGAGGGCAGCTTCAGTGCCCAAAAACGGTAATTTCATCAATTCCCAGTTGGATGGCTTGACTATTGGGAGCCTGGCATATCCCGGAGCAGGTGAGACGCTCAGCCTGGTGACCAGAGCCGGGCAAGGTGGAGTTTTCCGAAACCTTAATGCTCAAATCAAGGCGCTTGTTCGTGAGGGCGAAGCTGAGGTGCTTTCCCGTCCCAGCGTATTGGCGCTCAATAATCGCATGGCATATATCAATGTTTCCGAGGAAATTCCTGTTGCCAACACTTCATATTCTCCTTCGGGAAACTATGCGAGCACGAGCTTCACGGACAAAAAAGCGGGTATTACCCTCGCTTTGCGCCCCCGTATTGACTCCGTGGGAGATGAGGTGAGCATGCAGGTGAACGCTGAAGTGTCAGCCAGAGTTCCCGATGCAGATGTCATTGTCAGGAATGCTGCCGGCGTGATACTTGCCAGTTCTCCCACCATCTCGAGGCGAGATATACGCACCTATGTTCGGGTGGCAAATAACACGCCTTTCATTATTGGCGGACTGATTGCCAAGGATAAGCAAATTTCCATCGACAAGATGCCTCTACTGGGTTCTGTGCCGTTACTTGGCAGGTTGTTCCAAAGCAAGAGGGTTACTGTCGTGAAGCGTGAAGTGATCATTGTGCTTACCCCGTTTGTGCTCCCGGAGGGGCACGTCATCGGCAAGAACATGCCGATGGATGAGGATGCCTTCGACAGTGTCGGGCATCAGTTGTTCCGTGACGCTTATCGTATTCGCTCTGAAGACACGTTTGACCTTAACTACCTCTACGAAAACAGGGAACTCCAGAGGATGAAGGCGGAGATCGCTCGTGTGGTTTCAAAAGACATGGAACTGGCGGAGAAATATCCCTACAGCAGCTTCCACGGCGATGCCGTTCCGGGAGAAAGCATCCTTTGTTATCGGCAGATCTATGAGGTTCTGAAGCGGCGTGACTTGCAAAAGGGCCTTGATGCCGAGAAAATTATATTCTTTGAGAAAGACCGCAAGATAGGATCCGGGTATCGAGTTCGTTTCCTGGAGGAATATATTAAGGCCCAGGCCCCGGATATACTGAGCGATAAGGGCGGAATAAAGGCGATTGCATTGACATTCAACATGCAGCGCTCTTCCGGCAATGCTGCCTCCATTTTCAGTGAACCGGTTCCTGAGGTTTCCCTGCTGGATTGTGCCAGCAAAGAGGAGTGGACCAGGGAACTGTGGGAAATGAATCAGTCAGCGGAGGCCGGGCAGGAAAGATTTACCGTGTTGTTGCACAACAAGCAGGACGTGACCCGGCTTAAATATGCCCTGCTTATGAAGAAGACCGTGGAATTGAACACTGAGAGGATTGCGCTCAGTCTGAGAAATTTTACCCGTGGTCGATTACTGCTCATGCCGCGGATAAAGGAAAAGGATATTGAACTTATTGATGGAGATGTTGCCCGCGCGTTCTTTTACTCGGAGATGTATTATCAGGCCCAGCAGGTGAAAATGAGAGAAGACATTGACGCTTTGCGCAGCCTGAACAACGGCAATGATCATGCAAAGAAACGATTACATTCTGTGCCGCGCCGCTGAACGATAGGCATGCAAAAGGAAAAGGTTATGAAGAAGCGGGCCCAAGTAATTATGATGTCCGGAGTGCTGGTGATAGCCTGCATTGCGGTTCTGAATTTCTTGTCTAACCGCTGGGAAACCCCGGCGCGCACCCCTCACAAGAAAGCCGGAATCCCAGAGTCTCCGGAAGCGGGCACGACAGAGCCACCGGAAGCGGGCACGACGGAGTCTCCGGCAGCGGGTACGGCGGAGTCTCCGGAAGCAGATACGGCGGATTCATCGGAGGAGCAAACACCGGAGGTCAATGAACAACCGCAACCGGAGGATGAATTGCCCGATGATCCATTACTTGCAATCGTTGCCAAGGTGGAGGATCCCGTCGACAAGGTTCGTGTGTTGGGCAATTTGGCGCTGGCGAATTTGCACGGGGATGAAGCGGTTCCTGCTAATGCGTTATTGATGCTGGCACTTGACATCATCGAAGGGCTTGAGGATGTCGAGACCAAGCTTGGGGTGATAAAAGAACTGTCTGCCTCACTGAGGAATTTCAAAGAGGTCGAGCAACTTGCCGAATTCAGGGTGCAATCGTCTTTAATTGCCGAGCAATTAAAGATCGAAGACGATCCTATCATTTCTCTGGTTGCCAATGTTGAGGCAGCGGATCAAAAGGTGGCGGTGCTGGCCCGGTTAGCCGGCACTCTTGCCCAGAATGGGGATAACGACAAAGCCGCCATGGTGCTTGCCAAGGCAGTGAAGATCACCGGATCCATTGCGGATAAAGCCTGCCTGGCGACTGCGTTAGCGCATATGGCAGTAGCTCAGGGCAAGACGGGCCTGTCCGCCGATGCAAAATCATCGCTGGCGAATGCGGTGGATACGGCGGGTAAGATCAAGACAATTGATGGCAAGGTTGCCGCGCTTGAAAGCATCATTGCTGCAATCAATGAATCCAATGACCAGGAGCAAGTCCAGATTGTCCTAGCGCAGTCGGTTGCGGTTGCCAATGCGATTCAGGAACATGCCGCGGTTGTGATACAGCAAGCGCTCAGGTTGCTTGACCGGCTGGAGGACGGGAAGCAAAGAGCCTCCGCTATGCAGCAGATTGCTTTAGCGGTTGAGAAAACCGGGGCCATTGGTGATTTTACCGGGTTGCAGTTTCAATTGGGCACACTCTATCATGAAGGAAGTCATTTGGAGAAGGATGCGGTCCGTGCCGCTACATGTTACCACCAAGCTGCGGCACTTGGCCACGCAGGTGCTCAGGTAGCATTAGCCCTGATGCATCTTGAGGGTGACGGGATTGAGGCTGACCCGGTCGAGGCGTTCAGGTGGCTGGCTCAGGCAGCGGTGCAGGGTGATGTCGAGGGTCAACTTTCGCTGGGATTGGTGTATGCCTTGGGGAGGGGTGTGGAGTCGGATTTGGTCCAAGCCCACAAATGGATTACGTTGGCTGCGGCTCAGAAGAATCCGGAGGCTAAAGATGCTCTCAAGCAGTTAACTGCAAAGCTCACTGCCGAGCAGGTGGAACTATCCAACGAACTTGTTAAGCAATGGCAGGCTCGGCATGCCTCAAGCCCTAAAGCACAGAGCGCGAAAGAACCCGAACCCACTGCAAGTGACGGGCAATAGGTAGGAAGAATCAGGTAGATGCCGCGGTTTTGCTTGCCATAAGGCACTGATGATTTTCCTGACACCGTCGGGCATCCGGAGTTTGGGTTTGGATTAGTTTTCTTGCATAAATGTGGTAAACTGCTTTTCAACAAAGCAAAAGCTATGAAAACCCCCCTTTGGTCCTTGTTTTGCAGTCTGTTCATCATATCATTTACACAGGCTGCGCCATCAAAATCCACCGGGAAAAATGCGACGGTAACGAGGGTGAATCTCGTTGGCATTCACGTGGCAAGAGAGGGAAAGAAGTTTAAAAAGCTCACTTTATCAGCAAGAGGGAAATGCAGTTTCATGGGTGCTTCCGGAGAGTGGAAGGTTCGCAACGACAAGGGGATATTGGTTAGTAAGGCTGATGGAGAAGTTACAAATGGAGAAGTGGAGGTCTTTCTGCCCAGCATCAGGTTAAGATGTTATTTCCGCGTTAATCCCGATGTTTCTCTCGCAGCATATGCGGTTACCGGTTTCGGAGCTGGGAAGAAGACCCTTTACAACAAACCGGTTGTCTATAAGAAGAACTAGTAATTGATGATGTGAAAATGCAGGTTGCAGCCATCATAAGGGCTGACGCATCATAAACTATGCGGGAGCAGGACATGGCGCTCGTCGCATGGCAGGAAGGATCGGAGATATCATACATGCGGCAATTCTGCTGAAAAAAGGGTTCAGCGCGCCTGTAAATATTCTACCGGAAAACCTGCTGTATGTGATGTGACTTACTTCTGGATTGCGCGCAAAGTGAAATAGGCTTCGAGCCTTTTCCAGGAGGGAGCCTTGTCAAAGAGCCCGGCGGCATCAACGATCTGGATGTGGTAGATCCGATCCAGCCATTTGTCACCGTTGCCAAAATCAGTGATCTCAAGCTCAACTGAGCGGCGGTCCCTTGATATTACTGCTGAGCTGAGTGCATCCTCCCGGCGCTCGTGTTCCGGAGAGCCGTAGCGTCCGGTGTTGGTGTAGAACCATGATTGGATCTTGAATACCTTTGCAAGTACGTCTGAGCTTATCCCCTCCCCAAGGGGCCGAGTAAGGTGTATTTCAAAGCCAGTGCTTTTGCCTGTCACGTATGCGATGTCTCCCGCCACGGTTTTCCCGTCCCATACAATCCGCTGCAGGCCGGACTGGCTTCCCCCGCGTGCGCCCCAGCCGCGACCTGTTTGACCAATGAGCATACTGCCATCGGGGAGGAATACCGGGCGCATAACGCCTGAGGAAAGCCCGCGGGCGAAAGGAATTACGCATCCCTGGTCAGCGCCTTTGACTTTTTCGGTGACTACACGCAGTAGCGTTGACAGAGTTTGGTCACCAATGAACATCTGGCCCCCGTAGGCACCGAATTTACCGGCAGTGATATCCCATGCGGGATGTCCGGGAGAGTTTGCCAGTTTGCCGTGCGGCAACCAGACAGCTCCTTTGCGGATCTTGTCTTTCCAGTTGTCGAACTTTAATGCAGGTGAGTCCGGGTTCATGTTGCCGGGCAGGCTGACGAGTCCGGAGAGATGGCCGTAGAATTTGCCCTGTTCAAGCGGCACAATTTTGGATGAGCCTACGTATTCGCCCTGATTTTCCGCATACCAAAGTCGTCCCTGAGGATCAATTCCCAGACCCGCCGGGCTTCGCAGGCCGTTAGCATAGGGTTCGAATTTACCTTCAGGCGTTACCCGGCAGGCCCACCCCCGGTATCCGCCCATCGAGCCCATGTGGGGACCGCCTGCGCGCCAGGAGACACGCGGGCTGCCGCCGTGTGAAAGGTTGAGGGTAAAATAGTAGTTTCCTTGTGCATCTCTAACTGGGCCGTGTGCATATTCGTGGTAGTTGCCGTGGAATCCGTAGTCGTCGCAGACAGTTTCAAACTGATCAGCACGTCCATCGCCATTGGAATCAATCATGCGCGTGAGTTCGGGTTTCTGCATGACTGCCACGCGGTCGCCCTTGTCGTCCTCAATCCAGACCCCCAGGCATTCGTAGGTTCCCTCCGCAAACATCGTCCATTTATTGTCACGTATTCTCCATACCCCTGCAGTGCGGGTTGCCACAACAATGGTGCCGTCCTTGGCGACCCCGATGCCTGTGGGCTCGAACAACTGATTGCGCCCGTAAAGGTCCTTTGGAGATTCCCAGCTTTCCATTGAGTAACCGGCGGGAAGTTCAAGTGGTTGGCGACCGACCTTACCCGGGTTGCGTACCAGAGCTTGCGGAGACCAGTCTTCCTCCCGATTAATGCGTTGCCTTGCCACCAGGCCGCCTGCCAGACGGGCACTGAATGTGTGAACTGCCCCGCCCTTGGGGCCGAGAGTCCAGATGCCGTCGCTCAGGGTTCCGCCCTGTACTTTGAGATCGGACAGATTTTTGTCGGAAATCTTGAATTTCTGAGACTGAAGAGGCTTTCCGCGCAGCACGATTTCCACTCGACCATCATTGGTGAGTTGCACTGTCTGTGAAAAGGTGTTTTCGCCGACGCGAAAGTGGAACAGGGGATTACTGCTTTCCGAATCAAGAGAATGACCGAGAAATTCCGCATCCATGGATGCCTGAAGTTCCGGGAAGTCACGTTTTTCCCAGAGCCAGCGCTCAATGGCAGCGTGATCGAGAACATCCGGTTCCTTGAACTCGAAATCAACGGGACTGCCCGAGCGCTGCAGAGGCTGCAGAATTGCTCCGCCCTCGATAAAGGCACGCGCACCTTTTCCGCGGGGGGAGCCTGGTCGCCCGCGTCCTCTGCGCTCCTCGGAAAGGTTGAGAAAACCGCCGGCCCAGATATTACGCACCGAGAGAAGCCGGGGATCAAAGGTGTAGTTCATGCCGTTGGGCAACCCGACATGCAACGCACGTCCGCTGGAGCCGCGCAACGGTGCGCGGTAGACACGTGCACGGGTCGTCACCAGCACCTCGTTGGGAATTTCCAGCAGGCTTTTGACCGGGGCTGCTTTCTGCCTCTTGTGCATTACCTTGGCCGGACCTGATTTTCCGGGTTCTGTCAATGTTCGCAGATAGTGCCAAACTGATTCGAGATCCTGATCGGAAATTATCTCCTTAGGGTACATTGGCATGACTGGAAGGTAGACAGCACCTTTGGTTGGACCGTCCTCAGCCACTGCCAGCACATCCCATGACTGACGCACTGAGTTTAGGAAATAGGTTTTGTCGGCAGTGATTGTCCTGCGTTCAGTCTTGCCGGTGATGCCAACTTGACGGTTACGGGCATCAGTGGTGAACAGGCCGTAGAGGCTGGGGCCCGTTTTAAGTGAGTTGTCATCCTTGGCAACGACGTGGCATTCGATGCATCCCATGGTGGCGAAGATATTCTTGCCTTCATCCACGGCATTAAATTCGTCCTGTCCCCAAAGTGGTGAACAGCCAGTTACCAAGACAAATAATCCCAAGCGTGTTAGCATCAAGACAAGTTCTTAATGCTAAATAATAAAACAAGCGACTGCTATTTTTTCAATGACGTGACAGTCGTCACATTTATCTTGACCGTGTGAGGGCATTCACGGGTGAGAGCAGGATTCAAGCCTTTTGACAGGGTTAATTGTTGGCGCAGGGATTTGATTGGTGTTAAATATCAGCTGATGAAATTATTGTTGCCATTGTTCTGCCTGTTTGCAGCTGTAGTTGACAATGATGCGGCGCAGTTGATTTACGAGGGCAAATCTGGGGTGGGTGCAGGTAAGCATATCGTATTCATTGCCAGTGATCATGAATACCGTTCGGAGGAGACCCTGCCGGCTTTGGCGCGGATCCTCTCAAAGCACCACGGCTTCAAGTGCAGCGTATTATTTGGGGTGAATGCCCGGGGGGAGATTGCTCCGGGGCACTCGAATGTGCCGGGCATGGAGGCGTTAAAATCTGCTGACCTGATGGTGGTATTCACCCGTTTTCAGAACTGGCCTGATGAGCAGATGCAGCATTTTGTTGATTATCTGCATCGTGCTGGGCCAATCGTAGGTTTGCGAACAGCGACGCATGGGTTCAAGATCCCTGGCAACAGCAAGTGGGCGAAATACTCGAACGGCTACGGTGGAAAAGATTACAAGGATGGGTGGGGGCGGCAGGTTCTCGGTGAGAAGTGGGCGGGTCACTACGGAGGGAATCATCGCTCAAGTACACGAATTGACATTGTTCCTGGGAAAAAAGATCATCCAATTCTTCGCGGGGTAAGTGCGATGTGGGCACAGTGTGGCGGGTACAATTCCAATCCACTGCAACCCAGTGAAGTGTTGGCAATGGCACAGCCCCTCAACGGCATGCAAGCGGATTCGCCTCCAAACGAGAAAATGAAGCCGGTTCCCGCCGCTTGGACACGCAGTTACAAGGGCAAGGACGGCAAGATGGAGGGGAGGGTTTTTACCACCACCTATGGCGCTTCCAATGACATTGAGAATGATGGCTATCGGCGATTGCTGGTCAATGCCTGCCTGTGGGCCTCGGGCCTGGAGGACAAGATTGCCGTTGATGCCGAGGTGGGGTTTGTAGGGCCGTATAATGCGACCTGGAGGCATGGCAGGGGCAGGCGCAGGAGCGGCACTAAACCTGAGGATATGGCAGGCTGGGATACGCCGATTGTTCCGCTGCAGGGAAAGTAGGAGGATGAGCAATTCTATCCCTGTCGATCCGGGTAGCGGAGTTTCAGTTGCAGGATGTTTGTTTTCCTTGCAAAGGAAATTTCGCAGTTGCTTGACGGGGGGGCTGTGCGGATAGTCGTTGTAATGTCTTCTGAATTTGCTGACAAGGTGGCTGTTGTGACGGGTGCAGGACGGGGGATAGGCAATGCTATTGCAAGTCGATTAGCCCATGGAGGTGCGAAAGTTGCAGTAATCAGCCGAACTGCTGAGAATGCCCGGCGCAGTGCCGATGAACTGAATGCAGAGCATGCGCAATGCGCCAGGGCATACGCGGTGGATGTCTCTGATTTCACCGCTATGGCCGAGCTGGGAAAATCGGTAGTTTCTGATTTTGGCAAGGTTGATTTTTTAATTAACAATGCCGGGGTAACGCGGGACAACCTGATGCTTAGAATGAGTGAGGATGAGTGGGACCTGGTCATTAACACCAATTTGAAAGGTGTTTTCAATGCAGTGAAGGCGTTTCAGCGTTCAATGCTCAAGCAGCCGGGTGCGCGGATTATTAATATCTCCTCAGTGATTGGATTGATGGGTAATGCAGGACAGGCTAATTACGCTGCCAGTAAGGCGGGGATCATTGGGTTGACAAAGTCGCTGGCTCGAGAATTTGCCGGGCGTGGAGTAACTGTCAATGCGATTGCGCCGGGGTTTATTGTCACTGACATGACCGATGTTCTTCCCGAGGAACTGCGACAGGGGATCAGGGAGAAAGTGCCGCTCGGGAGTTTTGGCGAGGTTGAGGACGTGGCAGCGGCTGCCTGTTATCTTGCTGGTGCCGGCGGGCGGTACATCACCGGGCAGGTGATTGCCGTTGACGGCGGGATGGTGATGTAGGCAAGGAGTTTCACTCTGTGGTCCCGATGGAGGTTGTCAATTCATCTAGATTTGTCAGTGACGCGGTAGACAGAATTGCTGCTGCTTCCGTTGCTGCCGGAGGAGGTCCTTTTCGGTTATCGCTTTGTGGAGGCGGAACGCCGCGGGAGATTTACACAGCCTTGGCTGAAGAGGATCTTGATTGGCAAAATTTTATTATTACCTTTGGGGATGAACGCTGCGTTACCCCTGACCATGAAGAGAGCAACTATCGGATGATTCGTGAGACATTGCTTGACCGGGTACCCATTCCGGATGAGAACGTGCTTCGCTTAAAGGGTGAAATTAGCCCGGTTAACGCTGCCGATGAGTATGAGCAACTGCTCAGAGAACGTGCCGGCGATGATATCTTCAGGCACGACTTGCTCTTGCTCGGGATGGGAGAGGACGGCCATACCGCGTCGCTGTTCCCTGCTACTCAGGCCCTTGAGGAACGTGACCGCTGGGTGGTGGCGAATGAAGTCACGGAGTTGGCAGCGTGGCGCTTGACGTTTACCTACCCCCTTATTAATGCGGCACGCAGAGTGTTATTTTTGGTGCGTGGGGAGAGCAAACGAAGAATCGTTGAACAGATCCTTCGCGGAGGTGCAGATTGTTATCCGGCAGCCGGGGTGCAGCCAGACCATGGAACCCTAGTGTGGTTGCTGGGTTAGTAATTCAGGCGCGTATATTTGATGCTCAGCAATATAGGCAGCAACATTTCTGGCAAGCAGGTTGCTTGTAGATTTGCACCTGGTAAGTCGATCACGCGTTTCGGAACTTGAGGCTGGGTGACTTGTATTGATGAACAGAGTGCGGAAACCATTTTTTTCCACCGGTTGTTTGCCGCGTGGAAAAACAATGAAAGTCAGCAGTTCGGCGAGCCTGGCCGGTTTATACCAAGTATGTATTGCGTCCCACTGGTCATTACCGATTATCCAAAACAGATCGGCCTGAGGGAATGTGTCGTGAAAGTGCTCTGCCGCCATCCATGAATATGAGGGAGGAACCCGGTTAATTTCCCAACATGAGACTTCAGCCCAACTCATCGGTTTGGTGGCGATCCTGATCATCTCGACCCGGTGTCGTGCATGAGCCAGCGGGTTTTCCGGTTTGTGCGGAGAACGTCTACAGGGCAGAAAAATAATTTCATCGAGATCCGCCACCTTTCTCGCCTGTATGGCCATTTCGATGTGTCCTCTATGGACGGGATCGAAACTGCCTCCGAAAATTGCAATTCTTTGTTTCAAGGGGTTTTTTTGGGGGGTGATGTGCTGTGTCGTGAGCAGGATTGCTTAATATGTAAGTAGATTAGCAGTTGAATATGAATTTTCCCTTAACAGATGGCGTTTTTCTTCAAAATATTCCCCCCCGGCAGTGTTTTTCCGCTGATTGCAGGAAGTAATGCGAGGATGGTGGCTGTGTGTATTGTATTTCCATGATTTCTGAGCACTAAAGCAGCGCATAGCCCAATTGCGGTTTCTCTGGGTTGTTCTGTCTTTGGCCGTGGGAATCAATCATTTTACCTGAGGAGACGCAAATCTGCGTTTGAACACGCTATTTTGTTCAGTAAACGTCCCGGCGATAGCGTTTGTCGCTTTGCATCTCTTCAACATAGGCATTGGATTCATCTTCTGATTTGCCACCGTGCTGCTGAATGATTGTCCGCAGCGCTTGGTCGACGTCAGGGGCCATGCGCTCGGCATCCCCGCAGACGTAGAATATAGCGCCTTTTTCGAGCCATTCCCAGAATTCAGCGCCGTGTTCAAGAAGTTTGTGTTGAATGTAGACTTTCTCCTCCTGGTCACGGGACCAGGCCGTGGTAATCTTGCTAAGGGTGCCTTCAGCCAGGTGGTTGTCCCACTCATCCTTATAGAAATAGCAGGTGGTTTCATGAATTTCACCGAAGAACAACCAGGCATTGCCTTGCGCATTGGTGGATTTACGTTCCTGTAGAAATGCACGGAATGGGGCGATTCCAGTCCCTGGTCCACACATAATGATCGGTGTATTCTCTTCAGGATCAGGCAATCGAAAACCTTTTCCCGGAGTTATGAAACAGGGTATTGGCGTGTCGTCATCAATACGCTCAGCGAGCCAGCTTGAGCAGACACCCTGGCGCTGGCGCCCGAAACTGTTGTATTCGACCACGGCGACAGTGAGGTGAACTTCATCCGGGCAGTGTGCAAGGCTTGAGGCAACAGAATAAAGGCGGACATTGAGCTTTTTGAGCAACCCGACAAATTCTGAAGGTTGAAACCTCACTGAGGGGTGTGCAAGTAGCAGATCAATGATTTCATGCCCCCACAAATAATCGGCAAGTTCAGCTTTTTTATCGACATCAAGAAGGTGTTGCCATTCCGTGCCGCCCGATTTCTCCGAGATTACATTCAGGAGCTTCTTGTCAGGTGTGGTAATGAGATAATTATCTGTGAGAGCCTGGCGCAGGGGGGCTTCTTCTTTTGCGGGGGTTGGCACTGTCTCATCGCCTGTGAAGCCAAGAGCAGTGATCAGTTCATCCACCAGCTTGGGATTGTTCTGGGGCAGGACGGCGAGAGAGTCTCCGGGCGTAAATTCCAACCCGGAGCCAAGGAGACTGATGTCCAGATGCCAAGTGTCTTTTTCGTTACATCCTTCGGTCAGGAGTCGACAGTGTTTCCTCTTTGCAAACAGTGGGTTTTTCCGGTTAAAGGCGGGTTTGGAAGGTTGTTCAGGCATCATTGCTTGCTATCTGAAAACTCAGGATTATTAAAGAAAAAATTGCATGCGGGGGCAGATGTTCAGAGGATGTGCTCGACGTAACGCTCGGCGTCGAATGCCTCAAAATCCCCGGCACTTTCGCCGACTCCTATGAAACGGGTGGGGATGCCTATTTCATGGGCGATTGATACGACAACGCCGCCTTTGCCGCTACCGTCGAGCTTGGTAACAATTATACCGCTGAGTTCGGTCGCCTCGTTGAATTGTCTCGCCTGGGCGAGCGCGTTTGAACCGGTGGTTGCATCAACGACCAAGAAGATCTCATGAGGCGCGCTTGGATCCCTTTTGGCGAGGGTTCTCCGGATTTTCTTGAGTTCTTCCATCAGGTTGTGTCGTGTATGTATTCGTCCGGCGGTGTCGCAGATAAGGAAATCGGTGCCTGCTTTGGTGGCCGCGGTTTGGGCCTCGAAGCAAACCGAGGATGGATCCACCTTGTATGCTCCGCTGACAATGGGGACATCAATGCGTTCGGCCCAGATCTGCAACTGCTCGATTGCGGCGGCTCTAAAAGTGTCGGCTGCGGCGAGCATTACACTGTGGTTGGAATCCTTCAGGAGTTTTGCCAGTTTGGCGGCTGATGTGGTTTTGCCAGTGCCGTTCACTCCGACGATGAGAATGATTTTCGGGCTATCGCCAAGCGGGGTGAGAGCGGCAGGGGGATCGGGCATGATTGCACGGATTTCCTCGCGGCAGATGCTGATGACGTCCTCCGGGTTAAGTTTCCGGCCAAGACTCCGCAAACGGTCAATGATCTGCGTTGTCATAGGCAGTCCGAGATCTCCGAGGATCAGGCTCTCTTCAAGCCTGTCCCAGTCGATATGGTCCCGGGAAAGTCGTTGTAGAATCTTTTTAAACAGGCCTGCCATGGGTTTCGATCAGCAGTAGATTAGAAATTTCACAGGATTAATCCCGCAGAGGGCGTGTAAGCTGGTCTTTCAGGCGGTCAAGCACTCCATTTACAAAGGAGCCTGATTCTTCGGTGCCGAAGCGCTTGGCCAGCTCGATTGCTTCATTAATGGCGACGATCGGGGGAACATCATCGCAGTAAAACATCTCGTAGGCAGCCAGGCGGAGAACATTGCGATCGATTGTAGATAGACGGGGAAGCGTGAAATTCTCAAGGTGATGAACCAGTCGTTTGTCGATTTCGGCTTGGTGTTGCAGGACCCCTTGAACAAGTTTTTCTGTGAATTTCTGATTTGCGGAGAACTCCCTGGTGATCTTGAGGCGTTTGGAGAGTTTTTTGCGTAATTTTTTGGAATTTGTCTTGCTTAGGATTTTCTCCATTTCCCTGATGAGGCGGTGAAGGTCAGTGCTGGTAAGCAGGCTGCGAATGGCATCTGAGCCCATTCCTGTGTGGAGTGCCAGGCAATCATTATTGCTAATGAAGGATTTTGCCTCCTCGGGCGTTAACACTTCATATGGTGAAGTTTGCAGGGAATCCAAGAACGGTGCAGTGCCTTCAGTATTGGTCAGCTTTGCCCGAATTTTAAAGATGCTTCCTTCGGCATGGTTGCTCAGCATTTCGCTTGCACATTCCACCCTGGTGTCATCAACAAGTCCCTGGCCAGAAAGGGGTTTAATCTTAAGCCCGGCAGTGGATGCTGGCCGAGTAGCACGGGTAGAGGTGACGATATAATGTTGATAATTTCCGGGGTCGGAATCTTCAGACCGGCATTGATCCTCGAATATGTCCTGCGCACTGAAGGAACCTTGTTTGGCAATGCGCAGGGCGAAAAAACTTTCAGGATCTCCAGAGTCGGGATCGTTGTTGAGGTCACGACTGAAGAGGAATTGCAGTGCTGCTTCACGCGCGTTCCTGCGGTTACCCATTTGCTGGTGTGGGTTTCCGCGCAATGGGGTTAGACGGAGTTTCATGGAGTTGAGCGAAGAGCTCCGCCATAGTTATGGCTGCGCGTGCAGCTTCAGTCCCGCGGTTCTTGTCTCCTTCGCAGCGTTGCCGTGCCTGTTCGAGGTTGTTGGTCAGCAGCACCTCATGAATGACTGGAGTTTGATAGGCCAGTGCGAGATCCTGCAGGGATCTGGTCGTAGAGGAACCGATCAGGTCAGCGTGCGGGGTTTCTCCCCTTATGATAACCCCAAGTGCGATAATTGCGTCGGTATCTCTTCGTTCAAGGAGAAACTTTACACATACAGGAATTTCAAATGCTCCCGGAACCCGGTAGATTGACACCGAAATATTGGGCATAATTCTGGTCAGTTCATTATTGGCTGAATCAATCAGAGAGTTGACCAGTTCTTCATTGTAGAGGCTGGCGACGATTGTGACGATACGGCGTGATCCGATTGAGCGTGGGAGGAGTGGAAGGGCGTTGTCGACCATGGTAAGCTATGGATGATGGATAGTGGAGTCTGGGGGTGTGGAAATCAATGCCACGTTACAATTGATGGCCCATCTTTTCGCGCTTGGTGTCGAGGTAGCGTTTGTTGTGGGGATTGGGGTGAAGTTTCATGGGAACCTGTTCCACAATGCTTAGTTTGTGGGCACTAAGGCCGATAATTTTTTTCGGATTATTTGTCATCAGTCGAATCTTCCTGACACCGAGGCTGTGGAGGATCTGAGCGCCAATGCCGTAATCACGAAGATCGCCCGGGTAACCAAGCTGCTTATTGGCTTCGACGGTGTCGTATCCCTGTTCTTGGAGCTTGTAGGCATGGATTTTTGCCTGCAGACCTATCCCGCGTCCCTCCTGACGCATGTAGAGCAACACCCCGGCTCCTTCTTCTGAAATCTTCTCCATTGCAGCATGAAGCTGTCCTCCGCAATCACATCGCTTTGAGCTGAAGACATCCCCGGTGAGGCATTCGCTGTGGACGCGGACGAGGACCGGCTTGGTCGTTTCGATTTTTCCTTTCACAAGCGCGAGGTGCACGGCGTCATCAAATGAGGCGCGGTACATGTGAAGATCAAAGTCTCCCCAATCTGTAGGCAACTTAACAATCTCGAGCGGCTCGACAAGTTTTTCACGTTGTCTCCGATACTGCATGAGGCTCTCGATAGTGCCGATTTTGAGCCCGTGCTCGGCGCTCATTCGGGCAAGTTCCGGAAGACGGGCCATGCTACCGTCGTCATTGAGGATTTCACAGATGACTCCCACTTCAGCAAAGCCTGCCAGTCTTGCGAGGTCAACCGCAGCCTCGGTGTGCCCGGCACGACGCAGGACTCCTCCGGCCATGGCCTGCAGGGGAAAAACGTGCCCTGGTTGCACGAGGTCATCCCCGTTGCAGGACGGGGAAGATAGTATCCGGATAGTTTCAGCGCGATCAGCAGCACTGATGCCGGTGGTAATTCCTTCGGAGGCGTCGACGGATACGGTGAAATTGGTCTTGAGAGATTCGCGATTTTTAGGAACCATCATCGGCAGCGCAAGTCTCTTGGCGGCATTTTCGGTGAGCGGCACACAGATCAGCCCGCGCCCATGCTTGGCCATGAAATTAACCATTTCAGGAGTCACTTTCTCGGCGGCGGCAATGAAGTCACCCTCGTTTTCGCGATCCGCGTCGTCGGTCATGATGACCATCTTCCCGGCGCGGATGTCGGAAATGAGTTCCTCGATAGGGGAAAGGTGTATTGCTGCTGCCATTTATTCTAGCCAACAATAGCACCAATGTTAGGATTTTGCGCAATGATGCACTACAAGATTTTCCCCTTTTATCCGGGAAAAATCCCCTTATGTTTGGTGGGTATCCCATGAAACCCCATAACCGGCATTCTCTCAACGTGCCGTTGCTATTAATTATTGTCTCGTTTTGCTGCTCGGTGTGTGCTGAGGCAGGCCTGATCATAAGTGAACTCATGGCCGTGGCGGATATAAATCACCCGGATGAGGACGGGGAGCCTTCCGACTGGATTGAAATTACCAACAACGGCGGTGTGGCGGTGCCTTTGGCCGGTTATTATCTTACCAACAATGCCGATGATCCAACCCGCTGGAGTTTTCCTGCAGTTACCCTTCCGGCCAATTTCTCCATTGTGGTTTTCGCATCAGGAAAGGATCGCAGAAATCCCGGGCAACCTTTGCACACCAGTTTCACGCTTGATCGCGGAGGGGATTACCTTGGGGTCATAGCCCCGGATGGGTTGGCGGTTGTTTCACAAATCACGCCGGGTTATCCGGAGCAGTATGAGGGGCTATCATACGGGGCGGGGACTTCAGGCCTTGTGACGCGTGAGCTTGTTGTCGCTCCGGATGCGGATGTTTATTACCATGTGCCCCTTGATGATTCGCTTGGAAAGGTATGGCAACAGCCTGCCTTTGATGATTCACAATGGTTGAGGGCGCCCCATCCTGTGGGGTTCGAATCTGCCACGGGGTTGCTGCAGCAGGTCATTGTTACGGATATTGCCGCGCAAATGAAGGGTGTCAATGCGGGCGGATATTTCCGTTTTCCATTTCAGTTTAACAGGAATGATCGGCAGATTGTGTCTGCATGGCTCAATGTCACTGTGGATGACGGCTATGTCGCCTACCTCAATGGCGTGGAAGTCGCCCGCACCAATGCGCCCCTGTCCATGAGTTGGAACTCGAGAGCTACCCGGAGCCGTCAGGATAACAGCGTTATTTCTGACATACTCGCCACTGACATTTCCGCTTTTGCCGGGGCAATTGTGAACGGAGATAATGTGCTTGCAGTACAGGGGATGAATACCTCGATTGGAGGTTCCGATTTCGTGATAGGAGTCGAAATGCTCACTGACGTGCAGGATACCAGTGCCGGGGTGCAGTATGGATTTTTCAGTCAACCGACCCCGGGAACCCCCAACGACATCGTCTCAGGGGAACCTCCGCAGGATGTTTCATTCTCGATAACAGGCAGGTTATTTGCTACGGATTTTGACTTGGAGTTGAGTTGTTCCACGCCCGGTTCCCTGATTCGCTACACTACGGACCTGTCCGTTCCGTCAAATAAGCTGGGGGCGGAATCTGCACTGTACACCGGGCCGATCCGGATTTCCAGGTCAATGCAAATCCGGGCTGCTGCCTATTATCCCGGTGCACTTGATGGACAGGTTGACACTGAGACATATATAGAGGCTTCCGGGAATGTCATGGGGTTCTCCTCGAACCTGCCTGTTGTGGTGATGACAACCCTTGGCCAGGGATCGCCGCCGGGATCAAGTTCAACGACCCGCAAGGAAACCTATATGTTTTTTTACGAACCGGATCCGGAGACAGGCATGACAGTCTTGAGCGGAGAGCCTGACCTGGCGACGCGTGCAGGGGTGCGCAAGCGCGGGTCGAGTTCCAGTGGGTGGCCAAAATACGGCATGTCGGTTGAGACGTGGAACGACGGGGATGATGAGGATCGTAATATCAAACCGCTTGGGTTGCCCCGTGAGGCAGACTGGATATTGAACTCGCGTTACCAGTTCGATCGGGCCCTGATCCGCAACCCCCTGATCTATGACCTGAGCCGCCAGATCGGACGCTATGCAACGCGTTCAAGATTTGTGGAGGTTTATAATGACGTGACCGGAGGCAGCCTCTCGGATAACACTGACTACTTCGGGATCTATGCCTTCATGGAAAAGGTTGAGGCGGATGAGAACCGGGTCGAGGTGGAACGACTCATGCCCTGGGACAATGCCGCCCCGGAGGTGAGCGGGGGATACATCTTCAAGCGCGACCGTAACGACGCAGGAAGTCCGCCAACCTATAGTGTTTCCGGCGCGGGGGGATCCTTGATACCGCATGACCCGGGCGGAGAGGAGGTTACAGGGCAGCAAAAGTCATATATTCAGGGTTATCTCAATGAGATGAATGCAGCAATTGTCAATCGGGCAGGAGGTGGCATTAATCCTCAGACCGGGCTGCATTTCTCGGATTATCTTGATGTCGACTCATTCATTGACCACCACTGGCTCAATGTCCTTGCCATGAATGTCGACTGGGGGCGATTGAGTGCATATTATCACAAGCATCGGCTTGGGGTTGTTAATGCCGGACCGATCTGGGATTTCGATCGGACCATGGGCTCAGAGGACTCGCGGGATGACAACCCGCGCCAGTGGGACGGCAGCGGGGATTCCAGCAGAACCTGGATGGATTCGCGTTATCCCTGGTTTGGTAACCTGATCGGGCCGAGCGCCAATGCAGCGTCAGCTTACTATCCCGAGGTTCGGCAGCGCCATACTGACCGGTGGTTTGAGTTGCGGCGTGGTGCCTTCTCCACTGAGAACATCAACCTGACAATTGATACAATGGCTGACGAGTTGCGCGATGCTCAGGCACGTAATTTTGCAAGGTGGCCGGAAAGATCGCCTAATGGAGGAAATTTTTCCCAGGGCGGCACGAGCGGCTGGGAAGCTGAGGTATCACACCTTAAAGGGTGGCTGCAGGCACGTGCCGAGTGGATTGACAGCCAATACCTAAGCCCCCCTGTATTGAATCATCCGGGTGGGGTCGTTGCGGAGGGCTTCGCGCTTCTGATGAGTGGGGATGGTGAAATTTATTTTACTCTCGACGGTAGTGACCCACGAGTCATCGGGGGCACTATTGCTGATTCTGCGATCCCATTTGAAGGTGGTGCCATCAATACTGCATTTTTCGGTGAGGATACTCTTTTCCGCTACCATGTGCCCTCTGACGGGACTCTAGGAACCTTGTGGACTGCTCGGGATTTAGATGACTCGGTGGCAAATGGCTGGAAGTCCGGCAGTGGCGGTGCCGGGTGGGAGTCTTCAGGGGGTCAACTGGAGTCATACGTGAACACTAATCTTTTATCAGAGGTGAAGGGGATTAACCCCGGGGCTTATTTCCGCTATGGGTTTGATTTTAACAATGCCCAGAACATCAACGGGATGACATTGAATTTGCTTATTGATGACGGATTTGTTGCTTACCTTAACGGCGTTGAAATTGCTTCTCATAATGCCCCGGTTCCTGTCTCATACGATTCCCCGGCAACAGGCAGTCGTTCTGATTCTGCGGTAATCCAGGGATTCTCCCGCGATGTCAGTAATTTCACAGGGGCAATGGTCAATGGCAGGAATGTCCTGGCAGTCCATGCCATGAATATCAGCGTGGGGGGATCGGATTTATTGGTAAGGCCTGAATTGATCATCAATCACACGGTGGGATCAGAAGCAGTTACACTTGAAGGGGCAGTAACGGTGACCGCCCGCGCTCTTCAGGGTGGAGTGTGGAGTGCCTCAACCAAGGTGGAATTCATTGCCGGAGTGCCTCCTGCTGATTCGGATAACCTGGTGGTTTCTGAGATCATGTACAGGCCACTGCCCGCAACAGATGACGAATTGGCCGCGGGTCATGATGACAGGGATTTATTTGAATACATTGAATTGTTGAATATCAGCGGCGAAACGATCGCTTTGCTTGGTTGCCGTTTCACCAGGGGTATTAGCTATAATTTTGATGTCCATGCGACATCGCTGCTTGAACCTGGAGAGAGTGTATTGGTGGTGCGCGATCGAGAGGCCTTTGCCTTGCGCTATGGTGCGAGTGCCGCGGCGCGGGTATCGGGAGAATTTGGTGGCAATACCGGGTTGAGTAACGATGGCGAGTTGATTGTGATCGAGGGATTGGGGGGATTCATTCGCAATTTCACATACAATGACAAGGCGCCGTGGCCTGAGGAGGCGGATGGCGATGGGTTTAGTCTTGTCCTCGTGTCCCCGGAGGCCAATCCGGATCATGATGTGCCCTCAAATTGGCGTGCCAGTGCGAAACTGGGCGGATCCCCGGGAGAGCAGGACGACGCAGGGCAAAGTTTCGCGTCTTGGTCGGAAAACAATGGTGGGGTAAGCGCCGAATCGGATACTGATCATGATGGGCGCAATGCGTTGCTTGAATTTGCGATGGGAACCGACCCGAATTCCCACGAGGCTTCAGGCGACCTGGTGTCCGCTGAACGTCGCGGGATCGAAGTGGACGGGAGCATTGACGATTACCTGGTCATTGAGTTCAACAAGAGCCTGACTGCTTCCGGGATTGTGTTGTTGCCTGAATTATCTCTGAACTTGCAGGATTGGAATGCCGCCGGCGCGCAAGTGGTTCTAATGGGAGAGCAGAACAACGGTGAGGGCACGGCCAGAGTTGTTTATCGAACTGCCGAACCGTTAAGATTGCTTCAAGGAGGTACCAGGTTCCTGCGGATTCGGGCGAGCCTGCGGTAAACGGGAGCTACCTTGCGGATCGGCGAAGAATCAATTCGTCGCGATAAATGTCCCGGTTTGAGCCCTGGAACTCAGCTTTCAGCCGCACGTGGGAATCAGCAAGATCCACGAGTTCCCACCCGGTGAATTCCCATGCCCCGTCATTTCCATCGTGCTCGATGCCGACCAGAAGATGGTGCGCATCATGATGGACCTTTCCGCTCTGAGGCTTTGGCTGGTAGTAGAATGTGCGTAAGGTGCTCGCGCGGCTTGATGATTCAAAGAGTTTCGGATCGAGGTAACATATCCGGCCGCTTGCGATATGCGTCAGCATCAGGTCGGGATAGCCCGAGCGTTGAATATTGCCAGCGGCCGTTTTTGGATACTCGCAACGGAAATCAGCGTGCGCGTTGGCGAGTGAAGCGATTGCCTCTTCAAAGAACCGGCTGGCTTCGTTGATGCGCCTGAGTCCGCGGACGGGACTGTTTTCACGATTAAGCTCAGCAAGGCATTCATCAAGGATTGATGCCAGGGATGCTATAATAGCATTATCGGGTGAACTTTGGGGGCTAACGGCGAGAATCTTTTTCCCCGATACGGTTTCGATGACTTTGGCGAAAGGAATCGATTCGAATTCTTCACTGTGTTCCATCAGCCATCGTATTGAGCGCCCGGGATTGTTTCCCTGCCGCTGAAGATCAGCAGGCGGTTGCTCTATGGGCGCTCTCCTGCATGCAGCACATGCCAGAATGAGGGCATGGTGATGAGTGATTTCATGCTATCCGGATGGCAGAGAGCAGTTTTTCACCAGCGGCATTGGCCGAATCGTTGTCGCGGGCGTGCACTGTAAGCAGTGGGTCGCCGGCATTAATATTTTCGCCTGTCTTTCGAATATTGGATAATCCAACTGAGAAATCAATGGCGTCGTCGGCGCGGGTGCGCCCGGCTCCGAGCTGCAGTGAGACCTTGCCTGCCGTTGCCGCGTTGATGCTGAGGATCTCACCTGAAGCGGGGGAGTGAAGGTCTTTTCTGACCTTGGCCGTATGCAAGCCGGGAAAACGATCAATGTCCTCGGGGCAGGCTCCCTGTGATGCCACGATTTCAAGGAACTTTTGATAGGCGCTCCCGTCGGCAAGCCAGTCTTTGAGCTGATCCCGGGTTTTTCGGCTCACCTGGCGGGCAAGGTCCAGGGTGATATTGACGAGATCCTCAGGGCCTTCCCCCCTGAGGGTGGCAATTGCCTCGGTAACCTCAAGGGCATTACCGACAGTGTGTCCGAGAGGTTCGTTCATTGGGTTGTATGCCACTTGAGTCCGGACCCCCATCATTTCCCCAACAGCCTGCATGGATTCTCCCAGCGAGCGGGCGTCCGCCAGGGTTTGCATGAACGCACCGGATCCAAACTTGACGTCCAGAACCAGTTTATCGAGTGATTCCGCAAGTTTCTTGCTCATGATGCTTGCCACGATAAGTGGCTGTGAAGGAACGGTCGCGGTGACGTCACGCAATGCGTAGAGTTTCTTGTCTGCAGGAGCGATGTCAGTGGTTTGCCCCATCATGACAACCCCGATTGCATCAATCTGGGCGAGGGCCTGTTTTTTACTGAGATTGACATTAAATCCAGGAATGCTCTCAAGCTTGTCGAGTGTGCCGCCGGTTATCCCAAGTCCGCGACCGGAAATCATTGGTATGATGAGCTCGCTGTCGCATGCCAGAAGTGGAGCTAATACAAGGGATACCTTGTCGCCTATTCCACCGGTTGAATGTTTGTCCACTGCGCTGCGCGATCCCTTGTTTGGGTAATTGAGCACATCACCGCTGGCAAGCATCGCACGTGTTAGCGATACTGTTTCATTGCTGTCCATGCCGTTGAAATAGATGGCCATTGCAAGTGCGCTCATCTGGTAATCAGGAATATCGCCTGAAGTGAAGCCGTCGATTAGTGATTTAATCTCCGGCTCGGTGAGGGTTTTACCGTCGCGTTTTCGCTCTATAATGGATGGAATGTGCACTTGGATGTGGGCATCAACCGGTTATCGAGAAATGATTGCAGAGGATATGGCTCACGTGTGTGAAAGCCTGATGAGCGCCGCTGCATGTGGCGGGTTCCCGTCCCTTCAATTGAAGAACAGGGACCTGTTCACGGGTATGGTCGTTGCCGGGCCAGGTTGGATCGTTGCCGTGGTCAGCTGTTACTATAAGGAGATCCTCTGGTTGCACCTTAGGCAGGAACGTGCCGAGCCAATCATCGAATTCAAGCAGGCAACTGGCGTAACCGCCTGGGTCGCGGCGGTGTCCGTAGATCATGTCAAAGTCTATCAGGTTGACGAACAGTAAACCTTCTTGGGGGTGATCCCAGAGTTTGTCAACGGCGAGCATCCCGGAAAAGTTTGATGTCGTGGATATTGAAGCCGTTATACCTTTGCCGGTGAAGATGTCGTTGATCTTGCCGATGCCGGTGACAGGGATGCCTGCGGCGGTGAGGCCGTCAAGAACGGTGTCGGGTGGCGGTATTGAGAAATCCCGTCGCTTTGCACTGCGCTCGAAGGTTCCTTTGTCGCCAGTGAATGGCCGGGCAATAACGCGCGCAATCCTGAGGGGATCACAATGGTGGCGGGCGATTTCACAGACTGAATAGAGTTTTGCGGGCTGCAGGATTTTCTCGTGGGCGGCAATCTGAAGAACTGAATCGGCAGAGGTATAGAGGATGGGGTGGCCGGTTTTCATGTGCTCTTCACCAAGTTCATCTAGAATTACAGTGCCGCTTTGCGGATAATTGCCGATAAACCTGAGATTTGCGTCTTTCCCGATGGCGAGAAGAAGCTCATCAGGGAATCGCTTGAATGTCGCAAAGGGTTCGCTGGTTATAACGCCGGCAATTTCCCAGTGCCCGGTGGTGGTGTCCTTGCCCTTTGAGGCAGCACGCATCCAGCCGTAGTGCGCACCGGGGCGGAGGTCAGCGGGGTTGGGGTTGCGTTGATGTGAGCGGGATAGACCCAACGAGTTCAGGTTTGGCAATTCAAGCGTTGATGCCTGCTTTAATATGTTGCCGAGAGTGTCGGCGCCCAGGTCGCCATAGTCCTCAGCATCAGGGGCGCCGCCGATGCCGACACTGTCGAGAACAATAAGGACTGCGCGCATGGCGCCTAGATGCCGACTGGATGCCAGAGGGTTTTGAAATCCACAGAGTCGAGAATGAAGTAGGGGTTGCGACCGGCTTTGCCTGTCCATGCGCGGTCACGGATGTTGCGGATTTTGACCCTTTTGAGGTTAGTGGAACTGCCTTTCCTGAGGATTGCGGCAATTTCGTCATTGCCCGAGCCGTCGATTATAGCGTTGATGTCCATGTGCATTGCAAATTGTGGTGCAAGCTCGGTACGTGAACCGGAGAGCAGGTTAATGACGCCGCCGGGGACATCGCTGCTTGCGATGACCTCAGCAAGAGTGATGGCTGGGAGTGGGAACTTTTCGGAAGCCAGCACGACAACCGAGTTTCCGCTGAGGATCGCGGGAGCAATCAGAGTGGCAAGAGCCAGTAAGGCGGGCTTGTCAGGGCAAATGATGCCGACGACTCCTGTGGGCTCGGGGGTGGAGAAGTTGAAGTGAGAACTCGCCACGGGATTGGTCGATCCAAAGATCTGGCTGTATTTATCCGCCCAGCCGGCAAAATAAACAATACGGTCAATCGTTGCATTGACCTCGGATTTCGATGCAGATGCACTGGTTCCGCTGGAGGTGGCTATTTCTGAGGCGAGTGAGGCTGACCTGCTTTCGAGCATCTCAGCGACACGGTAGAGGATCTGCCCGCGAAGGTAAGAGGATTTCCCTGCCCATCCAGGGTGCGCTTTGCGTGCTGCGACTACCGCATCACGCAGATCCTTGCGTGATGCTTGACAGTAGCTGGCAAGGTGTTTGCCGGATTTTGGGTGACAGGCTGTCTGGTATCTGCCGCTTTCTGTCCTGGGGAATTTCCCCCCGATAAATAATTTGTAGGTTTTTATTACCCCTACTCGCCCGCTCTGCTGGTGCATCTTGGAGGCGGGCACGGCTAGGCATGTTCACGGATATGAATCCAGGCATGGACGTGCGGGTCTCCGCGAAAGAAGCAAACCATTGCGGGGCCTTCGATCTGCCAGACGTCCCAGACGCGGTCTTTGCCGACATCCTGCTTCTCAAAGAAGGCCATGTGCAAGTGCTCAAACCCTGCTTTTTCGATGAGTTTCAGGGCTTCTTCAGAGTCTTTTTTGCGGTAGGGTGCAAGGATGTCACTGATGGTATTCTTCACCTTGTCCTTTTGATCTGCGGTAAGATCCGACATCGGGATTCCCTCTAGCCCTTTCTTCTTGCCGGTCAGTTCCACGGTCTTGGTGCCTTCCTCATCCCGAGCCTCGTCAAGAAGCGCGATTTTGCGCTGTTTGCCATTGAGCATTTCAAAGACCTCGTTGGCTCTTTTTGCCTGATACCAGTATGCGTTGCCAGAGTGGTCTGGTTTTTCGTTGAATCCCTGTGCGGCATGTCCATAGAAGATGGGGCCGCCGAACGCGCTGCCTTTGACCGAATCGCCGTCACAGCGGCGCGTGCAGTGGCGACCGGTGAGGACAAATTCAAACTTGCCGGTTCCCGGTTTGCCGAAGAGCGCTATCGAGCAGTCTGCAAAACCCGCCTTGCCGCTGTCGTGGACCACCTGATTGTAAACCGTTTCGGCATAATCCTCACTATGCAGTCCCATGAATATGTCTTTAACCAGTGCCTGCTGATCGGGAGTAAATGAGTTGCCGAGGCGGGGCTTGGTGATATGCCAGTTGTTGTTTACTTTCAGCCGCAGCGAATGGTCGAAGTCGAAACAGATTGCCTTGCGTTGTTTTTCGTCAAGACTTTTGAAAAGTTGCGTCACCAGTGTTTCGGAGGAAGGAGATTTTGGCCCGCCTGCGGTTGCATTGACGGGGAAAGTCAGGGCGGCACTGCCTGCTGCCGCTGAGGCGAGGAAACTCCGTCGATCGATTTTCCGAGGATGGTGTGATTCTTTCATGTGGCAATATTAGCCGCTATTGAGTCCCAGTGCGAGAAGGAATGGAGATTGTTACCCGGCTTGAATTCTAAGGCGGTGTGGGCGATGCTTAACATCATGCACACACGATTAACAACCCTTGCGGCGATATTTGCGGTGGGAGCAACAATGACTCCCTGCCGTTCCACTGCCAATCCTGATTCCGGTCAGGTTGTTCCTGTATACGATCTGCAGGGAATGCTTACCGAGTCGGGCAATACGACTGCCAGTATTCTCGACTTGAATTTTTCAAGCGGTCGCCCGCTTACTTTTTTTGACGTGGCGAGCAGCATTGCGGCCGCGGTGCAGGACGAGAATGTGCCGGCTGTTGTGTTGGACATTGATGAGGCGGGCCTGGACTTGGCTCAAGTACAGGAGCTTCGTCGGCTGTTGTTAATGCTGCGCAAAGCAGGAAAGAATGTTCACCTATACACAGAGAATCTTGGCAATACCACGGCACTGCTGGGAGGCGTCGCAAATCACCTGACTCTCATGCCGTCGGGCGGGGTGACTTTCACCGGGCTTTATTCCGAGGCGATGTATTACAAGGGATTGTTCGACAAGGTGGGAGTGAAAGTTGATGTGGTCCACATAGGTGACTTCAAGAGCGCCGGCGAGACCTTTTCAAGGAAAGGCCCCAGCAAGGCGTCGCAGCAACAGGATGCGCAGTTACTTGACGCGCTTTATGGTGAACTTATTGAAGGGGTTGCCGTTGCTCGTGGTCTGAGCGCGGATCAGGTGAGGGCTTTAATTGATGACGGCGCGTTGAGCCCAAAGCGCGCAAAATCTTCCGGCTTGGTTGACGAGCTCGCTTACAGGACGGACTTCATTCGGGATTTACGCGATAAATACAGCACGGCGCATTTTGATAAAGGCTACAAGCTGCCGGATCTTGAAGGCCCGAAAATGGACAGCCTTTTTGACCTCATGAAATTGATGTTCAAGAGTTCCGCCGACAAGCGTTTCAAAGAGGAATACATAGTGGTTATCCCGGTGGAAGGGACGATTTCAGATGCATCCGTTAAACCTGTCAGGACTGAGCTTTTGCGGGCAGCCAGTGACGAGAAATGCAAGGGCGCGGTGATGCGTGTGAACTCGCCCGGCGGTTCCGCGCTGGCCAGTGATGTCTTATGGGAAGCTACCGCCGAGTTTAAGGCCAGCGGCAAACCGTTTGCGGTTTCGATGGCGGGAGTGGCAGCCAGTGGAGGTTACTATATATCGGTCGGAGCGGACCGT
The DNA here is from genome assembly GCA_046581505.1 of Verrucomicrobiales bacterium. GTDB lineage: Bacteria > Verrucomicrobiota > Verrucomicrobiia > Verrucomicrobiales > DEV007 > CACIUL01. The sequence continues at coordinate 15,580 of JAYGGE010000189.1, read as the reverse complement.
ATTTTTGCTGAACGCGGTACTGTTACCGGTTCAATAGGCGTGGTAGGAATGAAAATTGCCCTTGGAGGGGTCATGGAAAAAGCCGGGATTCAGGTGCACGGACAAAAACGGGGAAAATTTGCCGATTCGGCGTCAATGTCTCAGCCAATGAACCAGGCACAGGTTGAGGTAACGCGCCGATCGATGCTTGATGTATACGCAACCTTCAAAAAGAGGATCATGGATGGTCGTGGTGATCGCATAAAGGGGGACTTGGAGAAGCTTGCTGGCGGCCGGGTTTATGCCGGCTCCCGTGCTTTGGAACTCGGCCTCGTCGATCAAATCGGCGGAGTTATTGATGCTGTTAATTACGTTGCGGCGCAGGCGAAGATGGAATCGCCGCCGGTGCATCTTCTGCCGGAGGCAACGGGCAGCTTTGACGGCCTGTTTGGGTCAGCACCAGAGAAAGATCCAAATGATGAGTTTATTGGCGCGCCGGGGCATGCAGACAAAGGAATTGGGATTCTCGCCCAGTTGCGCAGCACGGGGTTACTGAGTATCCTCGATGCATATAAGCAGCGATCCCTCGAAGAGGCATTGCAACTCCTCGAGGCTGCGAGGACAAACAGCATCATGCTTATAGGGCCGGCACTCAATGTCCGGCTTGATTAGCGCGTATCGGGAGTCAACCGTGCCGGGTTTCTCCGGACTCAGGTCATGCTTGCCGGGTTGAGGGCGGTATCCAGCTGATCTGCGCTGATGCCAAGCTCGTCTAATTGCTCGATGCACAGTTGGCGGACGGTTTTGCCGGTAATGACTGAATCCTTGGCTATTTTTGCCGCGACCTCGTAACCGATAGCCGGAGCCAGGCTGGTTACCATCGCGAGGGAGTACTCAATTAGTTCATTGCAATGTTCAGTGTTAGGCTCAATGCCGTCGATGCAGCGTTCGCGAAAGATTTTGCAGACATTTGCAAGCAGCCGGATTGACTCCATGACTGAGCGTGCCATCACCGGCATGAATACATTGAGCTCAAGGTGACCGTTTGCGCCGCACCAGGTGACTGTTGAGTTGTTGCCGAAGACGCGCGCGGCTACCATTGTTACAGCCTCACTCATTACCGGATTTACCTTTCCCGGCATGATAGATGAACCCGGCTGCGTTGCCGGCAGTTTAATTTCTCCTATTGCGCAGCGCGGACCGGAACCCAGCAGGCGAAGGTCGCTGGCAATCTTAAAAAGGCTGGCGGCGATGGTGTTGAGCTGGCCGTGGCATTCGACGAGAGCATCCTTGGCGGCCTGTGCTTCAAAGTGATTCTCGGCCTCACGAAATTGGACGCCCGTTTTCTTGGCAATGAATTCTATTGCCATCGCCGGGAATTTGGGATGGCAGTTGAGCCCGGTCCCAACCGCGGTGCCTCCGAGTGCAAGTTCATGGAGGGCCTTCAGTGCCTTGTGTGAGCGGTCGACGCCGCGCTCAATCTGTTTCTGGTAACCTCCGAATTCCTGTCCAAGACGAACCGGGGTGGCATCCATCAGATGGGTTCTCCCGATCTTTAATATATTCTGGAATTCCCCGGCCTTGGTGCCTAGTGATGCCTGCAGTTTCTCCAGTTCGGGGATGAGCTTATTCTGCAGAGCCACGCCGACGGCTATATGCATTGCCGTAGGGAACGTGTCATTGGATGACTGCCCTTGATTGACATGGTCGTTGGGATGAACGGGTTCTTTTGAGCCGATCGGGTTACCGGCAATTTGCGAGCATCGGTTGGCGATAACTTCATTGGCATTCATGTTTGTCGATGTGCCCGAACCGGTCTGGAAGACATCGACGGGAAAATGCTCGTCAAGCTTGCCCTGGTAGACTTCCTCGGCGGCGACCTCAATCTGGTCGGCAAGGTTCTTGTCAAGGTTCCCGAGTTCACCGTTAACCCTGGCTGCTGCCCATTTAATAAGGCCGAATGCGTGAATTACTCCAGGTTCGACAGGTTCCCCGGATACAGGAAAGTTCAGGACGGCACGCTGGGTGCTGGCGCCATAGAGTGCCTCGGAGGGAACCTCCATTTCGCCCATGGTGTCGCGTTCAATACGGGTGGTGCTCATAACTCGGGTGTGGGTTAGGTGTGGTTGGTTCTGTGCTGTACGAGTTCATCAGAAGAAATCACTTTAGAGGAAGCTTTGGTGGATGAGAAGTGCGTCTTTGGCAATTGTTTTTACCACCCTTCAGCAAATCTGATTGTCGTGGAGAGTATTACAGAAAGGCCTACTTGTGGGGAATTCGACATTCCCGGAGGGCACCGTGACGGAGCAGACAAAGAATTAAATCAGAAAGATGCTTTCTCGGACTGGTTTTTACCTGTTAAAGATAGCTGGAATGAAATGCGCTATTCTGTCCCTGTCTTGTGTCTCTGCGGCGATTCAGATCTGTCCTGCGGCGGAGGTCCCGCAATTTGAACGCTTACAGCTTTCCGAGGAGTTTTACGCAGAGGGGATACATGCAGGGGATTTCAACAAAGACGGCAAGATGGATGTGGTCAGTGGGCCTTACTGGTATGCGGGGCCTGATTTCGCCAAGCGGAAGGCTTTATATGACACCAAGAGTTATCCGCCGAAGGGGTACTCCAAAAATTTCAATACCTGGGGCTATGATGTTAACGGGGATGGTTGGGATGATGTATTGAGGGTTACTTTCCCGGGTGACAAGGTTTTGTGGCATGAGAACCCCAAAGGTGATGGTGCGTGGAAAGAGCATGTTGCCGTGGATAAACTGGATAACGAATCACCGCAGTTTGGTGATATTAACGGTGACGGGCAACCTGATTTGGCGGGTTCCATAGGGGGTCAGTTTGTTTACTTCACCTTCACTAAAGGCAGAGCTGCAGATAAGTGGATAAGGCACAATATATCCTCGCCCAAATCAACCGGAGGACGTTTTACGCATGGGCTTGGCATCGGGGATGTTGATGGCGACGGGCGTATTGATTTGCTTGACAAGGGGCACTGGTGGCGGCAACCCAAATCGCTTGATGGTGATCCTCTGTGGCAGGAGTTCAGGTTTCAGTTTTCAGGGCCTGGGGGGGCGGACATGTTTGCCTACGATTTCGACGGTGATGGGGACAATGATATTTATACTTCCTCAGCAGCCCACGGTTATGGCCTGAGGTGGTTTGAGCAGACACGGGACGATGACGGCAAGAAGGGCTGGCAGCCTCATGCGATTACCGGTAAAAAGGCGGGGGACAGTCCCCATGGGGTTGTTTTCAGCCAGGCTCATTCAGCGCAACTCTGCGATATCGATGGGGATGGAGTTAAGGACCTTGTCACCGGCAAGCGCTGGTGGGCTCACAATGGCAATGATCCGGGCGGCAATGATGCGGCGGTGCTCTATTGGTTTAAGGTGATACCGGGCGGGAAGTCCGGAGAGGCGCAATTCATTCCCTATCAGATTGATAATGATTCCGGCGTGGGAACACAGTTCCTGGTTGTCGACCTGAATGGCGATTCCAAAGCTGACATATTGGCAAGCAACAAGAAAGGGACGTTTTTACACATCCAGCGCGGAGTCGGCGAGCAGAAACCGGGACCCAGGGATTGATTTGAATACAGGGTTCAGTTCCCGCGGAACTAGGGGTTTTTCGGGTAATTGTTGCCGCTCCAGTTCCATTCCTTTTGTTTCGCGAGTTCCTTGACATCCATCCCCTTTGCGCTGCCGTCTGCCATCAATACGTTAACGTCATCAGAGTAGCGAAAGTCAATGGATTGCGTGTTTTCAGGATCTACTCCAAAGTCAGAGGAAGCAGTGTTCCAGTCAATCCATGGTTCACAGTAGGGCTTGTCCCCCGACTGCCTGGCCTCGACCAGTATGATTGTTTGACCTTGAAACTCTATAGTTGCAGGCCTTCTTTTCAATTCCGGGTCAGGCGTGCCTGTGTCGTCGAGTCCGGCAAGCGCCTCGGTTGCCGCATAGGTATTGAGCAACTGCTCGTCATCGTAAAATCCTCCGCTGCTTTTCCAGCGCAGCCCGGGGGAGACAAAGGTTTTAGTGATTGGATTTTGGATTAGCTCAGGCAAGGGGGTATCCTCATTGAGGGCGATGACGAGTTCAGAAACCCAGTTATCGAGGTCGGGTATTGTGGAATCACCATCAATTGCCGGGAAGCATGCGTTGTTTTCACCTTGGTAAAGGTAAAGCACTCCGCCAATGGTGCGGAGGTTGGTCATGGAAACCGAGGAGTTGGCCTTGTCCTTGATTATTTGGAAAATTGGAAAGGCGGCTGTGGCAAGGATGGCAATGATGACCATAACGACAAGTAACTCAATAAGTGTAAAAGCCGATTGGTGGGAGCGCCGAGAGAGTGGGGTGGTCATTGTTCGTAAAGTTAGCAAATTCTTCGTTGCGAGGCAAGAACTGAAGAGGGAATGATCGGTGTTTGCGCGGAGAGGGCTCTCCAGCTAGTATCTTGAGCATCGTGCAACGCAGCGTAGTTCTCAATATTGCCGGCCTGAGTCGACGTCTAATTGGTGAGGATACTCCAAGTCTTAACGGTTTCATGGAGTCGAATTCCTGCTGTTTCGTTGAACCTGCCTTTCCCGCAGTGACTTGTACGGCACAGGCCACTTACCTTACCGGGAAACTTCCGAGTGAACACGGGATTGTTGCCAATGGCTGGTATGACTCCAGTCTTGCCGAGCATCAATTCTGGAGGCAATCGAATCATCTTGTTGGTGGCGCCAAGCTTTGGGAAGTGCTTCAGGAGAAGGATCCGGAGTTCACGTGTGCCAAGATTTTCTGGTGGTTTAACATGTATTCGACTGCTGATTTTTCAATCACGCCGCGTCCGATATACCCTGCCGATGGGCGTAAGGTTTTTGACATCTACACCTGCCCGATGGATATGCGCGAGCAGTTGAAGGCAGATCTTGGGGATTTCCCCTTTCCGGCTTTCTGGGGACCGGCGGCGGGAATTTCCTCCAGCCGATGGATTGCGGATTCAGCAATGTGGATTGAAGAACAACACCATCCGTCGTTGTCGTTGGTATACCTTCCGCATTTGGATTACAGCTTTCAGAAGACAGGGCCTGGCTCGCCGGAGGCGGGACTTGAGCTTCGACGTCTTGATAGGATATTCGGTGAGTTATTGACTTTTTATCAACGGCGCAATGTCGGTGTGGTGGTACTTTCCGAGTATGGCATAACTCCCGTTAATCGACCTGTTCATATTAATCGTGTTTTTCGCCAGCGAGGATGGCTTGCGATCAAGGATGAACTTGGGCGTGAAATGATTGATCTCGGGGCAAGTCAAGCCTTTGCAATTGCCGATCACCAGGTCGCTCACATTTACGTTAACGATAAGGAGATTGCTGGAGAGGTGCTTGCCGTGACAGAATCAATTGAGGGGGTGGATGAAGTTCTCTCCGGAATGGCGATGAAGGATGCGGGGGTTGATCATTGGCGCAGTGGAGATTTCGTGGCAGTGGCAGATGCTGTCAGCTGGTTCACATATTATTACTGGGAAGATGATCAGCTTGCGCCGGATTATGCACGATGCGTCGACATTCATCGCAAACCCGGGTATGACCCGGTTGAATTGTTCATTGATCCTGAAATTCGTTTCCCGAAGTTGAAGATTGGGTTACGGCTGGCCAGAAAGAAGCTGGGACTGCGTATGTTGATGGATGTAGTCCCGCTCGATGCCGGCTTGGTGAAGGGATCGCATGGCCGGGAACCTGAAGATAAAATGGACTGGCCGGTCATGATGGGAAATTTCAAGGATCTACCGACCCGGGGAGTCCTGCCCGCTACTGAGGTGTTTGATCAACTTCTGGGGCTTTGCTCCGGCGAATGCGGTTAACGCATGCGGTGGGCATGGCAAGGGTGGTGGTGATTATTTTCCCGGGCAGCCGGAAGGGCATTAAATTCTGTTGCGCATGGTAAAGTGGCGAATTAATATTCGCGCTCTAATTTGGCGGCTAGGGAGTGGTAGCTCAGTTGGTTAGAGCGCCGGCCTGTCACGCCGGAGGTCGCGGGTTCGAGTCCCGTCCACTCCGCCATTTTATAATCAGTTTCCAGTTACTGGAAGCGCGGGAAAGGAGGTTGCGCCGGGATGATACTGAGATTAACGGTATTTTCCTTTTGTCACTTGGCAGCGGGAAAGAGAAAGAAAAAATATAAACTATTATGGTTACTGACATTATCCAAAAGATTGAACGAGAGCAAATGAAGAAGGATGTAACGCCTTTTCACGTAGGTGATACCATTAAGGTTCATTGTAGGGTTGTGGAGGGCGGCAAGGAGAGAATCCAGTTGTTCGCCGGTATTTGCATTGCCCGCAGGGGGACATTGGTTAATGAGTCATTCACGGTGCGCAAGATTGCCAGTGGCGAGGGCGTTGAACGAACTTTCCCGCTGCATTCACCGAGAATTGCCAGCATTGAGATTTCCAAGAAGGGGAAAGTAAGGCGTGCGCGATTAAATTATTTGCGTGATCGCCTTGGCAAGAGCGCAACCAACTTGAAAGAACCTGTCGGCAGGGCAAAGGGATCCCTTGTTGGATCGGGTGTAGCTGCTGCGGCTTTGCTGGTCGAAGCCGCTGAGGAGACCCCTGCTGAGGAGACCCCTGCTGAGGAGACCCCTGCTGAGGGAGCACCCGCTGAGGAGACCCCTGCTGAGGAGACCCCCGCTGAGGGAGCACCCGCTGAGGAGACCCCTGCTGAGGAGGAAGCGCCTGCCGAGGAAGCCCCTGCTGAGGAGGAGGCACCCGCTGAGGAAGAGAAGAAGGAAGATTAGGGTTCGGTAAACTGGCGATCTTGGAGGGCGTGAACTTCTCTGATTGCCATTATACAGTTCCGGGAACTGCGCGATATGAATCGCGCATTCATGTTCTTTTGCACGGGGATATTTGCAATTAAAGGTTCGCGAGGAATGTGCTTTATTTATAGGATATTCCCTATGTCTTGCAGATTCTTATTATTATTTGCGCTACTTCCGGGGACGCTTTCAGCCGCTGATGACCATCAGGCTGTGTTGCTGAGCGGGCGCAGGGTTGGTGAGGCATTGGAACTGCTTGGTCGGCCTTTGTCGTCTGAGGCTTCATTGGCATTGGCAAAAGCGGCTTCCGTCAAGGAAATTGCGGCATTACTTGATCCGCTTTGCCTTGTGGAAATAACGATAAACCCCGAATCACGGGTGAAAGTTGGAGCCGGGCAGGCAAAGGGGCAATTGGTCGAGGGGGGGTGGACATCATTTCTGGTAAAGGTTAACAATGCAGCGGGAGTCACCGCTCCGCTTGCTGTGAGCAGTCCGCAGGCCTTACCGGTTGCCAATTCTCCGTTGCAGGAAGTGGCTGACAGGTGGCTGGAACTGGCGGTCTTCCGGGGTCAACCCCTGGCTCCGAGCCTTAGCGGGGCATCTATTGATTACCGAATCCTGCAGCTATACTCCCGGGATGCAGGGAAGCGTGCCGCAATTTTGAAATTTGACGTGGGGCAGGGTACGCAGGATCTAGGTTTTCGCAGTGAGGCAGTGCTGAATTTTCATTGCCTTCCCTGTAATGATTTGACTTTCAGGGTGTTTGACGAGAATGGCAACCCGACAACCGCGGCGTTTGAAATCCGTGATGGTTCGGGACGGGTTTATCCTTCACGTGCGAAACGACTGGCGCCTGATTTCCACTTTCATCCGCAGGTCTACCGCGCATCGGGGGAATCAATAAAATTGCCGCCCGGCGAATACCTCGTGAGATGCAATCGCGGCCCGGAGTATCATGAGCTACAACGAGCAATTACCGTGCGCGATAATGCTTCTGAGGTTGAATTCAGGTTAAAACGCTGGGTTGATCCCGCCGCCCGCGGATGGTGGTCGGGTGATCATCATATACACGCTGCCGGTTGCGCCCATTATACTAACCCGACACAGGGAGTTCATGCGTCTGACATGATGCGGCATTGTCTTGGTGAGGATTTGAAGGTTGGGGCAAACCTTACCTGGGGACCCTGCTTCGACTATCAAAAGCAATTCTTTACCGGCACTGAGGATAAAGTTTCCCTGTATCCCTACATCCTGCGCTATGACGTTGAAGTCTCCGGTTTTGGATCCCATCAATCCGGTCACCTGTGTCTGCTCCGGCTTAAGGAGCAGATTTATCCGGGGGGGGATTCGAAGCATCACTGGCCGACGCTTTGTCTGAATACCCTGCGCTGGGCAAAGAAACAGGGAGCCATTGTCGGTCCTGCACATTCCGGGTGGGGGTTGGCAACTAAAAGCGATCAGTTGCCCAATTTTGAAATTCCCCCCTTCAATGGGATAGGGGCCAATGAATATATCGTTGACGTGACGCATATGGTGCCAGGGCCTGATGGCGGCCCGGTTCCTGCCGTGGATTTTATCTCAACAGTGGATACTCCGATAAACTGGGAGCTTAATATCTGGTATCACACCTTGAATGTGGGTTACCGGACCCGGATCAGTGGTGAGACTGATTTTCCCTGCATTTACGGTGAACGTGTTGGGCTCGGTCGCAGTTACGTGAAACTGGACGGTAAACTGACCTATGACAAGTGGTGTGAGGGTATCCGCCTTGGGCGAAATTATACCGGGGACGGCCGCAGTCACCTGATGGATCTCAATGTCGGAGGTATTGATGTAGGCACTCGGGGCAGTGAAGTTAAGCTTGCAGATGGCGGCATTGTTCCTGTCAGACTGGACGTTGCAGCGCTACTTGATGAGCAGCCGAACAAAACAATACATAACCGTCCTTATTCACAAAAGCCTTACTGGCATATTGAGCGTGCGCGCATTGGTAATTCCCGCGAAGTAGAGGTTGAGTTGCTGCTCAATGGCTGGCCTGTTCAGAAGAAGCGGGTGGTTGCCGACGGTGATATAAAGCACCTGGCATTTGAGCTGAAGGTGGATCATAGCTCATGGGTTGCTGTCAGGATACTCGGGTCATCACATACAAACCCGGTCTGGGTCATTGTTGGGGATGCTCCGGTGCGCGCCTCAAGGCGCAGCGCGCAATGGTGCCTTAAATCTGTTGATCAGTGCTGGAGTCAGAAAAAGCGCTTTATTGCCGCGGCGGAAATGCCCGATGCCCTTGCCGCCTATGCCCATGCACGAGATGCCTACAGGAAACGTCTTGAGGAGAGCCGTTTTCAATAGCGAGTTCCGGGAGCATGGCGGGAGGGCATGGTTCCCGGGTTTTAGGTCGCATTCACTGCGGGTCAGCTCTATTGCTAGGGCAATGAAAATTGCATTGATCTTTGTTACATGGCTGGCAGCGGCAGCATTATCAAAGTGGGAGCAATGGGCCAAGCTGACTGACGTGAGATACAAATCTGCTGTCAGGACAAAGAATTCCGCTTGATGAGGAGAACGAAGGTCATTGCCACCCTTGGCCCTGCCACTGATTCGCAAGAAGTCATTGGGAGCCTGGTGCGTGCCGGTGTTGATGTCTTCCGGTTGAATATGACCCATGCCCATGAGAAATGGGTAAGGAAAGTGGTTCCAATGATCCGCAACGCGTCAAAGGAGGCTGATCGCCCTGTTGCGGTCCTGGTTGATTTGCAGGGGCCGTCAATCAGGACGGGAGATTTGGCGGAACCGCTCAAGTTGACTGAAGGGGAGCAAGTGGAACTGACGAGCGGAACGCTCGAGGCCGGATCGGAACCCTCTATCTTTGTGAATTACAGTGGATTGGCTGATGATCTTAGTGTCGGGGATCCCGTGCTTGTGGATAACGGGGTTATCCAGCTCAAGGTCATTGCCAAGGAGGGGGGGCGGGTGAGGTGCGAAGTGCTTAGCCCCGGCATAATTGCCTCAAGGCGGCACATTAACCTTCCGGGGGTGCACGTCAGGCTTCCGGGCCTTACTGAGGCGGACAGGAAATATGCCCGGCTGGCAGCGGCGATGGGTGCGGATTTCGTTGCCTTGAGCTTTGTGAGGGAGGCTGACCATATTGGTCAGCTCAGGGATCTATTGAAAGCGGAAGGATCAATGGCTCAGGTCATTGCAAAAATCGAGGATCAGGAGGCGATGCGTCATCTTGATGAAATCATTGTCGCATCGGATGCTGTCATGGTGGCCCGGGGTGACCTTGGTATTGAAGTTCACGTTGAAGAGTTGCCGCTTATCCAGCGCAGGATTGTACGCAAGTGCATCAAGTTTGGGAGGCGTGTTATTGTGGCCACCCACATGCTTGAGTCGATGATTAAGAATCCGATCCCAACCAGGGCCGAGGTCAGTGACGTTGCCAACGCCGTGTATGAGCAGGCTGATGCGCTGATGCTCAGCGGCGAGACGAGTGTCGGAAGTCATCCGGAAAAATGTATCGAGATTCTCAACAGGATTGCCGCCAGGAATGAGGCTGGCGGGGCCGGCTTTGCCAATAATGCCGACATCAAGAGCCACAAGCAGAAGACGGTAAGGGCGGCAGTGGCGCTGGCTGACTCAATCCCCGGTTGCATGATCGTGGTATTCACAAAACGGGGAATAATGGCGGATTATGTTGCCAATCTGCGTCCTGAAGGGGCTGCTGTGTATGCCTTTACCGGCGATCCTCAGGTGATTCGTCATTTATGCCTGAGTCGCGGCGTTAGCGCATTCACGTCCCGTGTATCAGGCGACCCGGAGGAGGTCGTCGTCTCTGCGTTTGATGAATTGAAGGGCAGGGGACTGGTGAACGCGGGGGATTCAGCCGTTGTGCTCAGTGATGTGCTGGGGGAGGAGTTCACTCAGGATTCCATTCACCTGAGGAAGATCGAATAAATATGAACATTGCTTAATGTGCCCGGTAAAGATGCAGTTTGAGTGTGCCCGCAATCTGTAATATTGTCATCCTCACAGGAGGAGTTATCACCCATAGCATATAAACCACGATGAAAAGTAATCCATTTAAGAATCGAGCCTTTGCGGCAGCTGCAATTGTTGCAGTGTCAGTCATTGGCTGCGATCAACCGACAACTTTAAAAGCCGAGCCGGCCAAGGATCAGACAGCTCAGTCGACTTCTGAACAGGGCACCGATAAAGTGTCTGCGGCATTAAAGGGGAAGCTCATCGGATTGAAAGATGGCGAGATTGCTGAGGCGCAACTTACGGGAAACCCGCAGTATTATGTCCTCTACCACTCTGCCTCCTGGTGAGGAGCCTGTAAATCAGTAACGAAGCAGTTGGCTTCGATCAATAAGAAGAACATCAAGCTAGGGGATAAGAAGAAGTTCCAGATTGTGCTCGTTGACTATGATCGCTCACAGAAGGAGCTTGATAATTACGTGAAGAAAACAGTGATGACCTGGCCTGCCATCAAGTTTGACCAGAAGGAGTCCGTTTCTGAATTGACCTCGCTGGGGAAAACCGGGTTTATCCCCAACCTGGTGCTGCTTAATGCGGACGGGAAGATGGTTTCCAATGACCGCAATGAAGTTCTGAAGAAGCTCAGCGATCTGGCTGAATCCTAGATTTAAAATCCTAAGGCGTTCATTGTCATATCTCTGTAGATGTTCAGAGGGGGCGGTTTGTTCGCTTGGATTAAAATGCAGGGGCTGCTATGATTTTGAGAATTCTATCATTCTATGATGTCGCACATTCTTCGTTCTCAATTCATTGCAGCCTTTGTTCTTCTCTTCATTAATTCCTCCCGGCTTACAGGGGAACCGGTTGCCAATCCCGATGAATACGATACCCTTGAGGATGATGTTCTCGAGGTGGGTGCTGAGTTTGGACTGCTCTTCAATGACGTCAGTGACGGCGGGCAAATAGCAGCTGTTGAGGAGAGTTCCCCGGAGCACGGCACACTTGAATTAAACAGTGACGGTTCCTTCATATACATCCCGGATCCTGACTTTAATGGAGAGGACTCTTTCACGTATTCGGTGCAGAGCATCCCGGGCGGGGTGAATTTCATCGTTGACCGTGCCCGCTCGGACGTTAATTTTTCAGCAAGGCTGATTGCCGGTGTAATTGATCAAACGCGGGATGATGACTCTGCCGTAACCGGAAACATTCTGGCGATGTTGTCACCGCCGGGCGCACCGTTCGACATAGTTCATATCCAGGATGCGCTCCTGATTCTCGATGATGATGTTGAGTTGAACTATGGTATTGCTTTTCTTGCGACGGTTGAGGTTTCTGCTGAAGGGGGGGACCTCCAGCTTGATATGAGCAGGCCCGGGGCGGCAGCGACTGCTGATGATGCGGGAAATTTTTCTCAACTCGGGAATGATTTAGCTCTCCGCGGTAAAGTGTCGCTGGAAACCTCGGGTATCGTGGATATAGGGATTCCTGATGGCGACCAAAGTTTTGACACCGAAATTACCGATATCGAGCTCGGGGGCACTATCAGCGAGTCCGGGGGAGTGATAACGCTTGATTTGCCGGTTAATTTCTCGGGGGACTTTGATCTCAGCGGCAATGCAATCACTACCACTATTGAGGGAAGAATTGTCGCGACTGCGCCTTCCCCGGTGCTTTCCCAGAGCGATCCGGTGACGGTTACTATTGAGGTTGACCCGACCAATGATGCGCCCCTGCTGCGCGAGGATCAGTATTTCGCATACGCCGGGACGCTCTCGGTGCCGGTTTCCTCTGCCGGGGTGGAGGAGATTGTTGCGGCGGGCGCAAGCTGGAAATATCTTGATGATGGCAGTGACCAGGGTGTTGCGTGGCAGGCAGCACAATTTGATGACTCCTCCTGGTCTGAGGGGGCGGCTGAACTGGGCTACGGTGATGATGACGAGGTGACTGAAGTTGGGTTCGGAGGCGATGCTGCCGACAAGTATATAACGACTTATTTCCGGCATGCATTCCAGGTATCTGATCCGGAACGCTCCTCAGCAATGGTTCTCCGGATCCGCAGGGACGATGGTGTTGCGGTTTATCTCAACGGCACCCAGATCGTTCGTGACAACCTCCCCTCAGGGGCCGGCTTTGATACTTCGGCAAGCTCTGTTGTCAACAATGACGATGAGATGACGTTCTTTGAGTTTGCCGTCGATGCGGCACTCCTGGTGGCGGGGGATAATGTGTTGGCGGCAGAGATTCATCAGGCGAGCGGCAGCAGCAGTGATATCTCCTTTGATCTTGAACTGCAGCGTACGCTGGCCGGGGGTGTCCTTGCCAACGACAGTGACCCGGACGGTGATGCGCTGAGCGCGGCAATAGCAAGCTCCGTAAGCAATGGGACGCTGGACTTGCAGCAGGACGGGTCATTTTCCTACCAGGCCAATGCCGGTTTCAAAGGAGCGGATTTCTTTGTCTACTCGGTATCCAACACTGACGGCAACGTGGCGCGCGATATCCTGAAGAAGGGATCGGAGTGGAAATATCTCGACGATGGGAGTGACCAGGGAAGCCAATGGAAAACTCCGGATTTTGACGACTCGACGTGGTCTTCGGGGAGGGGACAACTGGGTTACGGCAACGGCAATGAGGTCACCGTGGTGAGTTTTGGAGCCGATCCGAACAACAAGCATGTTACAACATACTTCCGCCGTGAAATAACTATAGGAGATCCGGATTCAATTACATCCCTGGTTGTCAACCTGTTAAGGGATGATGCGGCGGCGGTTTATCTCAACGGTGTTGAGGTTTATCGTGATGCAAACCTGGTCGCCGGAGCGACCTATGATCAGTTTGCCAATTCCGCGGTGGATGAGACGCAGGCGGAAGTTGTCATTGCTGTTCCTGTCGCATCCCTTGTCACGGGGCGCAACGTGGTAGCGGTCGAGGTGCACCAGAGCACGGCAAACAGTTCAGACCTCAGTTTTGAGCTGGGACTAAGGGCCAGCATCCCGCCATTTACTACTGCCGACCCGCGAGCTTCTGTATGGCAATACCTTGATGATGGCAGTGACCAGGGGGAGGCATGGAAGGGAGCAGACTTTGATGATGCCGAATGGCTTTCAGGTAAAGCTCCCCTTGGCTATGGGGAGGATTACATCGCCACGGTACTGGATTTTGGCGGAAACAGTGATGACAGGCACGTTACCTCCTATCTGAGGAGGCATTTTAATATTTTCGGTGCTTCAGATGTAATTGCCGCCAAGGTAAAGGTGAGGCGTGATGACGGGGTTGCTCTTTACCTCAACGGGGTGGAGATCGTCCGTGACAACCTCCTGCCTGAAGCAGGAGCGACCGACCTTGCCATGACAGTGGTGGGCGGATCCGCTGAAGAGGAATACCTTGAGTTTATTTTTGATGTGGCATTGCTGGAGGAGGGGGAAAATGTGCTTGCTGCGGAGATTCACCAGGGAAGCACGGGCAGCAGTGACCTGATTTTTGATGCGGAGGTTCTTATCAGCACTGCCAGCATCCTGAAGCTGGCCTTGATTGAGGTTGTCACCCCCGGGGAGGGGTCACTTGATTCGGATGGCGACGGTATGCTTGACTCCTATGAGCTGACATACGGCCTTATTGTAGGAATCGATGATTCAGCCCTGGATCCGGACGGTGACGGCCTGAGCAATCTGCAGGAATCCATGACATTAACCGATCCTTTTGATGCCGGATCAGCGTTCCGTTTGCAGGTAATTAGCCGTAATGCCCCGGGCAATCCCGGTGCTTATTTGCTGCGGATGGATACTGTGATAGGCGTCACTTATGAACTGGAGACTTCACCGAACGGTGTAACATGGGATAATGTGGCGGGCAGTCAATGGACTGCCACGGGGACGAGTAAGGAGATTCTCCTGAGCCCGTCCGGGGCAGTGCGCTTGTGGCGTGCAGCTGTTGTTGCGCCATAGCCTTTTAAAGCAAGGGCTTCATGGCAACCGGGGAATTTATTCCTCAACAGGGAATAGGGTTGACTATTCGGGGGCGCTTGGCTTTGGCGTGAGTGTGACGCGGATGAGTTCCATCACCCCCTGGCTGCGTGCATCCAGGATTGTCAGTAGAAATTCTCCCGGAGTTTCCGCAATCTCGATGTCACCAAGGTTTATAAGTTTTTGCTCCTGCCACTTTCCTGATCCCTTGATGTCGATTGACATATCGGCTCCTCCTGCGCTCATCTGGATCCTGCCGCCGGCAAAGGGTCCTGAATGATAATTGAGTGTGATGTCGTAGTTTCCCTGTGGCAGCTTGCCAAGCGGCCATCGTGTGCTGCCGCTTCCATCCCAGCCGATTAACAGCTTGGTTTCCGGGTCATAGTGGATGTTCCCTTCCAGGTCGGCGTGTGCAGGAAGGAGCAGGAAAGTTCCATCGTTTCCGGCGACCGCAGTGATTGGCGAACGCTCTGCGTTGCTGGGGGAGTATGCACGGTCGACACGCTCAATTTCCTTCTTTATTGCAAGTGCATCTTCAAGTTTTCCCGACTTGAGTTTCTTGTTAAACAACTTGCTAAGAGCGGCATGGTAGGGCTCATAGAGCGTTCTTAATTGCGCAGTCAGATCTTTCTCGAAATCATCCTCTAGGGCTTGCAGTGCAGCAGGCTTGTCCCGGCTCCACGCGCAAGGCAGCAGCATGTAAAGGAGCAGGCAGTAAATGGATCCGGCTTTTGTAAGCTTGGATAAAAGGTTGTTCATCTTGCTGGGATGAGGCGAACCTCGGTGAGCAGAAACACGCCGTTAGGGTTACTGGTGCGGGGTCGTATCTCCAGGTTGATTGACTGGCGCAA
>JAYGGE010000061.1:0-28726 GCA_046581505.1 Verrucomicrobiales bacterium | reverse complement strand
CACCGGCCAGGTCCGCTCAGCGGCGATCAGGTTCTTTGCGGCTTCTCCGCAGAAGGAAATCCGGCTCGAGTTCATCACTCCCGGCGGGAAAACACTGAAACAACATTCGAAGGAAGCCTCGACCATGGACAGGATATCAGGCGGCGGCTGGGACATTGTGGTGTTGCAGGACCAGAGCCAGACCCCGGCGATTTTCCCGGAAAAGTTTCTTTCCGCTTCAAAGGGCCTGAACAAGGTGATTACCGGTAGCGGGGCACGGACCGCCTACTACCAGACATGGGGAAGGCGGGATGGCGACAGGCAAAATCCGGGACTCTTTGGCACCTACACAAAGATGCAGGACGCCCTCAGCCAATCCTACGCGCAGGCAGCTAAAAGGGATAAAGCGATCCTCATCCCGGTGGGTGAGGCCTGGCGGGCAGTGAGGAAAAACAACGACAAGCTTGGCCGTGAACTCTACAAGGGCGATGGCAGTCATCCCTCGGCGAAGGGTGCCTACCTGGCGGCGTGCTGCCTTTATGCAGCCTTGACCGGAGGTGATCCACGTCAGGTCAAGTTTGACGGTGGGCTGCCTGCCGCGCAGGCCAGGGCCTTGCGGGAAATCAGCCGGCAAGTGCTCGCCGGCAGTGTTCCTGCCGGTAGCTAAAGGGCGGCGGCGGCGAGTTCCTGCAGGTATTTTTCCTGTGGGGAGGTGCGCGTTTTCTGCAGGTGGCGGTAAATTTCAGCGGCTTTCTCCCTGGGGAGCTTCCCGGCGAACTGCAGGCAGAAACTGGCGGCCTTCACACGCGCGAATCCTGCTTGCTTCCGGTCGGCTTCGAGGAAGGCATCCAGGGTGGAGGCATCCCCAAGTTGGGTCAGTCCCCAGAGGCCGAGCAGTTGAGCTTCCCCGTCCTTGTGGCCAAGGGCCTCAAGGAAGGATTTTCTGGAGGCCTTGTCGGCAAGCTCCGCGAGACCGTGCAGGACATTGCGGTAAAGGATGGTGTCCTTTTTGACCTTCGGCAGTGCATTGCGGAATTGATCGGATGAGCCCTTGTTGATTGCGAGCAATGCCTGGGCCGCATCATCAGCGATGCCGCCCACGGTGAGGAATGCACCGATTGCCGGCACGACCTCCTCGCCGCCGCAGAGCTGGAGCTGGCGGATAACGAAGGCCTTGACCCGGTCAGGGAGCTTGCCGGAGAGGGACTTTGCCAGGGCAAGGGAGAATTCCGCGCGCTGGTTGCCCTTCACTTTCCTGCCATGATCGGCGATGCGTACGGCCATGGTGTGCAGCAGGTGACGGGCCTGGATGTCATTGCCTTCAGCACCGGGGTCGAGCAGGCGCTTGACCAGTTCCCCGGCAACCCCGGCGGGGTTCTTCATTGCCTCGGCGAGGGCCTTCTCGGTGGTTTCCTTGTTGATGTTGCTTAGGATGCCGCGGTTGGCCGGTAGCGGGAAGGGGTCCAGGTAAGGTTGGATGTCCATGGTATTGAAGGAAAAAAGGTTAAGGGTAAAAAATTTGAGACTAGAGGTGCCAGGGGGAGCGCATCGGGACGTTGACAAATCGGTTTGCCTCCTCATCGCCGACGAACTGCTCCTTTACAGGGTCGTATTGCAGCTTGCGTCCAAGGCGGATGCCCAGGTTGGCAAGGTGCAGGATGCAGGCCGCGCGGTGCGCTGCCTCGGGATGCCCGCCGGCCTGTTTACGCTGCTTGACTGCCTCGGCAAAGCTGAGCAGGGGCTCCGGGTCGGGCATGGCCTTGATCTTCGCCTGGTTTTCTTCGGAGAGCTGGGAGAGGGAGACCTGTTTTGATCCTTTCCGGCTGTATTGCGGCCCCCACTCGGTGCTGTCCATGACAAAGGTGAAGCCGTCGGCGTAGGTCAGCTCGACCCATGCCCACATGCCGGTGACATCCGGGTGTGAGGGCGGGGCAAAGGCCTCAATGGTGACCGGGCTGGTGTCGTCCTTGCCGTAGATCCACTGCTGGGGATCAAAATGGTGCTGACCCATGTCACACAGGCCGCCGCCCTCGTAGTCCCAGTAATTGCGGTGGGTGCCGCCAACGCGCGGGGACACGTAGGGCTTGAAGGGACTCGGGCCGCAATAGAGTTCCCAGTCGAGGTCCGCGGATGGAGTTTGCGGCTTGAGCCCCGGCTTGCCGCTCCAGTTGTGCAGCTTGAGGCCGCCTTTCTTGATATGCACACCCGGGTTGGGCTTGAGCAGGCCGCTGCGCATGATCTTGTGGATGGTCCTGCTGGTGCTGCTTTTGCTGGCGCCAAATCGGCCAAAGGTGCCGATCTGGAACACCCTCTTGTAGCGCTCAAAGGCCTCGATCACCGCCCGGCCCTCGGCAATGAAGCGCGTCATCGGCTTCTCGCAGAGGACATCCTTTCCGGCTTCCGCCGAGGCGATGGAAATCAGCGCGTGCCAGTGCGGCGGGGTGGCAATGGCGACCAGGTCAACGTCGGGATTTTCCAGCAACCGGCGAAAATCATTGTAGGTCTTTGCCTTGGGATTTTTTCTCCTGGCAAATCCCTCGACACGGGCCTTCTGCACATCGCAGGCCGCCACCAGTTGGGTGGGCAGGCCGCGAACCATGCCCTCGTAGGTGCCGGGGCCGCGTCCGCCGCAACCGATGAGTGCGGCACCATAGGTCTCGCTGGGCGGGGTATGGCCCTGTCCGCCGATCACGTGGCGCGGGACAATCTGGAAGGAGGCCGCGGTGGCGGCGGAGGTCTTGAGGAATTTCCTGCGGTTGGTTTTCATGCCGGGTTGGATTGTTGGATTAAATCGCTAAGATGAATGTTAGTCAGGTTCCGAGGTAAAGGTCACGTCCTTTTGCAAGGGCGGCTATTTTTCGGTCGGCGATGCTGCGCTTGAGCATCCAGAAGCCGCAATCAGGGTTGATATGGCTGACCCGCTCGCCACCCAGGGCGGACTCGGCCTGCTCGATTCTCCTTGCGATTTCATCCGCGCTCTCGACGTGGTTTACCTTGATGTCGACCACGCCAAGGCCGATGCCAAGCCGGGGGTCGAGCTCCTTGAGTGCCTCAAGGTCGTCATCCGGGCGGTGGGCAAGCTCCAATACCAGGTGCTCGCAGCGCAGGCTGTTGAGGAATTCAATGAGCGGCTTCCACTTGCCGGCCTGGATGGTCTGGCCGCCGTAATTGCCGAAGCAGAAATGCACCGCGCCTGCTCCCTCAAAGGCATCGAGCACGCGGTTGATGGCTTCTGCCGCCAGCGGCCCGTGCTCTGGACTGCCGGGAATATTCGCCTCATCAACCTGCAGGCAGGAACAGGGGCAGCCTTTGACCTGTCCGGCAAGGACATCGGCCACCGCGAGGGTGAGTTGCTCAAAGTCATTGTAGTGGAGGTCGAGCAGGGTGCGTGAGAGCATGTAGGGGCTGGTCACGGTGAACTTGAAGTCCCCGCCGGCCACCGCTGCGGCGCGGGTGCAGTCCTCGATGAGGTTGAGTGATCCGCCACTCAACCCTGAGCGCACAACCGCTGCGGGTTTGGCACGGAAACCCATTTCCTGCTTGGCGCGGAAAGCCTCCGTGTCACTGCGCCCGATGGCGCTGTCGCAACCTCCCATCGGGGCCACGAAATACTCGATCATGCCGTTGGTGTCGGGGTGGTTGACGTCAAAGCGGTAAAGCTCCCCGTCAGTGGGCAGGTCGATGCCCGCGGTACGCTGGGTGTCAAAGATGACACGGGTGGCGTCGATCACGGCCTGCTCCGAGGGCAGGGCGGACAACCAGTCGGGAACGGGATAGGATCCAACAGTGGTGGTGAGGATGCGCGGTTTGCTCATGGTGTCAATCAAGGTTTCTAGGAAAGGTCACGCTTGAATCCTGCAACATGCTCAGGATCCGGCTTACGGGTGTAGATGCTGACCACAATAAAGACCAGCACATTGAAAGTCACAGCCAGGCAGCCGAGGTCAATGATACGCTTGATCATCTGGATTGCGCCGTTGCTGGCAAACACCAGGGTTGCCAATACCACGACTGCCCCGGTGATCATGCCGGCAATTGCCCCGGAGCGGGTTCCCCTGCGGATGTAGAGGATATCCACGGCCGCGGGAACCAGCTGGCAGGAAAAGGCCATGGCTAGGAAAAAGAACTGGGCAATGGTTTTCAGGAGTCCTTCCCCGAACTTGCTGTGCTCGCCCAGGTAAACAATGAGCAGTGCCAGTGCGGTTGTGGCGATAATCACGATTCGCCCGACCCAGGAACGCTCCCTCTCGCTGGCATCCGGTTTATATTGATCGTAGACATCGCGGGTGAGGACCCCTCCGAGGGCGTGCAGGTTACTGTCGGCCGTGCTCATTGATGCTGCCATGATGGCGACCATGATGATCGAGACCAGTACGATTCCAAGCCCGCCGAGCATTACCGGCAGCTCCTCACGCAGCATGAACACCGCGATCTGGTCGGCTTTCCCGAGCCCTTCCGGCAGGTTTTCAATGCCCAGTGGTAAAGAGGGATCAAGCGGTGGGTGCAGTGCCCGTCCGCCCAGGCCGACCAACATCACCCCAAAGAGAAAACAGGCCGGCAGGACAACGGCAAAGATCACCGCGCTGCGGCGCAGGACTTGCGAAGAGCGCGCCGCATAGAAGCGCATCCACTGTGCGGGCTGCACGATGCTGGCCAGTGAGGCAAACATGCAGAAAGTTAAAATCCACCAGGGGTTCCACTTGGACTGTGCCGGGTCGTGCATGGTGAGCTGCTTGGGGTCAAGTTGGGCGACCTGCTCAAAGAAGGCACTAGGTCCGCCCATGCTCGCAATCACTGCAATTCCTGCCAGGACCGCCCCGGAAAGCAGGAGAAATCCCTGCAACACGTCGGTCCAGGCCACTGAGCGCATGCCGCCAACCAGAACGTAGACCAGTGTCACGACGGAAAGCGCGGTTGCCCCGGTGTTATACATGTTTTCACCGAAGAGGGTCTGGGCAAGCAGTCCCCCGGCCTTGATCTGGATGATGATGTAGGGGAGGACGTAGAACACGCCGAGTGCAGCGGCCACGACCCGGATCGTTGAGCCACCGTAATATCCGGCGATCATGTCCCCTGGTGTCACGTAACCGCGGGCTTTGCCCAGCTTGCGGATGCCGTTGCCCAGGAGATAGACTGCAGCCCCGGCCACCGGCAAGTTGAGGGCCAGGAACATCGCGGAGACGCCGTGCTCGTAAACCAGGCCGGGAAACCCCAGCAGGGCGACCCCTGAGAAGAATGTCGCCATGATCGTCAGTGAGGTGACAAGAAGTCCCTGCCCGCGCCCGGCCAGGTAATAGTCCTCCTCGGTGGCCTTGCCGCGCAGGTAACCGACAATGCCAAGACCGAGCAGGACCAAAAGGTAGCATACCAGGACCACGTATGGGGCGTGGCCAAGGTCGGTGGCAGCCAGCAAGGGAATTCCGGCCATTTTAATCCCTCTCCTTTCGCCACAGGGTGCGGGCGGCGATGATAATCACCGCTGCCTCGATGAAAAACCACAATATCGCCCACAGGTAGAGTGCCGGCATCCCGAACCAGAATGGCGGATCGGAGCCGGGAGGTGCAATCAGGAGTGAACCGGGCCCGGGTCCCATTACCAACGCGACCAGGAAAATCACGGTAAGGATGATGGCAGTGCGTTTTCTGGATGTATTGCCGGGCATTTATTCCTCTTCCGCCGGTATTCCAACTCAACAGCGGGCACTTGTCGATTCCGTATTTGAGTTGAATGGTAATGGTGTTGCCATGGCAGTCACGATCAACAGCTTCGAATTCCGCACGCGGCCGATGTCGACCCGCTTTCCGTTTCGCTACGGGATCGCGGCCATGACGGAGTTGCCGCACGTGTTTCTCCACATCAGGGCGGTCATTGACGGCAAACCCTGCGAGGGGCTGGCCTCCGAGGGCTTGCCGCCGAAGTGGTTCACCAAGGACCCGGCAACCCGGTTCGAGGAGGATCTGCCGCAAATGACGCAAGTCCTTGAAAAGGCGGCGGTACTGTCCTGCGGGATCGAGGCCGAATCGTTGTTCCTGCTCTGGCAGGAACTTTACCGGCAGCAGGACGAGTGGGCACGAGGTGAAAAAATCCCCACCCTGCTCGCGCACCTTGGCACGGCACTTGTTGAGCGGGCCTTAATCGACGCGTTCTGCAGGTCCTGTCACACGAACTTCGCGGATGCCCTGAGATCAAATGCCTTCGGGATTGATCTCGGGGAACTGCACCCGGAACTGTCATCAAGCCAGCCTGCTGACCTGTTGCCGGGACATCCTGAGTCCTCAATCATTGCCCGTCACACTGTTGGGCTGGGTGACCCGCTGAGGGATGCGGATATTCCCGTGCAGGAACGTTGTGACGACGGGTTGCCGCAGGCGCTTGATGAGGTGATTGACCGCTACGCTTTAACGCATTTTAAGGTGAAGCTCAGCGGCGAGCTTGAAACAGACCTTCCCAGGCTCAAGTTGATCGCAGCCCTGCTGGGGGAAAAAGTCCCGGCCTACCGGTTCACCCTCGACGGCAACGAGCAGTATCCCACTGTCAGTACCTTCCGTGAGCACTGGCAACACTTCATGGCTGATCCGGAACTTTCAGTTTTCCTTGGAGGAGAGCACCTGATGTTTGTTGAACAGCCGATTCGCCGTGATCATGCGCTCGGTGAAGCGGTGGCGGAGGACATCAAGTCCTGGAAGCAATGCCCGCCGATGATCATTGATGAATCAGATGGCGAGATTGATTCATTGAGCCAAGCGCTCAAGATCGGTTACCGGGGCACCAGCCACAAGAACTGCAAGGGTGTCTTCAAGGGGATTGCCAATGCCTGCCTGCTTGAATATCTGCGCCGTGCTGGTGACGGGCCGTGGATACTGAGTGGCGAGGACCTTGCCAATGTCGGTCCCGTCGCGCTCCTCAATGACCTCGCCGTCATGGCATCGCTGGGTGTCGGGCACGTTGAGCGCAACGGGCATCATTATTTTGCCGGCCTGTCAATGTATCCTGAAAGGCTGCAGGATGCAGTCTGTGCCGTCCATCCTGACCTTTACGTGCCAAGCGGGGCAGGTTACGCGACACTCAGGATTGCAGGCGGGGCACTTTCCGCCTCCTCGCTTACCGCGGCACCATTTGGCTGTGGACTGGAGCTTTCCACAGAGATCCTTGATTTGCTTGGTGAGTCCGGGTTGCCCTGATGACGGGGAGGCATTGGGCGGGATCAGCCGATGAACAGTGGCCGGATGTGCCGTTGAAACAGGTTTTCGGTGACATTCGTCGAGATCACGGGTTCAAACTCAGTCAGTGCGTCGGTGTAGCGGCTGCCCATTTTTGCCGCCACCTTGAAACCGACATGCAGCAGTTGGCGCAGGTGCTGGTTGTAGCCCGGGTTTCCGGGGTCGTGGCGCAGTGCGGACACAAACTCCTCCGGAGCCCATGATGCCACCACGCTGCCCTCCGGGAGCCTTGAGCGGTCAATGTCGATCACTGTTGCGTAGGGGGCACACAGGGCATCAATATCGGCAAGTGCCTGCACATAAATCTCGCGGGCGAGGACCAGGCCGTCATCACCTGCTTCGGCCAACCCGATGATTTCCTCAAGCCAGGTTGTCCCTGCAGTCTTGATATGCAGTCCCGCGTCGAAACGGGTGAGCGCCTGGCGGATCGGTCCATAGATTGAGAACTTGTCACTGCCGGAATGGACACTGAGCTTCAGGTTTTCCGGCAACTCGTATGCTTCCACGGCATGCGCGATGACGGCAATGTCGTCGTTAAATTCCTTTTCGAAGCGGTCAATGTCACCAACGTAATCCACTCCCTTGTTGAAGCGGCCGCTGAATTTCGGGGCAATGGTCTGCAGTGGTATTTTCTGGTCGGCAATTGCCGCCAGGATGACCAGCAGTTCAGACGGGGTTTGCGGACTGTCTGTCTCATCCATGGAGATCTCGGTCGCGAAGTTACCGCTGCCCTTCTGTGACTCAATGTGACGGTAGATCAATCCTGCCTGCTGCACGGCGAGCAGGTAATTTGCCGCGATCCCCTCGATATCCTCCCGGGAGATGGAGAAGGGTTGCCCGATTCCCTCTATTGCAACCGCGCCAACCAACTCGGGATGCGCGTCAACAAAGTCTCTGACATCAGAGCGGAGTGCCGGTTTTCCTATCCACTCGGCGACATCGATGGTGTAGAAGTTGCTTGAATCGATGAACCGGCTGACCGTCTCGAGGTTGATGTGGTCAGCATCGATGTAATGGGGATTCTGCCATTCCAGTTCGGCAACGGCCTGATCGGCGGCCGTGCGCAGGCTGTCCGGTTCAGATCCCACGATCAGGTGTTCGCGGTTTGACTTGTTCCAGACCGGGATGATCTCGGCACCGGTTTCTGCCGCCCGGATAAAGGCCTGCAATTGCGCCTTGGCCTGGTGTGCAAAGCGATCCCCGACCCCAAATGTGAGTTTTTCCAGTATAACGGGCATTATATTGACCTATAGCTTGTTGATTCTGCTGGTATGCGGTTGAATTTTTTAGTAATCCAGTGCCGGTAACCGGTCAAAATCCAGATAAAACTCATATAATACCACCATGAAAACAAAACCCCCCATTGCATTCATCATCTGCATCCTGACGCTCGCCTCCGTCGGCGTCGTTGCTGTCTCCCGGGCAAAGAAATCGGTGGCTCCAATTAAGGCGCTGCTGGTGACCGGGCAGGGCTACCATGACTACGAGGCCCAGAAGAAGATCATCAGTGAGGGGGTCAGCGAGCGCATCGATATTGAATGGACAATCCTCCACCACAAGAATCCCAATGAGTGCAAGGCAGACTTGAGCAAGAAAGGCTGGGCGGCTGATTATGACATCGTTGTCTACAATATCTGCCACGCAAGGGAGGCTGACACCAAGTTCATTGATGCTGTTGCCGCTGTCCACGAGGCAGGCAAGCCCGCTGTTGCCCTGCACTGCACCATGCACTCTTTCCACTGGAACGTGAAGAGTGCCAGTGGCAACCAGAGCGACAAGTCATGGGTCAAGCTCCTGGGTGTCCGCTCACGCAACCACGGCCCGAAGGCGGCCATTACCGTCAATAAGGTCAAGGCAGACCACCCGGTGCTAAAGGATCTCCCGGAAGGATGGAAAACCCCCGAGGGTGAACTCTATAACGTCCTTGAGGTGCTGCCGACAGCCACCGTCCTGGCTACCGGTGACAATGGCAAGGTTAAGGAGCCGCAGGTCTGTGTCTGGGTGAACCAGTATGGCAAGGGCAAGGTTTTCAGCACCACCATCGGCCACCACAACTCGACCATGAAGACCAAGGAATACCTCGACCTTGTCAGCAACGGTATCCTGTGGGCAACCGGCCGCTCGAAGTAATTACCGGTAGATAATTATTGCGGAGTAGTTGACGCAGGCGGGTTCCCCCCGGGTCTACTCGGTGGTTGTTGTGGCATCACCATGCAGCGCTGACTCAAGCGCATGCCAGGCGAGAGTTGCACATTTTACCCGTGCCGGGAACTTGCGCACGCCCACCAGGGCGGCAAGGTCGCCCTGCTTCGCCAGGTCAACTTCCGGCTCCTCCTCACCACTGAGCAGCTCCTTTATCCCGGTGATCATTTCCTCAATCTCTTTTTCGGTTTTACCCTTGACCATCGTTGTCATGATGGATCCCGAGGCGCGTGAGATCGCGCAACCCTCGGTCTGGCAGGTAACTTCCTCAATACTCTCACCGGGCTTGCGCAGAAAGACGGTGAGCTTGTCCCCGCACAGCGGGTTGAAGCCATCCGCCTTGTGGCTGCAGGGATCAAGGACGCCGCTGTTACGCGGCCGCTTGTTATGGCTGAGGATGATGTCCTGATAAAGGTCGTTGAGTTCGTCCATTAAAGCAAAGGGCGCTGTGGTTGTCAGGCATTGAACATCCGGTTCACCTCCAGCAGTGCGTCGGCCAACCTGTCGATCTCTTTGGTGGTGTTGTAAAACGCGAGGGAGGCGCGGGCGGTTGCCGAAACACCCAGGCGCTGCATCAGGGGTTGCGCACAGTGGTGCCCGGCACGGATCGCAATGCCTGCAGAATCCAGGATCGTTCCAATGTCATGCGGGTGTGCGGATTCAAGGGTGAAGGAGATCACCGCCACTTTTTCCGGAGCTGTTCCCCTGATGGTCAAACCGGGGATTTCACCCAGTTTACCGGTGGCATGGGCAAGGAGTTTTGCTTCGCGGGCGTGCATCGCCTCGCGGCCGATTTTATCCATGTAATCAATGGCCGCGCCCATCCCGATTGCCCCGCTGATGTTCGGGGTACCGGCCTCGAAGCGTTCCGGCGGTGCGCGGAAAGTGGTGTTTTCAAAGCTGACCTGCTCGATCATGTCACCGCCTCCCTGATAGGGGGGCATCGCGGCAAGCAGTTCTTCACGCCCGTAGAGTATGCCGACACCGTCGGGCCCGAACATCTTGTGGGAAGAGAAGGTATAGAAATCACAATTAAGCTCACGGACATCGACCCGGATGTGAGGCACGGCCTGTGCGCCATCGAGGAGGACAGGGATGCCGTGCTCCTTTGCCATGGCAACCATCTGCTTTGCAGGGTTGATTGTCCCGAGCACGTTGGAAACATGTGAGAGGGCAACTATTTTCGTGCGTTTCCCCAGAAGTTTTCCATATGCATCGAGGTCGATTTCCCCGGAATCAGTCACCGGTGCGACGACAAGCTGCGCTCCGCATTCTTTTGCTATCATTTGCCAGGGGACAATGTTGGCGTGGTGTTCCATGGCGGTGATGAGGATCTCGTCACCGCTTGCAATCCTTGGGGCACCGAAACTGCGGGCAATGAGGTTAATGGCCTCAGTTGTGCCGCGGGTAAAGACAATCTCCCTGTCGGTCGCGGCATTGAGAAATTCCGCTGCCTTTGCCCGGGCACGGTCATAGGCATCAGTGGCCTCCATACTCAGGTAGTGAACTCCCCGGTGTATGTTGGCATTCTCGTTGGCGAGAAAATCCGATATCCTGTCAATGACCACCTGCGGTTTCTGGGTGGTTGCCGCATTATCCAGGTAGACCAGCGGCTTGCCTTTCACCTCACGCCGGAGGATGGGGAAGTCGCTGCGCGGATCCGGTTTCTGCTCTTGGGATTCCATGTGATGGCCTGACTTGCGTAGCATTACCCGCTACAGCGCGGTTTCAACCGGATTGCGGGGCAGTATGCAATATTAAAGGAAACACAGCTGCGGGTATTTACCGTTGTGAAGCCATTACGGATATGTGAGCCTATGTGCCGGGAGGGATGCCATTGCATCGTTTATGCCCAGAACCAATTCCGATGAAACGGCGCAAAATGATCAGCTCCCTCAGTGCGGGTGTGCTGGGTAAAACGCTTGCACTGCCGGCACAGGCTGCAGATAAGACCTTCAGGCTTCGCTATATCCTTTCTTCGGCGATGTATGGCGGGATGCCGTTGGCCAGCATACTGCCTGAGGTTGCCAAGGCCGGGTGCAAGGCTATTGACATCTGGTGCAGGGTGCATGGCAACCAGCGTGAGCAGATTGAATTCATGGGGCATCCTGCGGCCCGCGAAATATTTGACAAGCACAGTGTAAAACCGGCGGTATTTACCCGTTACCCGCTGGGTCCTTTCGGGCTGCGTGAGGAGATGAAGAAGGTGAAGGAGTCCTTTGGGGCTGAGATAGTCGTTTGCGGCAGCACCGGTCCCTCGGAACCCAGTGGCAAGGAGGCAAAGAAAGCGGTGAGTGCATTCCTGGAGAAGATGAAGCCGCATGTCGCCCATGCCGAGGAGGCAGGGATGACCATCGCTGTTGAGAATCACGGTCGGCAACTGCTCTATCACCCCGATTCACTGCGCTATTTCGCCGAGTTGAACACCTCAAGGAACCTGGGTATCGCTTTTGCTCCACATCATCTCTACAAGTTTGCCAATCATGTTCCTTCCTTGATTCGCGAGCTTGGGGACAGGAATATTCCCTTCATGTATTTCCAGGAGCACTCGGAGGGGATGTATAAAAAAGCCGCCAAGAAAATAGAGATGCAGCAACTTCCCGGCTTTGGCGGGGGGCTGGATTACAAGCCGGTCGTGAAGGCGCTCAAGGACATCGGCTACTCCGGCTATTGCGAGATTTTCATGCACCCGGTGCCGCGTGGAATCCCGATTCTTCCCACGGTTGTCGAGATCACTGCAGCGATCAACAGGAGTCGTTCCTACGTTGAGGAGTGCCTGGGCCTGGTTTAAGAGGCTTGCCTTTTATTGTGGCAGGGAGGGAGATAATCAGTGCCGGCGTCCAAGGCCGAACTCGTTACCGATACGTTCAACCTTCCTGCCGCGCATTTGCACCTCAATGAACTTGGAACTGGCGAAGGGTTTGCCGTCAGCGCGTTTCAGGGAGGCAACTTTCTTTCTCGTGGCAACCTCAAAGATATCCGGTGTGTGGCAATAGGCATATTTGCCGTCAAGGCTGAAGGTGATCCAGCCATGTCCTCCCATGCTGAGCTCAACATGACCTTTTGGCACGGGAGGGCTGCTGGTGATATCAAAGATGAAGAGTTTTCTGCCCGCCTGGTCGCTGATCCACAATTCCTTCTCGTCGGGAGTCATGCCGGCACCGTGGGTGCGGTGTTTGATTTTTTCCCCGGTTTTCGGGTCAGTGGCATAAACCCGGTGCGTGACGTTGCCCTTCAGCAGGTTAACGACGTCCACGCCAACGTGCCCGCCAAGGCATACGTAGGCCCGCTGGTTTTTGCTGTCGATGCAGTAGGGAAAAACCCCGGATTCCCCCACCGGCGAGATGGTCTGCACCGGGTGACCGTCTGCAGCGCGGAATTTGGTAAGCGTGGTCTGGGTCCCGAGGAAAACGAACTCGCCGTCAAGGCCGGCAATGCTGTTATGGGCGTTCGGCCCCACCTTGATATGATCAATTTTTTTTCCACTGGCGGCATCGACAACAATGAATCCACTTTCCGGTGTTCGCCACCACCACCCGGTCGGGACGTAGATGCGCCTGCCGTCAGGGGTGATGCAGGACCGGTCGCAACCCATGTCGAATTTTGATTCCCAGAGCGTCTTCTCGGTTTCCGGGTCAAAACAGCCGAGGCGGCCTTTACTGGTGGAGTAGTAGAGCTTGCCGGTTGCCGTACAGCCGGTGAAGCCGCGCAGACCATCGGCAAAGACCGGGACATCAATGCGCTTGACGAATTTATGCCCGTCATCAATATCAAATACCATGATCCCGGGTTGCGCTGATCCTTCCTTCTGCGCCCCGTCCGGCGTGCTCATGTAGAGGTAGCGTTTTAACGGTGGTGGCCCGGCATTGGATTTATTCCTGCGTGGGCGCAACACGACCTCTATCCCGGTTTCAGGCTGCCATATTTCCATGCCTTCAGGCAGGGAAAAAGGCTCGGATTCATTGATGGATCCTGCGGATTCCACGCTGTCTGCAAGGATGGAGCGCGCGAATATTTTCTCGGGAGTGACGCAAATCCAGTTGACCTGGTTGAAGCTTCCGGAGGCACGTGTCCAGCTTTTGTCGTCGTTGTTCCGGCGCAGTGGAGCTCCCCAGCAACCTTCTCCTATGAAGACGGTACCGGAGGCATCGTCGCGGATAAATCCCTGCTGGCTGCCCGGTTCATTAGAGGGGCGCACCGGCCATGTGCGCTTAACCACGTGGCTGTCGCATTCAATGACAAGATCCATTGCATGTTTGAAGAACAATTGAGCCCAGGCCTTGTATTGAGCATCCTGCTCCGATTTCCCGGAATGATGGGGCCTGAAGGGATGATGATACTGGGCGATTTTCCATCTGGTTGCGTTGTTGTTTGCGAGATCATTGGCCAGCCAGTTTCCCTGGTCGCCGCCGCGCACGATATTGCTGTTCAAGGTGTAAATGCGCAGGAAGTCGCCGCCGAAGCCGATGGCGTAATAATCATCGGCGTTAGGAGTGTCAAAGAGGGAGTGGATATCGCTTTTGCCCTCATGGTTTCCGCGGGCGGCAATGATAGGCACCATGCGCCCGTCTTTTCCCGTTGTGAGTTGCCAGTCATCAAGCCAGGCTGCCCAGTGATCATGTGTTGACTTGCTGATCATGTCACCGCCGAAGCAGACGAAAAGCGGTCGAATCTTGGCGACAATGCGGTTTGCCCGTTGCCGTGCATCGCGATGGTTGCGGCTGTCGCCTCCTGCTGCAAATGCGAAATCACCAGCACCTCCAGGAGCTGTCCTGAAGGAGAACCTGCGGCTTGACGAGTTGCTGTCGCGGATCACGAAGTGATAGAGCGTGTCCGCTTTCAGGCCGGTGAGCCGGGCGAAGCGGCTCTCGATTTTCAGGTGCGAGGTTTCATGATCAATACCGTGACTCTGCGGCAGTTCTTTATTTTCCCCATTTACTGCACCATAGTGGACGCGGGCATTATCCCCGTCCTTCTGGCACCAGGCGACAGTCATTGAGGATTCCGGCGTGCTATTCCAGATGAGACGGTACTTGTCCGTTGTGGCCAGGACGCTGGTGGCGCAGAGTGCCAGTGTTAAAGCTGCTGTGTAGGGAACCTGCATGTGATGGGGGTTTGTTATGTTGATGGGAAATTCAGGGGACTATTAATCATTCATGCATCTTCGGGGCAACGCAAGCAGGAGACAAAGGGGCAGCCCGAAATGCGGCACACGATAGAGTGCCTCAGGCAGCCACCGGGTCATTGCCTCGGCGGCAAATGCCGGGTCAAAATGGGACCATGGCCGTGCCAGTGTCGTCAATAGTCCCCATATAACCATGTAGCCGAGTGCTGTCACCCGTAATCTTCCCGGTGAAAACAGCATGATGGCGGCAGCAAGATCAAGGATGCCGGCAACAAGCAGGATTCGCCCGGCAACAGCCTCGCTTTCAAGCCCGAGGCAGAGCATTGTCATCTCGGCAAAGTTTCCCGGTTGTGGATGATTCAGCCAGGGAATCTCGGAGGGCAGGCCGATGGCAAACAGGCCGTGCCCGATAAAGGTGAGTGCCATTGCGATCCCGGCTGTCATGATAGCCGTGAAACTCCAGCCTTTGCCAAAGACGACGAGGTAGAGCAGCAGCGGCAGGCAGAACTGGCTGGAGTGCTCGAAGAAGTGTCCCAGGCCGGTTCCTGCATCAAAATACTTCAGCCAGGCGAGAAACATCAGGTTGATGGCTCCAAGCAGGTAAACAAACCTGAAGATCCAATTGCGAACCGGCATCAGCGTAGCGGTTGCGAAGAAGAAAAAGAGCCATGCCTGGACGCGTATCGCAGTGTCGATATGATCACTGACCTGCAGTGAGACCCAGTTTTCCCAGTCCATGTTGAAGAGTTTTTCCACGATGCCGGTCATCAGCGGTTCATTCTGGAGCAGGGCGTGAAGTTCCATCTGCTCGTTCCAGCACATCCATCCGTGACCCGCAAACATCACGGCACAGATAACGCGCAACAGCCACCCGAGTGCCGGCCTGGCTTTGCTGGTTTTTAATTCAGTGGCGTGCACAGGGGAACTTCTCGACGCTTTGCCGGAGGTTTCAAGGGCGGGTAGCGATTGCAAACCACGCTCGATTCGTGTTAGGTTTTAAAAATGATCAGGAATTTTGCATGTCTCGCTTTTCTTTTCCTTGCAGTGACGGCTCCCGGGAATGTTGTCATCAGTGAAGTTGACCTTGCCAACAGCCGGGTTGAACTGGTGAATACCGGCTCCCTGGCGATTAACATCACCAACCACTGGTGGTGCAACAAGGTGAACGGCGAACCGGATGATTACCCCAGAGTTTCATCTGCCACCATCAACAAGGAATTCAGCACGACCCCCGACCTGGTGCTGCTGCCGGGAGAGGTTCTTGTCTTTGACCTTTCTTCCTCCTTTCTGCCGCGCTCCGGCGGTGAGTTGGGACTTTACCGGAGCAGAAGTTGGAAGGATCGTGCAGCGATGATTGATTATATCAACTGGGGCAACAGCCGGGGAGTTCGCGATACCGTTGCCGATGACCCTCCCGCTATCTGGGAGAAAAATGCGGCAATTGATATTTCTTCCGCCGCGCCAGGTGATACCATACAACTTAAGCCTGGTGCTGCCGGCGACTCGGTGAATGATTATCAGGTAGCCTCCGCAAGTATTGGTCTGGCCCAGTCTGTGGTGCCGGTTGAACTCAGGGTTACGGGGTTTGGGACTCTGGATAGCGGCAGTTTCTTTATCGAGTTTTACTATAATGGTAATGGCACCGTGAAAGCAACCGAATCGGCTGACCTGAGTATTACGTATACTGATATTTCCGCCCGGACTTCTGTCTCCAGACCTTCGGACAATCGCGTTGAATTCCAACCCAAGGCCGGAAGAACATTCTTCTTCCGGTTCGAGGAGGAGTGAAGCAAGACACATTTATCTTTGGTAACTGCGTGTCCTGATCTTTGACCGCGACCTGATTTTGACTTACCTTTATCTTGTGCCCCGTTCCAGACATTGCGTTCTCTACGATAGTGATTGCTCGCTCTGTACTTTCCAGATGCGCCTGCTGACATGGATGGATTGGTTTAACAAGGCAGAGTTATTGCCGATTAATGATCCCCGGGCAGCTGATATGGCCCCGGGTATCTCGCGTGAGGATCTGCATGAGGCGATCCATGCCGTGACGCCCGGGGGAAGAATTTATCGTGGGGCGCGGGCTTTCCGCTTTCTCGGGATGCGGATGCCAATGTTGCTCCTGCTTGGAATTTTACTGTGGTTTCCGGGAGTGATCTGGGTTGCCGAGAAGTTCTATATGTGGGTTAGCCGTAATCGTTACCTGCTCAGCAGGGTTTTCGGCTGTAAAGGGGCGTGTGCGGTTCTTCCCGAGCGGAAACGTCACGGTAAGGAGCAGGGCTAAGGGAAAATGGGCGCAGTGGTATTGACTCTTTAAACCTGGCTTGCCACGGTAGTTACACTTATGCGCCTTTTCTTTCTGGTAGTTTTATTTTTGCCATTACCCGGTATCACTGCCCGCGGGCTGGAGATATCCGGCAAGAAGATACCCGAGGTGTATGTTGCAGGTCTTGAGTCCGCCCTGAGGCGGGCTGGGGATAATGCTCCTGAGTTGCGTGCGGCTTTTGGCAGGATCAATGTTAAGGAAGTCGCCGGCTTGGCATTCCTGGTTGCCCATATGCCGGAACGTGACCTCGTTGCGCTGGACGCCGCTTACCTCGCCGAGAATATCAAGTGGGCTTACAGGGCCCGTGCTGAGTTCCCGTGGGCGAAAGCGATCAAGGAAGAGCTTTTTTTTAATGATGTCCTGCCCTATGCGAGCATCAATGAGCGTCGTGATGCCTGGCGCAAGGATTTCTTCGGTCGTTTTTCGTCATTGGTAAAGAATTGCAAGACACCGGGTGAAGCGGCACAGGTCCTCAACAAGGAGATATGGGCAATTGTCGGCGTGCGCTACCATGCGAGTAAACGTCCGAAGCCCGACCAAAGCCCGTATGAGTCAATTGAAGCAAAATTTGCCTCCTGTTCCGGCCTGTCTGTGATGTTGATTGATGCGTGCCGATCAGTCGGTGTCCCGGCACGCTTTGTGGGCACACCGATGTGGTCGAATAAGCGTGGTAATCACAGCTGGGTGGAAGTATGGGACGGCAGTGGCTGGCAGTATACCGGAGCCTGTGAATACAATCCTGCAGGACTCGGGAAGGCATGGTTTGCGGGCAGTGCGGCGAAGGCGATCAAGGATGACCCGCGTCATGCGATTTATGCCTCGTCATGGAGGAAGGCCGAAACTCTTTTCCCATTGGTGTGGGATCTGGGGATTGATTACGTGCAGGCAGAGAATGTCACTGATCGTTATGCGGGGAGGAAAGCCAACCGGGTTTTCATTGACTTGCTTGACCGGCCGGGTGGTGAGCGGGTGGTTGCAGATGTTGAGGTGTTTTACAAGGGCAAGAATATTGCCGGGGGGAAGACGCGTGATGCAACAAATGACACCAACGACATGTTTGGCATTGCCCTCAGGGGTGGAGAGGATCACGAGCTGAGAATTGTTCGCAAGGACAATGAACCGTTGATCCGCAAATTCCGCACCAGCGGCAGGGAGGATGAGCGCATCGAGGTATTCATTGAAGCCTCACGCTAGGGAGGAGCAACGGATTCTAGAGGTTTGCTGTGCCTCGGTGGAGTGTGTCATTGCTGCAGATGCCGGTGGCGGTGATCGCATTGAACTCTGTGAAAACCTGGATGTTGGCGGACTTACCCCTTCTGAAGATTTACTGAAGGTGGCCAAGGCAGGGACTTCTTTACAGGTCTTCGTCCTGATCCGCTGCCGTGCCGGCGATTTCCGGTTCACGGGAAAGGAGGTTTCCAGGATGGTCGCGCAGATTGAAAATGTTCGGCATCTCGGCGCAGACGGCATTGTTTGTGGTGCCTTGACTGACGAAGGGGAAATTGACGAGGAAGCGACTTCCCGTTTTATCACGGCAGCCGGACCGTTGCCGTTTACTTTCCACCGGGCCTTTGATGCTCTTCATGATCAATCTGCCGGCCTTGCCCTGCTGCGGGAGCTGGGTGCAGAGCGGATATTGAGTTCAGCAGGATTGCACGAGGCCTGTGAAGATCCGCAACGCTTGCAGGAACTTGTTATCCATGCCGGAGGGCGGCCGGGTATACTTGCCTGTGGAGGCATACGTTCCACGAATATTGGGGCATTGGCCGCGATGCGGGAAATCCGGGAATTTCACTCGGCGGCAAGCAGCGGTGGAGACGGTGTCGACGTGGATGAGGTCCGGGCAATGAAGGATGCAATTATCAGGGAATACTAGGGGCCGGTGATGGTGTCGGCTTATGCGGCGTCTTTACTGCTGCCCTTGCGCCGGGAAGGCGCTTTCTTGCCCTCAACGACTGCACGGTTGATGGTGATTTTGCTGATATCCTTGCTGCCGGGAAGATCATACATCAGATCGAGCATCAGTTTTTCAAGGATTGAGCGCAGTGCCCGTGCACCGGTGCCCCGCTTGACTGCCTGTTGCGCAAGCGCGAACAGGGCGTCTTTGGAGATGCTCAGTTCGCAACCCTCGAGTGCCACCAGTTTTTGATACTGCTTTACCATGGCATTTTTTGGCTTGGTGAGGATATGCACAAGTTGCTCCTCGGTGAGTTCCTCAAGCGTTGATATGATAGGCAACCGCCCGATGAATTCCGGGATAAGCCCGAAGCCGAGCAGGTCTTCGGGCTCAACCACCTTGAGTACATCACTGTGACGTTTTTCCGGGTTGCAGGTGTTTTTTTTGTTACTGGTAAAACCCATGACCCCTTTGCCAAGGCGACGCTGGATTATGTCCTCAAGGCCGACAAAGGCTCCTCCGCAGATGAAGAGAATTTTCTCGGTGTTTACCTGAATGTATTCCTGTTGCGGGTGCTTGCGTCCTCCCTGTGGCGGAACATTGCAGATCGTGCCTTCCAGGATCTTCAGGAGTGCCTGCTGAACGCCTTCGCCGGAAACATCGCGGGTGATACTGACGTTCTCGGTCTTGCGGCCGATTTTATCAATCTCATCAATATAGATAATGCCGAGTTCGGCACGTTCGACATCGTAATCCGCCATCTGCAGAAGACGCAGGACAATGTTCTCGACATCTTCACCAACGTAACCCGCTTCAGTCAGGGTCGTGGCATCAGTAATGCAGAAGGGGACGTTGAGCACCCTTGCAAGTGTTCGCGCGAGGAGTGTTTTCCCCGAACCGGTAGGGCCAAGGAGCAACACATTGCTTTTCTCCAGCGTGACATCGGAAAACTTGGCGAAGCGCCTGCTTTTTATCGTGCGGGCACGGGCGCTGTCGAGTTCGTTGCGATCGTGGAGGATGCGCTTGTAGTGATTGTGGACGGCAACTGAAAGTACTTTCTTGGCATGATCCTGACCAATCACATAATCATCGAGCTGTTGGCAGATTGTTGCCGGGTTTGGAACCTTCAGTCCGCTCTCAGCATGTGTGACATCTGTAAAATCAGGCTCATTTTCGTCATTGAGTTCCTTATCGAGGATATTCTTGCAGACGAGAATACAGCTGTCACAAATGTATACGCCGGGTCCGGCGATCAGCTTGCGGACTTCCGAGTGGCTCTTTCCGCAGAAAGAACACATGGTGAGGTTTGAGGCTCGGGCCATATTGCGGGGAGAATCTGTGCAGTTAATGCAGGTGGTGGGTTTGGCAGCGTGAGTGAATTCGCCGCGCAGGTTTATTTGGATTTTTCTTTTCCGGAGGCTTCCGGAAGCTCTTTTGTATTCTCGAGCACCTTGTCGACAAGGCCGTATTTGGCAGCTTCAGCAGCACTCATCCAGTGATCCCTGTCAGCATCTTTCTCGACCTGCTTTTCAGTTTTTCCCGTGTGCCTGGCGAGGATTTTGTTCAGGCGTTTTTTCAGGGAATACATATGCTCAACGGTTCGCTCGACATCTGATGCGGTGCCACTGGCTCCACCGGAAACCTGGTGGATCATGATATCGGAGTTGGGCAGGGCGAAACGCTTGCCCGGTGTTCCGGCGCTGAGCAGGACAGCGCCCATGCTGGCACACATGCCGATGCAGTAGGTGTTGATGTCACAGGTCACAAACTGCATCGTGTCGTAGATGGCAAGCCCCGAGGAGACTGATCCCCCGGGAGAATTGATATACATACTGATGTCTTTCTGCGGATCCTGCATTTGCAGGAACAACAATTGTGCTATTACCGAGTTTGAGATCTGGTTATAGGGATCGATCTCGCAGCCGATGAAAATAATACGGTCCTTAAGGAGGCGCGAATAGATGTCATAAGCGCGTTCAACGCGACCATCGGATTCAATTACCGTCGGGATCACCATGTTGCGGGTAGCGGGTGATGGGGAGTGCGGGGCCGTTGATGTCGGGAAATCAGGCATTGAGGCTGTTTGGTAGTTGGTTGGTTTTGGGAATTAATGCTTATGGCGCAAACGCGCACGGGGTCCGTAACCAAGCGCAGGGCAGGGCGGGACGCAAGTGGCGGGCACAGGCAGGGTGCAAATATGCTTATTGCGGCAATTAGTCTTTTATCATCTGCGGAGCAGCACCCTTAACCTACCGCAGCGGGCAGACTCATTCTGTGACATCGGCCGGGTCGATTTCAGTGATCGATGCCGAGTCGCGGAGGAAATCAAGGGTCTTCTGGATACGCAGTCCATTGTAGATGCGTCCAAATCCATTCTGCTTATCGAGTTGCTTGGTGAGTTTCTTGACCGGGATTTTGTTGCGTTGCGCGATTTCAGCCACACGACCGAGAAGTTCCTCCCGGGACACCTTGATGTCCTCAGCATCAGCAATCTGCTCGAGGATAAAACTGGTCTTAACGCTCAGGGCGGCCTGTTGGCCGGCGGTCTGGATAATTTGCTGCTGATTTTCCATGATTTCCTCCTCGGCAATGCCGCGTTCACTGTTGGAGTTCACGATGTCGTTTACGCGACTCTGTGTTTCACGCATGACAATCTCCTTTGGCAGCTCGAAATCGAGGTTGGCATTAATCTTGTCGAGCACCTGGTTGGTGATGATCTCCCTGCGGTAGCCTTCACGTTGCTGCTCCATTTGAACGCGCATTGCCTCTTTCACTTCCTCAAGTGATTTTCCTGCCTCGACCTTGTTGGCAAATTCATCATCAAGTTCCGGGAGCACCTGCTGCTTCAGGCCTTTGACTTCAACCGTGTAGTCAATTGTTTGCCCGCGCAGTTCCTCGGCAGGATAGTCATCGGGGATTGTGACCGACAGATCTCTGGAATCTTCAATTTTTGCGCCAACCAGCGCGGCGCAGAATCCGGGGAGGAGACTGTCCTCGGTCATGCGCAACCAGAACCCGCTATTCTGGGCAAGCGTGGCCGGCGCGGAAGGCAGGACTTCGCCCACGGATTTACCGCTGATGCTGCCCTTGTAATCGACAACTGCGAAATCGTTCATCGCTGCCGCACGATCTTCAATGTCAGTGTATTCGGCGAAGCGTTCACGGATTTGGTCGAGAGCCTCCAAGAGTTGTTCCTCAGTAACGTCGATGCTTGGAACTTTTACCTCAATGTTCTTATAGTCAGGGAGGGAAAATTCGGGGGAAGTGACCAGCTCAATAGTTGCAGTGTAGGTGCCATCGGGGTTGTGGCTTTGGTCACGGACCTCGGCAACACGAATGACATCGAGTTTCTCGGTTTCAGCCGCTTCCTGCAGTGCTTTCTTTACCGTGCGTTCTTCGAATTCACTTTCGATGCCGGGTTTAAAGCGCTTCTCGATGACAGCTGAGGGGGTTTTACCCGGGCGAAATCCGGGGATCCTGGCCTGGGCGGCGTAGAGCTTCACGATTTTCCTGCGCTCGGTCTTGGCATCATTGTCCGGGACTTCGATACGCAGCAGTGCCTTGCATTCAGGGAGCCTCTCAACGTTGATGATCATGGGGCGTGAATTTTAGGGGAAAATGGCCGCTTGGCAACAGGCAAAGGAGCCGGCAACCAGCAGTCCATTCAACTACAGCCAATTTTTTTATCCAAAAGGCGAGCCTTGGCCGCCTTCAGGATGCCAATAAACAACACAACCAGGCCTGTGTCTCAAGACTTGTATTTGATTCCTTTTTTTGCGCCCTGTTCTTTCACGGCGCGGCGGATCTGGGCATCGAAGCCGTTGTCTTTCTTCTCGGCTTTGCGCTTTTCCATTGCCTTTTTCACCCAGGCGTTGCGCTCGGTGACGAGCTTGCTCATCTCGGCCTGCAGCTCATGGCGCTTTGCCTGCTGCTCCTTGACCGCTCCGGCGAGCTCGGACTTGCTCAGCTTGCGGTATTTCTCGGGGAGGTCTTCGATTTGCACCTCATCGAGGTCGACATTGCCGTCCGCCACTTCAGAGATCAGGTCTTCGCGCCCGCTGATGGCCTTACCGCCGAGGTTCTTGCTGAAATAAGCCTGACGCGCCGCGGTTGCGGCGGGCGAGGCGCTGCTGGCGAGAGAGATCTTTGACTGGGCCAAAGCTTGTTCCTTATCGTTGCCGAAGGCAATCACGGTGCCGTTGATCTCGCGGGTGAGCTCAGCGATGCGGCTGTCGACCGGTGTCGCGATGGCGGCCATCCCGCCACCCTGTTCAATGGCGGCGAAGGATCCTTCGGAAAGGTGTGCGATTTGTTTCCAGATCGTGCGGGTTTCCGTGTTGTTTCCGCATTGGATGCTATTGATGATAATGTCATTCTTAACAGCCAATTTGCAGGTTTCCGGATATTTGACATCATCCTGGTAATCCATGTGGGGCGGGCAGTCGCCGACCAGAAAAATAATCTTCAGCGCGTCCTTTTTTTCGGACCACTTGATATCATTGACTGCCTCACTGAGACCCTGATTGACCGACTCCGGGCTATCGCCTCCCCCCTGGGCCTGAAATTTCATGAGATTTTCGTAGACGGCATCCAGGTCGTCGGTAAGGGGAAATTTCCTGGTGACATAATTGTCTCCCCGGTCGCGGTAACCGACCAGCCCGATCTTCAGCCTGGGCGAGGGATCGGCATTGGTGAGGTCATTGGCGATGCTCCAGATCTTGGCCTTGGCGCCGGCAATGAGTCCGCTCATGGAACCGGTGGTGTCGAGAACGAAGCAGACTTCAACCTGCTGGCGGGCCTTGGCATCAGGTTTCTGTTTTTTCTTGGCAGTGGCCGAGGTAGCAGCGGTGGCCGCGAAGGCGAGGATGATGCCGGTAAGTGCGAGAGTTTTCATGGTTTAATAGAGTTTACTGGTGCGGATCCGGGGACATCTGCGCTCAAAGGGCATTGTCGCCGGGGCCTTGTTTATTTTGCTTTGTTACTGGTGATTTCATAGATTGTGCCGTCAATGAGCACTTGCAGGTCGCCGGCAACGGAAAGCCACTTGGCTGTTGTTGCGCTGCGGGCGAGGAGCTTGAAATATTTATCGCTTCCGAACGCAATCCTGTGCACCTCTGCCTCGGGGTTTTCGGCCGCTTCCGCGTCCACCCAGGCCTTGTCGTTCTGGTAGAAGGTCTTGCCGGCCACGACCCGTGTTACCTGCTGTTCAAAGCGAATCTGGTTGCCATACAGGGATTCATCATAGGCCTCCTTGGCGGCGTTGGTTTTGGTCGCGGCTTTCAGCTTGGCGCTTGAGCGGGCCGCGGCGACGGCGTCGCCTCCGGTGTCGCGGGCGGCAAAACCATCGAATGCCTTCTTCTCGTAGTCCCTGCGGTAGCGGGCGGCACTTTGCTCGGAGGCCTTGCCGCCGGTGCCGAATTTATTATTGAAGGCGCTGCGGGCTTCAATGGCGAGAGAGGGTGAGGAACTTGGCCTGGCGGATCTTTGGCCCATCGACTGGCGGGCCAGTGGAACGCCGCGGTTTTCCTCGTCCTCAATGATCAAATAGCTGGTGTAGGGTGTTACAATTCCCCAGCGGCGGGCAAGTGTGACGACCTCCTCCTTGAGCTCGCCTTTTTCACCGTGCAGGCGGATTTCATCCAGCAGGTAACCAACGCGTCTGGTGGCCCATAGCCGGGGGATGAATTCATGGTTCGACTTGCTGTCGAATCTGGCCTTGTAGGTGAATACCGCCGATTTTCCCGCCAGGATTCCCGCCAGGATCACCGCCGGTTTACCGTCATCGCTTTTCTTTGCCGCATAGCGGCCGAAGACAACGAGCTGGTCGCCCTTGAAGAGGTCCGGCAATTCGTTCGGATGCCGCTTGCTGAGGCGGATGCCGCCCTTTGCCTTGAGCTTTATGTTGGCCATCACGGGTTGTGAGATCTTCGCATAGAAGCGCGAGACCTTGTGCTCAATGTTCTCCTCAGGGAGCACGTATTCGGTGACCGCACGGGTGTCCTCGGCGATGCGGTCGAGGAGCTTGGTGTTGATGTCGGTGCCGATGCCGAAGGAGAACACGCGCACGGGGTCGTCGATCTCGCCGGTCACCTTTGCCAATCTCTCAAGAATTTTCTCGGGGCGTGTTTCGCCGATGGTCGGGCGTCCGTCGGTCAGGAAGATGACCTGGAAAGGGCGGGGCAGCGCATCCTTGTTTTTGCGGGTTTTGGCGTGAGTAACGGCCATCAACAGCGCCTCCTCGATGGCGGTGCCGCCACCGGCCTTGAGGCCGGAAATAAACTCACTGGCCTCGCTGATGTTCTTTTTGCTGGCGGGCGACAACTCCTCGAACAGGGCTTCCGCCTCGGTGGAGTAGCGGATGATCTCGAAGCGGTCACCTTTGTTGAGGTTGCCGAGGCAGAACTCCAGCGCGGCCTTTGCCTGCTCGAGCTTCTTCACCCGCATCGAGCCGGAGGTGTCGACCGCGAACACGACGTCTTTCGGTACTATCGCGTTGTCTTGCCATGCCCCCGGAGACAACAGCATCATGTAGTAGCCTTCCTTGCCGTCTTTTTTGCCTTTGCCACGGTAGGTAAACAGCTCCAGGCCGATTGGCTTTCCGTCTTCGGTGTTTGAGGCGAAGAACAGCTTAAAGTCCGAGTCGGGAAGCGTGCCATTCTCCTCGAAACCGACAACGGCTTTGTGTTTGCCCTTGCGCGAGATATCGATCTCGTGGCTGGGGGAGTAGATCGACTTGAGTTCGTGCTCGGACTCGATGTCAACCTTGACAGAGACGCTCTTGATTGGTCGCGAGGAGAATTTCTCGGTGTTCAGGGGATAGGTGTATTCGGTGATCCTGCCGTCGCGCTTGAGCAGTTGCGTGTATTTGATCTTTATACGTTTTTCCTTGTGCGGCTCAATCGGGAAAATACGCACCTTGAACATTCCCTGGCTGCTGTATTCCATGAGTGCCGGGTCCTTTGCCCTGCGCACAATGTCCTCGTAGATGGAGCGTGCCTTCTTCGCGTCCAGCAGTTCAGCTGTGGTCATCTTGCCGTTGACGTCCATCCGGAACTTGTCGATCTGGGCACCCTCGGGGATGGGAAAGATGTAGGTGCCCTCAAGGCGTTGGCCGGAGGGATTGTAAAAAGTCTGGTCGATGGCGGTAGTGGCAACCTGGTCGCTGATTGACACACTGACATGGTGCTCGCGAACCTCCAGCGGCAGGAAACGGTTAATCGGGCGCGGGGGACGCGGGCGCGGCCATGGGTGCGGTGGATGCGGCGGATGCGGTGGATGCGGCCGAATATCCGGGATGTGGACCGGGTGGTCGATAATGATGAATCCGTCGGCTTTCGCGCTTTGCAGGGCGATGCCCCCTAAAAAAAGGGGCGCAAGGGAGGCGACAATAAGGAAGGTGGGTGTGCGCATAGTCTGGAGTTACCGGGTTGTGTAGAAGGAAACGCGCGTGTGGCGTGGTTTCTTAGAATATTTTTCCGGGTGGATGTTCAATATATACCGGGTTAACTCTCGCCGGGTGCCATGGAAAGGAGAACCGGGCTGTCGGCATGCAGCAAAACTGCCCCGGTTCCGGGACCCGGTTGTCAGGGTCCGGTAAGAAGTTTGTAAGATTCCTGTAAGAATAGCCTGTCCAAAGGGCAGAAGCCATGCCATGCGGGAAGGATTCCCCAATCCCGGGAGTTGGCTGTTTGTACCGCTACCGGGTTGGCGGCGACAGTTTCAGGTCCGCAGGGAAGGTAACCTTGGGATTTAAGGTGCTGTTCTGGACCAGGCGGACAGGTTTGCCGAGTTGTTGCACGGCGGAGACCTCGTCGCTCACCTGCAGGTTTTCAGCAAGCACTTTGGCAAAGGCTTCCTTGAGGAGTCCCGCGCGAAATATCTGCGGGGTTTCCATTGCCCACATTCCATCACGTTCAACACCGCTCTCGACCTGTCCGTCTTGGTCAGCGCGCTTGAGGGTATCGGTAATCGGACGGGCACTGGCAGCAGCACCGTGTTTGGCAGCACAGTTGAACACGCGCTCAATTTGCGCGGGCGTGATCCACGGTCGGGCCCCGTCGTGGACGGAGACGAAATCACAATTGTCGCCCACATGGTGCAGGGCACTGGCCACTGAATCACGCCGCGTTTCACCGCCCTTTACCACATTTGTTACCTTAACGAATCCGGCTTGCTTTATAACAGAGGTGACATCCGTGACGCGTTCCGGGTTGGCGACGACAATAATGTCATCCACTCCCTGGTAATCCTCGAACGCGGCAATGGCATGCACGATGACAGGGCGGCCGTCAAGGTCGGCAAACATCTTGTCAAAACCCATCCGGCTGCTAGATCCGGCGGCGGCAATGATGGCCGTGAGGTGTTCGGTTGCCAATGTTCTGGGGTTAGCGTGAGGGAGCGTGTCCCTAAAGTTTTTCTTAGTCGAGGCGCTGCATGATTCCCGCCGAGAGGGTTTTGTTGTCAACGCGACCGGCGGCCTTTTCCTGGAGGATTTTCATGACCTGCCCCATTTCCTTTTTTGTAGTGGCTCCTGATTCTGCGATCGCGTTCTCGATAAGTTGCGCCACTTCGTCTTCGCTGAGTGCTGCAGGGAGGTATTTATTGAGTATGGCGATTTCCGCTTTCTCATTGTCGGCAAGGTTCTGCCGACCCGCTTTCTCAAATTGCTCGACTGAATCATTGCGTTGCTTGATTGCGGTGCGGACGGCACCGATTTCGCTGCTGCTGTCCAGTTCTCCGCCGGCACCGTGTTTTTCGATTGTCAGATTGGTGAGCGCGGTCTTGAGGGAGCGTAATACAGCAAGCGTCGTGCTGTCCTTGGCACGCATTGCCTCCTTAAGGTCGGACATGATCTGGTCTGCAAGTGACATGTCGAAACCATCCGATGCCAAGGGTCGAATGTCTAACCCGGAATCATGTGCTATCCTGCATTGTTTAGCGGGAAAGTGAGGTATTTTCCGGGACATTGCCGGCAGGGAGGCTTAAATGAGGTCCAGTTGCCGATGAGCGAAAGGGAACCAGTAAATGTCATTTCCGTGATTGGCGGGTTTTTTTTTGGATCCCTGATTGCCGCAATGGGGGGATACTTTGTTTTTGCGCTGTATACGGGGGCCGAACGGGCAAGACAAACACGGTCCTGGGTGGAGACATCCTGCATGATCGTCAAGTCACAGGTAGATGAGGGACGCCCGACGCCAAACAGCCCGGTGCAGCATCGGGCTGTCGTTGAATATGAGTATGATTTCGATGGCAAGACCCGCAGGGGAAATCGCATTAAACGGGTCGAAGGCCCGACTTCACATCGCGAGAGGGCAGAGGGGAAGGTGGCAGATTATCCAGTGGGTAGTTCTGTAGTCTGCTGGGTGAATCCGCATGCCCCGGAGGAGGCTATCCTCAGGCATGATTCAATGGCGCCGTTGTATACGATCTGGTTCCCGGGACTGTTTGTTGTCGGCGGCGTAGGAATTGCAGTGAGCTCGTTGATGGTTGCCCGGAGATAGGTGACTCCCAAAGCGCAGGCAATTTTATTTCCGGGCCCGCGGGCGGGATTATCTCAATAGAGGGCTGGCCAACCCCGGTCATTCAACTTTACGGACGCGGTAGAACACGGGTTTCCCGTCAAGGATCGGCGTGGCGTCAGTAAACTCGGTTGAGCCGTCAGAGACCTCGATATTGCCCTGCCATAATTTTTCCCATGTCAGGAGGTCCCTTGAGTGTTCAATGGCGTAAACTGTGTTGGAGGCTGATGAAAAAGTGATGGTGAGGGATGTCAGGATGTTGGGCCAATCTTCGCTTGTGACGTTGATGATCTTAAGTGGCACTGAGGCATCGGCTGTCCCGGGGCTGCCGCCCTCAAGCAGGCCGGCAGTCCAACTTGCCGGGTCGGCCGGGTCAGGGGCCGATTCCGGGTCGTTGAGGACAAGTGAGGGGCCATCACCATCGGCCTGCTCCGGCCAGGGGGAGGCATCATTGTAGC
>JAYGGE010000146.1:0-1572 GCA_046581505.1 Verrucomicrobiales bacterium | reverse complement strand
TGCCTCCACGGCCAAGCCATGCGCGCCGGCGGTTGGCCGGAAAAGGACCGGCAGGCTTTCACCAAGGCGCTGGTCGGCACGCTGAAGGGGGATCATCCAAAGCAGGCCAAGGGATTTGTCATACGCCAGCTGCAGGTTGCCGGTGGTGCAGAAGTCGCCGCCACCCTTGGCGACTGGCTGCTGGACGATGAACTCTGGGAAGACGCCGCCCAAGCCCTGCTCGCCATCGGCGACACCGGCGGGCAATTCCTGAAAGCATTGCCGAAAGCCAATGGCAAACAACTCCTAACCATTGTGCAAGCCCTTGGCGTGCTGAAGGTCAACAACGCCGCCGAGCGTCTGCGCGAACTGGTGACGTCCGACGATGCGACCCTCCGCCAAGTCGCCGCGTGGTCCCTCGCCAACATGGCCGATGCCGCCTCGGCCACCGCGCTGTTAAAAGCCGCCGACACCGCGAAGGGCCACGAGCGCACCAAGCAAACCAGCTCCTGCCT
Source organism: Verrucomicrobiales bacterium (assembly GCA_046581505.1). Lineage (GTDB taxonomy): Bacteria > Verrucomicrobiota > Verrucomicrobiia > Verrucomicrobiales > DEV007 > CACIUL01. The sequence continues at coordinate 1,078 of JAYGGE010000146.1, read as the reverse complement.
CCAGCTCGCCGAGAACCTCAACGCCCTCGGAAACAAAAAAGAAGCCACGCGCATTTACCAACACCTGCGCGACACCCGCAAGGATCCCGACGAGGCATACATCCGCGAGGCGGCCGAGCACGGCTTGAAACAGGCGGATTGAGCCGGGAAAGCCTTGACCATTGCGGGCCAAAACCATGCAATCATTGGTGTAACCCCTGTACAGAACGACTCGTTCTGAGCAACGGCATACACGTATGGTTCATAACCATCAAAAAAATCTATTCAATGGATCCGGAATCCGGCTGGCCGAGGCCGACCTGCAGGACGCGCATATCGTGACGTCGAAGGCCGACAACCGATCTCTGCGCGCGGTCAACAAGGTTCTGGAACAGGACAAGAAAGACTTGGAAACCGAGATTGAGAAATTGCAGGTGGAAATTGAGGGACTGCGAAGAGAAAGTTCAAAGAGCGAATAGTCCGTTAGATTTGCCAATTTGGCCGATTTGGGTTAGCTTGTTCCCGATGATGCGGTGGATTCCAGTTTTTGCCCTGCTGTTGCTGCCGGTGATCTTGGCCGGTTGTGCCAGTGATTCATCGGTTGTCTATCGTTCGCCTTCCCACTTTTATTATCCCAATCATTCGCCCTACCACTATTACGATTCGGACTACTACTACGGTGGCTGGCCGATGTATCAGCATACCCCGCGCTGGAGAGGGCATGAAATTGGATCCATGCCCGCGAAGAATATCGATGATCTTTCAGCGGAGGAAAAGCGGCGAACCGTCGACACGGTGAACCTCATTAACCTGTACAACTCCGACCCCAATCGGAGCTGGCTCTGGTGGGATCGTCGCCGCATTCGGGTGACTCCCAGTCCCTAGCTTCTCGCCACACGGCCTTCAACAGTCAGGTTTCCATGTTGAAGTCGGTTGCTGCTTTCAAAAATTCCCGACATTACCAATTGACAAAATCTGCCCGCGCCCTTAAAGTACGTGTACGTAGTAATTACTTGGTTGGGAGAATTTTAATGAAACAGATGGCGCTTGTGGTTGCTGGGTTGCTCCTTGGCGGGTGTGTACTGATGGATGGTGAGTG
>JAYGGE010000127.1:0-80100 GCA_046581505.1 Verrucomicrobiales bacterium | reverse complement strand
GGGAACCAACACGATTGCCGTCCATGGCCTCAATACCAGCACGGGGAGCAGTGATTTCTCGATCGATGTCGAGGTGCGCACGCCGCCACCCGGCGAGTTGGCGATCGGCCAACCCACACCCGGTTCAGCAAATACCGTCTTCTCCCCTGCCGCGCCACCTATCACCCGCCAGGTAAAGCATGAACCAAAACAACCCAAAGCCGGGACCGAGACGGTAATTACGGCAAAAGTAACCGACGCCAACGGCGTGGCATCCGTAATCCTTGAGTACCAGACGGTGGCTCCCGGAGCATACGTGCCGGCCTTTCTCGCCAAATCCACCAGCCAGCTCAATTCCAGCCCGAACGCGCCGCGCACTGGCAATCCTGCCTACAGTGAACCGGCAAACTGGACAACCCTGCCAATGCTTGACGACGGCAGCGAGGCTGATGAAGTCGCTGGTGACGATACCTTCAGCGTGAAGATTCCCGGGCAGGAAAACCGCACGCTTGTTCGCTACCGTATCACAGTCGAGGACAACATGGGTGTAGCAGTAAGGCTTCCTTACAGAGATGACCCGGCCTTGAACTTTGCCTGCTTCGTCTACAACGGGGTTCCCGATTATGTTGCCGGGACGCGTTCGGTCCTCGGGGCACCCCACACCTATCCCGCCGAAACTCTCACTTCAATCCCGGTTCATCACATCATCGCCGACTCAGCCGACTTTGATCAGGCGGTTGCCTACAACAGTGGTGACCAGATAAGCCGCAGCAATTACGATGCCCGCAGTGCCTACAACTGGAGCTGCACCTTCATCTACGACGGCAAGGTATACGATAATATCGGCTACCGCCTGCGGCAGCGCAATGCGCGTTATTCAGGCAGCGGAAAACGCAGCTTCAAGTTCCGTTTCAACCGCGGCAGCTACCCGCACTTCCGCGACATGGAGGGCAAAAAATACCTGACCCCATGGAAATACCTGGCCACACACAAAATGCGCGGCTCAAGGGGCAACTACACCTGGGGCCTTGAACAGGCTGCCAACCACCTTCTCTGGAACATGACCGGCACGCCGACTCCCTTCACCCACTGGATGCACCTTCGGGTCATACGCGGGGAACAGGAGGCTCCTGCCGGGACAAACGGGCAATATCTCGGCGATTATTACGGCATGCTGCTTGCCCTTGAGGAATTCGACGTGCGCTTCCTGGATGCCCATAATCTTGAAAAGGGCAATTTATACAAGCTCCTCAGCGGCCGGACAGATGGTGTCTCCGTGCGTCGCTACCTTGCACGGGACGGGGTGGATGACGGATCGGATTTTCAGAATATCATTTTCCAGCTCCGGCCGGACAAGGATGACGCATGGATCAACCGCCACGTGAACTACGATTCGTGGAATCATTATCATGCCATCGTCGATGCCGTGCGGCACTACGATGTGGCACCCAACACCGCCGAGCATCTCAAGAACCGTGCCTTCTACTTCGAGCCCTCCACGGAGACACCTCTCGGGCGACTATGGGTTCTGCCCTGGGACTCTGACACCAGTTGGGGACCCAACTGGAACGGTGGCGAGGGATTCTGCAAGCAGGCAATCTACGACACCAACCCGCCACGCCCGGACTTCATGCGTGATTACCGCAACGTTGTTCGCGAAATCCGCGACCTGATCTGGACCGAGGAGCAAATCTCACTGTTGCTCGATCCGCTGGCTGCCCGTATCTCCGATCTGGTTCCAGCCGACCGTGACCGCTGGACCGGAGCCATTGGCGGCAGCCAAAGTGAACCGCCCATCGACAGCGTGGTCGCTGACATGAAAAAGTTTGCCTTTGTAGGCGGTTCCTGGACAGGTGGCGACAGCAGTTCAATGGAGAGCATCTCAAGGGACTCCGGAATTTCCGGCCAGCAGGGCAGGGATGCCTACCTTGATGCCCTGGGTGCTGATCCCGCAATCCCGAACACGCCAACCATCAGCTACACTGGACCCGCCGGATTTCCACAGGGAAGCCTGGCCTTCCGGAGTTCCTCCTTCTCCGACCCGCAGGGGGCCGGGACATTCGGTGCAATGGAATGGCGAATTGCTGAAATCACACCCGTTGGCGGCGGTACGCTCAATATCATGGATGCCGGTGGTGAGTGGAAATATCTTGACGACGGCAGTGACCAGGGAACCGCGTGGCAACAGGTTGATTTTGATGACTCCTCCTGGAAGACCGGCAACACCCCGGCCGGTTACGGGGGAATCACCGGGACCGTCCTTGTAACGACAATTGATTACGGCCCGAATGCATCAAGCAAATATCCCACCACCTATTTCCGGACAAACATTGACATCGGGGATCCTGAGTTGATCGACCACTTTGTTTTCCGGATGCATATTGATGACGGTGCCATTGTCTACGTCAACGGCCAGGAAGTGCTGCGTGATGGCTTTCCCGGCGGAGTCGCCGTTACCTACAGCAACTTTGCTCCGAATAACGGCAATGAAGGAACCTTTGATTCCTTCAATGTCACCCCTGCTCCTTTTATCTCCGGTGAAAATATCATCGCGGTCGAGATTCACAACCGCTCAGCCGGCAGCAGTGACCTCGGTTTCGACATGGGGATTACTGCCGAGAAACACCTTACCCCACCCGGGGACAGGGTGAAATTTGAATGGCAGGCAAACTGGGAATCCGGTGAGATCAGCACTTTTAATCCCGAGATTGCACCCCCGGGAACAGCAGTCAGGGTGGGCAGGTCCTACCGGGGTCGTGTCCGACACATGGACAACACCGGACGCTGGAGCCACTGGTCGCAAGCCGTTGAGTTTACAGTTTCCGAGCCGTCAATTTCCCCTTGGCTGGATGCACTTGTAGTCAGCGAGATCATGTATCACCCTGCTCCGCCAACCGCTGCGGAACTTGCACTCAAGCCGGACCTGGATACCGCTGATTTCGAGTGGCTTGAAATCAATAATGCCGGAGGAATTGCCCTTGACCTGAAGGATATACGATTTACCAAGGGCATCGAGTTCAATTTTATTGACGGCAGTATATCCAGTATTGCACCCGGTGAACACGTCATCATTGTTGCCGATGTGGCGGCCTTCAACCTGCGCTACGGTCATGTGTCGACACCATCATTTGTCGCCGGCGAATTCTCAAAAAATCTTGGCAACGACGGGGAGCGTGTGAAATTGTCATTCGGTGCCGGGACCACATTGCGCGATTTTGAATTTGACGACACCCTGCCGTGGCCCGAGTCGGCAGATGGTGAAGGCCCTTCACTGGTGCTGGTTGCGCCGGCCACGATCCCCGATCATTCAATTGCTGTAAACTGGCGTGCAAGCGCACAATCAGGCGGTAGTCCCGGCGCCAGGGACTCAACGATTTTTTCCGGTGATCCCGGCGGTGATGATAATGGCAACGGCATGCCGAATCTCGCCGAATACGCCATCGGTCAAGAAATAACTGCAGGGGCAGCAATTATTCAGTCAGCAGGCTACATTACTCTTTCCTACAAGCGCAATCTCGCTGCCGATGATGTTCTTGTATTCATCGATTACTCCACCGACTTAATCACCTGGCGGGATGAATCATCAGAATTTGTCACCGAAAGTGAGATTATTAACGGTGATGGCACAAGCCTGGTCACTTTGCGCCACAGTATACCATTCAACTCCGTGACTCCGCGCGGGTTTCATCGCCTGCGCGTGGAAAAACGTTAGTTTACACAACAAGCCCGTCACTCCCTTCCCGTTCACGCTCTACCATCAGGAGACCGCGATGCCCGACTCCACGCACGATCCACTCGAGGCTCTCAACAAGCACTTTAAACACCGGGAATTCCTCGACGGGCAACAGGACGTGGTGAGCGCGATACTCGCCGGCAAGGATGTCCTGGCGGTAATGCCCACCGGTGGCGGCAAATCACTGTGCTACCAGTTGCCTGCCATGGTCATGGACGGCGTCACGGTGGTGGTCAGTCCCCTTATAGCCCTGATGAAAGATCAGGTTGATGCCCTGGTGGACAGGGGCATCCCTGCCGTGATGATCAACAGCACGCTGTCACCAGGGGAGCAGCGCCAACATATAGCCGCCATGCAAAATGGCGCATTCAAGCTGGTATATATCGCACCCGAACGCTTCCGCTCAGGCTCGTTCACGGAAGCCCTGAAGAAAATCGACGTTGCACTCTTCGCGGTTGATGAAGCCCACTGTCTTTCGCAATGGGGCCACGATTTCCGACCCGACTACCTGCGACTCGGCGATGCCATACGCGAAATCGGCAACCCGCAAATCGCCGCCTTCACTGCAACCGCAACCCCTGAAGTGCGTGCTGACATCCTGCAACACCTCGCACTGCGCAATCCCCTTCAATACATCAGCGGCTTTGCCAGGGCAAACCTGTCATTGCAAATAACGCCCTGCGCAAAACGTAGCCAGAAATACAAATGTATCCGTGCTGTCATCGAGAAGCATAAAACCGGCATCATTTATTGCGCCACCCGTAAACGGGTTGAGGAGGTTTCCGACACCATGACATCCTGGGGATGCCAGGTCGTCGCTTATCATGGCGGCATGCCTGATGATGAACGTGAAAAAAACCAGACTAGGTTCATCTCAGGGGAAAGCGATATCGCCGTGGCCACCAATGCCTTTGGCATGGGAATCGATCGATCCGATGTGCGCTTCGTAATGCACTTCGACATACCGGGAAGCGTCGAGGCCTATTATCAGGAGGCAGGGAGGGCAGGAAGGGACGGAGAGTCGGCAGTATGTGAACTGCTGTTCAACTACGCCGACACGCGCACACAGGAATTCTTCATCGAGGGAAGCAACCCGACAGCTTCCCTTATTCTCAATGTTCATCAATACCTGCGCGACTTTGCCGACGAAAAATCAGAGATCATCATCCCTGTCCAATCCCTGTGTGAAGGCATCGGGGCAAAAAACAGCATGGCTGTCAGCAGTGCAATCTCTCATCTGGTCCGTTCCCGTGCCATTGAACGCTTTGATATTCCCGGCGAACGGACGCGGGGAACCCGTCTCCTCAACCCAGGAACCGCCACCGGGGAACCCGATATCGATGTCACGGCAATCATCGAGAAAAAGCGCCGTGACCGGGACAAGTTAAAGGCAATGGTTGATCTCTGCTATGCAACCAGCTGTCGACAACATTGGATATTAAATTACTTCGGAGAACAAGGCACCGGCGAATGCAACCACTGCGATAACTGCCTCGCTTCATCCTCCGAAGATATTCGTGAGCCTACCGCTACAGAAAAAACCGCAGTCCAGAAGGCGCTCAGCGGCGTTGCCCGCATGTCACGACGAGGACCGGACGGCTGGGAACCACGCTTCGGGCGCATGAAAATCGCCCAGATGCTGGTCGGCAGCCGATCAAAGGAAATCCTTAATGCCCGGCTTGACGGACTCAGCACATACGGCTTAATGAAGTCCGAGGGCAGCAACTATGTCGCTGCACTGCTGCGCGAGTTGCAAAACGCCGGACTGCTGATCAGCAGCGGAGGTCAATATCCAACTGTTACACTTACTGTGCGCGGGGAAATGATCATGCGTGGGGAAGGAACATTGCAAATGCGCTGGCCCGCTGAGCCAAGTCGCAATTCCAAGGGCGGGAATGAAGATACTCTCGCCATCGAAGAACTCGAGTTCGATGAACAGCTTTACGGAAAGCTACGCGATCACCGCAGCAAGATAGCAGCCGATGAAGGCATCCCCCCTTATGTCGTGTTCAACAATCAAACCCTTGAATTTTTTACCCGGATCAAACCAACCAGTATTGAGGAAGGTTCGAAAATCCGCGGTGTAGGTGCAAAGAAAGCTGAACGGTTCCTGCCGGAATTCACCGCTGTCATCCTGCAACACCTGAAGGATTCCCAACGCAGCGAAAAGCAGGCAACCCCACGGGAAGACTGACGCTTCTAATAATCCTGAAGCTTCAGGGAGAGCAACATCTGGGCATTCCCGGGATACTGCCCCATGATGGAAATCAACCGCTCGATGGCTTCAACCGGTCGATGCCCTGCAAGCGCCCGGCGGATTGTGGAGATTTTCTGCCACTGGTGCGGGGGAATGAGCAATTCCTCGCGCCGCGTACCGGAACGGAATATATCCACTGCAGGATAAATATATTGCTCAGCAATGGCACGGTCCAGGACGAGTTCCATGTTTCCCGTGCCCTTCAATTCCTCAAAAATTCGATCATCCATCACACTGTTTGTCTCCACAAGCGCAGTGGCAATGATTGTGAGTGAACCCGCATCACGTGTGTTGCGCGCAGCGGCAAACAGTTTGCGGGGCATCTCGAGGGCCCGCACCGTGAGACCTCCAGTGCCGGTGGGACCGCCTTTCTTTGATGCGTTATTAAAAGCCCGTGCCAAACGGGTAATCGAATCCATGAGCATGAACACATCGTCTCCGGCCTCGACCAGGCGCTTGGCACGTTCAACCGCCATCTGCGCAATGCGACAATGCATCTTTACCTCCATGTCATTTGAACTGGCATAGATTTCCGCTTCCGGCAATGCCCGCCTAAGCTCGGTAACCTCCTCCGGGCGTTCATCCACCAGGAGAACCATCACCTTGACTCCGGAATGATTCTTGATGACCGCCTCAGCCATGTGCTGCAGGATTGTGGTCTTCCCGGAACGGGGTGGTGAAACAATGAGACCCCGCTGACCACGACCGACGGGGGCTATAAGATCAATGATACGGGTCGTCATTCGATCCTCTTCAGTTTCAAGCTGCATACGCCGATCCGGATTAACCGCCTTCAACTCCTCAAACCAGGGCAATGTCCTGACCAACTCGGGATCGCGACCATTGATGTCGAGAATCTTGGTCAATTGCGGACCGCGCCCCCCCATGCGGGTTTCAGCCTTGACCCAGAGCCCGTCGCGAAGTCCAAAGTTACGGACTGTCTCCGGAGTCACGAACACATCCTCGGGAGTCTGCCTGAAATCCTTTCCGGGTTCCCGCAGAAAACCGAAACCCTTACCGGAAATCTCCAGGATACCTTCCTGCTCAGTTGGAGGCCCAAGCGGCTCCTCCTTGAAATTTCCCTTTTTGAAGGGTTTCTTCTTCTTTTCCCAGTTTTTCCCGCTCCGTCGACCACGGTTTTTGCGCGACCTGCCGCCATTCGACGATCTCTCGCGATCAGTTTCCGCATTGCCGGTATTTTTCTGGGAGGATATCGGCTGGTCGTTTTTTGTAACCGCCCCTTCGTGTGTAGTGTCGCTCATACTGGGAATCAATCGTAAGTAAATCCGTATTTTTTTTTCGTCGGAATAACTGCAGCCTTATCAGAGTTCAACCTGCTCCATCACCTCGTCGGAAATATCAAAGTTCGCGAAAACGTTCTGGGTGTCGTCATAGTCGTCGAGTGCGGAAAATAAACGCAACACCTGACGGGCAACTGAGAAATCAGTAATTTCTGTAACGCTCTGCGGCATATAGACGAGTTGTTGAGAATCAATATCGGCTCCCGCCTGCAAGAGGGCAGATGCTACAACGGCAAGTTGATCATGACCTGTAATCACAACGTGCCCTTCACCATCACTTACCATATCCTGAGCACCGGCCTCAAGGACCATTTCCAATAAGGTCTCCTCGCCGCCGGCAGAATGAGACAACTTGATCTCCCCCTTGCGTTCAAACATATGAGATACACTCCCCGGGCTGCCCATGTTGCCGTCGTTCTTGTTGAAAATGGTACGTAAATCCGCAAACACCCGGTTTGTGTTATCAGTAATGACCTCAACAATCATCGCAATGCCGCCGGCACCAAACCCCTCATAACAGGCTTCCTCGTATGCTGCTCCCTCAATTTCACCGGTTCCCTTCTTAATCGCACGCTCAATAGTGTCTCCTGGCAAACTCTGCTTCTTGGCGTTGGTAACGGCCTGCCTCAGGCGTGCATTAAGGTCAGGATCTCCCCCTCCATCGCGCGCAGATACAGAAATCTCTTTCGCAAGCTTACTGAAAAGCTTGCTACGCTTGGCGTCAGTAGCACCTTTAATGTGCTTTACCTTGGACCACTTATTGTGTCCGGACATAGGATTTAATTCCGGTGATAACGGAAGTCGAAGCAGGAAAATAATACGGTAATTATCGGTTACTTACCGCAGCGCACAAAATCAGCCGACAGGAACTGGTTGATATCTATAGATATCAACCCCATGCCTGAATCCCAGTTTCCTTTTGCAGGTAAAACCAAACAAAGGAAACTGTATCCCGCTTATATTGTGCACCACGGCCGTGAAAGAAGTTCCGAAAGAGAACGCAAGAAATCTAACGGGAACCCATTTCCGGGTTAACGGGCGTGTGTCGGCCATCCTTACACAGAATATTCTCGTATTTTGAGAACTGCCGACACCTTGAGCCCACAGGATTTAACCGTGTCTCACGCCCGATGCGGATATATGCATCTTGAACAGAAGAAGTCCAAAATCAACCTTTTTTTACAATAATATCCCGATCCTTAATAGCTATTTCCGCTTGATCCTTCGACTGCCGTTCGTTAAGGAACCCTTTCATATTAAAGCATCCGTTGTTACTAAAAACCAGCGGGCAGCACACAAAAATGGGTAAACAATACAACAAACAGATTAAACGCGTTCGACGCAAGGCTTACCTTAAACGCAAGCGTGAGGCAATGCTGGCTAAGAAAAAGCTCGCCAAATCGACATCTAAAAAAGCTCCGGCCAAGAAAGCCGCCGCCAAGAAAGCCGCCGCCAAGAAAACTCCGGCCAAGAAAGCCGCCGCTAAAAAAGCTCCGGCCAAGAAAGCCGCCGCTAAAAAAGCTCCGGCCAAGAAAGCCGGGAAGTCAAAGACTGCGTAGCCGTAGGACAGCGAAAGTTAAAACCTCCGTGCCGGTAATGCCATGGCTACAGCTGAATGCGAATTACCGTCTTACCTGATCGTTGACGCTCACAGCATGATATTCGCGTGGGACGACCTGCGAGAATTGCACGACTCAAGCACGATCGCGGCACGCAATGAACTCATCCGCCGAATGACCGCCTATCAGGATGTCACCGCGGAGCATGTCGTTCTGGTATTTGATGGCAAAGGTGAGACAACAAAAACGAATAATGAAAAAGACGGGATCCAGGTCTTCTACGCGCCTGCCGGCATAACTGCTGACCAGATTATCGAACGACTCGCAGGAAAATACGCGGATCGCCGCCGCCTCACCGTTGCCTCACGTGACCGTAGCGTGCTTGATACCTGCTCCTCATTCGGGGCCAATGCCATTTCCGCCAATGCCCTTTACGAATTGCTCGAACGATCCAAGGCAGAATTACACCGGAAAATCAACACTCGCTAGCTGCTGTAAACCTGCTTTCCCATGTTGCTTTGACTTTGACCCCGACAATCCACCCGATAGGATGATTTGTTCTTAATGGGTAAAATTACCTCAGATATCAGGCTGGCGTGGAAGATGGTCATCACGGGTTTCCGGATCGCGCTGCGGATACGCAGGATAAGGCGAAAAATGATGTTCGGCAGTTCGGCAGTAACAATAATGGCCTGCTCCCTCGGTTTTACACTGTTTGATGGATTTCTCGGCAACCATCCTTTAATTTTCGCAATTTACTGGTTTTTCTGTGTCGGGCTCGTGGTCTTTATGCTGTTGCTTGCAACCTACGATTTTGCTGCAGTGAAGCGTGAATTAAATGTCCACTCCGATAAAGATCTTACAAAAGTCTTAAAGGAAATTGAGAAAGCCGCACGTACCAGAAATAAAGACAAGGAAAATCCCGGGGCGGCCAACAAGACCAGGTGATGCCAGTATATCGTGAACAGATGGAAAATAATGAGGTTGCCGCTCTCGCTCCATTTGCACAACATACCGCGGCAAGCACAGGACGACGCCATCCTGAACCCGATCATCCCTACCGGACCGCATACCAACGCGATCGTTCACGCATCATTCATTCCCGGGCATTCAGGCGCCTGGAATACAAGACTCAGGTATTCCTCAACGGCACTGGTGATCATCTGCGCACAAGGCTGACCCACACTATTGAGGTTGCCTCTGTGAGTCGCACAATCACCTGCGCCCTTGGCGGCAACGAAGACCTTGCGGAAACAATAGCACTCGCACACGACCTTGGGCATTCTCCTTTCGGACACACTGGCGAAGAAAAACTCAACGAATTAATGACCGCCCACGGCGGCTTCGAACACAATGAGCAAAGCCTGCGTGTGGTCGAACTGCTTGAGTCAGTATACCCCGATTTTGACGGGTTAAACTTATCCTATGAAGTGCTAGAAGGAATCCGTAAACACGACAACGGCTACACTCGTCCGGCTTACGGCGACCACCCGGAAGAACATTTTCCAAGCCCCTCAATGGAAGCACAAATTTCGAATATCGCCGATGAAATCACATACTATTCGCATGATCTGGACGATGGACTTGATCACTCTCTGATAAAAGAAGAGCAACTCGCTGATATCATTCTCTGGAGAAAATGCGCTGAATTCGTCGATTCTCATTACGCCGGGATCGAAGGCAAACGACGTCGTTCTTACATTGTCCGCACCCTGATTGATCACCAGGTGGCTGACCTTGTGAGCACAACCTCAACACGTGTCGAGGAATCCGGTGTCAAAAGTGCTGATGACGTGAGGCGATTCCCCGATCCCCTGGTCGATTACAGCAGCGCACTGCGCGATGCAAACCGTCAACTGCGTAAATTCCTGTACCAAAACCTTTATTATCACAAGGACGTAGCCACCCCTAATGCCCATGGCGGTAAAATTATCACCGAGGTTTTTACCTGCTACGAGAATGACCCCGGATTGATAGGCGAGCAAAGCGCAACGCGGATCGAAACGCAGGGACTTCACCGCACCATTTGTGACTACATATCAGGCATGACTGACCGCTATATCCTGAAGGAGCATGAACGCATCTTTACCAATCCGCAGTAGATGTAGCCGGCAAGCAATCCTGCCTCTCTGGCGGCTGTCTCCGGTATCGAAATGACCAAATTAAGCATTACAAACCGGTGCCGGAACCCGATTTGGGTTGAAACCCTCTGAATTTATGGTTTTATACGCACCCTTTCCATTAGGAAAGTGTGCTTGCGTGCCAGATAAAACTGAATCGCAGGAAGCCCCGGAACCACCAAGGCGGTGGGTTCCCCCCAAGGGAAACAGAATGACGGAAACAGAATGACGGAAACAGTAACAACGGAAAAAACAAACGAAACACAGAATTTCCAGATCCACGACAAGGATACTGGCAGTGCTGATGTGCAGGTGGTAAGATTAACCGCGCGCATCAATCACCTCACCGAGCACCTCAGTGCTCACAAAAAGGATTTCTCTACACGTCGCGGACTCCTGAAGCTTGTAGCAAGACGGCGTAAACTCTTGGATTATCTCAATTCCAGGAATCCCGAGCGCTATCAGAACCTCATTAAGGGTCTTGAGCTTCGCCGCTAGGCAGAACTCTTTGCTTTTAACGGCACGCCAAAGTTAAGCCGATTTCCAAGACAGCCCGACGGGGCAAGTCCTGAATCTTTGTACCGGCAACGCCAACAGCAATCCCCTCTACCCAACACTCCCTCATAACGGGATCAACCCACAATTTATCAATTTACCCCACCCCGGAAGGTCCGGGTCGGGAATTTAACCAAACCGGGCAGCAACCAATCCTTAATCGCCTGCCCAATCGAAACAAACGAAATGAGTAAAGAAAGTATATCCGTCAATCTGGACGGAAAAGAAATCACCATAGAGACAGGAAAAATGGGTCGCCTGGCCGATGGGGCCTGCACCATAACTTGCGGTGAAACCGTGGTCATGGTAACCGCCGTCTCGCAAACGAAAATGCGCGAAGGACAGAGTTGGTTCCCGATGTCCGTCGAATACAAGGAAAAAGCCGCAGCAGCCGGCCGCTTCCCCGGAGGCTACTTCAAGCGCGAAGGCCGCCCGACTGAGAAAGAGATCCTTACCTGCCGGATGACTGATCGCCCGCTGCGTCCACTGTTCCCGAAGGGATACCTTTACGACACGCAAATTGTTGCGCTCCTGCTCAGTGCAGACGGGGAGAATGACTCAGACGTGCTCAGCATGAACGGAGCCTCCTGCGCACTCTGCCTGTCCGACATCCCGTTCGCCGGTCCAATCGGTGCCGTCCGGGTTGGTCACGTTGACGGCAAATTCATTGTCAATCCAACCCATAGCGAAATGGAGGAATCTGATCTCGACCTCGTCTACGCAGGCAACGAAACCGAGGTCGTCATGATCGAGGGTGCCGCCGACGAATTGCCCGAGGACACCTTCTGTGAAGCGCTGACCTTTGCCCAGAGTCACGTTACAACCCTTGTCCTGGCCCAAAAAGATCTCGCGGCACGCAGCGGCAAACCAAAACGTGAAGCTGAACTTCTTGAGGTGAAACAGGAGATGCTCGACATCGCCTACACGGTTGCCGGCGACCGTATTGAGGAAGCTATCTACAAGCCATCGAAAGTCGAACGCGGAAAAGCGGTTGATGCCCTGCGCAAAGAGGTCTCGGCTGCCATCCTTGAGAAATATGAAGATGCCTCTGAATTCGCAATGGATCAGGCATTCGACTTCCTTCAGAAAAAAGCGTTCCGCACAACAATCTTTGAAAAAGGAGTGCGCGCCGACGGTCGAAAGATTGATGAACTCCGGGAACTCAGCGCCGAGGTCGGCCTGATGCCGCGTGCCCACGGCTCAGCCCTGTTCGCCCGCGGCGAAACACAGGCTCTTGGGCTTGCCACGCTTGCCCCGTCGGATGAAGCGCAGTTCCTCGATGCCTACACCGGCGGGGAAGAGGAAAAAAGCTTTCTCCTGCATTATAACTTTCCGCCTTTCTCCGTCGGTGAAACCGGACGCATGGGAGGACTCAATCGGCGTGAAATTGGGCATGGAGCCCTCGCCGAGCGCTCCATCAAACCATCCCTTCCCGACGAAGATGACTTCCCTTACGCAATGCGAGTGACATCCGAGGTTATGGAGTCCAACGGTTCCACCTCAATGGCATCGGTTTGTGCAGGAACAATGGCCCTGCTGGATGCCGGCGTCCCGCTCAAACGCCCGGTCGCAGGAATATCGGTCGGTTTGATAACTGAAAGTGATGATGACGGCAATATAAAGGATTACAAGAGATTGCTGGATATCATAGGTTCAGAGGACTTCTTCGGCGACATGGATTTCAAGCTCTGCGGCACCTGTGAAGGTGTCACGGGTTTTCAACTCGACCTCAAACTTACCGGCCTACCGCTGTCAATCCTCAACGAGGCGATTCATCAGGCTACGGAAGCACGCGGTAAGGTTCTTGAAGTCATGGCGGCGGCGATATCCAGCCCCGCTGAACTCAGTCCGCATGCGCCCCGTATCGAGTCCATCAAGATTAATCCGGACAAGATCGGCAACGTTATCGGGCCTGGCGGCAAGATCATCAAGGGTATTCAGGCTGAGACCGGCGCCGAGATCAACATTGAGGATGATGGCACCGTGCGTATCTACGCAATCAAGAAGGACAGCCTTGATCGCGCCAAGGAAATGGTCGAGAACATCACCGCCGAGATACAGATCGACAAGATCTACCAGGGAAAAGTGGTTTCAACCACCAACTTTGGTGCATTCATGGAAGTGTTGCCCGGCCAGGACGGCATGATCCATATCTCCGAACTCAGCGATTTCCGGGTCGATCGGGTCGAGGATGTCGTCAATGTCGGTGATATAATCTATGCCAAGTGCATCGGCATCGACGACAAGGGACGCGTCAAGATGAGTCGCCAGGCCGCCATGGAGGAGCGCGGTGAGCAGCATCTGGACGATGCACTGCGCGAGAAAGCGGAGAAAAATCGTGAAAAACGCAGCAGTGGTGGAGACAGTGGTGACTGGAGCCCGGGTGATGGTGAACGACGCGGACGCGGACGACGTGATGGCGGTGGTCGCGGACGACGCGACTAGCCGGTTCTCTCCAGCCAGCATGACTTATATAATGGAAAGGCGTCCCTGAAACGGGATGCTTTTCTTGTTTTGATCATGCAATACCTGTATTCAGGTCACCTCCCGCCGGG
Source organism: Verrucomicrobiales bacterium (assembly GCA_046581505.1). Classification (GTDB taxonomy): domain Bacteria; phylum Verrucomicrobiota; class Verrucomicrobiia; order Verrucomicrobiales; family DEV007; genus CACIUL01. The sequence continues at coordinate 66,041 of JAYGGE010000127.1, read as the reverse complement.
TAATAACGGCAAGGTTCTACTGCCTCTGTCCAAATGCTGCCTGGGGAGGTTCCTCGGTTTCCTCCATCACGGTGGCATGCAGCACCGGGATGGTAAACTCATCCCACTTCTCGTAAGCCATGGTGCCGTGGATTTTATACCATCCCATTTCCTTATACTTGGGCATTGGTTCATTAAATTGAACGGGAATTGAAACCGGGCGTGCATCCGCGATGCAACAGTTCATCATCAGCCGAAAAACCCGCAAACGGGTATTCTCAGGATTGCGCATCTTCTCCGGCATCACCTGCCCCATCGTCTCGACCGGCAGGCCCTTGACAACATTTTGAATCTCCTCATCGCCCCCGGTGTAGAAGATACTGATAACGTCCATCAAGAACTCGCCTTTGTCGTTGCGATCCACCTGCTGCTTTAAATCCTCAATCGTGTAGGGTCCCCAGCCGGCCGCCTCCGCAATGCCGTCACCCTCTGCCTTGTCTGGCTGCTCCTTGCCCGCCTCCCCCGGATTTCCCTCCTCAGTACTGTTGCCGCTGCGCCTCTTCTGCCAAACGACAACCTCCGGGGTTGTACCAACCACCCCCTTTGACCATCCCGAACTATTTTTCTCTACCCAACTCATGCTGTAGGCATCAGGGGTGAAAATCGCAGCTGAGAACAAAGGTAAAAGAACCACCGCAGCGGTGATGAACATTGTGCCCAAGGCGGGATCATCGTGATTATGACCGGGGTCATGGTCATGGTCATGGTCATGGTCATGGTCATGGTCATGGTCATGGTCGTGGTCATGGTCATGGTCATGGTCATGGTCATGGTCGTGACAGCATGCTCCCTTCTGTCCTGAGGTTATTGCCAGGAAAAGGGCAATGATGCAAAGCAACACGCCGGCCAGCAAAGCCTGCAACTGGAAACTCCCGGCCTTTACCAGGTAGGCATTGATACGGCCGTGGGTGTAAAACCAGACAAAAACCGAACCTACAAGGAAGAGGACCAGGGCCTGAAAAATGGGTGCTGCTCTACGGGACATCCTTCTGTTCTATCAATTATGTTCCTGGAACGGGTATGTTACCCCATTGAATAAAAATTAATCCGAGCAACAGAAACAGGCCAACCGCCAGCGCAATAACGAATTTCGGTTTGAATACCGCACTGTACATAAAGACCAGCTTCACGTCCATCATCGGCCCATAAGTAAGGAAAGCCAGTTTCGCTGCAGAGGAAAAACTCAGCATCTGGGCAGCAATGAAAGCATCAGAAGTGCTGCACAGCGACAGTATAAAGGCAAGCACCATCATCGCCGGGACTCCCATCCAATCTGATGAACCGAACCGGTCCATGGATGCCTGGTCAATCTGCGTGCGGTAAAGGGCGGTAATCATCACGCCAATGGTGAAATACATTCCCACATCTATAAAGTCCCGGGCAGCGGTCCGCAGAGCAAGCACCAGCCGGTCCGGCCTGTCGTCTTTGGCTCCATGGTGATCGTGTTCCTTCAAACCGATCGCATTCTCCGCCTCCTTGAAAAGAAACCCGCGCAGGATACTGCGCGCAGAAAACTGGTGAACCACAAAGCCCACGAAAACAGTGACAAGATAGGCAATGCCAATGCGTGAAATCATCATGAACTCAGGATCATTTCCTGCAAACGCTGAAAAAGTGCTTAATGCAACAACCGGGTTCACAATGGGTGCCGCCAGCATGTAGGTAATCGCGCAGGAGACCGGCAACCCCTTCTTCACAAGGCGGCGGATTACCGGGACGATCGCACATTCGCAAACCGGGAACACGATACCAAGCAGGCCACTCAATGCGATTGCTCCATATCGGTTGCTCGGCAGGATGCGATCCATCACGTTGGATGGCAGGTAGGCATCAATGAATCCGGAAATGATGGTGCCAAGCAGTATATACGGTGCCCCCTCAAATAATATGCCCAGAAACGCATAAAAGAAGTCACCAAGTTGACTGGGTTCAGTAAAGGGCATCGTTAAAAAAGAAGACCATTAGTTTGGGCGTTTTCCGGAATATCGCAAGAAATGCGGACAACGACTTTCAAAAAAGCATCCCGGCAGCCTTGAATCAGCAAAAAGAAGACCGGCAGGAAACCCCACGATCCTGCCGGCCTGTAATCAGGAGTGGAATTATCCGATCATCCTGAAAACCTTGAGTCAGCTCCTTTAAACAACACTAAACTGCCTGGCATAAATGCTTGATTGCGTTGTACTGAAACGAACTTGGGTCACTAATCAACCGTTCCATCCGCACTTTTCTCACCGAGAAACAAAAGAAATTCAGAAAAATACCCTGAATCCTTGTTCCCGGAAGGGTTAAACAAGGATTTTCTCTGCAACTTCACCATATACATCGGTCAGCCGGAAGTCACGGCCGGCATAACGGTAGGTGAGCTTGGTATGCTCAAGGCCCAGCAGGTGCAGGATCGTGGCATGCAGGTCATGGGTGTGCATTTTGTCCTCCACTGCAGTCCCTCCCAGCGGATCCGTTGAACCATAACGCATTCCACCCTTGACGCCGCCACCGGCCATCCACATTGAATAACCGCGATTATTGTGGCGCCGGCCGTCTTTATTCTGCCCATCCGGCGAACGACCGAATTCCCCGCCCCAGACAAGTAGCGTGTCTTTGAGCATCCCGCGCTCCTTAAGGTCAGTTATTAACGCCGCGATCGGCTGATCGGTCGCTAACGCGTTGGATTTGAGCTTGGTGCTTAATCCCTTGTGCTGATCCCATCCATTGTGGGTGACCTGGATGAACCTTACCCCTGCCTCGGCAAGCCGGCGGGCCATCAGGCATTGCGTGCCGAAGTTACTGGTTACGCCCTTGCCGATTCCGTACATTTCACGGACTTTTTCCGGCTCCTTTTTCAAGTCCATCACCCCCGGAACGGCGGTCTGCATGCGGTATGCCAATTCATAGCTCTGGATCACCCCCTCTATCTCGCTGTTCACGCCAACCCGATCAAGCATGCCGCGGTTCATCGACTGCACGAGATCTATCTGCCGCCGTTGCTCCGGTCCGGAGAAATTTGCGTTCTTGATGTTGGCCATCGAATTGCCCACAGAGAGCTTGGTGCCCTGGAAACTGGCCGGCAGGAAAGCGGATCCGTAATTCTGCGCCCCACCAAGGCGACCGAGCGGATTGATCGTGACAAACCCGGGCAGGTTCTGGTTCACGGTGCCAAGGCCGTATGTAATCCAGGCACCCATTGATGGCCGAACAAAATTTTGGCTGCCGGTATGGAGGGCAATGGCAGCCTGGGGATGGGCGGGACTGGTGGTATGCATGCCGTTGAGCAGGCACAAGTCGTCAGCATGCTTGGCTAGGTGCGGATAAATCTCGGAGATCATTAGCCCGCTCTTGCCGTGCGGATGGAAATCATAAATTGGCGCAAGCAATCCCTTGCCGCCCTCCTTCTTGCCTCCGGCCTTTATCAGCTCCGGCTTATGGTCAAAGGTCTCGAGATGACTCGGTCCGCCCTGCATGAACATGAAAATCACGCGTTTGGACTTTGCCGGGAAATGCGGCGGCTTCTCGGAGAGTGGATTGCGAAAACCGGCAGCCTGCGCCTCGCGGCCCAGCAGGCCCCTGAGCGCAAGGTAACCGAATCCGCACGATGTCATTGCCAGCGCGTTGCGGCGGGTGAGGGAGGCAGGAATGTTATTCATGGTTTCCATTTCTTACAGTAATCCTGAAAGGAGATTTCATAAAGCGTAACGGAATTCAGCAGAGGCAAACAAGGCCTGTATCAAGCCACCCAGGGCCTGCTCGGGTAATTGCCCGGTACCGGAAGCATGGTTGAGATACCTCCTGGCCTGTGCCAGTTCCCCCCCGGAAGGAGTACGCCCGTATGCCAACAGGTAAGCTCCGGCAATGCGCTCATCACGGCCGTCAAGCCGGTCGTCCTTGAGCAATCGTGTAGCCGCCGCATGAGACTGGTCTATAACAAACTTATCATTAAGAAGATACAGTGCCTGGGTCGACACCGTGGTAATGTCCCTCCGGCCGATTACCGAGGCCGGTTCGGCAAAATCAAACACCTGGAGAAACTCAGGAAGATAGTTGCGTAGAATTGGCAAATAGACGCTGCGGTGGGCAAAGGAAGCCACGGAAGGGCCGCCGCCGCTCTTGCCAATCTCGCCACCCTTTAATTTCTGCACCAGCGAACCCTTAGCCGGTTCCAGTTTCAGGGTTCCGGCAACAAACATCATTGAATCGCGCAGGGCTTCCGCCTCAAGACGCCTGACATTGGCACGCCAAAACAGGGTATTGTCGGGATCCACGGCATGGTTTCTCTCACTGTATTCACTGGCAAGCCGGTAGGCATGGCTCAACATCACGGCACGTATGAGTTTTTTCACCGACCAGTCCATCTCGCCCGTGAAACGAGCCGCAAGATGATCAAGTAATTGTGGATGACTTGGACGCTCTCCACTCTCCCCGAAATTATCAACCGTGCGCACAATGCCGGAACCGAACAGATGGTGCCACACACGGTTTACCATGACGCGCGCAGTCAGCGGATGGGAAGGATCACTCATCCAGCGTGCCAACTCCAAACGACCGCTGGAGTCAGGCGGTAATTGAGGCTGTTTTCCATTGGTCAAAACCCGGGGAACCCCCCGTGCCACCTCGGCTCCACGGTTATCCACATCTCCGCGTATCCGCACCCTGCAGTTGGAAATCTTTTGCGCATCACGCACCCCCATCGCCAGGTTGCCGTTAGTCGCCCCGGCACCCTTCCGCGCATTGGCAAGATTACTTATTTGTTTCTGGAAGCGCTTGACCTGTCCCTTGATCTGCTTGATCCGCTGCTGGGCGCGGTGCGGAGAAAACTGCGTTGCTGGGTTAATACCCGAAATCCTTTTCTTGCCGTCCTGCCCTGCTTTCCTGAACTCTTTAAGCCCTTCAACCAGTTTGCTCTCCTCTCTTTTCAGATTGTCCAGTTGCTTCTGTAACTTCATCTCCTTTCCCCCAGGTCTTGGAGCTTCAACAACAGCAGGCTGCTTCCCTTCTTTATCACTCAGGGAGATCAATGTGCTGCGATTCAGCTTATTTCCCCCACCCTGCCGGTTGCCGTAGCCGCTCAGCGTATTCGTGCTGCCGAAAATCCCCGCCATTGCGTAATAGTCCGCAGTTGGAATCGGATCAAATTTGTGATCGTGGCAACGTGCACAGCCTGTCGTCAGTGCCATAAATGCCCTTCCGGTCACGTCAATCTGGTCATCAATCACATCCAGCTTGAACTTTTCGCGGTCACGTTCATTAAGGTCCATCGAACCCAGGGCGAGGAACCCGGTGGCGATATGATGTTCATCACTTTGCCTGTTATCCTTGGCGGGCAACAGGTCGCCGGCCAGTTGTTCGGTCACAAACCGGTCGTAGGGCTTGTCTTTATTAAAGGAAGCAATGACGTAATCCCGGTATTTCCAGGCAAAAGGAAATGGATAATTACGGGTGCGGCCCATCGATTCACCATAGCGCACGATATCAAGCCAGTGCCTTCCCCAGCGTTCCCCGAAATGCCCGGAGGCGAGTAAACGGTCAACCACCCTGGCAAGGGCCTGCCGATCCCCGGCGGGATCATTAATAAAGGCGCGGATCTCGGCGGGTGTCGGCGGCAGGCCAACCAGATCGTAAGTGGCACGCCGGATCAGCGTGGCACGATCAGCATCGGCAACCGGGCTAACGCCCTTGCCAACCTGTTTGGCCAGAATGAACCGGTCAATCGGATCGCTTGGCCAGTCGCCGTTTTTCACCACCGGCACCGGTGGTGACTTTACCGGCCGGAATGACCAGAACCCACGCCCAGCGGCAATATCGATTGAAGATGGTGCCAATTTGGCAGGTTTTCCATCCCGCGGGTCCGGGGCACCCATCGCCACCCACTCCTTGAGACGCGTGATTTCAGGCCCGGAGAGCTTGTATTTTGGAGGCATGGCAAAATCAGGATCGCGCTGCTCCACTGCCTCTATAAGGAGGCTCTCGGAAATCTTGCCGGGAACTAAAGCCGGACCCGAATCCCCGCCATCCATCCATCCGGACTGGGTATCAAGGGTCAACCCGCCTTTATTCTCCCCCTTGGACTCAGAATGACACTTGTAGCAATGCTCGGCCAGCAGGGGCCTGATTGACTTCTCGAAAAACACCATTTTCCCCGGATCACTATCAGCGGCAAGCGCACTCAATGCGCCAACCCCGGCACAAAGCATAATGATGATGCAAGTGTAAATGTTCATTCTATAAATGATCGCAATCACTGAAGATACTCAATATCGCACGACTTTCTCAACATAAAACACTGTTCTTGAAGCAGCGGTTGCGGCATATTGCACTATGCTCCAACCAGCAAGCGCACCGGGTTCTCAACACAATCCCTGACACGGGCAAGGAAGGTAACCGCCTCTTTGCCGTCGACGATCCGGTGATCGTAACCAAGCGCGAGATACATCATCGGTCGAATAACCACCTCGCCATCCACCGCCACCGGGCGTTCTATAATATTGTGCATGCCGAGGATGGCCGACTGTGGCGCATTCAGGATGGGGGTTGAAAGCATTGAGCCATAAATTCCGCCGTTGGAAATCGTGAAAACACCTCCCTGTAAATCGGAAAATTCAAGCTTCCCGGCACGCGCACGGGCAGCACAACCTGCAATATCCGCCTCGATCTGGGCAAAACTCTTCTTGTCACAATCTCGTATAACCGGAACGAACAGGCCCCGGTCACTGCCAACAGCCACCCCTATATCGAAGAAATGGTTAAGGATAAGATCGTCACCGTCCATGCGCGCATTAATGCCGGGCACTTCCTTTAATGCATCGACAACCGCCTTGATGAAAATCGACATAAAACCAAGCTTGACGCCATGCTTGGCAACAAAGTCATCCTGGACATCCTTGCGCAGTTTCATCACCGCTGACATATCACATTCGTTAAAGGTCGTGAGCAATGCGGCATCCTGCTGTGCTGATACCAACTGAGCTGCGATCTTGCGCCGCATCGGGGAAAGACGCTTGCGTGTAATGCGGCCATTCTCCTCAACGGCAGGAGCAACCGGTTCCGGCTGCGCGGCGGGCTTGATGCGCAAATCCGGCAACAGCGCTGCAGGGGAATCCTTTGGCGCGGGTGCTGATTTACCACCGTTGTCAATGCAGGCCTGGACATCCTTCTTGAGAATCGCCCCGCGCTTGCCGGTTCCGACAAGCAGTGAAAGATCAATGCCGTACTCCTTGGCTAGGCGCATCACTACCGGGGAAACAGGTGCCTTGCGCCTCGAGCCAGTTTCCGGTTTCCGGGCGGCAGTTGGCAATACCGGAATCAGCTCAGGCGTCGCAGCGGATGACGGCGGGGAGGGCGGCACAGAAGCCGAGGATGCCGGTGTCGACGTCGCAGCTTCGGTAATGCGTCCCACTGTTGCCCCAATTGCCATCTCCTGCCCCTCGGCAACAAGGATCTCCAGAACACCCGCTGACTGGGCCGTGATCTCAGTGGAAATCTTGTCTGTTTCCAGCGTGAGGAGAAGATCACCCGTTGCCACAAGTGCACCGTTTCCCTTGTGCCATTGTGCGATGATTGCGCTGGACACGGATTCGCCAACAGTTGGAATCTTGATATCAACACTCATGCTCTGCAGCGGTATCCGAAGCACACGTCAGTAATAAGAGGCAATCTTTGGCAATTACCATGCTTTGCCAAACAAATTCCAGTGGTGAAAAGTTTTGTTTATAATCACTTCAGATCCGGTCGTCCTTGTTGCTTGGAAATCACACACTGAAGGCCTTCTCAACCAAACGGTGCTGTTCGGCAAGGTGGATTGCCTTCGCCCCGGTTGCCACGCTCGCGCTGCGTTCGCGACCTGCATAACGAACCCTGGCCCGCCCTGCCTCATTGAGACGTGAACCAATATAGCTCCAGGCGCCCATGTTCAGCGGTTCCTCCTGACACCACACCCATTTCTTGTGCGTCCGGGGATAACGGGACACGATTTTTCGCAACATATCCCAGTGGAAAGGATAGAGCTGTTCGATGCGAATAATCGCAGTGTTGCGCAGATTGTTCCCGTTACGAAACTTCAGCAGATCGTAGTAGATCTTGCCGGAACAGAAGACCAGACGCGTGACACTCTCGGGACTTTCAATGAGACGGGAATCATCGAGAATTTCGTGAAAATGACTGGCACCGGTAAAATCTTCCTCATAGGAAACACATTCAGGATGACGCAGCAGGCTCTTCGGCGACATCAGGATCAGCGGTTTGCGCAATGGCCTGACAATCTGGCGCCGCAGGGCATGAAAATACTGGGCGGGTTGAGTGAGGTTGCAAACCTGCATGTTGCCGCCGGCACACATCTGCAGGAAGCGTTCCAGGCGCGCGCTGGAATGTTCCGGTCCCTGGCCCTCATAACCATGCGGCAACAGCATTACAATATTGGACGGGCGTCCCCACTTTGACTCAGCTGAACTGATGAACTGGTCAATTATGACCTGTGCGCCGTTGGCAAAATCACCAAACTGGGCTTCCCAGCAAATCAACATATCGGGCATTATCAGGTTATAGCCATAATCAAACCCAAGCACCCCGGCCTCGGAAAGCAGGCTGTTGTATGCGCAAAAACTCGCCTGCCCGGGGCGTAAATTATTCAATGGCGTATATGGCTCACGAGTCTCGGTGTCATAGAGAACCGCATGCCGATGACTGAAGGTGCCCCGGCAGACATCCTGGCCGGAAAATCTCACGGGACACCCCTCATCAAGGAGAGATCCAAGTGCCAGCGCCTCTGCATATGCCCAGTCATAAGGGCCTCCCTCCGCGCTCGCCCGCACCCGCCGCGCAAAAAACAGTTTTTCCAGCTTGGGATTAAGCGAGAAATCCTCCGGGATCCTGACCAGGCATTCCCCGAGTTCACGCAACTTCTCCGGAGTCAACCCGGTCGACACCTCTTCATAGGAATAGTCAGGCTGAACCTCGGCTACGGCACCGATAAACCCCCCCGGTCCCTGCCCCTTATTGTCTTTTAAGGCCTCAAACTCGGTTTCCAGCCGCAAGCGGCAATCACTCTCAACGCTCTTTATATCATCAGCATCAAGGTCACCCTCCTCAATGAGGCGCTCTTTGAAGAGGGCGGCGGTCGATTTCTTGGTGCGAATCGCACGGTAGATTCGCGGCTGGGTAAACGCCGGTTCATCAGCCTCATTGTGGCCATGACGTCGATAACACACGATATCAATCACCACATCACGGGCAAACTTCTGCCTGAACTCAAGGGCAAGTTCACTAACATAGGAGACTTCAAGCGGACAGTCACCATTTACGTGGAAAATCGGAGCCTCGATCATCTTGGCAATATCGGTGCAATAGGCAGAGGACCGGGCATCCTCCGGCATCGTCGTGAAACCTATCTGGTTGTTGATAACCACATGCACCGTTCCCCCGGTTCGATATCCCGGCAGTTGCGAGAAGTTCAGAACTTCCGCTACTGATCCCTGACCTGCAAACGCCGCATCACCGTGCAGGAGCACCGGCAACACTCTCTTGCGTTTCACGGTATCACCAATGAGACGCTGCCGCGCACGCGCCATGCCCTCGACAATCGGGTTCACCGCCTCAAGATGACTCGGGTTCGGGGCGAGCAATATATTGAGTTCACGATCGCCAATCTTCCTTGTCGTCTCATACCCGAGGTGATATTTCACGTCCCCGTCACCACCTACGAGGTCAGGGACATAGTTTTCCGAAAACTCGTGAAAAAGCACGGAAAGCGGCTTGTCGAGAAAATTGGCCAGTATGTTCAACCGCCCGCGGTGCGCCATTCCCATGACAAATTCCTCAACTCCCATGTCCGCCCCCTTCAGCAGGAGGCTGCCCAGCGCAACAATGGCGGATTCACCCCCTTCCAGGCCAAAGCGTTTCTGGGCAACATATTTCTGGTGCAGGAACCGCTCAAATTCCTCTGCCTGGGTCAACCAGCGCAATATCCGCTGTTTGGTTTCCAGGTTTGCATCCCACGGATCCGGCCTCTGCTCGACACGGTCACGAATCCAGTGACGCATCCCGCTATCCTGAATATGCATGAACTCAAAGCCAATCTTCCCGCAATAAATCTGCTGCAGGCGACCGATCATCTGCGCAAGTTTCATCGGTTTTCCATCTGCAAAAAACCGGCTGGCAACCTGTTCCTGCAGGTCGGATACGCCAAATCCAAACTGGTCATAATCCAGGCACGGGTTCACTGGAGGAGACAAACTGAGCGGATCAACCCATGCCTCGGTATGACCAAGGCTGCGGTAATTATAAAGCATCCTTACAACTTCTGCACGAAAAGCAGGATCAACCTGAGTCACCCGCAGCGGTTCATCTTGTGGTGACGCCGGAATAAGCTGAGCCGAAGCCTGCTCAAGTTGTGCTGTGCCAAGTGCGAAACCCTCAAAAAAAGCCGCCCATTCGAGATCAACCGAGCCGGGATCGTCACTCCAACGGGCATAATTTTCTTCCAAAAGGTCGGCATTAAATCGCGCGGCAACGCTGGAATTCATCTTAACAGGCAGGAACTCAGAAATAGTTCCTGAAAACATCTAAGCGAAATAAGTGCCATGATCCGCACTTTCTCTATTAAAAAAATTTATGCGTAGCCGCTGTTATCTGTTAAAATAACGACCCTTCGCCGCCCGGCCGTAAGAACGGTTATTGAAACCGTAAAGGGCCGGGAAGCCTGGACCCCTCAATGATCAGAGTATCCAACCTCACCAAGCGCTACGTCGGACACACGGCAGTGGATGCAATTTCCTTCAACGTTGAACCGGGGGAAATTGTAGGTTTCCTGGGTCCCAACGGTGCCGGAAAGACCACCACCATCCGGATTCTAACCGGCTATATGCCCGCAACTTCCGGCACTGCGATTGTGGCGGGACACGATATCTTCCGGGATTCCCTGAAAGCGCGACGGCGAATCGGTTACATGCCTGAAAACGTGCCGCTCTATGATGACATGAGAGTAAAGGAATATCTCCGCTTCCGTGCACTGATAAAGGGCATGCGTGGCCGGGAAGCCAGGAATGGGATTGCTGAGGCAATCGATCTCTGCGGGTTAACCGAGATGCGAAGCAAGATGATCAGTGCGCTTTCCAAAGGTTACCGCCAGCGTGTCGGGCTGGCCGATGCACTGATCCACAATCCTGAACTGCTTATCCTTGACGAACCCACCAACGGGCTTGACCCCAACCAGATTCGCCGCGTGCGCAAGCTCATCAAGCAATTGGGACTTTCACACACCATCCTGGTTTCCACTCATATCTTGAGCGAGGTGGAAATGATCTGCGACCGGGTGATTATTCTAGACCGCGGGAAGGTGCGCGCCGCAGATACGCCTGAAAACCTGATCAACCGCCTGCGCACTGCCGGCAGCATCAGTATTGAGATCAAGGCCACCGCAACAATGGCAGCAGATAAAATAAAAAAACTCCCGGGGGTGAAAAAAGTGATGAAGGAAACGGCGGAAGGCGAATGGACAGGGTTCACGGTGCGCGCGGAATCCGGAACTGATGTAAGGGAATCAATCGCGGCACTGGCAGCCGCAAACAACTGGCCATTGCGTGAAATCCATACCCATGGCGCATCACTTGAAGACGTATTCGTCGAGTTAACCCAATCCCCGCACGCCGGTTAGCCCGGCGAGCCATGCCCTTCACCATCACCATTGGCCTGCTGCTCGCCATCATTACACTCTCCCTCTGGAAGTTTCTTTCAGGGGGAACAGGAATGGTCCTGCTGGTCAAGGAATTGCGATCCTTCTTCTTCTCCCCGGTCGCCTGGGTCGTTCTCACCCTCGTGATGCTGCTTAACGGTTTCTCGTTCACGGCGGCACTGGCTGACCTGAGAGAGGGAGAGCGCAGCGTCACTTTGACAGCCTACACATTCAATTCCATCCAGTTCTGGCTGGCATATTTCTTTATTTTCCCGGTAATCACCATGCGGTTGTTTTCCGAGGAACAGAAGCTGGGAACCATCGAGACACTGCTGACCGCGCCGGTGACTACAATACAATTACTGCTGGCCAAATACCTTGCCGCCCTCTCATTCTACATAGTCATCTGGTTGCCAAGCCTCTTGAATTTCCTGCTTTTTCAGATGAATTCGACCGAGGATACCGCCTCAATCGGTTCACTGACCGGCAGTTACACGATCATCCTGCTGGTGGGCATGTTCAACATTGCCATAGGCTGCCTGGCCTCGGCACTGACCAAGAACCAACTGGTCGCCGCAATGACATGTTTCACCTTCTGCCTGCTGCACTTCCTGCTCGGTTTTGTCCTGCAGAACCTGTCAGTTCCTGATGCTTTCCGGGAATTTGTAACTTACTTTTCAACCCAAATACACGTCAGCGCATGCATTGACGGCCTGATCGACACCCGACAGTTCATCTACTACATAAGTTCTGCAATCCTGCTGCTCAGCATTACCCATCACGTTCTGGAATTCCGCAAGTGGAAGGTCTAACAATGCCTGAGGATCAAATTACAGGGCAACCTCTTGCCCAGAAGGGCAATGACACAAGCCCCGAGACAAAACAGGGAGATCCCTGCCCTGCAGATATACCGCCTCATCAAATAAAGCGCAGCAACATTGTCATTAATGTCACGGTTCAGGTTCTTTGCGCAATCCTGCTGTTCGTGATGATTAACCAGTTGTCCATCCGGCACTATAAGCGCTGGGACCTGAGTGCGGCTAAAAAATACAGCATATCTGAGGATACAGCCGCCTACCTTGAACGCCTTGATAACAAGGTCACCCTCACCATGGCGTTCCAAAGCGATTCCAAAATCCGCAACCAACTCAAGGCCCTGCTTGATGAATACGATCGATTGGGCGGCAATCAGGTCGAGTTTGATGAGTTTGACCCTTTTCGCGACAAGGCCAAGGCACTCGAGATCTCCGATCGCTACGAAATGGACATTGACCAGAATACAGTATTCGTTGAGGTCGGCGGCAGGATAAGGAAGATCACCCAGGCGGACATGCTTGATGACAACGGGCGGATATTCACCGGTGAAGCCGCAATCACCTCGGCAATGTTGGCCGCCACTGAGCACCGGCCAAAAAAAGTTTACCTGATAGCAGGCAAGGGAAAATTCAGGGAAGTCAACGGACGCACCGCCCTTGAGGAACTCTACAGCCTGAGTAAAAGACAGTTTTTCGAGCTCAATGAACTCACCCTCGGCAATATTACACACATCCCGCATGACGCTGATGCCCTGCTGCTAATCAACCCGGAAACAGACCTCTCGCCCTCAGAGGTCGCCGTGCTTACCGATTATTGGGAGGATATAAGACAATCAACCGGCATGGTGCTGCTGCTTAACCCGGCAACAGAAATGCCGAATTTTTACCCGTTCCTGGAAAGGCATGGGGTAAGGGTCGAAAACGACTATCGACTTCTCTTCTCTCAGACCACCGGTATCGGGGGAACTCAGAAAATCTACTCGGTGCAGAGCAAATTCCTCAGTGGTTCCCCCATAACCTCCGGCAGTGCAGGTGCCCTCACCACCTTCAGTGGGCAGACATGCCCGATCAGTATCGTTAAAGACAAAGAAGCCCTTGCCGCCAGGGGCATCGTTCCAAGAGCACTGCTGGAGGCGGATCCGGAATTCTGGGGCGACCGCAACCATACTGAACCCGTGCCGACACTCGATTCCCTTGACAAAAAATCTCCTATTTATATCGCGGCTTCCGTTGAGAAAGGCGGCTCGGAGGATGCCGTGATCAAACTCAAGAGTTCAAGGCTTGTAGTCGTCGGTAACTCGACATTGCTTGATCCTATCCCCACTCGCTCAAATGCCAAGTTCGTCATGAATGCAATCAACTGGACTCTCGACCGGAAGGAAAGGATCGACATCATGCCTTCCCGGGTCACGCATTTCCGGGTGAATATGTCTGCCGAAAAATACGGGAATCTGGTTTTCCTTGTTGTTTTGCTGCTCCCTGCCGCAGTCTTCTTCTTTGCCATCTTTGTCTGGAGTAGCCGCCGAAACTAGCCAAGCCAACAATCCGGATCTCATGACCACCCGCCCGACTGCCATCATCACCGCCATTACGGCGATTGTGGCATTCTACCTGTTCGTCATAGATCGTGATTTCGGCAAGCAGGAAAATCGTGATTTCAGCGCCATCCCGATATCAAATACCGGGGATATTCATGAACTGGAAATCTCCAGTGCCAGTGGCATAATCACCCTGAAGCGTGATGGGAAAAACGGCTGGATAATGACCACCCCGGTCAATGACCGTGCTGACGCCAAACAAATAGAGGAACTGTTAACCTCTCTGGTGGACCTCAAGAAACAACAGGACATCAAGGGCAAAACTGCACCTTCAAATGACGCGATGGGACTCAATGATAGCGCTATGAAGCTGACCTTTGGAGGAGTTGACGGCGAGCAAACCGGGGTTCTGAAATTCGGTAATAATGCCGGGTTTGTCGATTCAATATATGCACGCTGGGAAGATGAAACTCCTTTTGCCTGCTGGTCAGACGCGCGGCTTCTTGCAGAAGTCGCACACGATACCCTGCGCGATATCCGCCTGCTTGCCATCCCGGTGGAGAAAATGCGGCGTGTCAAGGTCCAGCACGGAACGGAAAAATCACTTGTCATTGAAAGCGAGCCCGCCGATTCACCCTGGGTCGTCACCAAGCCCCTGAGAACTGGTGCTGATCCTGAAGCTGTCTCTGCCAGGCTGGCACTCATTGCCAACATGAGTGCCAGCGGGTTTATTGATAATCCCGACAGCAAGGTAACCGCGGCTTTTGCCACTGAGGCTAAAACGATATCCGTCTGGAGACGCTCCATAACCGGACCGGTCAGGTTGCAGCTGGGAAAATCCCCGGACGGCAAAACTGGATACGCAAAGGTATCTGACCGGGAACCTGTCTTCCGTATTGATCCACAGCTTATCGATACAATCGGGCTCAACCCCAATGAACTGCGCGACAAGCGACTGATGCCCTTTAATCCTAAATCGGTTCTTGCCATCGAGATCAATGCCAAACCTGACCACAAGGTCTCTCTGATGCAGGATAATAACGGATGGCAGGTGGTTGAACCCGGACAGAAAACAGCAGCGAATCGACAACGAATCGACAGGATGCTTAAGGCTCTTGCCGGCGAGCAGGTGCGTGAATTTATGGCTGACGCGGCCATCGACCTCAGCCCGTATGGACTCGACAAGCCAACCCTCACCGTTACCATCACAACAATCCAGCAGGATCCGGAAAACCCGACCAAGGCCGATGGCACAGCTAATCTCATCAGCACTGCCAAAACACTGTCGGTTAAAGGCCAGGTAGCCGAAAACCAGGATATCATTGAGTATTATGCAACTGTAGACGGCAGCGGCACTGTAGTCCGGCTCAGCCCCGCTTTCCCCCCGATTATCCCGATCCGCCCGCTTGATTTCACCACCCTCTACCTGTGGCCCAGTTTCAACCTCGCCAACCTGCGCTCAATAAAGACCTCCCGACCACCACAGCCTGTCCTTAATCTTGAATATCTGCATGAAAGCAATGCATGGACAGGCACCCTTGCCGGCGGGGATGTCTCAGCGCGCATCGACAAGGCGCAGGCACTGAAACTCGCCCAGCAACTCAGCCTGCCGCTGCGGGCTACCCGCTGGCTGAGTACAAATCCCGGCGACGGGGAAATTGCGCTGCTCAACCCCACCCGGCGCATTGAATTCACTCTCTCCGATGCAAAGGACAAGGAATACCCGTTCAAGATTAACATTGCGCCGATCAACCCTGATGGCGCAAATACCCTCTTCTACGCCAGGGTCAACGATAACAAGGAAATGTGTGTCATTGATCGACTGAACTTTGAAATCCTCGACCTGCCGCTCATCCGTAAAAAGCCTCCAGTCACATCCGGTGGGACAGCTGACCCTCAATAAGATTGATTCCCTTTGATTGATTGCCCCGCGTCCTTCCTATATTGGCCAACAGGTGCGCTGTATTGGTTGTGCAGGAAAATTTCTTGCGGAGTCGATCAAAGAGCTGGCATGCAGATGAAGAGGGGGAGGAGGTTTATTGGGGATGGATCTTCTTTTATCTGGGTGGTGGATTCCTTGTCATCTCGAATTATGGGTTCGAGGTTGCCTATTTCGCAGTATTCAACTTAATCTTCATCATGCTATTCCAGGTTTAAAAAGATTCTGGTGAAATCCTTTAACACGACAGGGTCATCCTCATCTGCCGGGATTCTCCTCCCTTAAAGCCGAATAAATCGTTGCAACGCCCGGGCTCAGGGGCTTCTGCCTTGTCGCGGAAAACCCGGTAGCCCTGATAAGTTCACACATTTGCTCCCCTGCAGGGAATGACTCGATGCTGCCACCCAGGTAGCGATACGCTTCACCCCTGCCGGTAATCACCCCTGCCAGTCTCGGGAGAACCCGGTGCAGATAAAACCGATACACTTTGCGCCGCAGTTTCCCCCGTGGCAGTGAAAAATCCAGCACCACCAGCAGTCCCCCGGGCCGCAGCACCCTGGCCATCTCAGTGAGAGCCCCCGGCCAGTCTGCCATATTACGCAACCCAAAGCCCACGGTAAGCGCACAAAACTCGCCATCCTTGAAGGGCAGGTCCAGGGCATCGGCGAGCACCGTGTTCTCCAGGCCGCGCTTGCGCGCCTGTGCCAGCATCGGTTCACAGAAATCAGTGCCCACCACCTCCGCGCCGGGATATTGCCTCTTGATCTCAAGGGCCAAATCCCCGCTGCCCGTCGCCACGTCCAGCACCCTCACGGGCTCAACCTCACGCACCATCCGCGCCACCCGCCGCCGCCAGAGAATATCGATACCCAGGCTCAAGACATGGTTGGTGACCACGTAACGCTCAGCAATGCCGGCAAATGCCTCTTTTACATATTCGGGATCCTGCATGCTTCCGGCGGGAAATCTCGCCGGGAATCACCCCGGTGCAACAAAGCTCGACATCGGGCTGGAAAGTGAAAGGCTCAAACCAATATCCCGGGGCAGGCCAACCCGATGGCGGATTCTTCCAACCCATGAAGTGAAAAAGTGCTCACGAGAAGACTCGAACTTCCACCCCCTTGCGAGGACTAGATCCTGAATCTAGCGCGTCTACCAATTCCGCCACGTGAGCATGGCCGCAATCATACGGGGCGGATAACCAACCACGTCCGCCGCACCGCTTCAAGTTCTCTCTGGTTGATCAACCACATCCCGGTAAAGAAATCTGCCCCCCTCGCGATCCAGCCCGATTGCACATAACCCACAGGGAAGCGGAAAGTTCGCGCATCACGGTGTTAGCCAACGAGTCACAAGACCAATCTTGGGCAAGTTTTTATCCAGTTTACTCCTTAAAGGTCCCCCTCAAGGCCCATAATTCCCTCTCAAAGAGCAGTTGACAACAAATCAATTTAATGAACATATATTTATTGTCATATATACTTTATAATTAATAGTTAACCTAAAATCGCAATAATCTGATGAAAGTAGCAGCAGGTGTTCTTGGAATTGTAGCCGGTGTAATTGGAATGATCGGAGGGTTCGCCACGGCCTTCGTCGGCGCCGTGGGTGCCGGGTTGGGAGAAGCAGCAGAAGACGGTACCGTCCAGGCAGCAGGAGAAAGTACCGCAACCATGGGAGCCGTCGCGTTCTGGGTTTCCTTACTTCTTATTCCCCTGGGCATCGTGGCCTTCTTTAAGCCAAAACCCTGTGGCATCATGATGATCATTGCCGGTGGAGTTACCACCATTGCCGCGAATATTTTCTCGGGACCAATCGCAATCCTGGGCGGCATCCTTGGCATTGTGGGCGGCAACCAGGCTGCAGCAGCTACTGAGGTTGCAGCAAGTGTCCCGGCTCCTGCAAGTGCCCCAACTCCTGCAAGTGCCCCGGCTCCTGCAAGTGCCCCAACTCCTGTAAGTGCCCAGGCTCCTGCAAGTGCCCCGGCTCCTGTAAGTGAGCCCGCCCCTGCGAGTGAGCCTGAATCGGATTCATAACCAGCAACACCCGGAAAGCGGACTTCCATCTGCCGTTCCGGGCCGCCCTTGACAACAAGCGTACTGGCCGGATCAATGGCCCACTGTCCCGGATGACAAGGCCTTCAACTTGTATATGTGATAAGGCGGTTCAGTGCGATCCCGACCGGCATTGTAGGCAGCAAGTAAATTAAGCTGACTGGCGTAGAAATAGAGATAACCGTCATTGCCGAAGCATAACCCGTCCGGCCAGAGAAAGCGCTCATCCGCCTCGTATACCTCATATTTCTTGGTCGAGGCCCTGATGACCCCGATTGCCTTGCCGCCCGCATCGGCCGTGTAGATATTGTCTTTCGAGTCCATGGCAATCCCGTCACCCGGTGGCTTCGCTGCATATTCCTCGACCCTGGCCTTCAAGTCTTCAGGCGACAGGTCGGTGTCGCGAAGGTGCTCAGCGCGAATACGGTAAAGCATCCGGCCCGCCATCGGACCGAAATATACCCAGTTCCCCTTATGATCGATGGCAATCGGTCCGGCACCGGCCATGGGTTTCACGAAACTGCCATCCGGTCTTTTCACCGTAATGGGATGACCGTCGACAATAATGTCTATGTCCTCCGGAATTACACTGGTATGCCCCTCCAGCAACCGTCGGGACAGTCCCGTTTCAAGGTTAACGCTGATTAGTGCGCAATCACGACCCGATGCCGGATCGGTAATATAGATAAAGGGCTCCTGCGGATCAATGACGAGATCATTAATGAACGAAGTATCCCGCGTTGCCGGGGCAGGAAGATAAATAATCTTTACCAGCTTATTCCTGCCGCTGTCCCATCCTATAATCTTCGGAACTTCCTCGCTGCGACGCCCGTTATCGAGCATCCACACGACTCCGTGCTTGTCACACTGCAGACCAAGCACGGCATCAATGACAAACGGCGCATTTTTCTCTCCGCGACTAATCGCTGCATTGGGAAAAGACAGGACATCACCATTCGGTGGTATCTCAACCACTCGTTCAGTAGCTTTTTGATACTGGTGCAGACTCAAAATAATGCTGCCGCGGGGCGTAATCGTCATGCCCCCGGGACTATGCGTAACCTTTGCCGCCTGCTCCAGTTTGCCGCCACCGCCACCGCCACCGAAAATCTGCCCGTTGACAAAACCGGTGCACGACAACAACAGCACAGCAGAAATAACGGGAACCGGGGAGCAGTAATTCATCGTGATAATAATTCGGAATAACTCTCAATCGCCAATGCGCTGCAACTCGCCAGGATGTCTTCCGGGTCAGAGATTTTAAGCACTTCCGATGTCATTGCCTTGCATTTATCGTATGAAAGGTTTCTCAAGGCGTGCTTCACGGCTGGCACCTGCGGTGCACTAACGCTGAACTCATCAAATCCCAAGCCAACCAACAAAGGAATACATAAAAGGTCTGAGGCCATTTCACCGCAAACCCCAACCCATATTTTCTTCTCATGACCAGCGTCCACCGTCATCTTTAATAACCTGATCACTGCCGGGTTTAAAGGCTGATAAAGATCGGCGACCCGATCATTAACACGGTCAACGGCCATGGTATACTGGATCAGATCATTGGTTCCTACACTCAAGAAATCCACCTCGCCGGCAATCTGGTCGGCAATCAGGGCAGCACTGGGAACTTCAATCATCGCTCCAACCTCAATCTCACGGTTATACGCGATACCCTCACTCTCCAGTTCGCCGGCGCATTCCTCAAGCAACAGGCGCGCGCGCCTCATCTCATCAAGTGTTGAGAGCATGGGAAACATCACGCTGACCCTGCCCGCGACAGCGGCACGCAAAATGGCACGCAACTGGATCTTGAACATCTCAACTCTCCCCAGAGTCAAGCGGATTCCACGCCACCCAAGGAAAGGATTTGCCTCGCTCGCCACCACTCCTCCGGGAAGTTTATCACCGCCAATATCAAGTGTCCGGATAATCACTCCATGAGGATTCACCCCCTTGGTAACCCGGGTATAATTCTCAGTCTGTTGCTCTTCACTCGGCATTTTACCATCATGCATATAGAAGAATTCCGTACGGTAGAGCCCTATGCCCTGGGCGCCGTTTTTCTTGGCAATGGCCACCTCATGCTCAAACTCTATATTTGCAGAAAGCGTGAGTTCCCGCCCATCAGACGTCTCCGGTTTGCTGTCCCTTAGTTCCTCAAGCCGCTTGGCGACCAAATCCTTCTCATTGGCCAGGACATCATATTCCGCCAAGGTTTCCGCGGAAGGATTCACGATAAGCACTCCGTTGTAGCCATCAATGAGCAGAGCATCGCCGGTATGGATGGCATCACAAACTCCCCGCAACCCAACCACTGCGGGTAATCCCAGTGAACGCGCAATAATTGCAGTGTGAGACGTGCTGCTTCCAACTTCAGTGGCAAATCCCATAACCAGTGAGCGATCCATTTCCGCTGTATCAGACGGAGTCAGTTCAGGAGCTATCAGAATATGGGGATGGCGCACGCTGTGGTCGACCGGTTTCATCAGCGAGAAATTGCATAACACCCGACGCATCACATCCTCAAAATCGATAACACGCTGCCTTAAGTATGGATCATCGGTAACCCGCAGAACCTCGATATAATTTTTTATTGTGCGATAAAACGCGGACTCGATGTTCAACTGCTGCTCGCGGACTATTGCTGTCACCTCATCCAGAACACTTCGATCCTCAAGCATCAGAAGATGCGCATCAAAAATACTTGCCTCATGCCGCCCGTCGGCAGTTCCTCCAAGCTGCTCCTGTAACCGCTCTATCTGCTTGCGCGTATCGGCTAGAGCAACATCCAACCTGGAAACCTCATTCTCCACTTCCTCCCGTTCCACCTTGTAGGTTTCCGGCTCCACGAATACTCCTCCGTGAACGAATGCATTACCCCTTCCGATCCCCGGCGACACGCCAAGCCCCGTGAAGCGCTTCTCAACACCGGGCTGAATATTCTGCAGAATTTCGGACATCAATGACAAATACTTCCTCTATTGACACTACCAAGTGCACCAACGAGAAAATTGGGAACCTGTTATCTGCTAATTTTCTTCAAATCCCCCCTCAATAAGCCCACCAAGGGCTAACATGGCCGCAGCAGCGTCATCACCCTCGGCACTGATCGAGATCGAAGTGCCGGCTGCAGCAGCCAGCATCATCAACCCCATGATACTCTTACCGTTAACCTGCTCATCATCCTGACCAACCCATATGTCAGACTCAAACCCGTTGGCAAGCCTGACAAACATAGCCGCAGGGCGGGCATGTAAACCAAGCTTATTGTTGATAATAAACTCCTTGCGGAGAAAATTCTGATTAACCTCCATGATTGAAAAAGGGCTTCCGGTAAATCAACCTGATAGACGATCCACGGTAACAAACGGTCAACTTAATCGCCTCTCAGCCATAATTTTCAACAATTTCTTGTCAAACTCCACGGCACTGTCATGCCCAAAGGTCTTGAGTTTCTGGTCTAGGGCGGCCACTTCAACCAACCCCGCCATATCCCGCCCTGGAGCGACGGGAAGTTTCACGTGAGGAACCCTGATTCCTAGTATCTCATAGGTTTGCTTGCGAATCCCCACCCTCTCGATATTGCCTGCCTGTTCTACCGGCTTTAGTGTTACCACCAGATCAAGTCGCTTCTCGACCCGCATCGAAGCCGCTCCGAAAATGGCCGGCACATTAATAATTCCAAGTCCCCGCACCTCCATGTGGTAACGCCCGGCAATCGGTGCCGATCCAATCAACTCACGTCCTTCAATTGCACGAAAACGCGTGATGTCATCGGCAACGAGACTTGCACCGCGATCAATCAGCCCGAGCACGCACTCGCTTTTCCCGGCACCGCTATCGCCACGCACCATAACCCCGATGCCCTGTACATCCACCATGCACCCATGCTCACTGGTAACCGGGGCAAAGTTCCACTCAAGGCGGATAGTGGCCGCATTAATGAACTTCATTGAAATCATATTGGTCTTAAAAACCGAAATTCCGTTCGCCTCGGCAATTGCAATCAATTCATCAGCCAACGCCTTGCCGCGCGAAACAACAATGCAGGGAATATTCCGGCTGCAGAGATTCTCGAAATGCTTCATTCGATGCTCCAGACTGAGACTGTTCAAATAGGAACTCTCGGAATTTCCTATAACCTGAATCCTGCGAAACGCAAAATAGGTGAAGAACCCGGCGAGTGCCAATCCCGGACGATTAATCGTGGGCTCCTTGATCAAACGGCCGAAACCAATGTCGGATCCATGCAGAGACAGACTCAATTCCTCACCGTAACGTTCAAGAAACTCTCCTACAGAAAGTGCTTCACGCTGCCTGTTTTTACTGACTCGCTTAGTGGACATCAGGGGTTAGATCTCTGGTTCAATCAACCCATAATCGCCATCTTTACGGCGAAAAAGAATACTCAACCTGCCGCTCTCCGCGTTTTTGAACACCAGAAAATCCCGTTCACTAAGTTCCATATCCACCATAGCCTCATCATTAAACAGCGGCCTTATACGATAATTCTCTTTATGAACGATCACCGGCTCCAGTTCCGCATCCACTCCAGACCCATCTTCAACCTCATCAAGGGCATCAAGGGCATTGACTGCAAATACCGCTTCTGGCAGGTTGCTCACTTCCCCCTTGCGCGGACGGTGCTTCTTAAGGAGGCGTGTTTTGCGTTTTCGCATCCGACGGGCAATCTTACTGGTTGTCTCGTCAATTGAGGCATACATATCATAAGTCTCGCTATGCGCCTCAATGGTAATATGATTGGCGCAAAAAAGAAGAATCTCAGCAATGTGGCGATTGTGGTGTGCCTGTACATCAAGGATTACTCTTGCCTCGATGATTTTCGGGTAATCCAGATGAAGGCTCTCCACTTTCTTTAATGCATATTCACGCATGGCATCGCTGACCTCTACATGTCGCCCGATAACATTGATCTTCACATTGGCATTCTGAATCTGCATATTTCCAGCTTAGTCAAGCAAACCTCAATTGGAAAGATCCAACCGGAGAATTATCGCGAAAAAATACCGCACTCGACCAGACGCCAGCAGGATCACATGCTGAAACGCTCACCAAGATAAAGTGTACGGGCCTCCGGATCGCTCACCAGTTCATCACGCGAACCTTCCAGAAGGACCTTGCCTTCACAAATGAGGTAAGCGCGATCCACAATCCCCAGGGTCTCACGAACATTGTGGTCAGTAATCAGGATAGCCAGCCCCTGTTCACGCAAATGGCATATAATTTCCTGGATTTCGCCAACCGCGATCGGGTCTACGCCGGAAAACGGCTCGTCAAGCATCAGCAGCTTGGGGTTAACCACCAGGGAACGTGCGATTGTCAGGCGTCGTTTTTCTCCACCGGAAAGGGTAATTGCAAGGTTCTTCGCCAGTTTCTCAATACCGAAACGTTTCATTAAATGCTGGCAACGATCCCGTCTCTCCGAGGCGTTATTTAACTGTGTTTCCAGCACTGCCATAATGTTCTCCTCTACTGTTAATTTACGAAAGATGGATTCTTCCTGCGGCAGGTAACCCATGCCAAGCCTAGCGCGCCGATACATCGGCTCATTGGTGGCATCCTCGCCGTCAAATTCAACATGGCCGCCGTTGGGCTGAATGAGCCCGACAATCATATAGAATGTAGTGGTCTTCCCGGCACCGTTCGGACCGAGTAAACCGACGATCTCCTGTTGCCGCACGTTAATGTCAACACCGTCAACAACCGCGCGACCATCATAAACCTTAACCAGACCGTGCGTTTGCAGGAGAACCCTGGTTGGAGCATTCCTGCGGCGCGGCTCCTCATCAACGTATGGCAGGACCGGGGCGCCCTCCATGGCAACCCCGGTAATCGATGCTGCTTTTCCGACCCGGGAAGGACTCCCCACGGGAACTCCTCCAGCATCCGTTTGAACCTCACTCCCGGGAGGCGTAACCGGGAGTTTCTGCTGATCAGCATTTGCCGGAATATCCGCAGAAAGAGCCATGGCTCCAGGCAATGGTTGTCCTGCCTGCATTGCCGCCTGGCCCTTGGCCGGCAAAGAATGAAGAATACCTTGATTGAGCTCCGGCGGCAAGCCGGCCGGGCTGTCAGGACGCAGGTCTTCACGCAAAAGATCCTGAACGGTCTGACGTCTGGGTTTGCGGATTATTTCCTCCGCACCGATTTGCCTCTCGCCACCCCGTTGATCATCGCCACCCTGAACCGAAACCGAATCCGGTTGCAATTTATCTGTCGAACTTTGGTTAGTATCCAAGGTATTGATCCTTTGATCGCAAAGATCAGGTTCACGGTCAATCAGTTTGCAAACCGCCGTTACCTTCCTCCGTTGCCTCCCGTTACGCCACCATTACTATCAGGAACTATCTGCATATCAACACCCCGCGATTCCACGCTGCCGTTTTTTCTCATCACAATCCGTGCGTCACGCCGCTTTGCGACACTTGAATGGTTGCCCCGGCGGATTTCCGGCCACACGTCGAGGATAACATCACCGGTGGCAATCACATAGGTAACCTCCCCGGCAAGACCCAATTGCATTTCCCCGCCATCAACCCGTCGCTCCACCCTGACCCTTTTCCCCGGGACACCGTTAGCCACAGCCTTCTGGAGTCCTGCTGCATCAGATGCAGAGCGCATATATGTAGTCAAGGTCTCACAAGAGATATCGAATTCCGAATCGGTAATCCTCACATCACCCTCAAAAAACATCTCCCGGTTGCTGGTCCCGGGATTCTGGCGGTTAAAGATCGCCCCCTTACTTGCGTCGATTACCGTTGTCTTTGGGTCTTCTGCAGGCACATCTAGAGCCCCTGCTTTTGCATCCTTCACCCTGTTCCCCGGGGTCAATCCGCTGCCGTTGACAATTTCAGTGCGCACCGGGCCATTCACGATCATCTCGTCACGTCTAAGGATGATTACGGTATCATGCGACTTGGCAATGATGAGGTTATTCCCGCGCTGCACCCGCGGCCAGATTTCAAGCATCACCTCGTCAAAAGTGCCTTTTAGCTTGGGATCACGGGCAATGAAAGTAGCCTTGCGCGATTTCGCCACCTGGACCTCCCCGTTGGAAATGGTTTTCCTCACAGTAACCTCATCGCCCGTGGCCACTGCCCGTTCCAACCAGCTCACCCGGCCTTCGGGTTCCGGAGCAATTGAACCAATGGCGCTTCCCGGTTTCTTGGATTTCCTGAAATACGCGGTGAGATGATCACTGGTCATTGTGAACTCAGGATTTGTCACCACGACGTTGTCTTCAAAGATCACCGCTTGATATTCTTCCCCGAAACGGCCGCTGCCATCGAATATCACACTCCCGTCAGCATCAATTACCGTCCGGACATCCGCCTGCTCATGCCCTGACTCTATAGCTTTGAGCGGAACATTTCGCGGCAAGGAGCTTTCCGCATGAACCGCATTCCGCTGAGTGACATCCGGCAACGGTGCCACAACCAACGGTTCAGTCGCGGGAGGCGGAGGCGGAAGCACAACCAACGGTTCAGCCGCGGGAAGCGGAGGTGGAGGTGGCAGCACCGGTTCAGCCACGGCAGGCGGTGCCAGCGCAACTGCTGCAGGTATATTCCTTGGCGAGGCTTCAATATCGGGATCAGGATCCAGCAAGAGGGGAAGATCCTTTTCGCCACTGATCAAGGACTTGAAATTCTGCTCAACATCCTCAGGAACCTTGCCGGCGGCGGCAACGGCAAAGTTTTGGGCAGCTGTACGCTTCCTGTCAGTTCTGGCAACAGCCCCGTTGACGACATCATCAGCCTCCAACTCAACAAACGCGCGCAGTGTCTCCTGCGCCTTTTTCGCAATAGTTTCCCGCCACGCTTTGAGCGATTTCTCTTCTGCCTGTTTCCGCTCTGCCTCAGCAATCTTCTTCATTGCCTCCTCAAATGCCTTCCGTCGCTCTTCCCCGCTCCTTGTGCTCAACTTCTTTTCCGGCTTATCAATGCCATGCTGCTCCTGTCCGCAAACAAAACCTGCGGCAGCAAGGATGCCAAGAAATACACTGAAACTAAGGTTCCTGATCGTGAGAGATTTCACGGGACTCCTCCTTATTGTGTTCGATAACCTGAAGCACCAGACCTGCTGCCTCGGCAACTGACATGCCTTTTGGCTGGCGCTGTATGCGCGATTCTTTCTCAGCTCCTTTTCCCTTCATTAAACTCCTGGAATCGTGAATCACCATCCTGACCTTGCCCGTCATGCGCCCATGGCGTTTCTCGGTGTCAAAATCAAGGGAATCCCCAATCAGGGTAAAGTCAGATCGCCTCACAATCGCCCTGTTCTTGCTACTGATGAGTTTATCAGAGAGATTATAAGTGGCATCCTTCAATTCGATCTTCATCTCGGAATCTCCCTCCCCTACAAACTCGATCTCCATCAACTTGATATTGACATCATCTTCACTGACGCGGGTCATTTCCTCGGCACGCATCACGCACTCGAGTATTCCATCCTTAAACTGTGGAATCTTCACCCGCAGGTTGGGCTTTCCCAAAGGCATGAACCTGGTAATTTGCAGCCCACTGGTTTCATCCTGCTTCAAGTCATTCTGCGCACCCTTGTCAGCGGTTGCGCCCTTGTCAACTGCAGGCACAACGCTGCTGCCGCCGGCAGGCTCTGCCTGCTGGCCAACAGCCAGGCCAATTGCCGGCACTATTGCCGCGCAGCATAAAAATTGTTTCAGTGTCATCAGTTCTGGTGATTAATCAGTATCTATTGGTTGGCAGCCCGGTGAATCGCCGAGAGTGCGGCCAATACCGCCGACAGTTCGGCGACCGGTATCTGGTTGGGCCCGTCGGATTTGGCTTGAGCAGGATTCGGATGCGTCTCGATAAATACCCCGTCGCAACCCGCCGCCACTGCGGCACGCGCAAGTGCCGGTGCCAGGGTGCCATCTCCTGAAGAACTCTCACCGGCTCCCCCGGGTCGCTGTACTGAATGCGTTGCATCAAAAATCACGCGGTGGCCATCTTCTCTCATTAAAGGAATCGAGCGCATGTCCGCCACAAGGTTATTATAGCCGAAACTTGACCCTCTTTCGGTAAAAAAGAAATCATCGCACCCTGCCGAGCGCAGCTTGTCGGCGATCGGGCGAATATCCCACGGGGCAAGAAACTGCCCCTTCTTGACGTTTACCGGGCGGCCGGAACCCGCAGCAGCAACAATGAGGTCGGTTTGACGGCAGAGAAAAGCCGGGATCTGCAGCAGGTCAACGAACTGCGCCGCATACTCGGCATCATGCGGGCTGTGAACGTCAGTGGTCACCGGCAGCTTTAGATCACGCCCAATGTCACCGAGGATACGGCACCCCTCCTCCAGCCCCGGGCCGCGAAACGAATCAATCGAGGTACGGTTTGCCTTGTCATAGGAAGCCTTGAAAATAATGCGGTAGCCCTCCTTCTCGGAGATCTCCTTGATATCGCGTGCCAGTTGCCAGGCGGACTCCTCCGACTCGATCACGCAGGGCCCGAGGATAAAAACCGGGGCCGCTCCGTCGAGCACCACGGCCTGTTCGTCGGGGCCAATCCGTATTGAGCAACTGGGAACTGCGGGTTGAAAGGACACCTGTTAACTTAAGGCCTGCATGACACCGGGCAAGTTCAACGCCATGAATATCCGGTAACCGCCAACTGCCAAGCCGCCCTTTACTGCCATTTTTCTGTATTTACCCGCTTTACCCGCTTTACCGCATGCCATTTTCTACGTTAAGAATGACAGCATTCAGGACATTTATAAGTATTCCAGCGAAACCAATGAAATCAATGACTCTCACCCACTCCCGGGCCTCGCGCCGAAATTTCCTTAAAACCTCAGCTGCGGCAACAGCTGCGCCGTTCATCCTGCCCTCACACATCTGGGCAGCCAAAACCAAGCCCAATGACCGGCTGGTCATGGGATTTGTCGGCATGGGCAAGCAAAATGGCGGACTGCTGCGCAACTTCATGGGACAGGGTATCCAGGCCGTTGCCGTTTGTGACGTGGATACCAACCGCCGCACCAACGCCCAGAAAACCGTTAACAACCACCACAAGAATTCCGACTGCAGGGCAGTCATTGACTTCCGGGAAATTACCGAGGACAAGGGCATTGATGCGGTGTGCATCGCCACCCCGGACCACTGGCATTCGGTGATCACCCTCTCGGCCCTCTCCAACGGCAAGGATGTCTACTGCGAGAAGCCACTGACCCACAACATCCACGAGTCCATCGAGGTGATCAAGGCGGTCAAGCAGCACAATCGCGTGTTGCAGACCGGCTCAATGCAGCGCTCCTCAAGTGAGTTCCGCATTGCCTGTGAACTGGTCCGCAACGGCGTCATAGGCAAGGTCAAAAACGTCGATATCTCCGTGGGTGACCCAGGCCGTCCCTGCGACCTCAAGGAGGAAAACATGGAACCCGGCCTCAACTGGGACCTCTGGTGCGGCCCGGGACCATTGCGCGGCTACAGCTCGGTGCTCAGCCCGCGCGGCGTGCACAACCACTTCCCGAGCTGGCGCAACTACATGGAATACGGCGGCGGCATGATCACCGACTGGGGAGCCCATCACATTGACATCGCCCAGTGGGGACTCGGGGCCGATGGCTCAGGCCCAATTGAGGCGCGGCCGCCGGAGGGATGGCAGCAGTGGAAAAGCAAGCGCGGTGCCCAGCTGGCCTACAAGGACGGCGCCACGGTAACCCACAAGAACGGCTTCGGGGTACACTTCTTCGGCACTGATGGCGAGGTCAAGGTCAACCGCGGACGCTTCGCCTTCACCCACAAGGGCAAGGAAATCGCCAAGTTCGAGAAACGCGGTGACGGCTCCCTGGGCAGTGCGCTTAAAACCGCCGAGACCCAGTTCTTAAAGGACGCCAAGGTCAAGCTCTACAACAGCGGCCACCACATCCGTGATTTCCTCTCCTGTGTGGAGAACCGCAAGAAGCCGATCACCAACGAGATTGTCGGCGGCGGCTCCGCCATCAGCTGCCACCTGATGAACCAGGCCTACTACAATGGCGAGCTCATCAAGTGGGACCCCGAGAAAAACAACTTCAGTGGCGGCACCGGCAACCCGAAATGGCTGACCCGTGACTACCGCGGTGAATGGAAGGTCTAGAACCTTTACAGGCCAAGGCACACCGTCATGTGACAATCACGAGGGCACCCCGGTTTAAACCGGGGTGCCTTTTTATTGTGAGAGGAGTTCCAATAAGCAAATATCATGAATGCCCATTCCAAGATACTGGTGAGCACATTGTGCGCCTTGTTTCTGGCAGACTGCGAAAAGCCCGCAAATGAAGAGAGCCGGAGCCCGGTCAATCCTGAAGCGAACGGAAATCCGGAATCTTTTCCGGCTCTACCCCTGCTGTGGCAGTCAAAAGGTGGCACTGCGGAGGCCACCACTCCCGGGTAATCCCGCTTTCTTTGAGGCTAACCGGTTTAGCCGGGAAAAGGGAGCCGCCTACCGGAAGAAAAACGGAGAAGAAGAACAGCGGTGGTTCACAACTGTAGACTTGGGAATGGGTGATGCTGTGTTCATCACGGCATCCGGCCGGGTGGTGGATACGGGCCTCGATGTTATGGTTAAACTCCCGGTCGGCAAAACGCCCTTTCGGTCGAGTAACAGCTTGACCAAGATAAACATCCGCAAGGATGAAGTCTGCGTAATAATGGACAAAGAAGTCACTGCGGAGGAAATGTCCGGCTTCTTGAAAACCGGAATAGACAAGGATCCAGAGCTTAAAGTTCTCATCCGCTGCGATAAGGAAGCCAAGTATCTCTACGTGGAAAATGTCATGTCCATCTGTCGCAAGGTTGGTGTCCCGCTCGCCAACATCGCCGTTAAGACCGAGCGCTAGAAAGCTTCAACACCCTATTATAAAAAAAACGGCGCCGCGAGCAAATCTCCCGCGGCGCCGTTTGTTTGAAATGAATGAATCTGTTGGGATTCTTGTTGAGTGTTTATTTTAGCTCTCGCTGCCTTTCTCCCCGCCTTCGCCGCTTTCGGCTTCCCCCTCCTCACCGGGACGCCACTCCTCGGCAACCTGGAAGGCCTGCTCCAGACCGACAAGGTCGGAACTCGGGCGCAGCGCCTCAAAGGCAGCAGTCTCTTTCTTGAGCTCATCCTCACTGTAGGAAGCGGCCTTGATCGAGAGGCCGATCCGGCGTTCCGCCTTGTCGACCTTGATCACGCGGGCCTCGACCTCATCACCGATATTGATGACGTCCTTGACCTTGGTGACATGCTCCTCGGAAAGCTGGGAAATGTGCACCAGCCCATCAACATCACCCTCGAGCTGCACGAAGGCACCAAAGGTTGCGATCTTCGCGACGGTTCCCTTGACGAGGTCGCCAACGTTGAAGTTGCTGCCGATCTCATCCCACGGGTCAGTCTCCAGCTGCTTGACACCAAGACTGATGCGCTGGTTCTCCTTGTCGATTTCCAGCACCACCGCCTCAAGCGCATCACTCTTCTTGAGGATTTCGCTCGGGTGGTTGATCTTGCGCGTCCAGCTGAGGTCAGAAACGTGTACCATTCCGTCAATGCCGTCCTCTAGCTCAATAAAGGCACCATAGGGAGTGAGGTTGCGCACCTCGCCCTTAATCGTGCTGCCAATCGGATAGCGGCTGTCAACGTCATCCCACGGGTTGGGCTCAAGCTGGCGAATCCCGAGGGAAATCTTCTGCTCCTCCTTGTTGATACCAAGGACAACGGCCTCAAGCTCCTGCCCCATCTCCAGGATGTCCGAGGGACGCGTGATACGCTTAGTCCATGACAGCTCGGAAACGTGGATAAGGCCCTCAACGCCCTCGGCAACCTCAACAAATGCCCCATAGGGGACAAGCTTGGTGATCCTTCCCTTGACGTGGCTGGCAACGGGGAACTTGACCTCGATGTCCTCCCATGGATTCGGCGTGAGTTGCTTCAACCCGAGGGAAACACGCTCCTTTTCCTTGTCGACTTCAAGGATCTGCACTTTCACAACCTGGGCAATGGTCAGCATCTCACTGGGGTGATTGATACGCCCCCAGCTCATGTCTGTGATGTGTAGCAGGCCGTCCATTCCCTTGAGGTCAACGAAGGCACCGAAATCGGTGAGGTTCTTGACCATACCCTCGACAGTATCGCCGATGGTGACCTCATCGAGGAACTTCTGCCGCTCCAGGGAACGCTCCGCCTCAATGACCTCGCGACGGCTGAGCACCACGTTCTTGCGCTCATCGTTGAGCTTCACGATCTTGAAGTCATAGACATTGCCGACATACTCGGTGAGATCCTTCGGTGGAATAATGTCGATCTGGGAACCCGGCAGGAATGCCTCAACCCCGACATTGACCATCAATCCGCCCTTGACCACGGCCTTGACCTTGCCTTTCACCAGGCCGCCGTCGTGGAAGACCTTGGCAATCTTGTCCCAGTTCTGCTTGTGCGCTGCCTTCTCCTTGGAGAGGACAATCATGCCCTCATCGTTCTCAAGGCGCTCCAGCAGGACTTCAATCTCATCGCCTACCGCAAACTCTTCATCTTCGAACTCGGAAACCGGGATGGCACCTTCCGATTTGTAGCCGATATCCACCAGCACGATCTGTGGCTGGATCTCGAGAATTCGACCGTTAACGATCGAGCCTTCACGGAACTCACGGAAGGATTTGTCAATTAAGCTGAGCAAATCAACACTCATAGGATTGGGTTTGTAAGGTTGGGTTTTAAGGTTAACCGACTACGTCGTCGCCCCGGAATTTTTACCCCGCCCGGCCACCGGGACGCCTTGCAAGGCCGGAGGGGGACGCCGAGTTTAAGGCATCGGGTATATTGTGCAAGATTTATTGCCCGGCGGGAAGGGGCATGAAAAATGCCCGGGCATGGCAGCCCTGCCTGCTCATTCGGGAAAAAATGCATGCCGTGTTTCTTGTTTCCTAAGAAACTCACCGTCAAATAATTACAATAAAAAATACCTCACGAGGCAGCCGCCTGTATGTCCCCTCGCTGACACGGGACCAACCGTTTGAATTTCCCCGCAAATAAGCCTGGCAACCCCGCAAGGATTCGAACCTTGAATAACGGTACCAAAAACCGTTGTGTTACCATTACACCACGGGGTTATCGTGAACGGGCGGCAAAGTAACTCCTTCCAAGCGGAGATCAAGAGCCGGATTTGCCATGTATATGTATATTGCACGGCTTGATGTCACGCAATAAAATCAATGCCCGGCTTGCCGCTCAGCTTTGCCGTGCAATCAGTGAGGTGCCGGACATCGCAGCGGGGGCTTCAATGTCCATCATCTCCAGGAGAGTCGGCGCGATGTCAGCCAGGATCCCGTCGCGCAATGCCACCTGCCCGGAGTCCTCGGCAACGTAGACCAGGTGCACCAGGTTGGTGGTGTGGGCCGTGTGGGGCGAGCCATCATCCTTGATCATCTGCTCACAATTACCGTGATCGGCAGTGATCAATGCCCTGCCGCCGAGCCTCATGACCTCGTCGACAACCCTCTCAAGGCAACTGTCAATGGTGGCGACAGCTGCCCTGGCCGCCTCCACCACGCCCGTGTGCCCGACCATGTCGGGATTGGCAAAATTGAGGATTACCAGGTCATAATCCTTCAGTCGGGAGATAACCTCCTCAGTGAGCTGCAATGCGCTCATCTCCGGCTGCAGGTCGTAGGTGGCGACCTTCGGGGACGGCACGATCACCCGGTCCTCACCCTCAAAGGGCGGCTCCTCGCCACCGTTGAAAAAGTAGGTGACGTGCGGGTATTTTTCAGTCTCCGCGATCCTCAACTGCGTCCTGCCGGCACCACTGACGACAGCACCCAGCACGTCCTCAATCTTCTCCGGGGCAAACACCGCCGGGCAAGTGTATTTCCCGTCATACTCGGTGAGTGTATAATAGGAAACCTCTGGCATTGCGCCGCGTTCAAAGCCGTCAAAATCCTCAAGCAGGAAAGCCTCCGAGAGCTGGCGCGCGCGGTCGGCACGGAAATTAAACCACAGCACCACCTCACCGTCACGGATCCGCCGGGTTTCATGCTCACCGAAGATCATTGCCGGCAGGAACTCGTCGGTCTTGTTAAGGGTATATTTCGCCTTCACCGCCTCGGAGGGCAGGAGGTCACATACCTCGCCAATGCCATCGACGATGGCATCCCACCCGAGCTTTGTCCGCTCCCAGCGGCGGTCACGATCCATCGCGTAATAACGCCCGACCACCGTGATGATCCTTGCGCCGACCCTGCCAAGCTCATCCTCACAGTGGGAAAGGAATTCCTCGGCGCCGGTGGGCGAGGTGTCACGCCCGTCAGTAATCGCGTGCACCCTGATATTCTCAACGCCGGCGGCATGTGCCGCTGCGGCCAGGGCCACCAGGTGATCCTGGTGGCTGTGGACACCGCCATCGGAAACCAGCCCGACCAGGTGCAGGGTGGATTGGCCCGCCCTTGCAAAGGCCTCCTGCAATACCGGGTTGTCACCCAGTTCCCCGCCTTCAATGGCGCGGTTGATGCGCGAGAGGTTCTGGTAGACGATCCTGCCCGCCCCGAGATTGAGGTGCCCAACCTCGGAATTGCCCATCTGGCCATCCGGCAGGCCGACATCCTCGCCACTGGCGCTGACGCGCGAAACCGGGTATTGATCGTAAAGATAATCGTGAAACGGCGTGTCGGTGAGCAGGGTGACATCGCCGTTCTTCGCGGCCTGGCCGCCACCGCCGGGGTTAATGCCCCAGCCATCACGGATGACAAGGATGCAGGGCTTCTTAGCCATGAGGATGAATCTTGCCTGAATGAGTCATTTCAGCTTCTCGATTCCCTTCTATAGGCGCAATGCCGGTGAAAGCATCCAGAAAAAAGCGCCGGCAATCTAATCCCGCCACACGGGAACCTCTTCTCCGGAAAAGCGCTCCTCAAGCCACGGGTCGGCGGTGTTGGAATATCCCCGCTTCTCCCAGTAACCGGGCTCATTCTCGGCCAGAAAGTCGATCCTGCTGATGAACTTGGCACTTTTCCATGCATAGAGCTGCGGGATGACCACCCGCACCGGCCCACCGTGCTTGGCGCTCAGCGGTTCACCGTCAAGGGAAGTGGCCAAAAGTGCATCTTCAGCAAAGAGTGCCGCAACGGGCAGGTTGGTGGTGTAGCCGTCATAGGAGGTGAACAGAACAAAATTGGCTGCATCAGTCGGCTTGACCCGGTCAAGGATCTCGGCCATCGGCACTCCGCCCCAGCGGCAGTCGTATTTCGACCAGGTGGTCACGCAGTGAAAATCACTCAATGTCTCCACCCGGGGCAACGCCATCAGCGCATTCCGGTCCAGTTCCATCGGCACCTCCACCAGGCCGCCTATCTCCATTCGCCAATCCGTGGCGGGAAGCTCAGGGTAAATCCCAAGGTCCAGCACCGGCAGGTCCTTCACGGTGTGCTGCCCGGGTGGCAGCCGTCCCTCAACCCGCTCGGTGCGCACCGGTGCCGGGCGCATCTTCGCCGCCCATGCCTCCTTGCGCTCCAGGTAGGTTCTGGCCATTTACTGCAATTGTCTCCTCCGTGGTTAACGCTCGATGATGCCGGCAGGCGATGCGCTGACACAACAGGGGCAATTGGAAACCCAGTGCCCCGGTGCGATTTCCTTGAGACTGATATCCATGCCGATACTCTCCTGGTAGCCCGGTGCACTCACCCGGTGCCCGAAGGCACAGCCCGGCGGCGGGTTGATCGGCGAGGGAACCTCCCCCTCCAGCGGCTCATGGTCACGCCTCTGCGACGGGTCGGTAACAGGTATCGCCTCAATCAGCGCCTTGGTGTAGGCATGGCGCGGGTTGCGGTAAATCTCATCGGCCCCGGTCATCTCGACAATTCTGCCAAGATACATGACTGCGATGCGGTCGCTGACATGCTTTACCACCGCCAGGTCATGGGCAATGAAGAGATAGGAAAGCCCGAGGTCACGCTGCAGTTCCATCAGCAGGTTAAGCACCTGGCTCTGCACCGAGACATCCAGCGCGGACACCGGCTCATCAAGCACCAGCAGGTCGGGGCTGACCGCGAGGGCCCGCGCAATGCCTATCCGCTGGCGCTGGCCTCCGGAAAACTCAAAGGAGAACTTCTGCGCGGCACTCCTCGGCAAGCCCACCCTGTCGAGCAGCTCAGCCACCCGCTCACGCCGTTGCTCACGATTGCCCAAACCCTGGATAACCATCGGCTCGGCAACCAGTTCACCCACCGACATGCGTGCATCGAGTGATTCCGCCGGATCCTGGAACACCATCTGGAAATCCTGTCGCAAGGGCCGCAGACGGCTCTGCCTCATACGGGTAATATCCATGCCCTTGAAGCGGACAGCGCCGCCGCTCGGGCTGAGCAGGCGCACAATGGCTTTGCCGAGCGTGGACTTGCCGCATCCCGACTCACCCACCAAGCCGAGCGTTTCCCCCCTGCCGATGGACAGGCTGACACCGTCCACCGCGCGCACCGCCCCCACCTGGCGCGAAAACACGCCGCCGCGCACCGGGAAATGCATCTTCAGCTCCTCAACCTCAAGTAAGGTCGATTCCACCCCGGGAATATTTTTTTCTTCAGTCATCACTTACTTTGTGCATTCCGGGCAGCGTTCAAGGAAGTGTCCCGGTGACACCTCCTCATAGGGGGAACGATTCCCAGTGAGAACACCGCCGCGCTCCATTCTCTGGCAGAAGCGGCATCCGTCGACGAAATCCTGGATTGAGGCCACCTGGCCGGGGATGGTTCGCAGTTCGCTCTTGCGCTCACTCTCAAGGCGCGGGATCGAGGCCAGCAGTCCCCTGGTGTAGGCATGCAGGGGATTTGCGAAAAGCTCTTCCACCGGGGCTCGCTCAACGATGCGCCCGGCATACATCACCACCACCTCGTCACACTGCTCGGCAATCACCCCGAGGTCATGGGTAATGAGCATGACCGCCATGCCAAGGTCATCCTGCATCCTTGAGATCAGGTTCAGGATCTGTGCCTGAACGGTCACATCGAGCGCGGTGGTCGGCTCATCGGCAATCAACAGGTCCGGCTCACAGCACAGGGCGATGGCAATCATCACGCGTTGCCGCATGCCCCCGGAAAGCTGGTGCGGATACTCGATCACCCTGCGCTCCGGTGCCGGGATGCCGACGAGGTCCAGCAGCTCGACCGCCTTCTGCAGGGCCTGCCGTGATTCCATCTCCCGGTGCAGCCTGAGCGCCTCGGTAATCTGCCTGCCGATGCGGTGCACCGGGTTAAGTGCGGCCATCGGTTCCTGGAAAATCACGCCGATCTCATTGCCGCGCAGGTGCTGCATTCTCTCCTGGTCCGCCCCGACCAGCTCGCTGCCGTTGAACCTGATGCTGCCCTCAAGCACTTCTCCTGAAGGCTTGGGAAGAAGGTTAACGATCGACATGGCGGTGACCGTCTTGCCGCAGCCCGACTCGCCCACCACGCCGAGGGTCTTGCCCTTCTCCAGCCCAAAGGACACCCCGTCAACGGCACGCACCATTCCCCGCTCGGTCTGAAACCCGGTGGCCAGGTTCTCTATCTCAAGCAGACTGCTCATCTTTTCCCCACCGTCGGCTCCTTCCTGGTGCGATAGCGCTGCTTGACTTCCTGCACCTCGGGAAAGGTCTTCCCGGAGCGCTTAGCCTCAAGTGTTTCGCGTTTCATTTCCTCATCCACCCAGTAAACATAACTCTCAAAGGGCACGTATTTCATCGGCGGGCTGAACTCGGTAAATTCGCAGTCCGGCCAGCGCAGCCAGCGCCAGCAGCCAATCCGCGAGAACTCAGTCATGTAACCGGGGACATAGACACCGGAGTCATGGATGATCTGCTGCATCTCGTGGGCGGCTTCCTCCAGTTCCTCCTCGGTGCGCGCATTACGGTAGGCAACCGCCAGCTGGTCCATCCTCTCGTCCTTGAAAGAAAACACATTGTTGGTGTTCTGCTTCAGGTTGCCCTTGTCGTCATAGGCATTGCTGGAATGGAAATACTCATAATAGCGCGGGTAGGGAGGCTGGAAACCCCATGCCGAGAACACCACCTGGTGCTCCTTGCTCATCTCCTTCTTGTAAACCACCGTGTGGTCAAGCCCGTCGAGGATAAAATCAAGCCCCGCCTTGCGCGCCTCCTCCTTGAGGATGCCCATCATCTTTTCGCGCACAGGAATCTTTGAATAGGAAAGCACCACCTCCAGCCTCTTGCCGCCCGCATCCCGCAGGATGCCGTCATCCCCCTCCTTGATGTATCCCGCCCTGGTGAAATGCTCCCGTGCCTTGGTTACCGAGAAGGGCCTTGCGGTGATCTCCGGGTTGTCAAAGCGCCCGTAGCCCTTGGTCCACCCCGGCAGGCGCGATGCGTCACCACGGAACACCACATCAATGACCTTCTGCCAGTTGGTCGCGTGGTTGATCCCGAGACGCACGTCAAGGTTGCCCAGGGGAGCCTTTGCGCTATTGAGGTAAAGCGACCAGGGGATCCTGGGAAACTGGTTATACCACGTGTATCGCTCGACGTAGCCATCGAAGACCGGCGGCATCTCGGATTTCTCATACCAGTATTGCGGCAGTGAAATCGGAAAATAGTCGAGCTCACCAGCCCGGAAAAGCTCCCACGCCTTGGATATGTCACGCACCACCGTGTAGCGGATTTTATCCGTGTTGAACCGGTAGCGGTAGAACTTCTTGTCCCTCGCCCACCAGTTTACGGCCCGGGATAGGGTGATTGAGACTCCTTTCTTGAGGTCCCCGTCCTGCACGGTGTAGGCGGCGGTTGTCGGCGGCACGCGCCACTGGTATCGCTCCTTGTAATCGGGACCGTATTCCCTGTAGAAATGCGGCGGGGAAGGCGGAATGCTCGCGGAATAGGGCAGGTTTGGCTTCGGCTCGGGAAGGGTGATGGCAACAATCTCCTCACCATAGGCCGCCACCCGGGCAAACTGCTCACGCAGGTATTGCTTGAACCAGGGGGTCACGACATTGTCCGAGGCGCGAATATAGACAAACCACAGGAAGTCAATCGCCCTTACCGGCACCCCGTCATTATACCTGGCATCCGGATCAAGCTTAAAGAACACGGTTCTGCCGTCAGCACCCGGGGCCCATTCACTGGCAACCCCGGGGATAACAGCCCCGGTCTCCGGATGCAGGTCAATAAGGCCAACCTCTATGTTGTCATAGAGCTCACCGCGGAAGGAATTGTTCGAGTTCGGCCCGAAGGGGCGGATCGTCGGCGGGAACGAGGTGATGAAATATCGGAAACTGCCGCCCTTCCGTGATGCCGGGTCACCGATCTCAGGCTGATCCTGGCCGTTCTCCCATACCAGGCCCTCAGGCATATCCTTAGCCTCAAGGATCGCCAGGTAGTCACCGAGTTTTTGCCGTGCCGTGGACCTGTCCAGTTCCTTCTGCTTGTCCTTCATCTGCTCCTCAATACTTTTCCTTGCGGCGGGATCGCTTTCCTCGCCAAGCCGCTCCTGCAGTTGCGTCAGGACCTTTGAGACGGCCTCAACCTGCTCCTTGAGCCAGTTGCTTATATAAAGGTTATAGCGGGGACGCCAGGCCTCGAAATCCGCCCCGACCGCCGTCTCTTCGTCCACCCGGCGGCAGGAAACAAGCACCAGGGACAACAACAGGAAAATATTCAGGGACAGGCGCATGGTTCTAGCGGTAATAACTGAATTTCTTGGGATCGAATGCCTCGCGCACCGCCTCGCCGATGAAGGTGATCAGGATCAACAGCCCAACCAGTGCCAGGAAGGCGGATGTCACCAGCCACGGTGCGGCGATGTTCTCGAGGCCATCACGCAAAAGCTGACCCCAGGTGGCATATTTTGCAGGCAGGCCAAAGCCGAGGTAATCAAGCGAGGTCAACGACAGGACAAGGCTTGAAACCGAGAACGGCACCAGCGTGATGATGATCGCCACTGAGTTGGGCAGCAGGTGGCGAAAAAGGATCCTTGGTGTCGAGGCACCGATGACCCGGCTCGCCGCGATGTAGTCGCGCTGCTTCTCCTTGAGGGCAGAAGTGCGCATCAGGTAGGTCATTCCCATCCAGCCAAAGCAAAGCAGGATAAACAAAATCATCCACAGCCCCGCCGTCTCCTTGAAGCGCTCGGGAACCGCGGTACTGGCAATCATCACCACGAAAAGGAAAGGGACATTGGAAAGGATCTCAATGACCCGCTGTAAAGCCAAGTCGAACCATCCCCCGAAAAATCCCATCAGCAGGCCAATGCTCACCCCGAGCGCGTAGACCAGCGGGATGTAGACCAGGGCTGCCTTGAAGTTCACCTGCAGCCCGCCAAACAGGTAAGCCACCACGTCATATCCACTTGAGTTGGTGCCGAGCAAATGCCGTTGCCCGGGCTGCGCCGTTGGCGGGGAGGGTGAAAAATGAACCACTCGCAACCCCCCGGTGTCCTGTCCGAGGAAATCCTCCACCTCACCCTGCCCATTCCATGATTGAGAACCTGCCACCAGCTTGCCGGCCCTGTATTGCACGCCGTATACGCGGTTGCCCTCACGATCCCAGCCATCAGCCGGGCCGTCCTTGAGGCCCTTGCGGAAACGGAAACGCAAATGCATGCGCACCGGGTCATCCAGATCGTAGATCCTTGCGCCAAGCCCGGAAAACAACTTGCCTCCTTCCCTGACCACGCCTTCCCCTTGCTTCAGGCCGGTGGATACCGCGGCCACGGTATCTCCGGTCGGGGCATAGGGAATCAGTGGCATCAATACCCAATTGTTCCCACCGGCTTTCGCATTGTCCTTCATCTGCTCCGCAATACTTTTCCTTACGGCAGGATCGTTTTCCTCCGCGAGCCGATCCTGCAGTTCCGTCACAGCCTTTGAACCGGCCTCAAACTGCTTCTTGAGTTTACGGTAATCGGCAGGAGCCTGCGCCTCGTCACCTGCAACTCCAAAACGCGAGCCCTTCTCCACCTCACGGGTGAAAGCTGGAAACGACCACTTGCCTTCATGCCTGAGCACCAGCGCCTCATTACCGACCAGCACATGGTCAAGCGCTGCGATCATGACAAGGCCAGCGATGATTAACAGCGAGAAATACCCGCGCTTAATCGACTTGAAGCGCTCAATCCGGCGCTGGGTGATCGGCGTGAACCTGCCCCCTGCCCAGAAACGCCGCGTGCACCAGATGCCGGCCACAAACAGCAGCGCCATCACCAGCCAGCCGAACCATGGAAAATTCAGCTCTGTCAGATTAATTTTCAACTGCAGCCAGCTGATCTCCCGGCTCAGGGTGAAGGGAAAGCGTACCGTGGGAAACTCCAGCTTGCATAGCTCCCCCAGGCTGCCGAGCAGGGCGGCAAGGATCAGGAATGGTCCGCTGAGCTTGAAGAACATTGCAATCAGTTGAATTTCACCCGCGGGTCAATCAGTGCCACGATCATGTCCGAGAGAATATTGCCGATGAGAAGCAGTGCCGCGGCAATGGTCAGCGTGCCCATGATCACCGTCTGGTCCCGGTCCAGGAGAGCCTGGTACTGCAGCAGGCCAAAGCCCTGGATGTCGAACACCGACTCGACCAGGATGCTGCCGCCGACCAGGATGGTGATCAACTGCCCCAGGGTCGAGGCAATCGGGATGATTGAGTTGCGGAAGGCATGCCTGAACACCGCGCTGCGGAAACTTGCCCCCTTGGCCACCGCGGTGCGCACATAGTCGGTGGAGAGGTTCTCCATCAGGTTGTTCTTCATCATCATCGTCAGCCACGCGAAGCCGCCAACGATATAACAGGTGAGCGGCAGGACCGTGTGGTGGGCAAGGTCGGAAATCTTCTCAAGGAAACTCATCTCCGAGAACTCAGGACTGGTAAGCCCAAAAAGCGGAAACCACCCGCCACGGGCACCCAGGTGAATAAGCATCAGCGCACCGAGGGCAAATCCCGGGATGGCATACCCGATAAAGATGAGCGCTGAGGAAATATTGTCGACCGCCGTGCGGTGCTTGATCGCCTTGAGGATTCCCAGCGGCAGGGAAATCCCGTAGGTGATGATAATTGTTAAAATCCCGAAATAAAGGGCGATCGGGATGCGCTCCCTAATCAGCGACCAGACCGGTTCGCTGAACTTTGTCGAGCTCCCGAGGTCACCCTGGAGCAGGCCGGAAAAATCCGTCTTGTAGGCCACCACCCGGTCATCATAATTCTGTGGTGCATTGTCAACGGGTTCCTTATTGCGGCGCGCCCAGCGCTGCTGGCGGTCATTGACCGTCTCGATGCGAAACTTCCAGCCGTTGCTGCCGACCGCATTCTCGTCATCCCCGAGCTCGTCGTTGTCCACGTAAAAGGCTGAAAGTCCCCTGCTTCCCCCGCGGGTGACCTTCGCCTGCCGCCCGCTGCCCTTTAAAACCACAAGCACCTCATTGTCCGGGTCGGTGACCAGGTTCCCGCCGATCTTGTCCTTGCCCAGTGGCCGGAATTCCGCCTTGCTCAAAAGCCGTTCACGGGGCAGCACACCAAACCACTGCAGATAAGCAACAAAAATGGTCTTGTCATAACCGTATTCCTCCTCCAGTTCCTCAATCTGCTCCTCACTCAGCCCGCCCATCATCTGTCCACCGGAGGAACCGCCACCCTCCGAGGCCTTCTGAGCCTCCTGCAGTGCCCTCTCCATCGGTCCACCCGGAACCACACGAGTGATCAAGAACACGATAAAGGTAATGCCCAGCAGCGTCGGTGGGATGAGCA
Source organism: Verrucomicrobiales bacterium (assembly GCA_046581505.1). Taxonomy (GTDB): domain Bacteria; phylum Verrucomicrobiota; class Verrucomicrobiia; order Verrucomicrobiales; family DEV007; genus CACIUL01. The sequence continues at coordinate 24,306 of JAYGGE010000127.1, read as the reverse complement.
GGAATCGCCTGATGAAGTAATCGCGCATCCGTGTAACGGGTGTGAAACATCCTAAAGACGCCACCAAGGCGATCAACCTATTTATTATAAGCAGGTATCTTTTTCACGGAATGAAGAAATACGCGTGACCTGCCGTCCAACCCGGTTCAAAGTCCCGCCAATGCGTATCATTAATGTCCTTTGCCTGCTGGCAGCCACCCTGTTTACAGGAGCGTGCAAAGAGGGTGAGACCGCAGTCGATCGCGCCACCCGCGAGGGAATCCTCATCATGGGCAATACCTCGGAGCCGAAGGGTCTCGACCCGCATATCGTCAGCGGCGTGCTTGAGAGCAACATTATCAGCGCACTTTTCGAGGGACTGGTGGTCGCCCACCCCTCAAAGGACGGGGTTGCACTGCCGGGGATGGCTGAAAAATGGTATCCCACCGACCCGCAAAACCCCGATGAATGGATCTTCGAGTTGCGTAAGGATGCCACATGGTCAGACGGCAAACCGCTCACTGCCGCGGATTTCCTGTTTGCTTTCCGCCGTATCCTGACCCCGGCACTGGCCTCGGACTATTCCTTCATGCTCTACTACATCAGGGACGCCGAGCCCTATCACAAGTCCCAGCGCTCCTATCTGACCTGCCGCGATGACCCGTCTTTCCCGGTCGAGTGGGACACGCTGAAGAAAGTCGACTTTGGCCCGAATGAAGAGGGAAAAACCGAATTCAACCGGAAAGGACTCGACCACCTCGATACACGGCAGATCAGGAAGCTGAAATCCGATCCCGGGCTTTTCCAATGGCCGGGGGATGTCACCCGCGATGTGCGGGACATCCTGATCACAAAGAACCTGGAATTCGCAGAAATCGGCCTGCCCCTGTGGGCCCTGATTGATTTCGGTGCCACGGCACCCGATCTCCACACCCTGAAGGTGCAACTCAACTCACCCATCGCCTTCCTGCCGGAAATCACCAAGCATTATACCTGGTTCCCGGTGCCAAAACACACAATACTCAAGCACGGCAAGATCGGTGACCGCTTTACCAAGTGGACCAAGCCGGAGAACGTGGTCAGTAATGGTGCCTTCATCCTCACCTCCTGGCAATTCAATGACCACATCCAGGTTGAACGCAACCCGCGCTACTGGGATAAGGATAATGTCGGCATCAACGGTATCCGCTACCTGCCGATCTCAAACCTCTACACCGAGGACCGAATGTATTTTGACGGGCAAATGCACATCACCTACACGCTCGCGCCCGAGTTGATTCAATATTCCCGTGAGCGCTATCCCGACCAGGTCCGCAATGAACTCTACCTCGGCACCTACTTTATCCGCACCAATGTCACCCGGGAACCCTTTACCGACCCGCGCGTGCGGATTGCCTTTTCCAAGGCCATCGACCAGCAGTCCCTGATCAAGAACGTGCTCAAGGGCGGCCAGAAACCGGCCGGGGGACTGGTGCCCCCGTTCGGCGACTACCGCCCCGCCACCACGATAGGCTTCGACCCGGAGGGAGCCCGCAAGCTGCTCTCCGAGGCCGGCTTTCCCGGCGGCGTTGGCATACCAGAGATTGAGTTCCTCACCACCGACAAGGAAACCTCCAAGGCCAATGCGGAAGCACTGCAGGCGATGTGGAAGGACAACCTCGGCGTCAGCATCAGGATCAAGCAAATGGAATGGACTTCCTACATCACCACCATGTTCGAGAAGGATTACGGCCTGGCGGCAGGAGGCTGGATCGGCGACTACATGGATCCGCTGACTTTCCTCGACATGTGGATGAAAAACGGCGGCAACAACCGCACCGGCTGGCATAATGAAGAATTTGAAGCGCTCCTCAAAAAGGCCGGCAACACCGGCGACCCACAGGTACGCTACCGGGTGCTGGAGGAAGCCGAGGCACTGTTCCTCTCCCAGACACCGATCCTGCCCCTTTACTGGTATACCCGCAACTACCTCATTCACCCTGATGTCAAGGGCTGGGAACCCCTGATCCTGGACAATCATCCCTACAAGTTCTTGAGGCTTGAACGCAACCCGATTCCCTCGCCACCGGCGACCTCACGTTGATGCTCCGTTTCATTGCCAGCCGCTTACTCCAGGGGGTGTTTGTCCTCTTCGCCCTCTACACGATTACCTTCTTCCTCGCCAAGGCCATGCCGGGCGAACCCTTCACCACGGAAAAAAACCTCTCCGAGGAATCCAAGGCCTACCAGCGCGCCCTTTACGGACTGGATAAACCGCTGCTCCACCAGTATCTCATTTACCCGAAAAACATCATCACCAAGGGCTCGCTGGCGATTTCAACCAGCAAGGGACGCCCGGTCAAGGACATCATCTCCCAGTCCTTCAAGGTGTCGGTAATACTTGGACTCAGCGCCCTCGGTATCGCCATCTGCATTGGTGTGCCGATCGGCATGATCTCCGCGGTGCGCAGGAACAGCTGGGTGGACTGGGGAACAATGACAGTTGCCATGATCGGCATCTGTGTGCCGGCATTCACCATCGGCCCCCTGTTGCAGATCTTCATTGCCACAAAGTTCTCCGCCATCAAGGTCGCCGGCTGGGGCAACCCGCAGGACATCCTGCTGCCGGCCATTACGCTGGGGCTCTCGACCGCCGCCTATCTTGCCCGCCTCACCCGCGGCGGGATGCTCGAGATCCTCTCCCAGGACTACATCCGCACCGCGCACGCCAAGGGCATCCCGCCCAGCAAGGTCATCACCCGCCACGCGCTGCGTGGCGGGCTCCTGCCCTCCGTCGCCTTCATCGGGCCGGCCTTTGCCGCACTCATCAGCGGCTCATTCATCGTCGAGACCATCTTCCAGGTACCGGGCATGGGACAGCACTTTGTCAATGCCGTCATCGCCCGTGATGAGTTCCTTTTACTGGGGGTGGCCCTGTTCTTCGGTTTTTTAATCGTCGTCATGAACCTCGCCGCCGACATCCTCACCGGCATCCTTGACCCGCGCGTGCGCATAGCCGGCAATGCCGCCAAATAAATGATGACTGCCGGGACTCAAAACACTGCAAGCGAAGAAATAGAGCGCGGCTCCTCGCTGTGGCGTGATGCCTGGCTGCGCATGGGCAAGAACAAGGTTGCCATTGCCAGCCTGATCGTCTTCAGCATCACCTGCCTGCTGTGCTTTGGGCTCGCATGGTTCTGCAAGGATCCAATCCAGCAGGACCTGGCCAACAAGTTCGCTTCTCCCACGGGCGAGCACTGGCTCGGTACCGACGCCCTCGGGCGGGACCTCTTCTCCCGCATCCTCTACGGCGGGCAAATCTCCATCCTCGTCGGCCTGATCGCGACCTTCGTCGCCGTGACCATTGGTGTCACCTACGGCGCCATCTCCGGTTTTTACGGTGGACGGGCCGATGCCATCATGATGCGCATCGTCGACACCCTGCTCTCCATTCCCTTCCTCATGGTGGTGATCGTCCTGCAGGCCGTCCTCTCGGAGTGGTCTGGAACAACCTCGAAATGGATCGTCGAGCACTGGGGATGGAACAAGGAGTTCACCAACCGGGCAACCAATGTCCTGCCGCTTTTCTTTGCCCTCGGCCTGTTCGGCTGGTTGACACTGGCACGCATCGTGCGTGCCCAGGTATTGAGCCTCAAGGAGCGGGAATTTGTGGAGGCGGCAACTTCACTCGGCCTTTCCAGGTTGCGCGTCCTCTTCCGTCACATTATTCCCAACACCCTCGGCCCGACCGTGGTTTACGCCACCCTCACCGTGCCCGGGTTTATCATGTATGAAGCGACCCTGTCCTACCTGGGCCTCGGCGTGGAATCGCCAAACAGTTCCTGGGGAATCCTCATCAAGGAGGGTGCCAATTACCTCGAGACCAACCCGCAATTGCTGATTTTCCCCGGTATCCTCTTCTCACTGACCCTCTTTGCCCTCAATTTCCTGGGAGACGGGCTGCGCGACGCCCTGGATGTGCGTGCCTCCAAGGACTAGGAAAAACTGCCCGCTTTATTGCCATGCCACTGCTCGAAGTCACTGACCTGAAGACCCACTTCCACACCCGCAACGGCCTTGTGCGGGCCGTCGACGGGGTGTCCTTCTCCCTTGAGAAAGGGCAGACCGTGGGAATCGTCGGCGAGTCCGGGTCCGGAAAGTCAGTGACCTGTTACTCGCTGCTGGGCCTGATCCCGATGCCGCCGGGCAGGATTGAGGGCGGCAGCGCAATCTTTGATTCCACCGACCTGCTCAACTGCGGGGAAAAGAAACTGCGCCAGGTCCGCGGCAAGCGCATCAGCATGATCTTCCAGGACCCGATGACCTCGCTCAACCCCTACCTGCGCATCGCAACACAGGTCACCGAGCCGCTGCGCCTGCACATGGGAATGAACAGGAAAAGGGCCCTGAAACACGCGACTAGGGCACTGGGGGAAGTGGGCATTCCAGAGCCTGAAAAACGCATCCAGATGTATCCGCATGAGTTCTCCGGCGGCATGCGCCAGCGGGTGATGATCGCCATTGCACTGATCACAAAGCCCGAGATTCTCATTGCCGATGAACCCACCACCGCGCTGGATGTGACGGTGCAGAAACAGATCCTCGACCTCATCAAGGATCGCCAGCGGGAACTGGGCACCGCGGTGATCTTCATCACCCACGACCTGGCGGTAATTTCACAGGTCTGTGACGAGATCAACGTGATGTATGCCGGAAGCATCGTTGAGCGCGCCAGGGCCCTTGAACTCTTTAACAACCCGCGCCACGCCTACACTCGCTCGCTGTTGAAGTCGATCCCGGCAATGCACGCCAAGGGCGAGGAACTCTACACCATCCCGGGGTTGCCACCGGATGTCTCGCAACCCATTACCGGCTGCGCATTCCGCCCGCGCAACGAGCTTGGTGAGCGCACCAAGTGCCTGACCAATGCACGTCCGGAACTCAAAGATATCGGTTCCGGACACTGGGTGCAGGACTGCCCCGGTTGCCTCTCATAACACCTTACCCGGCATGTCTTACCTCCAGCTCATCGACCTCAAGACCCATTTTCCCGTCAAGAACGCAGACCCCATAAGGGCCGTTGACGGGGTCAGCCTGGATATTAATCAGGGCGAGATCCTCGGCCTGGTCGGCGAATCCGGATGCGGCAAGTCAACCCTGTCACGCACGATAATGCAGCTCATCGCCCCGACCGGAGGACAGGTCATCCTCAACGGCGAGGAACTCACTTCACTGAGTGCCTCAGAAGTGCGCCGCCGCCGCCTGGACTTCCAGATGATCTTCCAGGATCCCTACGCCTCGCTCAACCCGCGCATGACCGTGTTCTCCACGCTCGCGGAGGCACTGCGCACCCGGCAACCGAAATTAGAGGGCGGCGAGCTCAACCATGCAATTGCAGAATTGATGGAACGTGTCGGCCTTGACGGGCGCTATATCCGCAACTACCCGCATGAGTTCTCAGGTGGGCAGAGGCAGCGCATCGCCATTGCCCGTGCACTGGCACCGCAGCCCAAGCTCATCATTGCCGATGAACCGGTATCAGCCCTCGACGTTTCCATCCAGTCACAGATCCTCAACCTGCTCAATGGCCTGGTGACTGAACTTAATCTCACCATGATCTTCATCTCGCACGATCTCAGCGTGGTGCGTTATATTGCAGATCGCATCGCGGTGATGCATTTCGGGAAGATTGTCGAGCTCGGGGAAAGTGAGGAACTGATGGACAACCCGCGCCACGATTACACCAGGGAACTGCTTGCCGCGATCCCGAAAATCCGCGACACGGCCTGATCATGCGATATACGTCGACCCTGTTATTTGCGGTCACCACCCTGATACTCTTATCCGGCTTAAGCAGAATCCATGCAGAAGCCCCTGCCGCGGATGAGTTCAGGGATGAACTGCAGGCCGTGTTCGGGAAATGGTCGAAAGCAATGCTTGAACAAGACCGGAAAATCTGGCAGGAGACCACCGCAAAATACCGGCAGATCGGTATTCGCAACATGATCGTCTCGCGGAAGAAACGCTGGCCTGGGGCATTGTTTGAAAGCCCGGTCAGCCCGCCCGATGTCAGTGCCATGAAACTTGCCCGGACGATGATCAAGGGCGTTACCGGCCAGCTGGTTTATTTCGGCAAGCCGAATTTCGGGGTGGAAGAGGATGCCGACATACCCGATGGCCTGCTTTTCCTGATGTTCATCAGGGAAAAAAGCGGTTGGAAATTCAGTACCTCGCGCTTCATGTGCCTCGACGGGGCAGAGGAGATTGCAGCTGCAGCCGCGGAGGAGGATTACTCCTTTCTCGACGCTGCGCATTTTACGCCCCCCGGCAAGGTTCCTCCACTGCCAAAGCTTTGTCCGCTGCCGGAAATCGTCGGATATATCGAGATCGTCTCAATCGGATACGAAACGCAGGTGAGTATCGCCGAGCGCTCGGAACATGCCGTCATTAACAATGTCCACAAGGGATTGATCATTGGCGGTCTTAAAGCCGGCATTAACCCGATCTTTATCGAGACCAAGCCACTGCCGCGGCAACCGCCCAATCCCGGGGAAGAACCCCAGAAGCGCCATTTCGAATTCAGCATTTACCGGCAGGCCGCGCAACCCGATGCACCATTAAAGCGCATCTACCACTCGGGGCTAAAGACCGAGCCCGGGCGGTTTAAAGTCATTGTGCGGGGAGATGGATGAGCTCGAGCTTTAGGGATTCACCAGATCCTTTACCGCCTCTGCCAGCGCCTGCACCACCAGGGTGTAACGCGCAAAGTCAATCTTGTCCGGGGTATCGGAAGGTTTGTGATAATGCGGATAGCGGTAAATTGCCGTGTCCGTGACCATCAGGGCCGGATAGCCACACTGCCAGAACGACCAGTGGTCTGACCAGCCGATGCCGGGAATCCCCGGCGGCAAAGCCGCCTTCTGCACGGGAAAATCTGAAACACGGCAAAAACTCCGGTAGAACATCTCAACCAGTTGCTTTGAGTGCTCATCGCCGATAATGCCGACGAAGTTTCCGGTATCAGGGTAGAATCGCCGCAATCCCGGGGGAAAACGCTGGCTGTTATCCTCATCGGAATAGTAACCGAGGGATTCAAGGCTGATCATGCCGACAATTTTCTCCCCGCGCTGCCTGCAAGCCCTCGCATACACCAGGCTGCCCATTGAATCAGTCCGGAAATACGGAGGCTCTTCATTGGCAAACGCGACGAAGCGCAATGTGCGCATGTTTTCAGTGCCCGTGAAAGCCTGCGCGATGGCAAGCATCGCTGCCACGCCGCTGCCGTTGTCGTTTGCTCCCGGGCAATCGGCCACGGAATCATAATGGGCCCCGACCACCACGATTTCACCGGCCCTGGATTGTCCCGGCAACTCCGCCTCAACGTTTCGATACTGCAGACCACCCGCCTCAAAAACGCTTACTCCGGGGCGATAACCCATGTTTTCCTCACTCAGCTCAGACTCAATCCACTTGGCAGTGATTCGGGATTGCCTGACATCACCGGCCGGCCGTGCCCCGATATCAACAGACAGGCGGTTAATCCACCGGCGCAGGGCAACCTCGGTCACGGGAGCACGCAAAAATCCGCCAACCCGGTCTGCTTTTGACACCCCGGCCTCGGGGGCATTACTGAACAAAATCAATGACAGCATGCCGATGATCAGCATACCCGCCGGGACACCAACCAAGGCCGCCTTGATAAAGGTAGACTGGGTCATTGCATCACGAAGATCCCTCCCCAGCGGGACTTTCCTCCAGAGTCGCGGCAGCGGCACGCTGATAAGCTCCATGCTCAGCCAGCGGTGCCGTCACCGCCTGTAGTTCCCTGCCGAGTTCCTCGCGCTGTTCCTCTGATTCGCTCAACCGGAGCAACTCCGCCGCCACTCTTCCGGCAACCGCATCGCCCTGCAGGAACTCACGAACCAGTTCGCGCCCGGCAAGCAGGTTGGCCATCCCCAGGTAATCCACCGCCATCAACGCGCGGGCAACATGGTAGGTCGGCCAGGCAACCCGGTAGACAATACAGTAGGGCAAGCCGAGAAAAGCCGATTCCAGGGTTGCCGTGCCTGAAGCCACCGCGGCACAACAGGCAGTGGCCATCAACTCATGTGCATTGCCGACACCCACGGGACAATCCACCCCGTGTGCTGATGCCATCGTTTGCATCCTGCCGGCAAGTTCCCCGTCCGCAGCTGCGGAAGCAAAACGAAGTCCCGGCTTGAGCCTTATCATCTCAGCCGCCGCGCCCAGCATCACCGGGAAAATTTTCTCTACCTCCCGCTGCCTGCTGCCCGGGAGAAGTGCCACCAGTTGTTCATCGCGCTCACAGTTGCCTCGCAGGCCCGCAAGTTGCTCCGCGATCGGGTGACCGACGAAGCGCGCATCAAGTCCGGAATTGCGGTAAAGCGGCACCTCGAAGGGAAAAAGGCACAGTATGCGGTCCAGGATTTTTGCCATGCGGGAAATTCGCCCGCGTTTCCAGGCCCAGACCTGCGGGCTGATATAATGAACAATCCTGGTATTAATGCCGCGCTTCCTGGCCTCGGCCGCCAAGCGCAGGTTAAACCCGGGATAATCCACCAACACCAGTATATCCGGGGCAAAATCCTCAAGTTCATCAAGGGTTCGATCGAACTGCCCCCTGAAATAACGGTATTTCTTCAACACCTCCCATAACCCGACCACCGCTGCCTCGCCGGTCCAGTTGCGCACCCCGCCGGAAAGCCCGCTCATCGCAGGGCCGCCGAGCCCGGCGAACCTGATGCCTGGATCGCAGTCCAGCAGTGCGGTCATTAAGCCCGCTCCGTGTGTATCGCCACTGGCCTCGCCGGCGATCATGTAAATCCTCTGCGCCATCACGTGGGGAAAACATCCGGTTTACCGCCAGCTTCGATCAAGTGCGTAATGTCAATTGCCAGCTCAAGTGCCGCGGTTGCCTCGCGCCCCGATACCGCGGGCTGCCGCCCTGCAATCGCACAATCAATGAAAGCTTCCAGCTCCCTCTTCAGCGGCTCAACCTTCTCGACGGAAACAGGCTGTTTTTTGATCTCCATGCCCTCTTTCCAGTACAGCTCCCCTTCCTGTTCCTGATAATCGAGCGACAGGTAACTATCGCGCTGAAATACACGCAGCTTGCGCATCTTTTCCGGGGAAATACGGCTCGAGGTAATATTGGCAACACAGCCGGACTTGAAACGGATCCTGACATTGGCAATGTCCTCCCGCGCTGTCAGGACCGGCACACCAACAGCATCAATGCTCTCCACTTCTGATTTCACCAGGTGGAGCACGATCTCAAGATCGTGTATCATGAGGTCCAGAACCACCCCGATATCAATCGACCGGTTTGGAAACGGTGAAAGCCGGTGCACCTCGATAAATCTCGGGTCAGTCAGGCGCGCTTCAATCTCCCCGAGCACCGGGTTGAAACGCTCAATATGCCCAACCTGCAGGATGCAGTTCTGTGCTGCCGCCAGCCTCACCAGGGCCTTGGCGTCCTCCGCACTGTCAGCAATGGGCTTCTCGATCAATACATGCTTGCCGGCACCCAGCAGGGCTTCACCCACCAGGCGATGTGTGCTGGTCGGCGTTGCAATCGAAGCCGCATCAACAAGCTCGCAGAGCTCCTCCAGCGTGTCGACAGCCCGACCGCCATACTGCCCGGCAATTGCGCTGGCCGCATCACCATCGCTGTCAAAGACCGCCGTCAGTTCCGCTGAACTGCTCTCAGAATAAATGCGGGCATGATTCCTGCCGATCGCACCAACGCCCACCACCCCGATTTTAATTCGATTATTCATATCTGCTTGATGAAAAATCCAGACTTACCGATAAGCGAACACCGTTACCCGCAAGGCATTGGCAAGGGACTCAATTTGCTCCTTGTCGAGCAACAATGTGGCACCTGCCTCGATCACGATTGCACTCACCCCTGCCTCAGATGCGACCTTGATTGTCTCCGGACCGATACAGGGCACATCAAAGCGCACATCCTGATCCGGTTTGGAGACCTTCACCACAACCGCTTTCCCCCGCCCGAGTTCACCACCCCGCCTGATTGTGGCATTGGTCCCCTCAAATGCCTCGACTGCCAGGACAGTACCCCTGCGGACAACGACAGTCTGCCCGATATCAAGGCGGCTGGTTTCCTTGGCAATCCTGAAACCAAACATCGCATCCTCCTCCAGCCTCTGGTCAGCCTTGGGACCGCATACATGGCCGGGATCAGGAAGCAAATCCTCAAGAAAAGTCGTGGCAGCAATCAACTCAATGCCATCCTTGGCCAATTCCTCGCCAATGCCAATGAAGATTGACTCGGCATTACGCTCCTTAAGCCGGCCAAGCAACACCAGTGTCCGCATGTCAGGGCGCAGGTCGAAGAGATTCTTCGGTGCAATCTGTCCAACCATCACGGCATGCCGTATTCCCTCCTTCTTGAAAAACTTGATCATCTTTGCCAACTGCCCGACCCGCATCCAGGACACGGAGTCTACCAAATCCTCAATCACCGGCTCAGTTTCGTTGTGAAACGAGGCTGCAACAAGATGCCCGACCCCTGCAGCACGGGCGGCGCGGGCGAAGATCGCGGGGTAAATGCCGTTGCCGGCAATCATCCCAATGGCATCATTTTCACTCATTGTTGCCCAAAAAGCGTCATCAGGGGACAATGTCCACCTCAAAAAAGATTCACAATCCGCCAACGCATCCTACAATTAGCCCCGTGAGTACCAGTTATAAGGTTTTTGCCCGCAAATACCGCCCCCGCACTTTTGACCATGTTTTGGGACAGGATCACGTTGTCCAGACCCTACGCAACGCCATTGCGCAGGAGCGCCTGGCGCATGCCTACCTGTTTGTCGGCCCCCGGGGGACTGGCAAGACATCAATCGCACGCATCCTTGCAAAAGCACTCAACTGCACCGGCGGACCAAAAATAGACTTCGATCCCGATGAGGAAATCTGTCAGGAAATCGCCGATGGCCGTTGCCTTGACGTGCTGGAAATCGACGGCGCAAGTAATAACGGTGTCGAGCAGGTACGGGAACTGCGCAACAACGTCAAGTTCGCCCCCGCGCGCGGGCGCTACAAGATCTACTATATTGATGAGGTGCACATGCTCTCGACCGCAGCGTTCAATGCCCTGCTCAAGACGCTTGAGGAACCACCCGACCATGTGAAGTTCATCTTTGCCACCACGGAAGCGGAAAAGATACTGCCCACCATTATTTCACGCTGCCAGCGCTTCGACCTGCGCCGCATCCCGACGCGCATCATCAGCGATCATCTAGGCCACATTGCAGAGCAGGAGGACATCAATCTCGATCCCCTTGCGGCAACAGCTATCGCCAAGGGGGCGGAGGGCGGCATGCGTGATGCGCAATCCATGCTCGACCAGCTGGTTGCATTCTGCGGCGAAGATATCAAGGAGCCCGATGTCCTTGAAATTTTCGGTTTTACCGCTCTCGAGACAATTGCCGGGCTCGGTGAAGCACTGCTAAACCGGGAGACAGTTGCCGCACTTGAAAAAATCTACGCACAATCAGAATCGGGAAAAGACCTGAGTAAACTGCTGGTCGACCTCATCGGTCACCTGCGCTCAGTGCTCGTGTATCAAGTTGATCCTGACGGCGCCGCCAAGGACCTGACACCCGAGATCCTTGACCGCGTTAAAGCACAGGCCGCCAACGTCGATACCGAACGCCTGCTCGCCGTTATCGACCATTTCGCCACGATCGACGGCCGCATGAAATGGGCACCAAACAAGCGGTTGCACCTTGAGGTGGGGATCATCAAGGCAATCCAGATCCTGGCCTCAACCCGCCTCAGCGATGTCATTGACGCCATTGACGGCACCCTTGCCGCGATGCCCGAGCAACCCTCTGCCTCCACGACAGTCTCTCCTCCGGCAGCCGGCAGCCAGTCATCCAGGGCACCGGCTCCGTTGCAGTCACCCGCACCCGCATTGAAATCGGAACCGCAGTCAACAACTCAGGATCCTCCTCCGCCAACAGGCGCGGGCACTGATCTCAGCGGTAAAGAAATCTGGGCAGCCATCCTTGAGCACCTCTGCAATAATAAGCCCATCGCCGCGGAATACGCACAGAAAGCCGTCTTTGCCGAGGATGATGGCGTGCACTTCACCGTGGCTATTGCGCCGCAGGAAACCATCGCCAAGGAATCACTGATGCGTGATCGCACGCGTATTCCAATCGAGGAATTGCTGAAATCAATGAGAGGTTCACGCCGCAAGCTGAAGATCGAGCTTCGGGACGGCATAAAGCCCGATACCCCGCCGGTCGAGATGGCCGAAGAGGAAGAACCTCAGGCCAGCTCAGATGAAGCAACCCCCCGGGAAGAACAATCAGCCGAACAGGACCAGAAGCAATCACCGCCTGCCGGGGACGACATGTATAACGACCCCCTTATCAAGGACGCCCTGAAAATCTTTGAGGCGGAGATCAAGAACAGCTAGTCCTTGCATTTGCAAGGGCACAAACCTTCCCTACACTGAATCCATGAATATCGCCAAGATGATGAAGCAGGCCCAGCAGATGCAGGGCAAAATGCAGAAGATTCAGGCTGAATTGGCCGAGCGTGAGGTTGAAGCCTCTGTGGGTGGAGGCAAAGTCACCGTCACCGCCACCTGTGCCGGCGACATCCGTGCAATCAAAATCGCCCCGGAAATTGTGGATCCTGAAGATATTGAGATCCTCGAGGACCTTGTGCTCTCAGGGGTCCAGAAAGCCATTGAGGAAGGTCGCAAGGTGATGGAGGAGGAAATGGGAAAAGTAACGGGAGGACTCGGTCAAATGCCCGGCGGCCTTTTCTAGGCAGGTAGATTCTGAATGAAAAAATTGCGGATATTCCCGCCAACAATCAATTCCACCTGCTCACGGCTCAAGCCGTAACCGGATTTAAGTAACTCCGCGGTGATTCGCGGCCAGCCCGCGGCATCAACCACGGTTCGCACCGCACCGTCGAAATCAGATCCAATGGCAACATGCCTGGCGCCCTCCAGACCCGCGTCGTCAAGCAACCGGACCAGGTAGCCAATACTCTCACCCAGGGCCGCGAGGTCAGCCCGTGGCAACCCGGGAGCAAACAAGGTGATGCCAATGAGCCCGCCGGTAGCCGCGATGGCAACCGCCTGACTGTCTGAAATATTACGCCTGTGATCGTATACCCCCTTAATCCCGGTATGGGACACCAGCAGCGGACGGCTGAGTTCACCCTCCCTGTGCATCTCGAGGATATCCTCAATCAATGCCGCGGAGGCGTGGGCAAGGTCAACGGTGATCGAGTACTTTTCAAGCTGCCTCACCAGTTCGCGCCCGGCAGGTTTTAGCCCCCCCATGCGCACACCGTGCGCCGAGTCACCAAAACGGGTATCGTTAAAGTGGGTGATGCCGACCACGCAAAATCCCTGGGCGGCCAGCCAGGGCACATCAAGGCCACCCCGCAGGACATGCGCCCCCTCCAGGCCGAGCATCACGCCGATGACATCCTCATTACGCTCCCGCCGCTCCTTTAATTCAATGAATTCCCCCCTCGTGCGCACCATTCCAATTTTGCCTTCCGATGTTGCCACCCAGCGTGCCAGTCGGCTCAGTTGCAGGCGCACACGCGCCGGAGCACTGAACCATGTATCAGGACGCTGCAGGCTCACCAGTGCTCCCCAGAAAAAAAGATCAGCAAGAAACAGGCGGGGAAAGCGCGGACTGATCACCAACTTGGTGGGCACCGTGACAAACTGCAGGGCAACATTGCCCTCATGCAGGCGCGGAAGGTCAACATGGCCGCGCCAATTCCTGCGCATATGGTCGCGCCGCCAGAGGCAGACGTCGGCATGTAAATCAGCAATAAAACAGCCATTGTGAAAGCGGACGGATTCATCGGCAATCGGCTTGTCAGTGACAGGCGCGACCCGGTTTACCAAGCGGTCAAGCAGGCAAGACCCGCACGCCATCAGTGCCACGCACAGGCCGAGGACGGGAAACCCCTGCATGATCAGGAATGCGCCGCCTAGCACCGCGCACAGTTGTGCGATCCTGAATACAGCGTTCATCAATGATCCTCCGGAATTCGCCGTCTCCAATAAGCGGCCAGCAGGCTGCCGATAATGCAGTGATAAAGGGCGGAAACCGCGCTTGGAACCGGTGCCAAGGCCGCATCCAGTGCTGTATTGAACTGCCCTTGAAATTTTTCGGTCTTTGCAAGGCTGCTGCCCAGCCCTGAGTTCTGCATTCCCACCTCGATGCTCAGGGTGCGTTGAAAGGAGGTCTTGAACCTGAAAAGAACAGCTAAGCCATAGCCAATGGCAAACCCGCCCGCATGCAGTAAGAAGACCACCAAGAGCAGACTGCCCGCGTGCTCTATAATTGCTTCACGGGCAGCGCCAATAATACCCCCCACGATCAGCACAATGATCACCACGGAGAGTAAAGGCGACCACGGGGTGACGTGACGCACGGCCCTGGGCAGAAACCGGTTGAGTAAAACTCCGGCAATCACCGGTAAGAGCACCACTGAAACCATATTCAAGAACAGGTTCCAGCGATCAATTTCTACATATTTCCCGGCCAGCCACCCGATCAAAAGAGGTGTCATGACAATTGCGCTCAGGGTTGAAAACATCGTCATCAACACCGAGAGCGGTAAACTTGCACGGGCGAGATAGGTGACCACATTCGATGCGGTTCCTCCCGGGCAGCAACTCACCAGGATTAAACCAACTGCCAGGCCTGTCTGCCCTGTCTCCCGTAAGAATAATTGCGCCAGGGAGAACCCAAGGATCGGCATCACCGTGAACTGGGCGGCAACTCCGGCAATCACGGCCCGCGGCATTCTCAAAACAGCCCGGAAATCATCTAGGCTCAGCGTGATCCCCATCCCGAACATGATAAGGCCCAGCCCTATGTGAATAAACTTGATGCCGAAGAGCTTGTTATCCTTGTCGACAAACCACCTGAAATGCTCAGGATAGAACCAAGCCCAGAAGCTTCCTATTATCACCCAGAGTGCAAAGGTATTGGTGAGAGTTCTCAGTAAACCGGACAAGTCCCAACCATAGCCGAGCCTCTGCTCACTTGGCAACCGGGGCTGTGAATTACCCTGGCGACAGCTTCTCTATGGCCAGAAGAAACGGCGGGTCATTAAACCGGTTCTCACCCTCATGTCGCTCAACCCGGTAACCATCCGGATCCAGCGCCTCAATAAAACGTGACACCGCCCCTGCCTCCTGTGCCCCCCCGGGGTGCCCGGGATAGCATATCACCGTGCACAATCCGCCTGCCTTGAGCATCGCCAGGGCCTGCCCCACGGCACTAAGGGTCGTTTCCTCCTGCGTAATCCTGGACTTATCGCCACCCGGCAGGTAACCGAGGTTGAACATCACCGTGGAAACCCTGCCGTGATGGCACCCCGGGACAACTTCCGCCAGATTCTCATGTCCTCTCTGGCAAAAGCTCACCGCTTTATCCAGCCCTTGCTCCATGAGCCTTTTCCCGGTAGCAGCAAGAGCGCAAGCCTGCACATCAAAAGCAAACACTACGCCCTCCCCACCAACAATCCCGGCAAGCAAAAGGGTATCGTGCCCGTTACCCGCAGTCGCATCGACTGCCACCTCCCCGGCTTTCAACTTCCCCGCCACCAGCCGGTGGGCCATCTCTGTCACCCTTAATGAATGCATCGTGACAAGCTCAAATGTTCCTGCATAAATCGACCTTGAAATCAATAGCACCCCGCCCGCAAAGATGCTCCGCGAAATTTTCAGCAAAGAACGGGGCACTTAACACGCCCTTGGAGCCCAGCCCGTTGAAAAAGCCAATCCTCCCATGCGCCGGGTGCATGCCGCAGAGCAACCTGCTTTCCCGCACCACCGGCCGCACCGCTGCCTGATGATCGACAACCTCATGGGGTAACTGCAACAAGCGGCCCAGCCGCGTTTCAATTTCCTCCCTCCCGTCCGCAGTCGGTTCACAATCAGTTGCCCCCCAGTGATATGTTGCCCCGCATCGAAATTTCTCCCCGCCGGCAGGCAATAACCACACCCCGCCGCGATTCACAATCCGATCCTGCTCCAGGCCGGCAATATGCAGGGTCAATATTTCACCTTTGGCCGGCTTGAAAGGCACCCACTCAAACAGAGGATTGGCAGCCCCGGCTATCCCTTCACAAAATATGGTAATGCCAGCTGCCGCCTCAAGCAGCTCCCCGTTGCGCCAGTTGTCCCCGAGCAAGTCCCTGGTCAAGGTAATGAGTTCCCGGATGTCCAGATAACCGGCATGATCAAAAGTAAGAGCCCCGTATTCCGCCCTCAGATTCTTCCCCGGATCCAGAGGACACGCGGCAAGGCATTCTGCGTATCCGGGTGTCTGCAGACGCTTGTTCCACTTGTCAACCTGCTGCCCGGAGTCCAGCAGGCGGACAAGTGGCATTTGATGGAATATTTGCCTGCCCGTCTGCTCCTCAATTGATCTGTAAAAACTCAATGCTGCCGGCCAAAGCTCCTCAAAGCGCCAAGCCTTGGTAAGGTTGGGCCCGGTAACCGGATTGATGATCCCGGCAGCCACCTTGCTTGAAGTCACCCTTTCCCCCCGGTCCACCACCAGCACCTCCCGCTCACGCGCGCGCAGTGCCCAGGCCATCGCACAACCTGCCAGCCCGCCACCGACAATGGTGATCGGGCAACACTGCCCCGCCGATGCCGCGTTTGTATTCATCTACCCCGGTAAGTAAACAATTGCTCAAGGATATATGTCTCCTCCTGCACGGCATTCCAGGCCGCCAGGACTTTTTTCTGTATCCTGGAGGTCACTTTCCGGCCCTGCCTGGCCTTGCTCACCTGCTTGTGGGTCAGGTTTTCCGCTGAAGCCGCCACCAGGTTGTGATTTGTCAGCCCAAGCTCATTCATTAAGTTGTCCAGGGGCTGGCTGCCGGCATCCATGTCAGGGATGGAATTCACGATTATGCAGCAAACACTTGATAGTTGGCTTGTGAAACTTGAAACTTCCCGTCCATGCGAATCCTGCTGACCACCACCTCCTACCAGGATACCCCCGGCGAACACCACGAAATCCTGGCTGCCACCGGATGGCAAATTGTCCGTGAACGCGGCCCGTTGCCTGAAGAAGAAATGCTCGGTTTAGCCGGTGGATTTGACGGGTTTCTCTGCGGTGATGATGCCATCACCGGCGCAGTTATCGATAAATCCCTGCCAACACTGAAAGTCATCAGCAAATATGGCATCGGCCTCGACAAGATTGATGTCAACTATGCCACCGGAAAAAAGCTTCCCATCCTGTTCACCCCCGGCGTCAATCATACAACTGTTGCCGAGCATACCTTCGGGCTGCTGCTCGGATTGACAAAAAAAATTCAGCAAAATGCCACCGAAGTCGCTGCGGGTGCATGGCAGGCGGGTTGGAAAAAACCGGTGGGAAATGAAATAATGGGCAAGACAATCGGCATACTCGGCCTCGGTCGCATCGGCAAGGAAGTGGCACTCCGGGCACGTGCCTTCGGCATGAATATCCTGGCATACGATCCCTTTCTCGATAAGGATTTTGCCGCAGAAAACGGCATTACCGGATGCTCTGAAATGGACCGGCTGCTGCATGAATCGGATATTATCTCGCTACACTGCTTCCTTACCCCGGAAACCCGCGGCATGATCAACGCGGAGAGGATCGGGCAAATGCGCGAACATGTCATTATTCTCAACTGCGCAAGGGGCGAACTGGTCGACAGTGCCGCAATGCAACGCGCCCTTGAGAGCGGCTGGGTCGGCGGCTACGGTGCCGATGTCCTCGACGCCGAGCCCCCTGCCGGGAACCACCCCCTGCTTGGTGCCCCCAACTGCATCGTCACTTCGCACATTGCCTCACGCACCCACGAATCCGTTGCCCGTCAGGCCGGAATGGCCACGCGTAACCTCATCGCCCTGCTCACCGGGGAAGGCGAATACGTCCAGGCCAACAAGTTCACAGCCTAGGTGACATGCCCGAGCAATTTCATATTGTCCCCGAAACGGAGCACAATGCCCTGGTCGAAGCCGCCTACAGCAACCGCGGTTTCACTGATGAGGAAGCTCGTGATGCCGCCAGGTTCTGCTCCTTCGCTTCAGCTCACGGAGTACGCACCCACAACGCAATCAAGGCACTTCACCTGGATAAACTCTTCGGCTCAGGGACCGGGGGCTGTGTCCCGGGAGCCTGCATAGAGGTTGTTGAGAACAGGTTCGCCGCCAGTGAAGTGTGGAACTGCAACAGGAAGCTCGGACAAAGTGTCGCCTACGCCGCCATCGAGCGCTGCATTGAATTAGCCGATCAATACGGCATCGGCCAGGTAAGCGTGGACAACGCTTTCCACTACCTCTGGGGAGGTGGTTACGTCCTGGATGCCGCAAAGCGCGGCTATATTGCCTATACCAACTGCACTGCCAGCCTCGCGGAAGTTGTGCCCTTCATGGGCAAGCACCCGACCCTCGGCACCAACCCGCACAGCTGGAGTTTCCCGACAACCGAAGCTATCGGGTTTCCCATCGTCATCGACTGGGCCACCTCAGTTGTTGCCATGGGCAAAGTCCAGCAACTTAAACGGGAGGGGGGTAAACTTCCGCCAAACGCCGCCGTCGACGCCGAAGGCAAGTTCACCACCGATCCGGGCCAGGCTGTCCACCTTGTGCCTTTTGGCGCCCACAAGGGATACGGGATGGCACTCATCAACGAGATTATTGCCGCCCTGATAGGCGGTTCCCTGCCCACTCTGCGCTCACGCGACATCCCGAAAGGCGAAAAACTCACGCCGAGTTTCTTCTTCCAGGTCATTCATCCTGATGCTCTCAGCGGGGGCAGCTTCGCCTGCGGACGCAACCAGACAGAAAACCTCAGGGCAGTCATTGAGGACATCAAGGGCCACGGCAATGAAGCCATCTTCCTGCCCGGCCAGGATTTCGCACAGGCAGCACAGAAGACGGCAAGCGCCGGGGGATTGCTGTTCTCGGAGGCGGAAATCGCCGAGTTCAACCAGCTGGCAGCGGAAGCCGGCCAGCCGGGATGGGATCTTGCACAATTGCCGGTTTTTGCTTAACACATGCACTATAAAGAAACACTGGAAGCGGAGAGCCTTAGACAACGGAATTGTTGCATCTTCAGATAACTGGCAGTTTATAGGCTTAACTGACACGCTATTACCGCTCCCCCGATGGCACTTGATATTAAATCTCCCTCCAGTTGCGCATATGCCGAGGTTTCCCTCGGCGAGGTCATGCTGCGTCTTGATCCCGGCGAGGGACGCGTGCGCACCGCGCGCCAGTTCAATGCCTGGGAGGGGGGTGGTGAATACAACGTTGCCCGGGGCCTGCGCAGGTGCTTCGGCCTGAAAACCGCTGTCGTCACCGCCTTTGCCGACAATGATATCGGACACCTGATTGAAGACTTCATCCTGCAGGGCGGAGTCGATACAGACTTTATAAAGTGGATGGAACATGACGGGATCGGCCGCGATGTGCGCAATGGCATCAACTTCACCGAGCGCGGTTTCGGCATTCGCGGCGCAAAGGGAACCTCTGACCGCGGACACACCGCCGCCTCGCAGATGCGTCCCGGCGATATCGACTGGGATCATCTCTTCGGCAAGCTCGGCAGCCAGTGGTTCCATACCGGGGGCATCTTCGCAGCACTCTCAGAAACCACCGCCGAGTTGGTGATTGAAGCCTGCCGAAAGGCCAGGGAACACGGCACCATCGTCAGCTACGACCTGAACTACCGTCCCTCTTTATGGCAGTCCGTCGGCGGGCAGGCGAAGGCGCAGGAGGTCAACCGGGAGATCGCCAGGCATGTCGATGTCATGATCGGCAACGAGGAGGACTTCACCGCATGTCTCGGGTTTAATGTAGAGGGAATTGATGAAAATATTACCGGCTTGGAAGTTGAGAACTTCAAGAGGATGATTACTGAAGCCGTTGCCGAATTCCCCAACTTCAGGGTCACCGCGACAACCCTGCGCGATGTGCACAGCGCGACAATCAACGACTGGGGGGCAGTCGCCTGGCACGACGACCGGTTCTTTGAGGCCGCCGGACAACAGGAACTGGAGATATACGACCGTGTTGGCGGAGGTGATTCCTTTGCCAGTGGCCTTATCTACGGCTTTGTCACCCATAATGATGCGCAACTCGCGGTCGACTACGGTGCTGCACACGGTGCCCTGGCAATGACCACCCCGGGTGACACAACAATGGCCACCCTTGCCGAGGTTGAGAAACTGGTGGGGGGTGGCAGTGCCCGTGTTGATCGATAAAAGATGTCCTGCCCGCAATCGCTCTTCTCCCTCAACGGCAAGACCGCTGTCGTCATCGGCGGCACCGGGGAACTTTGCGGCGCGATGGCGGAGGGTCTCGCCGGCGCCGGGGCGGAAGTCGTGCTCGCCGGGCGCAGCCGGGAAAAGGCGGATGCGAGGCTGGCTGCCATCAAGGCATCGGGCGGTGACGGCTATTTCGTGGCCACCGATGTTGCCGACCGTAAATCAATCGAGAACCTGCTGTCCACGGTTGTTGAGAAAAGCGGTAAATGCGAAATCCTGATCAATGGCGCGGGAATCAATTCGCCGACCCCTTTCCTTGAGGTGTCCGAAGAGGAATTTGACCTGATCCTCGCCACCAATGCCAAGGCTGTGTTCGTGTCCTGCCAGGTTTTCGGCAACTATTTCCTTGAAGGCCGAGTGAGTGCTTCAATCATCAATGTGGGTTCCATGTCCGGCATGATCCCGCTCTCACGTGTATTCACCTACTCAATGAGCAAGGCAGCGGTGCACAATATCAGCAAGAACCTTGCCCGCGAGTGGGCTCCGGCGGGCATTCGTGTCAACACCCTGGTGCCCGGTTTCTTCCCCGCTGAGCAAAACCGCAGGGTTCTCAACGAGGAACGAGTTGCCGCAATCATGGCTCATACGCCCATGCAGCGCTTCGGCGAGGCAAAGGAACTCATCGGGGCAACCCTGCTCCTTGCCTCCGCGCAAGCGGGAGGATTCATTACCGGGAGCGAGATCGTGGTGGACGGCGGTTACGCGTCAATGACAATCTAGGAAGCCGGCCAACCGGCATATTTCAATGCCACGGTTAAAACTTATCCAGAGGATCGGAGGCAGATTCCGGCTTTTTTCCCCCATCGGCATCCGTGGCATTGTCGGCCTGTGTCTCGGGTTCCAGGAGTATCGGCACACTGGGTTTTTTCTCGGCAGCCAGGCTGGCGGCATTCATCACAATCAGGCGCTGTACCGGTGAAGTGAAATACACCGCATGGAGCTTCTTCTCCCTCTCGATCCAGTGCTGCACCCGCAGGAACGTGCTCTCCTTCACATTGGGGCCGGCATTCTTAGCCACCAGCGATGGCGCCACGTTCTTTTTCACGCCGCGCCCTTCATAGGTAATCATCCATACCTTGCCGGCACGATATTCAGCAATCACCCGGATGGAACTCTCACCGATCTTGGTCTTGAACACGTCCGCCTGGCCCTCGCTTTTAACCAAACGCGCGGCAATCATCATCACCGGCTCCCCAAAACTCTCGATGCACTTCTCCCTCGTCCAGCCAATACGCCCGTCAGCAATGCCGGGAAACAGGAGAGCGGCCAGAAGAGTAACAAGCAATGGGAATCTCATAACCCGGCAATCATAACCCCCCAGCCGGGAGGGTCAATACCTCAACTGGCGCGGCATTTTCCCGGTAACGGGTCATCGGTGCATATTTTCACTGGTCAAGAGGTTTAGAAATCAACGGGACTTGACAATACTTGGCATGGACACACCCGGCATAACACGAGAAAAACCGGCATCCATCATCGAAGCGTAATGTTTGTCGGCACATATTTGAAACCCCCACCCTATATTCTTGATGACTTCCCCCCCAACCAAAAGGGTCATCGCCGCTGTCCGTAGAGGAGACGAAAACGCCTGCCGCAGTCTCATTGACCACCTCTACCCGGTGATCATCCCAATCGTGCGCAAAAACCTGCCGCACCGCGACGACGAGGAGGATCTTCTGCAGGAAATTTTCGCCAAGATATTCTCCAGAATCAGGCAGTATTCCGGCAGCGGGCCGATTGTCCACTGGGCCTCACGGATAGCAGTAAACACCTGCTACGATCAACTCC
Organism: Verrucomicrobiales bacterium; assembly: GCA_046581505.1. Taxonomy (GTDB): domain Bacteria; phylum Verrucomicrobiota; class Verrucomicrobiia; order Verrucomicrobiales; family DEV007; genus CACIUL01. Next base: position 2,196 of record JAYGGE010000127.1, on the reverse strand, counting down.
GCCGGCAGAAAACCCGACCGACATTAAGTTTCGGGGATCTTGACGCCGATGAAATCCAGTTTCTCAAGCTGAAGCTTGCACAAGGCCCTGAAAGGATGACTGAGCTTGGGGGGGAAATTGCCGGGGAATTGCTGAACAAGCTGCTGACCACCCTCAGCACCCGCGAACAGGCAGTGATCCGCCTGCTTGATCTCGAAGAAAACTCAGTTCTTGATGTCTGTAAACTGACGGGCTGGGGCACATCCAAGGTAAAGGTGACTGCAATGCGCGCCCGGCGGAAACTCCAGGTAGCCCTTGCCCGCCTGGAACAGGCAACCCTCTAGGGAAAAAGCAGCATTTTTTGCATACATTACATAACCCCTTGTAATATAATATCAGCAACCTGCTTTTATCGGCTGTTAAAAAGCGAAAAATAAGGTAACTTTAGAGTTGAAAAGTCCTGTTTCAGGAAAAAATCCCCATCCAAACCTCAATGAAAATTCCATCCCAGATCTATGGCGCCCTGGGAGGGGCGGCAGTCGCCTCCCTGGCATGGATCCTGTTCTTCCCGTCCGGGGACTCGGCATCGAAACCGGGGAAACAACCCGGGATGCGCTCGCCTGGCAAACCGATCAGCGCAATCGCTAACACACACCCGGTATCACAAACCGAAAAACCCTCAGCAATTCATGTGGCATCAGAAACCGGTAACGGGAAGCCGGTAACAGGTGCATTAGCCCGGGAAATTCCCGCGGCAGATGACCCGCCTTATCCACTTCCCGCCACAACGAAATCCCGGCAGGCTCCTCAGGCAGTTATCCCCCCGCGTGACGAACTCATTGCCCGGGCAGTCATCGTTGAAGATCAGGCCAATACCAGGCTGCATGGACTCACCTTGCGCCTTGGACTTACCGAAGCGCAACAGGATCGTATCTTTCCCATCCTTGCCAGTTCCTCACCGGCCTTTCACCCCATCCTGCAACCCGAGGGAAGCAGCAATAAATTGACGGATTCTGTTTTTGGCAACAGGGACACCATCGAGCCGGGTGCAAGCGTTGCGGAAGTGGAAAACGAAATCTACCCTGAACTGGACGCGACACAACAAGCCAGCCTTGAGGAAGAAGCGATGGATCGTGAAGCCTGGTGGGAGGATATCGTCGCTCTGCTCGAAGCAGATCTGACGCCATCCTCGGCGAATTCGGACTTGAGCAAGGCGAAGCCGGGAGATCCAGCACAAAACATTGATAATCAGTCAGAAAGGGAAGCCGCTGCGACAATTAATGAAATCGATGATTTTTCTAGCCTTTTGCGAGGAAATTAAGTAAGTTGTAACCTGACGGTGTATTCATCGTCTTATAGTATTAGCAGGAGCTAACCACATGAACTGATCCATTCATTCATGCGCTCCTCTAACCCCAATAAAATCCCAACGAAAAACCCCAACGAAAAAATATGAAACTCAAACAGTGCTTCTTTATTATACTAGCTATTGCCGCAACCGCGGGCGTCTCATCTGCCCGCGGCTGGAGCTGGGGCTGGCATCGCCCTGCACCTCCTGAGCGCCCCGAGCGCCCTGATGATGCTGAAAAGCCCGAGCGCCCCGAGCGTCCCAATCACGGTAAAATATTTGGCAACGGCAACCTTCCGGATTTCCTCGCCAAGTTTGACCTTGATGAAAATGGCGAGCTTGATGAAGAAGAACGTCAGGCAGCCAGGGAGGATCGCAAGGACCGTGCCCGCGAGCGGCGTGAGGCGTGGGATGCTGATGGTGACGGCGAAATTTCCGATGAGGAACGCGAGGCAGCCCGTGAGGCACTGCGCGCCAAGATCGAGGAAAAGCGCAACGAGCGCTTTGCCGAGGCCGATACAGATGATGATGGCGCACTGAGCCTGGAGGAGTTTTCTGCAATCGGTGCAATAGCGCGCCTTGCTGAACGTCACTCGGACGTTGTTGAGAAAATATTCAACCGGCTTGATGCAGATGAAGACGGTGGCGTGAGTGCTGACGAGTTCACTCTCCACCTGCGCCACAAGCGCCACCATTTCCGCAAACCTCCGGGTGGTGAAGGTGAAGGTGAAGGTGAAGGCGAAGGTGAAGGTGAAGGCGAAGGCGAAGGTGAAGGCGAAGGCGAAGGCGAAGGCGAAGGCGAAGGCGAAGGCGAAGAATAAGACCAATCCACGAGTTTTTCGGGCATTTAAACTGCCTGCAGAATCATT
>JAYGGE010000120.1:0-3061 GCA_046581505.1 Verrucomicrobiales bacterium | reverse complement strand
CCCGGCTAATGGGGCAACTTGACCACTGGCGTGATGCGGTGAGTCCGGACGCGGGATCAGTGTCTATTTCCATGAAACCGGCCACCGGGGAGAAACTTGAGGAACAGAGGCCGGCGACCAGTGGTTTCGGCATGCTCAAGTTCGACAGTCTCAGGGACAAGTTGAACTTCAAGATGATGTGTTCCTACTGTCACCAGATCGGTACTGTTGGCTTTCGCTCACCGGAGAAACCCGTGGACTGGGAAACCATGATTCGTCGCATGGACGGCTTCGGCGGGCTTTACCGTCACACGCAGAAGAATATCATTGGCAAGATTATTAATACCTACAAGGGGGATGCCGTGGATCGCTGGCCGCAATTTGAGCCCCCGCCGGCACCGACCGGTGTCGCTGCCAAGGCGAAGATCACTTCCTGGGAGGTCGGCAAGCAGTATGAAGGTTCATTCCATGACCTTGAGCTTGGTCCGGACGGGCTCGTTTACGTGGTGAATATCAGCAAGGGTCGCCTGGTTACCCTGAACCCTGAGACCGGTGAACAGAAGTTTCGAAAGTTTCCGCGTGGTTCCCATGGCCCTCATTCCATTGAACTGGCCAATGACGGCAACATGTGGGTGACCATGTGTGCCTCGGGCCAGATGGCCAGGTATGACCTGAAGACCAAAGAGTTTTTGGTTTGTTCCAGTGCTGAGGCGCCTGCCCGGCGTGGCTCCTATCCCCACACCTTGCGTATCAATCCCAAGGATCCCGAGGGGTTGATCTGGTATACCGATGCGGGCCGCAATTCCTGCTTCTCGCTGCATCCAAAGACACTCAAGGTCAAGGAATACAAGCTGCTTGAAGCCAACCAGGCAGAAGCTGCCGGTAAGGGAGAGTCGCGTGGAATCACCCCCTATGGCCTGGATTATTCCCCGGTGGACGGGATGATCTGGTATAGCAAGCTCAACGGCAACCGCATCGGGCGCATTGACCCTGGTGCCCCGGACGGGGACATCAAGGAATGGAACCCGCCCTTCCGCGGACCCCGTCGCCTGCACGTGGCGCCGGACGGGATTGTCTGGGTCCCGGGATTTGCCTCCGGTGTTTTCGGCAGGTTCGACCCGAAGAGCGAGGAGTGGCTGGTCTATGACCTGCCTGATGCGGAGAACCAGATTCCCTACGCGCTTAATGTTGCCCCGAACGGCAATGTCTGGATTTGCGGGACTGGTAATGATACGCTCTACAGGTTCAATCCAAAGACTGAGTATCTGGTTGAGTTCCGCCTGCCTCACCGGGTGAGCTACACCCGGGAGATCGAGTTCGATGAGGAGGGCAATGTCTGGACCAGCACCAGCGGCCCGGCGAGGCACATGGAGACCGGGAACGGTTCAATTATCAAGCTGGAGGTTCTCGGCGAGGCTGACCATGGCGGCCAGCGCCTGGTGGGTTATGTGCCTGATCGCAGCACCCTTGCCTACGAGCAGCCGCGCAAGGTTAATTACAAGGGCGCTAACGGGAAGCTTCTCGCGGCAATTGACGGTAACAGCCTGCCTGCCGCCTACGAGAAGGGGCAGCCTCACCAGGCATATGTGGACAAGCGCATGGCGGGCCTTACTGAGCAGCAGCGCAATCGTATTGGCCGCCTGTATGCAGAGAAGCGCAAGGCAGATCCCGACATGCCCAACGCCGGACAATCCTTTGTCAAGATCATGGAGTATGTTGCCAATGAGGGGAAGGGAGTGGGAAAAGGGCCGGCCAACCCGGGCAATCAGGCTGGAGTGCACCGTCTGAAGAGTAAGAAACGTTCGCTTTTTGACGCCTTTCTCTACGTCAACCGCATTCCGGAAGAGGCGGAGAAAGAGGAGCCGGCGCAGGACTTTTCAGGGCGCATTTTTGGCCGCCTGGCCAACCAGGAGGGCCGCATCCAGATCAAGTTGCCCCCGGGAATGGACCGCAAGGCTTACCTTGGCTTCAAGACTTTCCTCAAGTCAGAGCCAGTGGCGTGGAGTGAGGCCAATCGCCTCGGCAGCAAGGAGCGGAAAATAAAAATTCAAAAAGTGATCCAGGGAAAAATTGCCGACAGCAAGGCAAATCGCCCCGGCAAGGCCGGAGGCATTGGTGAAGCAGACATTGAGAACCTGCTCGCTTTTCTTGGTTCACTCAATGATGTCACCGACGAGAAGTTTCGCCGCTCCATTATTGATGCCGAGGTCCTCGATACCTCTAGCGACATTGCATTGCCTAGCCTGAAAAATCTTGATGCTGAGGTTCCCGATACCTCGAGCGACATTGCAGCGCAAAGCCGCAAGAAGCCATCGGGTTCATCCAACTCGGCATTGCTGGCGCGTATTGAGAAGGATGCACTCCCGGCGGATTACCCGGGAGGTGGTAATGGGCATCAGCCCTGGGTGGATCGGCAAATAGCGGCATTGCCCGCCAAGCAGCAGGTATTACTGGGGCGGCTCTGGGCTGAGAAGCAACGCATCGACCCCAATATGAACAATCGCGGTAATTCATTCGTGAAGATTCTCCATCACGTGATGCGTGATGGCGTGGCGGAGGCAGGGCCGAAACTTAAGCCCGGGCCCAAGCCTGCTGTGGTGCCGCAGGAAAAGCCGAAGGGTCCGGCACTCTCCGGGACCGTGAAATTTGTGGGCAAGAGGCCGAAGCGGGAACCGATCCGGATGAATCCTGAGAGTCGCGCGCTCCATGTCGGTGTGCCTCTTGAGGAGAATGTGCTCATTGGTGAAGGGGGAGGACTTGCCAACGTCTTTGTCTACGTGAAGGAGGGGCTTGCTGATAAGCCTTATCCTATTCCGGATCAACCCGCGGTAATTGACCAGAAGGGATCGATATTCCGGCCCCGCGTGCAGGGCATACGGATTGGCCAGGAGGTTTTGATGAAGAACGGTGACCCCTTTATCCACAACATCCGCTCACTTTCATTTAAAAACCGCGCCTTCAACATTGCGCAGCCGGCCAACTCGCCGGACCGCAACAAGGTGTTCACCAAGAAGGAGGGGCCGATCACCATCAAGTGCGATTTTCATCGCTGGATGACGGCCCATTTCTTTGTCATGGATCA
>JAYGGE010000081.1:0-19323 GCA_046581505.1 Verrucomicrobiales bacterium | reverse complement strand
TCCCGGCAATTGCAGTAATCGGCGAACGTTCTGTGTTCCGGGGGGATTGTATACGGTCGATACGCTCAATTTCCTTCTTTATTGCAAGGGCATCTTCAAGTTTTCCTGACTTGAGTTTCTTGTTATACAACTTGCTTAGGGCTGCATGGTAGGGCTCATAGAGCGTTCTTATTTGTATCCTCAGATTTTCCTCGAAGTCTTCCTCCAGGGCTTGCAGAGCAGCAGGCTTGTCCCGGGCATACGCAAAAGGCAGCATCATGCAGAGGAGCAGGCAGCAAATAGACCCGGCTTTTGTGCGCTTGGATAAAATATTATTCATCTTGCGGGAATCAGGCGAACCTCGGTGAGCAGGAAGACGCCGTTGGAGTTGCTGGTGCGGGGTCTTACTTCCAGGTTGATTGACTGGCGCAAATTAAATGTGCCGATTCGCAGTGATTTCTTGAAGCGCCGGCTACGGGTTGTACCGGGAATCTTTGCGTGGGTAAGCTGGTCAAGTTCGCGCACCTGGATTTCACCGCCGCCGCCGGAGACCGGGATGTAGGTGACCTGGATGTGGTAACGCCCCGGAATAATTCCCCTGCGTGACCAGCTGGCAGAGCAATCAGGCGTTGTCCAGTTGCGGATGTAGCGGTAGGAATTCTGTAACCCGCCACGCAGTTTTGCGTGTGCGGCTTTAAGGTAAACGGTGGACCCCTTCGTGTTTGGCGCCCCAGCGGCGGGAGGAGGGGGCTGGGCTGCGGTTTTTATCAGTTTATTAAACCTGCTCTCCTGCTCTGCAATCACTGAGTTGACCAGGGCTGCGTCCTCTGCGTAATCACTTTTGGTGAGAGTGGATGCAAGGTCCCTGAGTTTGACAAGGTGCCTGCTGATTGCGGTGATTTCCAGTGAACGTTTTTGCCGCTCGTAGATATTGATCAGTTTTCTGAGTTCAGGCGGCTGCCCGGCTAGCGCAGGGGCAACATTCATGGCAGTTGCCAGCAGGAGCACTGTGATTACTCTTGAAACGGCAAACATGGTGACGGCATCGAGCTGTGTGTGCGGGCGGCCTCCGATTTCAAGCATGCGCCGGCTCAGTTAAAAATCTCAGCCTGCAATCTCGGCGCGCACTTTCTCGAGGAGTTTCTTCGTTGCCCTGATGCCATCTGCCTCGCTGATTTTTCCACCCTCATACTCGATGCCGACATAGCCGTGGTAGCCGGCGGCGAGGACAATTTTCATCATTCTGCGGTAATCGGTATGGATCTCGTTGCCCTTCCCGTCAAAATCGTGTGACTTGGCGCTGACCGCCTTGGCGAAGGGCATTAACTCGGTAACACCCTTGTAGCGATCGTAGGTTTCCTTGGCGCTGACACGGAAATTGCCGAAGTCGGGGAGTGTGCCGCAATTCCTGCGACCGACACGCTTCATGACCCCGGCAAGCCAAGCTCCGTTTGATGATAGTCCCCCGTGGTTCTCCACGATCACGTTCAGTCCGTGGGTTGAGGCAAACTCACTGAGGCTGCCGAGTCCGTCTGCAGCGAGTTTCTGCTGTTCCTCATACGAACCGCCAGAGGCGGCATTGACCCGGATGGAGTGACACCCGAGATATTTCGCCGCCGTTATCCACCTCTTGTGGTTGTTAACTGCGGTTTTGCGGCGGGCATCATCCGGGTCACCCAGTTTGCCTTCGCCATCACACATGATGAGCAGGCTTTTTACCCCCTCGTTTTTGCAGCGGTTCTTCAACTCGGCGAGATACTTCTCGTCATTGGCCTTGTCCTTGAAGAACTGGTTCACGTACTCGACGGCACTGATGCCGAAGTCTTTTTTTGCCCTGACCGGGAAATCAAGATGGGTCATTTTCTTGGAGAACAGGGCCTTGTGCAGTGACCACTCGGCTATGGAGATGTCGTAGAGCGGTTTCTTCGGGGCGGCGCCTAGCGCGGTGGCATTGGCGGCTAATGCCATGGAGCCTGCGGCGAGGAATTTCCGGCGTGTGAGAGGGTGATTGGATGGCATGGCTTTCAGGTCGATTTTTCTGATTTTTGCGAGGCCACAATATGCATCCTATGCGGGGAAATGCCACCGCTTGAGTTTAGGGGGTTAATGGGGGAAAGATGATCATTTTCCCTTTGATGACTCAAATGAATTTGGAGCATCGGTTGACCAAGTGGAGTAATTATATTATGAGCTAGTTATAATGACAAATATCTCCAAGATTTCATTAGCGATTGGTGTCGTGCTGGTATTGCTCGGCTTGGGATCTTATTTTGGCACTGGACGGGCAAGTGTAACGGCGCTCATCCCCGCGTTTCTGGGGTTGCCGATCATGATTTGCGGATTAATGGCCAGGGATGAGAGCAAGCGGATGATAGCGGCACATATTGCGGTGCTTATTGGAGTATTGGGAGTGCTTGCCGGTTTTGGCCGGGGCATTCAGCAATTGCTCAATGAGAAAACCGGAACCGCGACCACTGTGACTCTGATCATGGCGGCAATCTGCCTGCTGTATGTGGTAGCCTGCGTGCGTTCCTTTATTGCCGCACGCAGGGGCTAATCCTTTTTCTCCTCAGGAGGATTTTCAGGCACAAGCAGGAGTTTCAGGCTTGCTTTGGCCCATTTGTCCCCTTCGATGGCATAAGTGTCAGTTGCATCAATGGCAAGTAGTCCCTGGTAGTGGCGCTGTGCCTTCTCAATGCAGTGTCTGGCCTCGGGAATATCTCCCGCATTCTGGGAATGGTAGCCGAGTTTTGCATACAGGCCGGCGAGTGCGCGGCGGTATTTCGGGCGTTTTGTATTGTTTGATTCGATGTCAAGATCGCCTGTCAGCAGTGCCTGCATGCGGTCAACTGCCTGCTTGCCCATTTCAACTGCCTGCTTGTAGTCATTGATTTTCCCGAGCAGGTCGGATTGCTCTCCAGACATTGTTGCCAGTTCGTAGCTATAAACAGTGTTGCGTGGATGTTTTTTGCAGAGATCATCGAGCAGGACAATCGCTTTTTTCTGCTCGATCAAAGCTGCTTGAATTGAATCGGAAGCTTTCAGGAACTGCACGTTCATGCGCAGGCGGTGGGCCAACTCAAAGCGGCAGGCCGGCATGTCGGGATTTGTGTCAGCAAGTTCCCGCAGGATCCCAGAGGCCTCGGAGTTTGCCTCTGCAGCCTCCGCTGACTCGGCCAGTAATGCAGCAAGGTCAGCGGCTTCACCGTAGGCACGTGCCAACTGGAAGCGGTAATTTGCCAGTTCGGGTCGGGCTCCTGCAAGTTCAAGGTAGCGGTCAATGGCCTCGATTTGCGACTTGATGGCATCTTCAAGATTTCCCAGTGTGCGTTGAATGCGGCCTGTCTCAAATGCCGCGGCGGCAAGCAGGGCGAGATCGGATTCGTTGACAAGATTTTCAGATTCAAGTTTACCGATTAACTCAGAAGCCTTGGCTGCGTGAGGCATGGCTTCCCGTGGTTGATCAATGGCTTGCATCTTGCGCGCCAGATGCAATGAACTGGCGGCAAGCGCACGGGAGTTTGCAGGAGCTTGTGGATTTTGTTTAACGAGAGATTGATGAATCTCGTTAGCCTGCCGTGCTGCTGTGTTGGCTGCACGGGGCATTCCGCAGGCAGTTTTTGCGTCGGAGAGGTTGTGATGGACGCGTGCCTTGCGGGTTAACTGATCCCCCGCATCACCGCCTCCGGTCTCGACATTTTCAAGCAGAGTTGCCGCGCGTTCAAGCTTCTCGATTGCTGCAGGAAAATCGCCAAGCAGCAGGCTGAGTTCACCGCCGTTGTTCAGAGCGGTTGCCACTGAAGCCCTCATCTCGAGGTTGCCGGCATGACGCCTGGCAAATTCGTCATAATAATTGAGCACGGTGCCAAGTGTTCCGTCGGGGATCAAGTAGAGGGCGCGGCCATCACCGTCACGCGCTGAGATCATCCCGAACACGGCATTAAGAGTGGCTTGGGAATGCTCGAAGTCGTCAGTGATCTTTGCCAGTTGACTCTCGGTTCTTTGAAGTTGCCGTGTCTTTTCTTCTCCTTTTTGAGCGGGGATATTTTCCGGCAATTTTCGGTCACTGCCGGTTTCTGCCACCCGGGCAGGGTCGGGAAGCGGGGCAGGATCTTTGATCGGATCGGGTTGCAGGCGCGTATAGACATCGAAGGCCGCGATGGCTAATGCTGCCGCAATTCCTGTTGCCAGGATGAGAGAGCGCCGACGGGAGTTGCGTGTTTTACTGGAGAGTTTTTTAACCTTGTTTTCGAGGCGGGTGACGGCGGCGGCATGGCTGCTCTTGACCTTGCAGGAACGGAAGGTTTCCAGAACCTCGCGCATATCAACATAGCGTTCTTTGGGATTAAGCTTCAGGCATTTCCCGATGACCTTGCGGTAATTGCTCTCCAGCCTTGATTTCGGAGGAGTGTCCCAGGAGATGGCGTCCTCCTGCTCGATAGCCGCAGCGAGGTGTGTGGGATTGATTTGGGAGCGGATATTGAGCTCGGTTTTGCTTCCCCTGAGGAATGCGACGATATCATTATTGAGGCGCGGGAAGTGACCGGTGACAAGGCGGTAAATAGTTGCTCCAAAGCTGTAAACATCCCAACTTTCAGCTGAGCCTTCAAAGAAATGATCGGGGTTGCGGAGTTGTTCGGGAGATGCATAAAAGAGCGAGTCTCCCTGTTCGATTTGCTCGATGCCTCCCAGCATTCCCTGAGTAAAATCCACCAATTGCGGGCGGGGCGATGTACTGTTATCGAAGAGCACATTTGAGGGCTTGAGGTTGCAGTGGCGGATGCGGTTACGGTGCAGGAACGCCATTGCATCGGCTATAAGCATTGCGATTGCCCACCCTTTCTGAGATTCAACGGTGCCGCACAGGGGTTCAAGGTTATTTGTCCTCAGGGCGGACTGCCCGTTTGCAAGGGGGACATTTTCCGCAAAGAGTTCCGTTGTGACGTAGGCTTGTGGACCTGCCATGTCGAAATCACAGATCCTGGCAATCCCGGGGTGTTGGGGGCCATTGTAAATCCTGACCAAGGAATCAGAGAGAAGTTGCCGATTAATGGAGAGTCCCTTGAATGTTTTCACGGCAAAGCCTTCCTGTTCCTGGTGACTTGCGGTCCACACGAACCCGGTTGATCCCTCCCCGATGAGTTCGTTCAGGATGTAATCACAGATTTGTGGCGGGTTCATCAGGAAGTGTCCGTGCCTGACAGGCTTTGCGGGAATGGCTGTGAGTGTAGCTTGAAGTGTTGATTTCTCAAACTGGAGGATGTGCGGAAGTGATTAAGATTTGTTAAGCTGTTCCAGAAATTAGGGAAGGTTGGGAAAATCAACGCGACCTTTATGAAAATTAGGGAAATGATGATGGATCAATCAATGAGCAATGCACAAATAGATCACCTTGAGATTTCTTTTCATTGGGCCATCGATAAGGGAAATGGCAAAAGATTTACAGGGTCACGTTGCACTTGTTACCGGGAGCACGACCGGGCTTGGTTTTGGAATCGCGAAAGTGCTGGGTCTAGGCGGAGCAAGCGTGGTGATGAATTACGCGAATGACACCGCTCGTGCCGAGAGGGCGTTTGCTGAGTTTAAGGAGGCGGGTTGTGAAGGGATTCTGGTCAGGGGCAGTGCGATCAATGAGAATGATATCGCGGCAATCGTAAAGGAGGCAGAGGAGCATCTGGGTGAAGTCGATATTGTGGTGCCGAATGCAACCCCGGCACAACCTCTGAAGCGGATAGAGGATTATGACTGGGCATTCTGCCAGCAAATGCTCGATTTCTTTGTAAAGAGTCCCTATCTGCTTGCCCGTGCTGTATTGCCGAAGATGAAGAAAAATGGCTGGGGGCGTATTGTCAATATTGGCAGTGAAGTTTACCAGATGTCAGTTAGCCCATTCAGCGCCTACGTGGCGGCAAAAGGAGGACAGATTGGCTGGACGCGCAGCATGTCGCGGGAGATGGCGCCTTTTGGCATCACCGTTAACACGGTAAATCCCGGCTGGATTCCAACCGAGAGGCATGTCAATGATCCCCAAGAGGAAAAGGATGCCTATCTTGCGTCGATTCCAATGGGGCGCTGGGGCACTCCGGAGGACGTCGGGGAGGCAGTCGCCTTTTTCGCCTCCGAGCAGGCCGGCTTTATTACCGGGCAGACGCTTTGTGTGAATGGCGGAAATTCACCGTGGTAGGTAATTGGAGTTAAGTCGCGCCCTTTTTCTTTTGGAACAATCGCTTAAGGCTTGCGGCACCGTGCTGGTCCAGCAGGACCCCGATGAAGATCACGCCGCCGGTAATGGCGTCACTGAGAGGGGTGGGATAACCTAGGAGGTTTACCATGTTACGCAGCACGATGAGTATGGCAGTGCCGATAAGAATTCCCAAGATGGATCCCTCGCCGCCACGCAGGCTGCAACCGCCCAATACTGCTGCAGCGATGGCGTAGAGTTCAAAGAACGCTCCGTGGGTGGCTGGCTGCACTGACCCGGTGTAGATACAGAATGGAATCGCCGCGAATGCAGTGCAGAAACCCGCAATCAGGTAAGCGAAGGCAATTACAAGCCCGGTGTTGATTCCTGAATACTTGGTTGCCATTTCATTGCGCCCTGCGGCAAAAATGTAGCGGCCAAACACTGAACGGTGGAGAATGATCCCGGCGACAATTGCAAAGACAATCAAATAGATAAATGTCATCGGGATGTTGTGTAGCATCCCTTTATCGACTTTGCCGAACAATACATCCCCGAGAGTGCCGTCACCCAGGCTTTTGACCAGGGTGAGATCCTGCTCAGCGTCGCCGACGTTAACGGTTGTATCGTTAGCGTAGAAACGGGCAAGGCCGCGGTAGGAGAGCAGGCCGCAAAGGGTGACGACAAAGGCCTGCAGTTTCAATTTTCCCACCAAGAGTCCTTGCAGGAACCCGATAACGGTACCGATGACAAGGATCAGGAAAACCGCCAGGGGCCAGGAAACCTCGGGAATGGTCTTTGCAAGGAAGGAATCAGGCCGTGTTTCCTGCGGTGTGACAAAGTAGAGAAAGATTACCCCGAGCAGGGCCATTAGTGAACCAATGGACAGGTCGATGCCGGCGGTGATGATCACGATGCCGACACCAATACTGAAGATGCCGTAGATGCCGATTGTCCGTGCAATGTTCTTGAGGTTGTCCGGGGTCAAAAACTTGCTGCCGAATAGTCCGTCAACGCCAGCCTCAATCGTGCCAACGGTGGTGATCAGCATTAAGCTCAGTAGAAGTCCAAGCATCCCGGTTTCACGCCGGTGGCGGCTCGCAAGTTGGACGATTCGGTTTGCCATAAACTAACTGTTCTATGGAGTCAGGCGGCAGTGGCTTTACTGGTGCCAACTGCAAGATGCATAATTGCCTCCTCACCAAAGTCATCGCGCTGGAGTTCACCGGCGATACGTCCTTCGTGCATCACGACGATCCGGTCACTGATGCCAAGAACTTCTTCCATGTCGCTTGAAATCATCCAGATCGCGACACCCTCTTCAGCAAGGGCGCGCATCAACTTGTAAATCTCGGCCTTGGCGCCGACATCGATCCCACGTGTAGGTTCGTCAAAGATAATCACCTTGGGATTCATCGACAGCCATTTACCAAGCACGACTTTCTGCTGGTTGCCGCCACTGAGGTTCATGGCGGGAGTATCAGTGGATGGCGTTTTTATCTTCAGTGCATTGATCTGCCGATCAGCTTCTTCCCGCTCAGAGGAGCGGTTGATAATGGCGAATCGCGAAGAGTGGTTCCTGAGGGATGCGAGTGAGATATTCTGTCCTATGTCGAATTCCAGGATAAGACCGGTTCGTTTGCGATCCTCCGGGGCAAGGTAGATGCCGGCGAGGATTGATTCGCGCGCTGAACCGAGTTTAACGGAAACGTCCTCGAGCATGATTTCGCCACCCAGCACCGGATCAACACCAAAGACGGCTTGTGCGAGTTCGGAGCGCCCGGCTCCGACCAGGCCCGCCATTCCGAGGATTTCCCCGCCACTGACCTTGAAGCTTACCTCGCAGTTAGGATAGGCGGAGGTTCGCAGTTTGATGACGGAAAGACCTTCTGTCAGGGGTTTTAATTCTCCACGCTCATGTGAGGTGCGTTTAAGTTTGCGTCCCACCATCAGGCTGACCATGGCGTCATGCTCGATCTCTTCGCGATGCAGTTCACCGGCATTCCTGCCGTCGCGAAGGACGACAACACGGTCAGCGCATTGTCGAACCTCGCCCAGGCGGTGTGAGATGTAGATCACTGCAATGCCCTTGTCGCGAAGATCTTTGATGACCTCGAGCAGTCGCTCGGTTTCTGAGAGTGTCAGGCTGGAAGTGGGTTCATCCATGATGATAATCCTGGCCTGCTTGGAAAGCGCCTTGGCGATTTCGATCATCTGCTGCTGGCCGATCGACAATTCAGAGAGCGGGGTTTCCGGCTCAATGTCCAGACCGAGCATTGCCAGCAGGGGTTTTGTGTCGGCCGCGATCTTCTTGCGGTTGATTAATCCAAATCTGCGCGGTTCTCGGCCAAGAAACACGTTTGCGCCGACATCGAGGTTGTCGAGCACGTTGAGTTCCTGGTGCACGAATCCGATCCCAAGTGCGTCGGCGTCGGAAACGGATCTTATTCTAGCGACGGTTCCTGCAATCTCGATGTTTCCCGAGTTTGGCTGATATACTCCCCCGAGAATGTTCATCAGGGTGGATTTACCGGCACCGTTCTCACCGATAATGGCGACAACTTCCCCTTCAGCTATCTCAAAATCCACATCGTTGAGCGCGTGAACACCGGGAAATAGTTTATTAATTCCGCGCATGCTCAGGGCAGGAGCGGATTTTTGTGAGTGGTTGGGCAAAAGCTTCAGGTGAAAAATAACCTAGCTCTCATTTTCACATCAATGAAAATTATTTTCCGTCTGCCAGTCCCTTGTCCCTGACTGCTTCAAGAATCAGGGGGCCGTTGTATGACCAGAGGCCCACCATGCCGGCGATGTCCGGGTAGTTGGTCAAGGTGTCCTCAGCGTTACGACGTGCCTTTCCGAAGTCCATCTCGTCGGTGCGCAGGTCAAGAATCTCAATCTTTGTTCCGGCCACGGCCTCTTTAAGGCCCTGATAGCGTTCGACGGCGTTGGCCTGGTCACCGAGCCCGACAAATACCATTACTTTGCCGCCATCAGGAAGGGCCTCCTTTAAAAGCTCACCGGCCTGTCGTCCTGCTGCAACGTTGTCGGTGCCCAGGTAGAACTTACGGTTGCTATCGACGGCGTCGCTGTCGACGGTTATCAGTGCAGCTTTCTCTGCCCATTCATTGAGCATATCCTTTTGTCCTTTTGGGTTGGTTGGGCTGATTGCGATCCCCTTGACCCCCCTGACAAGCAGTGCCTCGACCAATTCACGTTGTTTGGCAGCTGAGCCGTCACCGACCTTGAATTCCACTTCGATGTCACCAAATTCTGCGATTGCTTTGGCAATGCCGGCTTCTGCGTATGCCCAGAAATCCGCGGATCCATTGGTTACGAAGGCAAGTTTCGTCTTGGTGGATGAATCACCGGCGGGTTCTTTCTGCTTTCTAGAACTTTTCCACTCGTTACATTTTTCCAGATAGTTTTCCCCTTCGCCTTTACGAATGATCAGAGTTTCGATGAACTTCTGCTTTGATGCTGGGATGCCAAGGTCCTGCTCTGATTTGTTCTCGACAATGAGTGCACGGAGCGCCTTCACGGACTGGTAGCCGAATTCATAGGGTTTTTGAACGACGGTTCCAAAGATCTCGCCTTTATCGATCGCCTTGAGAGTGCGCGGATCCTCATCGAAGGCGATGATTTTAACCGGGGTGGTTCTTGTTATCGTGGTGCCTTTGTTGCAAGCGTTAATGGCGACTAATGCTGTAATTAGGAGGAGCCGCGAGATAATGTGAAGAGATTGAAGTTTCATGAATTGTGTATTGGTGATGTGATGGCTAGAGATTCTCTATGCAATTGATATTTAGATGCGAGAACTTTTCTGTTTAGAGTCTTAGTTTTATTGCCTGAATGGAAGATTAAGGTCATTAGGGCAAGATGAAAACCTTGTTTGCGGCCTCAGGGCACATCCTCGCCGGAAGAACTGTAGAGCCATTTAATGACCCGATCGCCTGTTATCATCGCCATGGCTTCGGTGTCAAGGACACCAAAACTGGAGGCGTCGGGATAGGTGACGGTTGCACTCCAGTATGGTTTGCCGTTCCACAAATGGGCCCTGAGCGGCCCCCATTGCTTGATTTTTGAGACCTTGATGGATGTGACCTCACCTTTTTGGATGCTCAATAGCATTGCCGGGTAGCCACTGCCGGTTTTTTTCGGACGGGGTCCTAATTGTGAGGAGTGGCGCTTGATTTCAGCGGGCGTTAGCAGACGGGGAGGGGGAGTTGGGGGTTTGTAGGCTTTTGTCGGGGGGGAATTGAGAGGCAGGGCTGGCTTCACGCCGCTGATTGGATCATGTTTGGGTCCAGCGTGTGTTGGCACCCCGCTTTTGGTGCCGGATGGCCTTAAGGCCACTGCAGGGTTCTTTTGATAAAGGCTTGCGATCTGGGTTTGGATTGAGACGACATCGGCGCGGTGTTGGGGATCCAAGGTTTCCAGGGGCAGCTGGAAAGCTTTTTTCCCCTTAAGCAGTCGTATTTTCCCTGATTTGATGATTGTTGGCGGGATGGATTTTGCCTTGTCGCCTGTGTCAAAGGCAACCAACGTGGCGAAGATGGACTTACCGCCGGTATTGAGCCATTGACGTTCTTTCGTCAGCGCCAGGTAGGTAATGGTTCTGGTAATTGCTTGCCTTGGGGGTGCGGGTTTCACCAAGCCTCCCCCGCCAAAGCTTCCGCCGCCGCCGAGCGGGCGCCGTGCATTCTGGGCGAGGGCAGTGACCGAATGTGCAACAAGTATTGCTGCTACAAGGTGGGGTGTAAATTTCATGAATGAATTGCCTGGAGCAGTTACTGGTCCCTTACCCGGCCTTGGCGGCAGCCTTAAGCAGTTTTGCGATGGTCTCGGCGATGATTTTTGCCCCGGCTGCATTCGGGTGAACGCTGTCGGGGACAAGGGTGTTTTTGCCCTTTAGCGGGGTGTTGAGATCGATCAGCCTGACCCCGGTTTCCTTGGCGACAGCTTTAGTGGCGGGGATGATATTTTCATTGACGATCTTGTCAGTGATGCCCCATCGGGTCTTGAAGACGGGGACCGGAAGGCAAACATAGATTTCAGGCTTTGAATCCAGGGCGCGGAAGGCGGCAATCATTGTCTTGTAATCCGTTGCAAATTCTGAGCCGTGCTTCCAGTTCTGCGGCTTGGTGTCGTTTGTACCGAGCTTGATGATAACGATATTTGGCTTGAAGGCGAGTGCCGCACCGTATTCACGCTGTTTCCAATATGGCTTGTCGCCTTTTTTGAGCATTGTCGACCCGCTGTTGCCGAAGTTCTTCACCTCATAGGAATTGCCAAGAATGCCGGAGAGTTGGGCGGGATAACTGTTATTCTGCCGATCCCTTATTCCTGCACCGAAGGTGATGCTGTCACCGACGCAGGCAACGCGAACGGGTTGCGCAAAGGATGCCCCAAGGGAGATCGCGGCCAACAGGATGATAGAGAGAGGTCTCATTTTTTATTTTGTTGTAATTAATTTTATGCGAATGACTTACGCAGCAATTTGATGCTTTTTTCGCAACCGCTGATCGGGTCTTCCTTGCCTTCAAATTCAAGTGAGATCCATCCGCGGTAGTTGGCATCATGCATGATTTTTGCAATTCTGTCATAGTCTAGATCAAGCGTATACCAGCGCCCGCCGCCGTAATAGGTCTTTGCCTGCAGGAGAACTGTGCGCTTGGCCAGCATGGCCAGCCGCTCGTAGGGTTTTTCAAGGAAGTTACCGGTGTCCAGGGTGACTTGGAGCCAAGGTGAGTTGATGGCCTCGACAATTCTGGTCACTCCTTCGGGGGTGAGGCCAAGTCCCCAGTGATTCTCGAGACCGAGGATAACCCCGGCAGTTTGTGCTTCGGTGACCAGTTTGCCGATTGAGTCGATAACCCATTTGAAGCCCTCCTCCTCGGTGTGCCCTTCCAGGACCGGTTCAATGCCGCGATTTGCCATGAGTTCATCGAAGTTTTTTGAGGTTCCCCAGCGTCCGGTGTTGATGCGGATGGTGGGGATTCCCAGCGCGTGGGCCTGTCGGATATAGAAAATGGTCTGTTCGATGTTGTGCCGCCGCACGTAAGGGTCGGGATCGACAAAATCCTGATGGGTGGACAATCCCATGAGGGAAATGCCGTTAATGAAGGCGTGTCGCTTGAGTTTCTGAAGATAGGCCGGGCTGAAATCCTCCATCTGTACCTGCAGGATTTCCACACCGTCAAAGCCCTGCCCTACAGCGAGGTCGATGCATTTTTCTATTGGGCGGAATTCTTCACGACGGAATCCCCAGTAAGAATAGGTGGAGACCCCGATTGGATTATTCGCAGGGAGTTTACGGCCGGCTTCCTTATCGGCTGCCGCGAGAGTCGGGCAAGCCGGTAATGTCGCGGCACAGAGGGTTGCTGTTTTCAGGAAGTGACGCCGGGATGTGGGGGTGCATTTCATTTGTGGTTTTAACAGGATAAACGACTTGTTCCGGACTTGTCGCCTTAAAATCTCATATTGCGTGTGATGTTTGTCTTTGTTAAGGAGTATTTGTTTGTTGAATGCTATGATTCCGGAAGAACCTGAAAATACAATGCCCTCGGAGATTGCTGCGCGGCAGCCGGGAGATCCTGAGCGGAGAGAATTTATGGCCAAGGCCATCAGCATTGTGGCCGGCGGCGCCATTGTGTCGGTGCCGGTGGGGGCGGGAATAGCCACGCTAGTTTCGCCGATCTTTGGAGAAGGACAGGGAGGCATTAAAATCCGGCTTGCCGCCGTTGATGACCTTCCCGTTGACGGTTCACCGAAGCTCTACCAGGTGGTTGCCGAGAGGACCGATGCGTGGACCAAATATCCGAGCAAACCACTGGGATCAGTTTTTCTGCGAAAGCTTGCAAACGGCGGGGTTGCCGCATTCAACTCAAGCTGTCCGCATGCCGGTTGCAGTGTCGGGTTCAGGTCCAAGGAGGAGGGGTATTATTGTCCCTGTCACGAGAGCACTTTCCTGCTCGATGGCTCGATGGGCAAGTTCTGTGTCAGTCCCCGCGGACTCGATTCACTCGAGGTGGACAAGGACAGGCTTAAGGATGGAGAGGTCTGGGTGACTTTCCAGAACTTCGCGGCAGGGATTGAGGAGAAGAGGGCCATTTGATGAAGAAATTTTTCAACTGGATAGACGACCGAACCGGGATCGCCAAGCTCACCCGCGAGGTGCTCTTTGAACGCGTCCCCGGAGGGGCGCGCTGGCGTTATGTTTGGGGCAGTACCCTTTCCTTCGCCATCATGGTGCAGTTCATCACCGGGATCTTCCTGTGGATGGGGTACAGTTCCAGTGCGACCACGGCCTGGGAAAGTGTCTATTATATCCAGAACGAGATGAGCTTCGGTTGGCTGTTGCGCGGCATCCATCACTGGACGGCGCAAATAATGGTGGTCCTGCTGGTTCTCCACCTGGTGCAGGTGGTGATTGACAGTGCGTATCGAGCCCCACGTGAATTTAATTTCTGGTTCGGGGTGATCCTGCTTTTTATCACTCTGGCGATATCGCTTACCGGATACCTGTTGCCGTGGGATCAGAAGGGATTCTGGGCAACAAAGGTTGCCACGAATCTTGCCGGGATTGTTCCTTTGATCGGCAGTGACCTGCAGAAAATCATCATAGGTGGCTCTGACTATGGGCACCACACCTTAACGCGGTTCTTTGCGCTTCATGCCGGGGTTCTTCCCGGGGCCATGGTAGCCCTTGTCGTGGTGCATATTTATCTTTTCAGGAGGCATGGAATCACCGAGGCCAAGCCGGCCACCCGGGCTGGAGCTCTGTATTACTGGAGTGTCCTCGGGGTCGTGTTTGCGGCACTGACGGTCATGGCTTTTATTTTTGAGGAAAGCACCAGGCAATGGGTCCCCTGGGTCGTCTCCGGCGTTTTTGCCGCGATTGTCGCACGCATTGCATTTCTCTTTATACGGGGGAGAGATGATGATTCGGCAACCAGGCCTAGACCTGACGGCATGTTCTGGCCGGATCAGATTCTTCGGGATGCGATTGCCTGTGCGGCGGTCATGGCGGCGGTCTTGTTTTTCGTGTTCTGGAAAAGCACTGAGCTCACCGCACCGGCAGATCCCTCGCAACCCTATAATTCGGCGCGTCCCGACTGGTATTTCATGTCCTTGTTCCAGATGCTGAAGTTCCCTGTTTTCAAGGGAGCCTTGGGATTGGTGATCGGGGCCATTATTGTGCCTTCCATTCTGGTGACCGCAGTGTTTCTGATGCCGTTGATCGGCAGGTCGAGGATCGGACACTGGGTCAACGTGGTGATGCTTTACCTGTTAATTGGCGGTTTTGTTGTTCTCACCGCGATGAGTTTCAATCACGATGCTAATGACGAGGATTATAAACGGGATGTTGCCAATGCCCATGCGGATGCCGAGCGACTCAATGAGTTGATCCTCATTAATGGAGGAATTCCACCGGAAGGTGCCCTGACCCTGCTTTACAGGGATCCGAAAATCCGCGGTGCCAGGCTATTTGCCGCCAACTGCGCTTCCTGTCACCCCCATGGGGACGGGGATGGTATGGGCGGGGAGGTCAAGGAACCCAGTGCGCCGGACTTGAAAGGGGTAGGCAGCAGGGAATGGATTGCCGGGTTGCTGGATCATAAGCGCTATACCAGCGCTGAGTATTTCGGTAATACCAAGTTCAAGGGAGGCAAGATGGCCGGGCATCTTGAGGAGATCGAAATGTTGCCGGCGGATATCGAGGCAGTATCATCAGCACTCGCTTCCGAGGCCAGGGTGGCGGGTTATTTGCTTCCGGAAGGCGGGCAGGAGTTTATCGATTCCGGGTTTGACCTGATGTTCAATGATCTTGAATGTGCCGATTGCCACGGGATTCAGGGGGAGGACGAGGGGAAGGGGCCGAGTCTGACCGGCTACATGTCGCGTGAGTGGATGATCAATTTTGTCGGCAATCCCGCCCACGAAGATCTTTACGGCAAGAAGAATGACCGGATGCCGAGTTTCCTCAGCGTGAAAAAGGAGGACGGAACGGTGAAGACCGGTCAACTTGCCAGGCAGGACGTGGAGTTGATTGTGGGGTGGTTGCGTGGCGAGTGGCCGAAAACGGGCGATGCAGAAAAGTGACGTATTGGATGGGCCGGATAACCTCTATAAATATCTTGTGAGAGGCCTCATCTGATGGCTTTGTCCAAGCATAGAGATTATGCGCATTAACTGTCCCACGTGTGAGGTTGAATTCGATGTCTCCGACAAGCAGGTTGGCCAGAAGGGTTTGTGTCCTGACTGCGGGACGAGATTTGTCATTCCACTTGATTCTGAGGGCGGTTCCGAAATTTTGTCGCTTGGTAAAGCAACTGGAAACAAGGCGAATTCGGATAGAGATACGGATGACGAAGACGATGGAGAGTCCAGGGTTGAGGAGGATGATGCTGAACCACAAACCAAAGAGCTTGCGGAAGAGCCTGCGGAAGAGCCTGCGGAAGAGGCTGCAGATATTGCCTGTGGCGCAAGCCCCCTTGCCCTGCTGGCGGTCGGTTTGGCGATCGGTTTGGTGATCGGCTTTGTGGTTGGATGGCTGGTGTGGCGCAGACCGGAACCGGGCAGGGCACCTTTCGGGGATAAGTCGAAGAGCGGATCCGGCAGTCCTTTCCTGCAGAGTGACGTAAATTAGGGCGGTTTGAGGTGATATTTGCCTGTCAGAGGAAGTGAATTATTGCCGGGATTCGTTGCCAGAGGGCATGCAGTGAGTTATTGCAGTTACTGCTGCTTGAGAGCTTCCCTGATTTGATGACTTTAAAAGAACTGACAGCATTAAGTTTTTGTCCTCTGCTAGCCTTGTCGGGATGCAACAATGTTATTGATGACCGTGTGGAACTTAATGAATCGCGAAAACTTCATGCTGAGATCGACGGTGAGGGGAAGATCGATGCCGCCAGTTCGGTGCGGTTTCCTGTGCCAATAAAACAAGCCGGGAAAGGCCCGCTGGAGTGGCAGGTGCCCGAGGGTTGGATTCCCGTTGAGGGCAGCCGAATGCGCATGGCAAATTTTAGATTCGGGGAAAAACAGGAAGGTGAGTGTTACCTCGCTCATCTTGATGGATCCGGGGGCGGTCTTGCAGCCAATGTCAACCGCTGGCGCTCTCAGCTTGCCTTGAAGGAGATTGGTGAAGACGAAGTGGCGGCATTGCCGGTCATTGAAATGCTGGGCGGAGGAGCGGCTCTGGTCGATATTTCCGGGACTTACACAGGAATGCGTGATCAAACACCAAAGCCCGGGAGTCGCCTGCTTGGTGCAATCCTTTCCCTCGGGGAATATTCCCTGTTTGTGAAGATGATAGGGCCGGCTGAGCTTGTTGCTGCCGAGCAGGAAAACTTTTTGGCTTTCTGTAAAGGGCTGAAATTCAACTCCAATGCCACTCAGCCCGGTCCATAAGGTGATGTCGGATCCAAGTAATGGCAAAGTGCTGAGTGCCTTGCGGGGGATGATCAAGTTCATTTCATCCTTTGGCTTGGCTGCTACGCTTTTCACTTTGCTTGCGATCCTTGTGCTCTTTGCCACTCTTGCGCAGGTCAATATTGGCATCCATGATGTGAAGCAGGACTATTTCAGTTCGTCGTTTGTTGTGCATCGCTTTTTCGCTGAGGGCGCCGACGGTGTTCCGGTGCCTTCCCGATGGGGAATTCCTTTGATTGGCGGCTATCCCCTGATGGGCCTGTTATTCTTCAATATTCTTGTCGGGGGATTGATCCGTATTCGCAAGCGTCCGCAGACTGTCGGTGTGGTTATTTCCCATTTTTCAATGTTGATCCTTCTGGCATGGGGGTTTGTTACCAATCATTTCGTCGATGAAGGATACATGCAGATTCATGAGGGCGATGAGGTGGATTATTTTGTCGACTATACCAAGTGGGACATGGAGTTGATCAAGGAGAGCGGTGCAGGCGCTCGCGAAACTGTTTATCTGTTGCCGCATGAGAGGCTTGTTGACCTTGAGGGTGAAGGCAGCAGGCGTGTCTTTGAAAATACGGCCTGGCCGTTTGCAATTTCTGTCACCAGATATGCCAGGAACAGTGTAGTGGAAGTGGTGAAACCATGGCACGCCAATATACCTGTTATTGACGGGTATGTCCTGGATCGACTCGAACCGAAGATGGAAGCAGAGGCAAATATTCCCGGTGGTTACGTCGACATTAAATCAAAAGGCGGGCAAGGTCTTGGGAAGGGGATTGTCTGGGGGTATGCAAGGCAACCACTTACAATTACTGACCTCGAAGGTGATAAGTGGTCGTTGAAAATGCGTAAACGTATTTACCACCTGCCATACAGCATCAAGCTGCGAAAGTTCATCAAGGAGGATCACCCGGGCGTGAGTATGGCTAAGCGCTACATGAGCGATGTGACCAAGATTGAAGAAGGGCTTGAGGAGGACGTGCGCATACGGATGAATCACCCCCTTAACTCAGGGGAGTATACCTTTTACCAGGCGAGTTTCGGTCCAAATGAGGGTGATCCTGCCGGCACCCCGGTGTATACCGTGCTGGCAGTCTGGAAGCGCCCGCTGATGGCGGGGCAGTGGCCTCTTGTTGCGTGTATCGCAGTGGCAGTGGGATTGCTGGTGCATTTTATCATGAAATTGACGGCGTACTTTAAACGCGAAGGCAGACGCGGGGCGCAGAAAGTGTCCATGGAGGATGTCAACGCACAGGGAGGATGAACAGTATCATAACCAAATTGACCAGGGATCTCTTCATCCTGCTTGGTGGCCTGCATGTTTCGCTTGGGGGTGCGGTTGCAGAGGGCGAGATTCCCTCATACCAGCCATGGGACGAGGAAATTGTTGAGGCATTCAAATCCCTGCCGATCCAGCAGGGCGGGCGCATCAAGCCGATGCAGGCTTATGCGCAGGTAAAGCTGCTTCGCTATAATGCCAAGAGGTCGATGAAGCTTGAGGTTGGTAAACCGGGATCCACCAGGACGGTGAAGATCACGGCGACCGAGTGGCTGCTGGACGTGATGTTCCGGCCGGAACTCGCCCGTAAGTTCCCCACCTTTATCGTCAATGATTCTGATGCAATTATTGACATCGGCATGGAGGAGCATGCCAAGCGCCGTTCGCGCTATTCTCACGACGAGATCTTCAAGCCCGCTGCCGCCCCTGAGGACAATCCCAGGACCAGGCTTTCTGAAAAGAGTTCTAAATACTCGAAAATCGATGAATCAGATCGAACGGGAAAGCAAAATCAGGTTGTTCACCTTGCCGGTAATGTCGGTGAGTTTGAATATATCAACCACTTGTTCGATTTTGCCCGTGAAGGAGTTTCGATCAATCTTCCCGATGTTTCTCCCGATCTCGTTGGTGAACATCTTCCCGTCAGTGTTTTTTTAAGGAATGTCGCGGCAATTCGCAAGGCAAGCCAAGACCCTTCTAAAATTGATGACCTGGGCGTTGCCCTTGATATGGTAAATAGGCAGATGGGTTTGTATCTCCAGACGGCTCGCCTGTTTGGCTTTACTCCGCCTAGGGATGTGGATGAGGCGACTTGGTTATTGCCTTCGGATTTAATGGAGGCGGGTATTCGCGGTGGTGTTGCCGGGGCGGAGAAAATTGCTTTTGAGCTTGGCGCCCTTGAGAGGCTTGAGATACTGGGTTCTGCTGAGCCTAATTCCAGCGGTTTCAAAGAAGCCCTTGCCGCGCTCAGGAAAAGCACTGAAAGGTCGATGGAGCCGCGGGGAGAGGGGAAACGGATTGGCGTGGAATTGCTTCTCTATAAGGGCAAGTTTGCTGGAAATGTACAGGCCTGCCTACTACTGGGCTTTCTGCTTATGATGGGGGCTCTGCTTGCCGGGCAATCGAGGATAGGTCTATGGTTGCGACGCTTGGGAGTTACCTTTGGAATATTCGCCCTGGCGCTGCTTGCGACTTGGCTGACGCTGCGCTGTATCGTGATGCAGCGACCGCCGGTCGCCAATCTCTACGAGACAGTAATTTTTATTGTCACTATTGTGTTGTTGCTTTCTGTGGTGTTTCACTTTTTCACCAGGAGACCCATCGTGCTTCCTGCAGCCCTGCTGGCATGCTCGTTTGGGGTATTCCTCTCCATGCTCTACGATGGCATGAAGGGAGAGGACACGATGGATCCACTGGTAGCTGTTTTGAATTCTAATTTCTGGCTGTCCACGCA
>JAYGGE010000072.1:0-2856 GCA_046581505.1 Verrucomicrobiales bacterium | reverse complement strand
GTCTCCTTGTCGGCCCAGATGCCCTCGAACCGTCCGTCCCAGTCCGTGTGAAGTATCCAGCCTTCCGTGCGCTTCGGGTTGGGCAGCAAACTCGCCAACGGTCCTCGCACCTTTCGTGGAATCCCATTGGCCCTCTCCTTTTGCGACATCTTCAGGGTGTAACGCGTAAGCCGGCGATAAGTACCGCGCGCGTGCGCCAACTCGAACCAGAAACCCCACGTGTCGTCTTCCGTGTTGCCCTTGCCGTCAGGCCCATCTCCCCTAGAGTTCAGTATATCCCCGACCGTCAGCTTGACTACTCCTGACTTCGGCACCGGCCGCTTACGCTGCGAAACTCCGCTGTCTACCGGTTTGGGATCCCCTGGGGCTTGAGTTCCCGACCTGGCAGGGGAAACGGATGTTCCCATAAAAAACGGCAGGGACAATAGCAGTAGAAAACTTTTCATGCACCACCCTAACCACATCCCTCCACAGCACACAAGCGCTCCATGCACTGCACGGGGGATCATTGTGGGGGTTACAGGGTTCAGGGGATGGTGACCCCACCGACTGCTGGCAATCCTGTATCAGGTAACTTTCAATTATTTTACATTGGTGGCGAGCATTAATCCTCATCAGTATTTGCTGCCTTGCCGCCATCGAGCAGAATCACGTAGGGCGATTCATACTTGTTGCAGCGCAACCGAAAATGGTCCCCTTTTTCCACCCTGCGGGTGAAAATGGAATAGGTACGATTGCTCCAAGCCACCATTTGGGCGCCGCGTACCTGGGCCCAACCAGCCGCCATGAAATCCTCAGGCATCCATCGTTCCTCCGTCCAACCACCGCCGCTGTTGCCCTGATAATCATAATTCAGGGCCAAATATATCCGTCCGCCCGTCGTGACTTTAAAATCCGCAATGCCATTCGAACCGGTCGGAGGCGTTGCAAAAATGCTGGCCCCCACCAGCGTTTTCGGCACGCGCGCCCAGCGACCCTGTTCCTTGTCGACCGATTCCTGCAGGATCGCCGACTTCAGGAGCATCACGCTCACCATGGCCGGCTTCGCATCCTTAATGCTCTCCACGAATCGCTTCTTCTTTTCCTTGGGCAATTGATAATCAGTGAGCCAACGTAGCTCAGCCAGCATGCGGGTGGCATCCGCGGTCTTTTGGGCATTGCCCCGCTTCACATATTTCTGGCGCAGCGCCGCAATCTCGGTGATCTGCGCCTGCAGCAATTCACGATATCCCGCCTGATGCTCCGCTTGCAACTTGGCGCGGTGTTTGGCCTGTTGCAATTCCAGCTGGGTGAGCGAATTCTTCTTCGATATAGCAACCGTATGCGTCGACGGGCGCTTGCCGTGCCATGGGCTACCTGCGACATTCGGGTCTGCATCCCCCCAACTCCAGTTGCCGGTAAAGCTATTAGGCCCAGTTATGCGGAAAGAAAATCGACCGTTCGCTTGGCTGTTAGTATGCTGCCAGCGCCCCTGCAACACGCAGGGAGACTTGGGTTCAAAATGACCATGCACTGCGTGCGCCGATGGGCCGTAATTGCCACTAAAGACACCGTCGTCGAAGTGAAGTGTCATCACTCCCCAATTAGTTTGCCATACGCCATCCCAGATGTCTATGTCACAGGGAATCTTCGCCTTAACAAACTGCTTGATCGCCGGATCCGCCGGAGAAGTCTGATCCTGAGCCGATGAAATTTCGGGCAGGAGCGAAAAGTTCAGCAGAAAGAGTGCAGTAATTTTGATCAGGTTCATTATTTTAATTCATTGTTTCATTTTCTTAAAAGTTAAGACGCTCCAGAAGACATTTTCATAGATGTTTTATCTTTATTTCTTCATGGTGCAGGTGGGGGTTACCGCGCACAAGCACCCCATGCACTGCACGGGGGATGGTGACTACTCACTCCCCGCGGGTGCGGGTCGCGTGATTAAGGGGATGGTGAGTGGATAAAAAGTGGGTATACCAACTCATTCGGAGCAGCATGTCTAGCCTCGTCCCAGCATCCGATTGAGCGAGTCGCTTGTTTGATAAATCAATGCCTCCGGATAATGAGGATAGGGATGAAAATATTCAAAGGTCAGATACCCACGATAGCCCATCCCTGCAAACGCCTCCATCACCTTGGGCCAGTCCGTAGTGCCGTCCAGCAGTGGCCGGAATGACTCCAGTGAGTGATCTGTTCCCTTTTTAGTAAACTCCTTCAGGTGCACGTTCTGGATGCGGTCGCCAAGGATTCGAATCCAGTGCTCAGGAAATTGAAAGAGCATAATGTTGCCAGTATCAAAATGCACCTTCACGAACTCACTATCAAATGAGTCAACAAAGTTGATCATTTCCTCCGGCGACAAGAGGTATCCGTTAAAGAAGATATTCTCCATGTTCAGGTATACCTTTAGTTTCTCCGCCATCGGTAACAGTTTACCGATTGCTTCCCGTGCACGACGGTCGCAAACGTCATTCGGCGTTGGATCGTGATCCTCACGCCACGGCATGTGCACTGCACCCGGAACAACCAGTAGGTTTTCCGTGCCGAGATCATGTGCGCACTGCGTCATTTTCGCCGCCAACTCCATACCCCTGCCCCGTTCCTTTGGATCATTGCTTGTCAGAGGATATGGCCAGAAAAGAAATGAGCACACCCCGCTAATGGCAATGCCAATCTTGTCCGCCATTTTTCGAATGGCAGTAAACTCCTCCGTGCCATTTTTTGGCGAGAGATCGTTTCCCAAGTCATAATTTAACTCGATACCGTCAAATCCTGCGTCCTTAGCCAGTTGCATGCACTCCTTCAGGGGCATCCGTTCGGGATACGGAAAAGCCCACAGGTTTATCGATTTCTTCATCTCATAGCGCTTTGGAG